>JBBCKB010000041.1:0-117951 GCA_037189965.1 Chthoniobacteraceae bacterium | reverse complement strand
ATTCTCCAGTGCTTGCAAGAGGGCACTCTCCAGCTCGGCCTCGGTGTGCACCTGCCAGCCGCGCCCGGTGCCGAGCAGCTCGGGGAGCTTGTGGTAGGCCCACGGGGCGACGTCGTTGTACGGC
Source organism: Chthoniobacteraceae bacterium (assembly GCA_037189965.1). Classification (GTDB taxonomy): domain Bacteria; phylum Verrucomicrobiota; class Verrucomicrobiia; order Chthoniobacterales; family Chthoniobacteraceae; genus DATMFV01. The sequence continues at coordinate 117,827 of JBBCKB010000041.1, read as the reverse complement.
CCATCCTGCATGTGGCGCTCGGTGCCGTAGCCGCCGTTGTTGAGCACGATGACGATGGGGTTTAAGCCCTGGCGTGCAATGGTGGAAAGCTCCACCCCCGTCATTTGGAACGCGCCATCTCCCACCAGCACGAGCGGGCGCAGCTTCGGGTTGGCCAGCCCGGCCCCGAGCGCCGCAGGCACGGCAAACCCCATGGAGGCGTAGTAGGCGGGCCCAAGAAACTCTGTCTGCCGGTGGATGCGCAGCTCCATCGCGCCGAAGAGGGCATCGCCCACGTCGCAGACGACGAGCGTGTTCTCCCGCAGGAAGGGGTTGAGCCGCTCGAAGAGGCGCGCCACGGTCACCGGAGCGTCGGCTTCGGGCGCAAAGGGCGTGGGTAGCTCTGGCGCGGGTAGGGGCGCAGACGTGGTGGGGTGCAGATCCGGGTGGTTGGCCAGCCCGCGCACGAAGTCGCCAAAGCGGACTTCATCATACCCATGGTAGCGCAGACAGATGCGCTCGCTCGTGGCGCTGATGCTGCGGGCCGGGTCGAGCCGGGCGGTGTAGATGCCGAGGTTGATGTCGGTCATAAACGCGCCGAGCATAAGGAGGCAATCGCTCCCCTCCACGGCTTCGCGGGCGGCTTCCGAGCCGATGGCTCCGCCGTAGATGCCGAGGTGGTGCGGGTGGTGCTCGCCGAGGGCGGATTTGCCGAGGATCGTCGTCGCAAAAGGGAGCCCTGTGCGGTTGATAAGGGTGCGTACCTCCTGTTGGAGCCCGAAACGGTGGACCTCCACGTCGACGAGGAGCACGGGCCGTTGCGCCGCATTGAGCCACCCCACGGCCTCCTCCAGCGCTTCGGCGAGCGCGGCGGGGTCGCTCCGCTCGGCCGTGGCCGCCGGGGTGTGGCCGGGGATGCCCCGGGCATGCACGCGGTCGCGCGGGAGCTCGATGTAGACGGGGCGCTTTTGGCGAAGGGCGGCGTTGAGCACGCGGTCGATCTCCGCGAAGGCAGTCTGCGGGTTATCCAGCACCGTGGAAGCGGCGGTGAGCTGTTCGAAAACGCGCCGCTGGGTATCAAAATCGCGCACCTTATGGTGGAGGAGCGGGTTCTTCTCGCGCTCGCCAATGCCCGGTGCCCCGCTGATGACGACCACGGGTGACTTCTCCGCATACGCCCCGGCCACCGGGTTGGCGATTTTGAGCCCGCCTACGCAATACGTCACACACACCACGCCGAGCCCACGCAGGCGCGCGTAGCCATCGGCGGCAAAGCCCGCGCCTTGTTCGTCGCAGGTGACGACGGTCTGTAGCCCCGAATGCTCCAGCAGCTCGTAGAAGCTGAGGATGTAATCTCCCGGAATACCGAAGATGTGCCCCACGCCATGCGCGCGGAGCCGGGAGAGCAGGTACTCGCCAATGGTGGGTGCCTCATTCATATCGCTGGTATCGCCGCCGGGGGAGAGGCCGGATGCGCGAAACCGGAAAAACCCCGTTGACAAGGATGGCCGTTTGGGAGTAACCGTAGCTTTTAGTTGTAGCCAGTGCTACACATCCACTTTCATGAACCCGTCTCCAACGCCCGCCTCTTCCGGCCCAAACCCACCCCCGCTGGAGGTGCACGACCTCACCGTGGCCTACCATAAAAAGCCGGTGATCTACGGGATCGACCTTGCGGTGCCCGAGGGGAGCCTGGTCGGCATCATCGGCCCCAACGGGGCGGGGAAATCGACCTTTATCAAAGCCGTCATGGGGCTCCTGCCGCATACTTCCGGGCGGGTGCGGATTTTCGGCAAGCCGTATGCGGAGAATTGCCACCGCGTGGGGTATGTACCGCAGCGGGAGTCGGTGGATTGGGATTTTCCCGTGAGCGTGATGGATGTCGTGCTGATGGGGCGCTATGGGCGGCTGCGTCTTGGGCAGCGGCCCACGCGGGCCGACCACGAGGCCGCGCGCGAGTGCTTGGAGAAGGTGCAGATGCTCGCGTTTGCCAACCGGCAGATCGGCAACCTCTCTGGCGGGCAGCAGCAGCGCGTCTTCCTCGCCCGGGCGCTGGCGCAGGAGAGCGATCTTTATTTGATGGATGAGCCGTTTGTGGGGGTGGATGCGGCGACGGAGGCCGCCATCATCACGCTCCTGCGCGAGCTTAAGGAGAAGGGGAAGACGCTCCTCGTCGTCCACCACGACCTTTCCACCGCCCCCCGTTACTTCGACCGCCTGCTCCTGCTCAATATGCGGCTCGTCGCCTTTGGGCCCACGGCGGAGGTTTTTACCTCCGACCAGCTCCAGAAGACCTACGGCGGGCGGCTGACGATTTTGAGCGATGTGGCCCAAAGCATCGGCACCGCCCCATGAGAAAGCGCCTTCTTTTTCCCGCGCTATTGCTGCTGGTGCTCGGGCTTGAGCCTGCGGCTGCGGCGCGGATCGGCACCCTTTCGGAAACGGGCACGCTGGAGCGGGTGGCGCGCTTCTTCGCGCTGGAGGATGCCTCGCTACGCTACGCCTTGGTGGGCTCGGCGTTGCTGGGGATTTGTTGTGGGTTGATGGGGGCCTTCCTCGTCGTCCGCAAGCTCGCGCTCATGGGGGATGCGCTCTCGCACGCGGTGCTGCCGGGGGTGGCGCTCGGGTTCCTGTGGAATATGACGCGCGACCCCGTGGCGATCTTTATTGGGGCCACCATCGCCGGGCTGCTTGGGGCGGGGTGTGTGCAGCTTATCCGCAATACCACACGGCATAAGGAGGATGCAGCGCTTGGGTTTGTGCTCGCTTCGTTTTTTGGCGTCGGCATCTGCCTGTTTACGATGATCCAAAACCTCCCGGGGGGGAATAAGAGCGGGCTCGATAAGTTTATGTTTGGCCAGGCGGCGGCGCTGGGCCGGGCGGATGTGCTCTTGCTTGGTGCGGTGGCGGTGTTGGCGGTGGGGGCGGTGTTCCTCTTTTACAAAGAGTACCGGTTGACGAGCTTCGACCCCGGCTTTGCCCGCTCGCTTGGGTTGCGGGTGGCGTTTTTCCACTACAGCCTCATGTTGTTGCTGGCGTTTGCCATTGTCTCGGCATTGCAGGCGGTGGGGGTGGTGCTGGTCTCGGCGATGCTCGTCATCCCCGCGGCGGCGGCGTATTTGCTGACAGACCGGTTTGGGACGATGCTTCTCCTTTCGGCGGTGTTTGGGCTTTGCTCCGGGGTGCTAGGGGTCTTTTGTTCCTTCATCGGGCGCAACCTCCCCACGGGGCCGTTTATGGTGCTCTCGGCGGCGGCGGTGTTTGCCACGGCGCTGGCGTTTGGGCCGCGGCATGGCATCCTTTCGCGCTGGTGGAGGCAGCGCAGCCAGCGAGCGCGGGTGAGCCGGGAAAATACGCTCAAAGCGCTCTACCACGTGCTGGAGGATGAGGGGTTCCGCACCGAGCAGGTGACACTGCGGCAGCTTGCCGAGCGCCGCCGCGAGACGCTGGAGGAAGCGCAGGCGAGGGTCGCCGCCATCCAGCGCCACGGCTTGGCCACGCGCAATGTCGACGCCGTGGCAATGACGCCGCAAGGCTGGCAGCGCGCGTGCGAGATCGTCCGCAACCACCGGCTTTGGGAGCTCTACCTCACCCACGCCGCGCAGATGGCCGTGGACCGCGTGCACGACGACGCGGAGGTCATCGAGCACGTCCTCGGCGAGGAGACGGTGCGCCAGTTGGAGAAGCGGCTTAACTATGCTCGCAAAGACCCCCACGGCAAGCTGATCCCCGGGGTGGAGGATATCCGCCAGGGGGCCGCCCGCCCCGCCCGGCGCGCCACCGGGTTTGGGAAGGAGGCCGCGCAATGATCCCGGCATTTGATTGGCAGCGCATGGTCATCGCCCCGTGGACGGAGGATTTACAGCTCACCCTCTGGGTGTTCCTCATGGGGTTCTTCGTCACCGCTGCGTGCGGGCTGGTGGGTAACTATCTGCTCCTGCGGCGCATGGCGCTGGTGGGCGATGCGATCAGCCACAGCATCCTGCCGGGGTTGGTGGTGGTCTTCCTCATCTTCCGGCAGACGAACCTTTGGATCATGTTTGCCGGGGCGCTGCTCGCGGCTGCGGTGACGGTGGGGCTCATCGAGTTTATCCACAAACAATCGCGCGTGAAGGCGGATGCTGCCATCTGCATCAGCTTTACCACGCTCTTTGCCATCGGCGTGGTGATGATGAGCCTGCTGGAGACGCGCGGCGCATTTCATATTGATGCGGATTGCGTCCTCTACGGAGAGATCGCCTTTGTGCCGCTGGAGCCCTTTGTCACCTTGGGCGGGGTGGAGCTCGGGCCACCTTCGGTCTTGCGTATGGGCGGGGTGTTGCTGGTGGTCGCGGGGGTGATCGCGCTCTTCTACAAAGAGCTGCTCATCACGTCGTTTGACCCCGGGTTGGCCCGCTCGCTCAACTTCCGCACGGGGCTTTGGCACTACGGGCTCATGGGGGCGCTGGCAGTCGTCATCGTCTCGGCCTTTGAGTCGGTGGGGGCGATCCTTGCGGTGGCGATGCTCATTGTCCCGCCGATGACGGCGGCTGAGCTTTCCGACCGGCTCTCTACCCGGCTTTGGCTTACGGTGGCGGTTGCGGCCCTTTCGGCGTTGCTGGGCGTCCACCTCTCGATCTGGCTGAACTGCTCCGCTGCCGGGGCCATGGTGGTGGCCGCGGCGGGGCTCTTCTGCTGCGTCTGGCTCGGCGGGCTAGCCCGCCGCCGCTGGCTGCGGCGGCAGGTGGCTTAGGGTTGCTCAGGAAGCGAGCTTCTGCTCCAGCACCTGGCCGACAAGCCCCGGGTTGGCTTTGCCTTGCGAGAGCTTCATCACCTGCCCTTTGAGGAAGTTGATGGAGCCGAGCTTGCCGCCCCGGTACTCTTCCACGGCTTTCGGGTTTGCGGCGATGGCCTGGTCGCAAAACGCTTCGATGGCCCCCATGTCGCTCTCTTGCTTGAGGCCCTTCTCCTCCACAATGGTGGCGGCCCCTTTGCCGGTGGCAAACATTTCGGCAAAGACATCCTTGCCCTGCTTGCCGTTGATGGCACCGCTGTCGATGAGATTCACCAGCTCATCCAGATTGGAGGCGGGGATCGGGCATTCCTCAATCGTCTGCCCCGCGGCGGAGAGGGCGCTGGCGAGATCGTTCAAAATCCAGTTCGCCACGTTTTTGGCCTTCTTGGCGTTGGCGGCGGCGGCCTCGAAGTAGCGGGCCAGCGCGAGGTCGCTCGAAAGCACCCCGGCGTCGTACTCGCTCACGCCGTATTGGGAGACAAAGCGCGCGCGCTTCTGTGTGGGCAGCTCGGGGATGCGGTTGCGCACTTCGGCGACAAAGGCGGCCGTTTGTACGGGGAGCAGATCGGGCTCGGGGAAGTAGCGGTAGTCGTGAGCGCTTTCTTTGATGCGCATGAGGACGGTCTGGCCCGTGGCATCATCCCACCGGCGGGTTTCCTGCTGGAGGGTGCCGCCGGCGCTCAAAATCTCGTACTGCCGCTCGATCTCGAAGGCCAGCGCTTTGCGCACGCCCGAGATGGTGTTCATGTTTTTGATCTCGATCTTCGTACCCAGTTCGGCCTGGCCTTCGGGGCGCAGGGAGATGTTACAGTCACACCGGAGCTGGCCTTTCTCCATATCGGCATCGCTGATGTCGCCGTAGATGAGGATCTGCTTGAGCGCGGTGAGGTAGGCAAATGCCTCTTCGGGCGACTCGATCTCCGGCTCGGAGACGATCTCGATGAGCGGGGTGCCCGCGCGGTTGAAGTCGATGCCGGATTGGCTCTCAAAGTGGAAGCTCTTGGCCACGTCTTCCTCAAGGTGGATGCGCACGAGGTGCACCGTCTTATCGGGCGTGGCGATGCTTTTCTGGGCGTCCTTGGGGTAGGCAAGGTCGTGCAGCAAGACGCCGCCGCCGAGGCAGAGCGGGAGGTCAAACTGCGAAATCTGGTAGTTCTTCGGCATGTCGGGGTAGAAGTACTGCTTGCGGTCAAACTTGCAGACTTCGGGGACTTCGCACCCGAGCATGAGGCCGGTAAGGACAGTGGTTTTAAGCGCCTCGTGGTTCATCGTCGGCAAAGCTCCCGGCATGCCAAGGCAGACAGGGCACGTCTGGGTATTGGGCTCTGCGCCAAAGCCGACAGGGCAGCCGCAAAACATCTTGCTGGCCGTCTTGAGCTGGACGTGGACTTCAAGGCCGATGGTGACGAGGTACTTTTTCATGGAGACCCCCAAAGGGAAGAGGAATTTGCCACCGCTTGGAAGCCCGAATTTGCGGAAAACGGCTTCGACACACCGCGCGGCATCTGGAATCGTGCCCCGGTGGTAAAGCGCCTCACCCTCCTGCTCTTGGTCCTGCTGCTTACGGCGGCGGTGCGCTGCTGGACGTGGGGGAGCGTGTTTGCGGGTGAAGCGGTGCTCTTTGCCGACCCAGATTGCTACTCCCGGATGACGCGGGTGGAGCGCGTCTACCACGACCCGGGGGAGGGGGTTATTCGCCACCATGAGTTTGAGAACTGGCCTCACGGGACGGTATCGCATACCACCATGGCGATGGATTGGGCGACGGCCACGCTTGCGCGCGGGTTGGCCCCATTTTCCGAGCGCCCGGTGGATCTCGCCGGGGCGTGGGTCTCCGTGGTGCTTGGCGTTTTTACGGCGCTCTTTCTGTGGTTCTGGTGGGGCGCGCGGCCTTACCGGCTGGCGGGCGCGTTGCTCTTTGCGGTGAGCCCGCTGTTGGTACATGGCACGGTGCTCGGGCGGCCAGACCACCAATCGCTCCTCCTGTTGTTGGTGGCCATGGGCCTAGGCGCGCTGGCGCAGATGGTGCCGCGTGGGGAGAAGCATCATTGGGTGGGGTATTTCATGCTAGCATGGTCTGCCGCAATTTGGGTCTCTCTTTATGAGCCGGTGCTCCTCTGTGGAGCAGCGCTACTTCTAGTGTTAGCTTTGAACCCCCGGCGGCTCCTTAGCTTCGAATCGTTGTCTTTCGTGACCGGCGTTTTTGGGATGGCTTACGTGCTTTGGCTCATGGAAGGGACGCTCGGAACGTTTTCCAGCCTCTTCGACCCGGTAGTCCAACAATACTTTCCGGCTTGGAGCCGGACGATCGGCGAGCTGGCCCACGTGCCACCGCTCTCCACGGTATGGCTGGGGTGGACATTGGGTTGGCTGCCGCTCTCCGGGGTGCTCCTCTGGCGCGCGGGGAGGCAGGAGCGGGAGGCGTGGTATTGGCTCGGCCTGTTGGCGCTCCTTTTTGGGCTGACCTGCTGGCAGGTGCGGTGGGGTTACTTCTTTTCGCTCGTCTTTGTGATGAGCTTGCCGATGCAAATGCGCGAGCTGGCTGCGTGGTTCCCCCGGCGTGGGCGGCTGGCTGCGTGGGTGGCTGCGTGGGTGGCATTTGCATTCGCGCTTTGGCCCGTGGCTGCCGAGTGGGACCATCGCTTTACCCCGGAGGAAACCGCGCGCCGCCGCGAAGTGCGCTCCGACCAGCTCGCCCTGCGTGACGTTGCGCTGCAGCTCAAAGGCGAGCGGAGCTTGCCCGTGCTTGCGCCATGGTGGTTTAGCCCCGCGCTGGCGTATTGGTCGGGCCAGCCATGCGTGGCAGGGAGCTCGCACCAGAGCCTGCCGGGAATTGTAGATGCCGCGCGCTTCTGGCTCATGCCCGATTTTGCCGCCGCAGAGCCGTTGCTAAAGGCGCGGCAAGTGGCCGCCATCGTCGCCTACGAGCCGCAGCGCGTGGTGCCGCAAGCCATCGCATTGTTGGGGGAGGAAGTAGCAGAGCCCGAGCGCGTACTTGGGGCCACTCTTTTCATGCGCCCCAGCTCCCCGCCCGCCGGGCTGGAGTTTGTGTACGGCAACGCGGCGTTCCGTGTCTACCTCTACCCGCCCGGGGTGAAGTGACTTTTTTGCAAACAATTCGTTTGCAAGTTTCCCAGGCCTTGGGCATTTATTCCCCCTCCACAACGTTCCATCGAGAGCGTGGGTGGGTTTGGCAAGAGAAGGCGGGGTAGCCAAGTGGTAAGGCAGGGGTCTGCAAAACCCCTATTCGCGGGTTCGATTCCCGCCCCCGCCTCCATAATTCTTTGGGCGAAGACGTAGGGTTACTGGGTAAATTTGGAGAATTCAACGTCGGGCAGACGTTGCATTGAGCGAATCAAAACGCTTTCCGGCAAAAATTTTTGTCACGTTTTGTCACGATTTGGGCCTCGGAAACTCCCCAATAGAGTAGAAGTGGCGGGTTCGAATTCCGTTCCGCTTTCAGCGGCGGTAGGGCGGGTGGCCTTTGGCGGGGGTAGGGAGGACGGTTTCGACAAGGTCGAGCAGCTCGCGGCGGTGGAAGGGCTTGGAGAGGTAGTGGTTCATCCCCGCTTCCAGGCACCGCTCGCGGTCGCCCCTCATGGCGTGGGCAGTGGTGGCGATGATGGGGATGCGCTGGCTGCCATCGCGCGCGGCGCGGATGGTGCGGGTGGCTTGCAGCCCATCCATTCCGGGCATTTGCAGGTCCATCAAAATAGCGTCAAAATGGGCGTTTTTCAGGGCTTCAAGCGCTTCGGCACCGTTCTGGACGATGGTGACCTGGTAGCCTTCACTCTCCAGCAAGGTTTCGGCGACACGTTGGCTGATGCGGTTATCTTCCACGATGAGGATGCTTCGTTTCGGAGGCTCCTCTGGAGCGGGCAGGGGTGCTGCCGCCGTGGGGGTGGGGGCAAGGGGCGTGGGTACGGCTATGGAGGCAGAGGCGGCAAGGCTGCCTTCGATGGCTTCAGCAAGGCTGGAGTGGACGACGGGCTTGGAGATCACCCAGCTCCCCCCGGGCAGGGTGCGGCACTGCGACTCCACGGCGGCGGCGGTGGGCGGCAGCATGAGGATGAGGGCCGGGCGCGGCTCGGGGCTGTTGGCAAGCTGGTCTCGCAAGGCGGCGCCGCCCATGCGGTCCAGCCCCTCGGGTTCGAGGGTGGTGCCGGTGAAGACGAGGTCGTAAGGGCGGCCGTGGAGGCGGGCTTTTTCCACCCGCTCCAGCGCGGTGGTACGCTCGAGCACGGTGTCGGGCTCCAACCCAAGCTCGCCGAGCATGGAGAGGAGGGAGCGGCACGCGGCCGGGTGCGCTTCGATGACGAGGGCGCGAATGCCGTGAAAAGAAGCCTCCCCCCCGGGGGCCGCAGAGGGCGCTGCCGTATAGGGTAGGGTAAACTCAAAAACGCTGCCACTACCGGCATGGCTTTGGACGGTGATGCTGCCCCCCATTTGCTCGATGAGGTTTTTCGTAATGGCGAGCCCAAGGCCGCTGCCCTCGGCATGGTTTGGGGCGGCTTGGATAAAGGGGTCAAAAATGCGGCCCTGCATCTCTTCCGGGATGCCGATGCCGGTATCTGCTACGCGGAAGAGGAGGAATGGGGCCTCCCCCGGGGGCCGCCGGAGGGTGGCGCAAATGGCGATGCTGCCGCTTTCGGTAAATTTGATGGCATTGCCCACGAGGTTGATGAGGGTCTGCCGAAGGCGGCCCGAGTCTCCAGAAAGGTGGGTGGGGACGGTGGGGTCTATTTCCAAAACCAGCTCCAACCCTTTGAGGGCAGACCCGACAGCGAGCGGGCGGATGGCATCTCCCAAAAGCTCGCGTACGGGGAAGGGGCGGCGCTCCAGCTCGATGCCCCCGGCTTCGATCCGCGAGAGGTCGAGGACGTTGTTGATCAACTCCAGAAGCGATTCTGCCGAGCGGGAGATGAGGCCCAGGTGCTCTTGCTGGCGCGGCGTCAACCCGCTGGAGGAGAGCAGCTCCGACATCCCGATAATGCCGTTCATCGGCGTGCGGATCTCGTGGCTGATGCGGGCGAGGAAGTCGCTCTTGGCTTGGTTGGCGGCTTCGGCTCGGGCGAGGGCAGCGCGGGCTTGCGCCAGCTCGGTTTGCAAGGCTTCAAGCTCGCCTTCCCGCGCGCTGGGCTTGGGGGCTGGGGGCGGGGGCTCCGGTGCTTTCTGTCGCCGCTCCTCTATGCCTGCCCGTAGTGTGTGTGCAAGGTGTTGGTGGGTACAGCTGCCCGCAGCAAGAAAGGCATTTACCCCACAGCGAAGGATGGCTTCTTGCAAAAAGGTAAGCGTCGTGGGGGCGAGCACGATGAGCGGCACCTCTGCAAAAAGGGTACGCAGCCGCCGCAGGGGGCCGAGGGAGTCTCCCGGGGTGCCGGAGAGGTTTACCACCACGGCGTGCGGGTCTCGCAGGCGGAACTGCTGCTCCGCAGCGGCAAAGGAGGGGGCGTGGGCGATCTCAAGGCCGTGTCGCCAGGTGCGGGCTTCGCCTTGCTCGGCCTCGCGTTGGTCGCCCGGAGGAAAGAAGCCGGATTGCTCGGGCAGCGCCCCGACGAGTAGGACCGAGGGCCTCCCTTGGGCCAAAAAGCCGCGCAGCGCCGCTCGCTTGAGGGCGTCGGCAGAGAGCCCATGAAGAGATTGATGGGTCGCTTTACCACTCATATGGAGTATGTGGACTCATATGCACCGGCCCCGAGAGGTTATGTTATCCCCTTTTTTGGGGAGGGTTGGCAATGCAAAAGAAGCTGCTGTTGACCCCCGTGCGGTTGGATGTTATTGCCCTTCTGTAACTTATGGAAACCGACGTACAGAGTCAGATTCACGAACTGGAAGCTAAAATTGCCAAACTTCGCTCCTCACAGGTAGTTGAGCTGCAGGAGCGGCTTAAAGTCGCCCGGCAGGAAGTGCAAGCGCTGGAGGATGAGATCGCAGGCCTTACCGGCAAGGCAGCTCCGGTTGGCCAGGTGCGCCGCAAGCGGACTAGCTCCGAAGAGGTGCGTGGCCGTATTTTGAAGGTGCTCTCGGAAACCCCCGAGGGGCTCAGCCAAAAGGAGATTTCGGAGAAGACCGAGCTCAACTACAACACCGTGGTGCTTTACCTCAAGCACAATGGCAAGCTCTTCAAGACGACGGGCGCGCTCCGCTCGAAGCGCTATTTCCTGCGTTAAGCCGCCTTATTTTTCTGCGCCCGCTCTGGAGCTTGCCTCCATGGCGGGCGTATTGTTTACGGGCAGGGTGAAGCGGATGGTGGTGCCACCCGGGTTGCTTTCAGCATGGACGCTGCCGCCATGGAGCATGATGATGTGCTTGACGATGGAGAGGCCCAGCCCCGTGCCTCCCAAATGTCGGCTGCGCGCTTTATCTGCGCGGTAGAAGCGCTCAAAAATATGAGGCAGATCGTTTTGGGGGATGCCGCTGCCGGTATCTGCCACGGAGATCTCCACCACCCCCTCGGGGGCGGCGGGCGAGGGCGGGAGAAGCTGCGAGGTGAGGGTGACGCACCCTTGCGCGGGGGTGTATTTAAGGGCGTTTTCCAGCAGGTTGTTCATCACCTGCTCCAGCCGGAGCAGCTCCCCGGCGATGTGCGGGAGCGCGGGGGTGGCCTCTACCCGGAGGTGGACTTGCTTTTCCCCGTATTGGTGCCGCCAATCCAGCTCCGCAGCGGCGAGGAGGGCGGCGGTATCGAGCGGCTCGGGCTCGAAGGCCCCTTGCCGCTGCTCCAGCCGGGCGAGGGTGAGGAGATCCTCGACCAGTGCGTTGAGCCGGGCGGAGTGCCGCTGGAGGATGTGGAGGGTCTCGGTGCGCTGCGCCTCGGCGAGGTCCGGCGTATCCAGAAGCATTTCCAGATACCCTTGGAAGATGGAGAGCGGGGTGCGCAGCTCGTGGGAGACGTTGGCCACAAAGTCCCGGCGCACTTGCTCGAGCTGTTTGAGGCGGGTGATATCGTGAAAGATGGCCGCGACGCCGAGCACGGCCCCCTCGGCGTTGCGTACGGGGGCGGCGTTGAGGAAGAAGTGCCGCCCGTTGGCTGGGAGGGCCAGCTCGCGAGCGAAGGGGGTGGCAAGGCTCACGGTTTCGCGCAGGGCCCGCTCGATCTCAGGGTTGCGCAAGGCTTGGAGGATGGTGCGCCCCTGGGGCGCGCTACGGAGGCCGAAGGCGCTTTGGAAGGAGGTGTTGGCAAGGCGGATCTGAAGGGCGGGGTCGACGACCACCACTCCATCGGCCATGCTGGCAAGGATGGTTTGGAGGTTAAAGCCGTCTTGCGAGATCTGGTGTTGAAGCCGGTCGCGCTGGTCTGCCAGGGTCTCAAGCTGGAGGCCGATGCGCCGGTATACGGCCCCGCCGTGGAGGATGAAGCTTGTGGGGCGGCGCCCTTCCAGCACGGCATCGAGGATGCGGGCGACAGAGGCCCAATCTCCCCGGTGGCGGCGGCGCTCCCGCCAGAGGATGATGAGGAGCCCGGCAATGACGAGCAGCAGAAGGAAATCCATGCCGATCGGGCCGAAGTTACTCCGCGAAGCGGTAGCCGAAGCCGCGTACGGTCTCGATACAATCGGCGGCGCTGCCGAGTTTCTCGCGGAGGCGGCGGACGTGGGTATCGACCGTGCGGGTATCAATGGCGACTTCGTACCCCCAGACGTCGTTGAGCAGGGTGTCGCGGGCTTGCACGCGGCCGCGGCGCTCGACGAGCAGGGAGAGGAGCTTCATTTCCGTGGCGGTAAGCTCCACGGGCTCGCCCTCTACGGTGACGCGCAGGCGCTCGCGGTCGATCATGATCGGCCCGGCTTGCAGGAGGCTGGCGGGTTCGTCCGCACGCCCGGCCCGGCGCAGGATGTTGCCGATGCGCAAGACCAGCTCGCGCGGGGAGAAGGGCTTGGTGAGGTAGTCGTCTGCCCCCAGCTCAAGGCCGACAATGCGGTCGATCTCTTCGGCCTTGGCGGTGAGCATGAGGATGGGGATGCGGGCGGTGGCCGGGTCTCCCTTGAGGGTGCGGCAGATTTCCAGCCCGGACATTCCCGGTAGCATGAGATCGAGCACCAGCAGGGCGGGGTTTTCGGTGCGGGCGGCGGCGAGGGCCGAGGGGCCATCTTCGGCGGAGAGGACTTCGTACCCTCCATTGCGGAGGTTGGAGGCGATAAGCGCCAGCATATCCGGCTCATCTTCGGCCACGAGGACTTTGGCTTTCATAAACAGAGGGTGGCTCCCGTTGCGGTGGGAACCTGCGGAGGAAGCAAAGCGGGAAAAACGCCCGCTGGCTACTTAAAACAAAACCACCTGCTTCGGCCCAAGGCCAAGGCAGGTGGTTTAAAGAGGAGGAAAGCTACCGTTGAAACCGCCGACGGAACTTCCACCCGGCTACCCCGGCGATACTCAGGAGTAGAAGGGAGGAGGGCTCGGGGATGGCGGTGGCATAGATGCCCCCAATGGCCCGCTGGGTGCCGGTGCCGCCGGCATCCATCCAGTTTCCACCCGAATCCATCGTGTACGGGATGTAGGCCGGCATCGTCCACGAGCTGGTGACGACGTCGGTCGTCGGGGTGTTGGTGGCCTGGGTGGTGTGCCAATAGCCATTGACACCCACTTGTGGGGCGATGACAAAAGCATAGGTGGTATTCGCCTCAAGCTCGAACGTCGCGGTGGGGGTAAACGTTACGTATTGGTTGCCGACGGTGATGGGGGCGTAAGTGAAGGTAAGGTCCGTGAGAAGGGTGACGGGCTTGCCCGTAGCGTCGGCAATGTAAAGGCGGCCTCCGAGAGCAAGCCCCGCGCTCCCACTATAGAAGTGGAGGTAGCCGGTAATGCCCTCCAACTCATAGCTCTGGCTGTCTGTCTTGAAGGAGATACCGGCCCAGACGGTGGAGCCAATCCCGGCGGAAGAGTAGGTCGGCGCGTCGAGGGTGGAGATGTATTCGGCAGACTCGGCTTGCGCTACCCCCAAGGCAAGCAGGGCGGTAGCGCAGAGGGGGAGCCAGGCTTTGCGTTGGGGTTGCGCCACCTGCCGACTACGGCGCACGGTGGTTGTGGCGTGTTGAGATTTCATGATGGGGTGATGTTCTACGGGGTGGTATATAAAGTTTCGGATGCCTAGCCTTAGTGTAGGTGGGTGTGGGAGCAGGAGGTCAATGGCCATTTTGCGCCAAAAGGGGCTGGGAACTACGCCTTTTGGCGTAAAAGGGCAGACTAGCGACCGCTGGGATGCAGCGTGGTGCGCAGGAAGTTTGCACCCAGTTCCCAGATGGGCCCGGGGAAGCGGGCGCACTGGTGGAGCACGGCGTCGAGCGCTTGCACAAAGCGGTCGACCTCTCGCTCGGTGATGATGAGCGGGGGGAGGAGTTTGATCTCGTCGCGCCCGTGTGCGGCCACGTGGGTGAGGATGCGGTGGCGCGAGAGGAGCCGGGTGACGACCATTTGCGCAAAGAGCGCGGGCTCCACGGCGTGGATGAGCCGCCACCCGAGCCGCGCGGTAAACTCAGCCGGCTGCTGAAACTCGATGGCAAGCATGAGCCCCACCCCCCGCACTTCGCGGATGAGGGAGTGGCGCTGGCGCAAGGCTTGGAGGCGCTCTTTGAGGATGAGGCCCATCCGCTCGGCATTGGCGACGAGCCCCTCCTCCTCCAGCACGTGGAGGGTGGCCAGCCCGGCAGCCATGGCGAGGTTGTTGCGCCCGAAGGTGGAGGAGTGGACGACGCAGCGGTCCATCCTGCTGTAGGTTTGCTGGAAGATGGAGCGCCGAGTGGCTACCGCGGCACACGGGACGTAGCCGCCACTGAGCGATTTGGCCACAGTCACGATATCGGGCTCCAGCCCCCAATGCTCAAAGCCGAACCACCGACCGGTGCGCCCGAGCCCGGTCTGCACTTCGTCGCAAACGAGCAGGGTGCCATACTTTTGGCAGAGCCACTGCGCCTCTTTGTAGTAGGCAGGCTCGGCAAAGTGGACCCCCTTGCCTTGCACCGGCTCGAGAATGAAGGCGGCATACTGCCCGGTGGCGAGCGCTTCCTCCAGCGCAGCCAGGTCGCCGAGGGGTACGCGGTGGCACTCGGGCAGGCCGGGGCCAAACCCTTCGCAGAACGCTTCGCACCCCATGATGGAAAGGGCCCCCATGGTGAGCCCGTGGAAGCTGCCTTCCAGCGAAAGAAGGCCGGTGCGCCCGGTGGCAGCGCGGGCGAACTTGATGGCCCCCTCCACCGCCTCGGTCCCAGAGTTGCAGAAGAAGACAGCCCCAAGGTGGTCGGGCAGGCGTGCGAGCAGGGCTTCGCCGAGGAGGCCGCTTAAAAGCGAACAATCCATCTGCACGAGGTTGGGGAGGTCTTGGGCGAGGGTGTCGGCTAGGGCTTTCTTTACCACCGGGTGGTTGCGGCCGATGTTGTAGACGGCGAAGCCGCTTAGAAAATCAAGATAGTCGCGCCCTTGGGCGTCGTAGAGGTAAGCGCCCTCTGCGCGGGTGTAGACTTTGTCGAACCCGATGGTCCGCTGCACGGCCACGAGGGTGCGGTTGAGGTGGCGCTCGTGGAGCGTATAGTTTTCTCCATGCCGCTGGCGGATGAGGGAGGGGAGGTCGAAGGCCATTGGTGGAGCGGCCATTCTACCGCTCGTGGGTGGAGATGGCCAGCCGGGAAACCCCCTCCCGCTACCTCGGGGAGATTCCCTGCTCGCGCAAGTAGGCTGCGGCTGCGCGGGCGCTCTGGTAGCCGCTCCAAGCCTGGCTCAAGATAAAGAGGGCGACGATGACCATGAAGAGGTTCATCGTATAAATGGCCAGCCCCACCAGCGCGGCGGAGCCGACGAGGCCGATGACGGCGGCGATGGAAAGGCTGCGCACCGGGCCGAGAGGGAACCAGAGCAGCTCTCGGACGATCTGCCCGCCATCCAACGGGTAGATGGGCAGGAGGTTGAAGATGATGAGGATGATATTGATGAACCGGAGCTGCCCGACGAGCTGGTACGCCTCGAAGTTGACGACTCCGGCCGCGTGCAGCAAGTAGGGTAGCCCTTCAAAAACCGGGATGAGGACGACATTGACGAGCGGCCCCGCCGCCGTGCTCCAAAGGTGGGCCCCCGGGCGGAAGGGGGGCGCTACATAGGCAACGCCACCGAGCGGCCAGAGGAAGATCTGGTCTGCCCGGCCGCCGACTTGGCGGCAGGCGAGTGCGTGCCCAAACTCGTGCAGGAGCACCATGAGGAAGAGGCCAAGGTACTCGCCCACGCTCCAGAGGATGTGGGAGTATTGGTCGCCCCGGCGGTCAAGCTGCCACGCGGCAACGAGGAACCACGACCAATGGAGGAAGACGGTGATGCCAAATACCCGGAAGAGGCGGAATGAGCCGTTGGAGCGCGGAAGCATAAATCGTTTACGCCCCAAAGGCGTTGAGGAAGGCGACCTCGATGGCAAGCTGCTCTTGCACATTGCGGTTGAAGTTTTCCCTCAGCCCTTCGAGCGCGGAAAGGCGGCGCAGGGCTTCGGGGGTAGGGGTGCGCTCGGCGAGGGCTGCGGTGGCCTCGCGGTGGGAGGGGAAGTCCAACCCATCGGCCCCGTGTTTGAGGCGCAGCACATCGCCCCACCATTGCAGGAGCGTCTCGACGAGCAAGGCGCGCGCTTGCAGGTAGCGGGATTCTCCCAGTGCCTTGAAGTGTTCCTCCCGCTCTTCGAGCCATTTGCCGTCGGTCGTTTGTCGGTAGAGGGCTTCCTCTTTTTTCAGCTCGGCTTCGCCCTCGGCCAGGACTTCTGCGCGGGCATCTCCCAATAGGAGGGTAAAATCGCGCACGAGGGAGAAGACCTCGCCCAGACCCGGCTCGCGCAGGGTGCTATGGGTGGTGAGCCGCTCCAGGAGGCGTTGCTGCGTGGGGGTGGGCCCGCGGCGGGCGGGGGCGGCAAGCTGGACGAAGATGCAGCGCGAGAGGATCGTATCGAGCAACATCTCGGGGTGCGCCGTGAGCAGGAGGAGCAGCGAGTTGGCCGGAGGCTCCTCCAGCGTTTTGAGGAAGGAGTTGGCCGCGGCGGCGTTCATCCGTTCGGCATCAAAGAGGATGCCGACTTTGCGGCCACCGGGGTTGTCGCTGCGCATTTGCAACGCTTTCTCCAGCTCGCGCGTTTGCTCCACGCGGATGAGGCGGCTTTTGGACTCGGGCTCGACGATATGGACATCCGCCAGGCGCGCGGCGGCCCCGGGGTCATCCGGGAGGCGGTTGAGCAGTGCCGCCAACCGTAGCGCAAGGGTGCGCTTGCCGCTGCCCGGCTCACCCGAAAAGAGGTACGCATGGGCCAGCCGCCCACTGCCATGGGCCCGGCGCAGGAATTCGAAGGCGGCTTCAGGAGTGAAGGCCATGGAGCTTCTCCGAGATAAGGTTCCAGATCACTTCATGCAGCGCCTCGGGGGGGAGGGCGGCATCCAGCACGCGGAAGCGCCCGGGCTCCGCCGCCGCGAGCGCGAGGTACCCCTCGCGCACGGCGTGGTGAAACTCGGGCGGCTGCGCTTCCATGCGGTCTGCCGGGCCGGAGCGGGTAGCAAGCCGCTCGCGGGCGGCCTCGGGCTCCAGATCGAGCAGAAGGGTGAGGTCGGGCTGCAACGCGCCTAGGGCAAACCGGTTGGCCCACGCGATCGCATCTGCCGGGAGCCGCCGGGCGCACCCTTGGTAGACGGTGGTGGAGTCTGCAAAGCGGTCGGCAATGACGACGCGGCCGGCAGCCAGCGCGGGCTCAAGCACCTCGCGCACGAGCTGCGCGCGGCTCGCGGCAAAGAGGAGCAGCTCCGCCTCGGGGGTAAGCGCCTCGCCCTCGCGGGCCGTCTGCAGAAGGTGGCGGATCGCTTCTCCCGCAGGGGTGCCGCCGGGTTCCCGCGTTGTCAGCACCGAGAGGCCCGCTGCCTCCAGCCGCTGGGTGAGCCGGGAGATTTGTGTCGATTTGCCGCAGCCGTCGCCCCCTTCAAATGTGATAAGAATACCGCGCATGGAAAGCGGGCGATTCTGCCGCCCCTCTGCCTCGCTTGGCAAATGCAAATGGGCTTCTGAGGGATTGTTCAACAGAGAGTTGCCATACTGCGGAAAGTTCCGGTAGGATGCGCGCGCCATTTTTCTTGATGCAAGTCAAGCTCCTCGGGCAGTGTGGTGGATTCCACCCTGCACTTTCCCCTAATTTTTTAAGAAACGTTTGAGCCCCATGTTTACCCGACGCCAAGCCCTCAAAACCGCCGCGTTGGCCGGAATGGCCGCGCTACTCCCTTCTTTCCTCTCCAAACAGGGGGCGCTGGCCCAGTCTCCCTCCCCGGGGCCGACAATCCCAGGGGCCTATGCTTTGCCGCCGCTGGGCTTCCCCACCAGCGCGCTGGAGCCATTTATCGACGCGCGGACGATGGAGATCCACCACGACAAACACCACGCGGCGTATGTCAACAAGCTCAACGAGCTGCTCGCGGATGCCCCCGTCTCCCTCTCGCGCCGGAGTATTGAAGACCTCATCAGCAAGCTCGACGCCGTGCCCGAGAATATCCGGCAGGACGTGCGCAACCAGGCGGGTGGCCATGCGAACCATTCGTTTTTCTGGAAGCTTCTTAAGCCAAACGGCAGCAAAGCCCCCAAGGGCGATCTGGAGAAAGAGATCATCAGCACCTTCGGGAGTCTGGATCAATTTCGCGAAAAGTTTAACGCCGCGGCGATGAAGGTCTTTGGCAGCGGCTGGGCCTGGCTGGTGCGCACCCCGGAGGGGAAGCTGGAGATCCAGACGACCCCCAACCAGGATAACCCGCTGATGTTCGGCAACCAGCCCCTTTTGGGGGTGGATGTCTGGGAGCACGCCTACTACCTCCGCTATCAGAACCGCCGGGTAGAATACCTTGCCGCTTTCCACAACCTCATTAACTGGGACTTTGTGGAAGAGCAGTTCGCTACGAAAAAATAGCGCACTTACCCGAGGCGCTCCAGCGCGTCGGCCACGGCCCCGGGGAGCATTCGCGAGCCATTGCCACCGAGCCGGGCATCCACCGCCTCCAACTGGTGGATAAGGTCTGCGACCTCGCGCCGGGCATAGGGCCCCCCAGCTGCCGCGCAGAAATGGGTGCGGCAGCCAAAGGGGCGGTCGGCATAAATGGTGCAGCGGCCCGTGCGTGGGTGGAGCAGGGGGCAGGCCCCCCCTTCTGCCGGGGGGAGCACCTTGCGGCCCGAGGCGCGGACGCCGCGCGCGGCCACCAGCGCCTCGCCAAGCGTCAGGTACGGGGTGCGCCCCGTTTCCCGGAAGCGGCAGCACCCACCCGAGAGCGTGCACGCGCGCTCCACAGGCCGGGCGGCGAGTGCTTCATAGACCGCGCGCACCTCCTCCATGGCACGGCGCACCTCTTCAGATTGGGGGGCGGTGCGGCGGGGTTTCATGAAAGCCAAAGCGTAGGCGCCCGGCGCGTGGGTTGCAAATGATCTTGAGGCGCGCGCCGGTTTCGCCTTTCCTGCTGGGGATGATTTACTCCTTGAGCCTGCGCAACGCCGGGATCGCCCTTGGCCTTTTCCTGATTGTTATCCACGCGCTCGCCCTTCTGCACTCGCAAGGGGCTCGGGAGTTGCTTCGCGGCTTCCCACGTTCTCGCGGGGCCGGGTTTGCCTTGCTGGCGTTGGCGGCAGTTTGGGCGTTTTGGCTCGTTTCCACGATGGATCTGGGCGAGTTCAGCTCCTGGCGGCGCACGATCTTGATCGCTATCGTGGCAAGCGCGGGGTTGATGGCGCTTTACGTCCAAGAGTTTCTCGCGGTGCGCGCGCTTGGGTTTCTGGCGCTGTTGGCTGCCGAGCCATTGCTGGAGGCTGCTTTTCTCCAGCCGGAGCCGACGCGGCTGCTAGTCTCCTTCATCGGCTATGCGTGGGCGCTGCTGGGGCTTTTCTGGGTGGGGATGCCGTATCTGCTGCGCGACCAACTCGCGTGGGTCTCCCAAAGCACAGGCCGGTGGAAGGTGGCCGCCCTTGGCGGGCTGGTGTATGGGGTGGCGGTGCTCTTCTGCGCGTTTACGCGGTATTGAGCTCAACTGCGGGGGCTGCATATCTTTTTTGACCCCGGGGCCAAAAGCTCCTACGGTCGGCCTCACCTATGTCCGCGAAGCCGACCATTATCTATACCCAGACTGACGAAGCCCCCGCCCTTGCCACCTATTCGCTCCTGCCGATCATCCAGGCGTTTACCAAGCACTCCGGCATCGCCGTGGAGACGCGGGATATCTCGCTCTCGGGCCGCATTATCTCCAGCTTCCCCGAGGCTCTGACAGAAGCGCAGCGCCAGGGCGACGCGCTGGCCGAGCTTGGCGCGCTCACGCTCCAGCCGCAGGCCAACATCATCAAGCTCCCCAACATCAGCGCCTCGGTGCCCCAGCTCAAGGCAGCCATCGCCGAGCTTCAGAAGAAAGGGTACAACCTCCCTGACTACCCAGAGAATGCGCAGACTCCGGAGGAAAAAGCCGCCAAGGAAAAGTACGACCGCGTGAAGGGAAGCGCCGTCAACCCCGTGCTGCGCGAGGGCAATTCGGACCGCCGCGCCCCCAAAGCCGTCAAGGAATACGCCCGCAAAAACCCGCACAGCATGGGTGCATGGTCCAAAGACTCGAAGACCCGTGTCGCCACCATGGGGCAGGACGATTTCTTCTCCAACGAACAGTCGGCCACCGTGCCCGAAGCCACCCAGGTGCGCATCGAGTGGGCAGGTAAAGATGGCGCGGTAAAAGTGCTCAAAGAAAACTTCGCCCTCAAGGCGGGGGAGATTATTGATGCCACGGTGCTGCGCAAGAAGGCGCTCGTCTCCTTCCTCGAAGCACAGGTGGCTGCCGCCCGGCAGGAGGGGGTGCTCTACTCCATCCACCTTAAAGCGACGATGATGAAGGTTTCCGACCCGATCATCTTTGGCCATGCCGTGCGCGTCTTTTATAAAGACCTGATTGCCAAGTACGCCGCCGAGGTTTCGGAGCTGGGGGTCGATTTCAGCAACGGCTTTGGCGATTTTGTCGCCAAGATCGCCGCGCTCCCCGCCGAGAAGAAGGCGGCCATCGAAGCAGACCTTGCCGCGCTTTATGCAGCAGGCCCGGCGATCGCCATGGTCAACTCCGACAAGGGGATTACCAACCTGCACGTCCCCAGCGACGTCATTGTCGATGCCTCCATGCCTGCGATGATCCGCACCTCCGGCCAGATGTGGAATGCCGAGGGCAAACAGCAGGATACCCTCGCCGTCATCCCCGACAGCAGCTACGCCGGTGTTTACCAAACGGTGATCGACTTCTGCAAAGAGCACGGCGCGTTTGACCCCCGCACCATGGGCAGCGTCCCCAACGTCGGCCTCATGGCGCAGGCGGCGGAGGAGTACGGCTCGCACAACAAGACCTTCGAGATCCCGGGGGAGGGGACCGTGCGCATTATCGATGCCGCGGGCAATGTCCTTACCGAGCACGCCGTGGAGGAGGGAGATATCTGGCGCGCCTGCCAGACCAAGGACGCCCCCGTGCGCGATTGGGTGAAGCTCGCCGTCAACCGCGCCCGGGCCACCGGCGTACCCGCCATCTTCTGGCTGGATGAAAAGCGCGCGCATGATGCGCAGATCATCGCGAAGGTAAACACTTACCTCAAAGAGCACGACACCACCGGGCTCGACCTCCGTGTCCTCCCGCCTGCCGAAGCCTGCCGGGTGAGCTTGGAGCGCATTCGCAACGGGCAGGACACCATCTCGGTAACGGGCAACGTCCTGCGCGATTATCTGACAGACCTCTTCCCCATCCTGGAGCTGGGCACCAGCGCCAAGATGCTCTCCATCGTCCCGCTCATGAATGGCGGCGGCTTGTTTGAAACCGGGGCCGGTGGCTCCGCACCCAAGCACGTGCAGCAATTTGTGGCCGAAAACTACCTCCGGTGGGACAGCTTGGGCGAATTCTTCGCCCTTGCGCCGAGCTTCGAGCACATTGCCGATACCTACAAGCTCCCCCGCGCCAAAGTGCTGGCCGATACGCTGGATGCCGCCACCGGCAAGTTCCTCGATAACGACCGTTCGCCCGGGCGCAAGCTTGGCACCATCGATAACCGGGGCAGCCACTTCTACCTCGCCCTTTACTGGGCCGAGGCCCTCGCCGCGCAGGAGGGGGATGCGGAGTTGAAAGCGCTCTTCACCCCCATCGCCGCCGAGCTGGTGGCCAATGAGGAGAAGATCGTGGCCGAGCTGCTCGCCGTGCAAGGGCACGCGGTGGATATTGGCGGCTACTACCGCCCGGATGAGGCGTTGGCCTCCGCCGCCCTCCGCCCGAGTGGTACGTTGAACGCCATCCTGGCCAAGCTGTAGAGCGGCTGGTTTTTTAAGGTCTCACGGAGGACGCCCCATGATTTGTGGGGCGTCCTCTTTTTTTTCCAGCGGGCGGCAAAAAGCGCTTGCAAGCCGTAAGGGGGCTGATAGTTAGGGAGCTAACTATTTTATGCCGCTCCTCATGCTCAAAGATCTGCCGCGCTACGAGTGCCTGCTCGAAGCCGCAGAGCAGCACCCGGAGCTGGAGCCGAGCGCCATCGAGAGCTACATGAACCTCCTGCGCACGGCAGACCTTGTCTTCTCCGAGCAGCGCCGGTTTATGGACCGCATCTCGCTCAGCCAGGGGCGCTTCACCGTCCTGATGTTGCTAAACCGCTGTTGTGAAGAGGGGGGCGCGCGCACTCCGGCGGAGCTGGCCGAGCAGGCGGGGGTGACTCGCGCGACCATGACGGGCCTCATCGATACACTGGAGAAAGATGGCCTCGTACAGCGCGAGGCCGACCCGGCCGACCGCCGCGCCCTCAATGTGCGCCTCACCCCGCAGGGGGAAGCGTTTGTGAACGGCTTCCTGCCGGATTGGTTTCGGCAGGTGGCAAGCATCATGGCCCCGCTGGGGGAGAAAGAGCGCAAGCAACTCGTCGGCTTGCTTCAGAAATTGCAGGCGAGCCTTTCCGGGGTGGAGCCGGAGTAAATTTTTATGACCAAACGAATGCTCCTCATGCTCTTGATCGCCTTCGGGGCGATTGCCGGGCTCGGGTATTATAAATATGCCTCCATCCGCACCGCTATGGCGGAGGGGGCCTCCTTCAAAATGCCTGCCGCGGGGGTGACGACCGTTACCGCCCAGAGCTCCACCTGGCAGCCAGTGCTCAACGCCGTCGGCTCGCTCAAAGCCGTGCAAGGGGTGGAGGTGAGCACGGACCTCGCGGGGATCGTGAGGGAAATCGCCTTTGAATCTGGCCAGCGCGTGAAGAAGGGCGAGGTGCTCCTACGTCTCGATACCCAGCAGGAGGAAGCCCAGCTCAAAGCCGCCGAGGCCGCCGCCGAGCTGGCCCGGCTCACCCGGGCGCGCCAGCACGATCTGCTCACCAAGCGGGCTACCTCCCAGTCCGACTACGATACCGCCGCCGCCAATGCGGACCAGGCCATTGCCGTCGTAGACCAGGCGCGCGCCCTCATCGCCCGCAAGACCATCACGGCACCCTTTGATGGCGTGCTCGGCTTGCGACAGGTCAATATCGGCCAGTACCTCGATGTGGGGAAGCCGATCGTGACCCTCCAATCCCAAGACCCGATCTATGCCGAGTTTGCCCTGCCTCAGCACGAGCTCGATAAAGTGGCCCCCGGCACCAAAGTCCGCGTGAGTGCACCCGGACTGGAAGGGCCTGCGCCGGAAGGCGTTGTCACCGCCATCAACTCGAAGGTGGATGAAAGCACCCGCAACATTCAGGTCGAAGCCACCCTGCCCAATAAAGAGGGCCACCTGCGCGAAGGGATGTTTGTGCAAGTGGAGGTGCTCCTCCCCGAGCAGGAGGGGATGATTGCCATCCCCGCTTCCGCCGTGGTCTACGCTCCATTTGGGAACTCCGTCTTCACTGTCGCCGAGGGGGAGGGTGGGGTGCGTACGGTTACGCAGAAGTTTGTCAAAGTCGGCCCCTCGCGGGGCGACCAGGTTTCCGTACTCTCCGGCGTAGCGGCGGGCGATATCGTCGTCTCCTCTGGCGGCTTCAAGCTCTCCAACGGCATGGAAGTGGTGGAGAACAACGCCGTGACCCCCAGTAACGAAGCCCGGCCGCAGCCGCCGGAATCGTAAGCCCGCGCTCCATGAACTTTACCGACCTCTTTATCCGCCGCCCGGTGGTGGCCACCGTGGTGAGCCTTATCATCCTGCTGGCGGGCATCCAGTCGTTGCGGCATCTCAATGTGCGGCAATTTCCGCGCAGCGATATGACGGTGATCACCGTCCGCACCGCCTACGTGGGGGCCAATGCCAACCTCGTGCGCGGCTTTATCACCACGCCGCTGGAGCGGGTGATCGCGAGTTCCGACGGGATCGACTACATCGAGTCCAAAAGCGCGCAGGGGTTGAGCACGATCAGCATCCACCTCAAGCTCAACTACGATAGCAATGCCGCACTCACGCAGGTGCAGGCCAAGATCGCGCAGGTGCGCAACCAGCTCCCGCCCGAGGCGGAGGCCCCCGTCATCGACATCGAGACGAGCGATAACCGCATCGCCTCGATGTACCTGAGCTTCTATAGCAACGACCTCGACCAGAACCAGATTACCGACTACCTCACCCGGGTCGTGCAGCCCAAGCTCACCGCAGTGGCCGGTGTGCAGAAGGCCGAGATCCTTGGCGCGCGCACCTTTGCCATGCGCGTCTGGCTCAAGCCGGAGCGGCTCGCTGCGCTCAATGTCTCGCCCGGCGAAGTGCGGGCGGCACTGGCGGCAAATAACTACCTTTCTGCCGTGGGCTCCACCAAGGGGTCGATGATCTCCGTCAACCTCGTAGCCAATACCGACCTGCGCTCCCCCGAGGAGTTTCGCAACCTCGTCATCCGGCAGAACGAGGGCGTCGTTGTCCGTTTGCAGGATGTGGCGGAAGTCAACCTCGGTGCCGAGAGCTATGATGAGGATGTCCGCTTCTCCGGCCAGCGCGCCACGTTCATGGGCATCTGGGCATTGCCGACGGCCAACTCGCTCGACGTCACCCGCGCCATTCGCGAGGCGCTGCCCGACATCGAGCGCCAGCTCCCCGCAGGCATGAAGGCGAGCATCGGCTACGATGCCACCGTCTATATTAGCGACGCGCTCAACGAAGTCTCCCACACGCTGGTGGAGACACTCATCATCGTTGTCATCGTCATCTTCTTCTTCCTGGGGTCATTGAGGTCGGTGCTGATCCCCGTGGTGGCCATCCCCATCTCGTTGGTCGGGGCGTGCTTCATCATGCTCATCTTTGGCTTCTCGCTCAACTTGCTCACCCTGCTGGCCATCGTGCTCGCCGTCGGCTTGGTGGTGGACGACGCCATCGTCGTCGTCGAAAACGTGGAGCGTTATTTGCAGATGGGGTACTCGCCCACGGAATCTGCCCTGCGCGCGGCGCGCGAGCTATTTGGCCCCATCGTGGCGATGACGATCACGCTCGCGGCGGTGTACGCGCCCATCGGCCTGCAAGGCGGGCTTACCGGCACGCTCTTCCGCGAGTTTGCCTTCACGCTTGCGGGGGCCGTCATCGTCTCCGGCATCGTGGCGCTCACCCTTTCGCCGATGATGTCGGCCAAGCTGCTGCGCGAGGGCGATTCGCACCGCGGCTATGCGGGGTGGATCAACACGCGCTTTGATGGGCTGCGGCTGCGCTACCGCTCCATGCTGGCTTCTACGCTGCGCTTCCGCCCGGTAACGCTCACGCTGGCGGGTATCGTCATCTTTCTCATCGTCCCGTTCTCGATGTTCTCCACCAGCGAGCTGGCGCCCAAGGAAGACCAAGGGTTCCTCTTCGCCATCATTAACGCCGCGCCGAACTCGACGATCGACCAAACGACGCTTTATACGCAGGAAGTCTACGATGCGTTCTCCACCGTCCCCGAGATGGATAACTCCTTCCAGATCACCATGCCCACGGGTGGGTTCTCCGGGTTAGTCACCAAGCCATGGAGCCAGCGCAAGCGCTCCACCGAGGAGATCACGAACGAATTGTTCCCCAAGCTCTCGGCGATCCCGGGTATCCAGGCGATCCCGATTACCCCTTCGCCGCTGCCGGGCGCGGGCGATTTCCCGGTCGATTTTGCCATCGTCTCCACTGCCGAGCCCGAGCAGCTTCTGGAGTTTGCCAACCAGCTCGTGGCCAAGGCGTTTCAGACCGGCCTCTTCATGTTTGCGGATACGGACCTGAAGTTTGACCAACCGCAGACGGAGATTGTTTTTGACCGCGATAAAGTCGCCTCGCTCGGGTTAAACCTCCAGCAAGTGGGGGCCGACCTCGGCACGATGCTCGGGGGGAACTATGTCAACTGGTTCAATATCCAGGGGCGCAGCTACAAAGTCGTCCCCCAAGTCACGCGCTCTCAGCGGCTCAATACCGACCAGCTTTCAGACTACTACGTCTCCGGGCCGGGCGGGAAGCTCGTGCAGCTCTCCACCTTTGCGGAGCTGAAGACCACCACCGAGCCGCGAACGTTGAACCGCTTCCAGCAGCTCAACTCCGCGCGGATCCAAGGGGTGCTGCCTCCGGGTGTGACGGTCGATATGGCGCTCTCCAAGCTGGAGGAAGAGGCGGCCAAGATCCTGCCCAAAGGGTTTTCGATCGATTACGCGGGAGAATCCCGCCAGCTCCGGGTGGAGGGCAATAGTCTCAACACCACGATGATGCTTTCGCTCATCCTCATTTACCTCGTCCTTGCGGCGCAGTTTGAGAGCTTCCGCGATCCGTTCATTATCCTTGCCGGGTCGGTGCCGCTGGCGTTGAGCGGCGCGCTGCTCTTTACCTTCCTCGACTTTACTTCGCTCAATATCTACAGCCGGGTGGGGTTGATCACGCTGGTGGGCCTCATTGCCAAAAACGGCATCCTCATTGTCGAGTTTGCCAACCATTTGCAGGAGCAGGGGCTCACTCGATTGAGCGCCGTCGTCGAGGCTTCGGCCACGCGGTTGCGGCCGATTTTGATGACCACGGTGGCCACCGTTGTCGGCCACTTTCCGCTGATCCTTGCCACCGGGCCCGGAGCAGGCTCGCGCAACAGTATCGGCATCGTCCTTTGCACGGGGATGATCATCGGCACCGTCTTCACGCTCTTTGTCGTCCCTTCGATCTACTCCGTACTGGCCTTTGACCGGAAGGGGACGAAGACGAAGCTCGACGAAGCCCCGCGCGTGGATGCCGCCTTGCCGGAGCCTGCCGCGGCGTAGTTTGGCTACTCTCCGGAGCGGTAACGCCGGAGGGCGGGCCAGAAGTCCGGATCGCTCCCACCCGGAGCGCCGATGGACCAAACGCCGACGCCGGCACACCCCGTTTCCTCTGCAAGCCGGGTACGCCAGCCGTAAGATTCGGCATCTTCGTACCAGACCCGGTGGCGCAGACCTGCATCGTGGTATTCAAAAAATGGAGTGCGGGCTTGCGCATCCCATTGGCGGGGGGCGTTGTGGCGTTGCTTGGCCTCCAACAGCCGGGCTACGGAGTGAGCCACGAGTGAGACACTCTGCCCATGGGCATCGAAGGTGGCGTCATTCCCATAGGCGGGGATGCCAAGCAGGATCTTCCGGGTGAGAGGGGGGCGCAAGATCTTGGCGACATCCCGACGGATATCCCACTGCGCGGAAGGCCAGTCGTAGGGGGCGGTGGAAGTGGGTGGGCGGCGGTTGTGGTTCCACGGGCCGCAGTAGTCGTAAAACATGCCGAATGCCCAGTCGCAATGGGCAAGCATGGCCGAGCTTTGCCAGTTGGGGCCGCGCTCCCAATGGATGGAGCTGAAGGTCGCACAGAAGAGACGGTCCCGAGCGATCAACCGGGAATGAAGATCGCGCAGAAGGCGGAGCATCGGCTCCCGGGTTGTGCCTTCAATGCCGTCTTCTTCAATATCGAGTGTGGCGCCATCGTACCCTTCCGAAAGGACGACCGCTTCGATCGCGGCTGCCGCGCGCTCGACTGCCAGAGGATTCCCGAGGAGCTTCTGCGGTTTGAAATTGCGGAAAATCGGGAGCAGGGCAATCCCCCGCTGGCGGCAAAAGTCGCGGTAGGCTTTTGTGCTTTCACCGGGATGAATGGGGGTGACTTCGCCGGTGTCGCTGATGTCGTACCACATCGGCGCGAGGGCATCCACGTCCCCCGCGTTTTCCACAAGGTCTTGGGGGATGCCGGTGCCAAAGCGGTGGTGTTGGCAGAGAAAGACCACCCGCTCGCGTTGCAGGAAGCGGTCGCGCAGGGAGGTGTCGCGGCATCCGGCAAGGAGGATAACGCAGCAGAGCAGAAGGAGGCGTGAAAACATTGGGGATTACGACGTTGAGGTGAAAATCTGTTCAGCGCCCCGCTGGCTTTTGGACGGCGCGCCGGGATGCTGAATTGTAGGCCGTCTCTGTGAGGCGGCAGGCCAAACCCCATGGCGTCTCACAGAGACGCCCTACAGTTGCCCGATCTCGCATCGAACCGGCCTAGAGGGAGTTGCCGTCGCGGTCGATCCGGCCCACGCGGCCGTCGAAGTAGAGGGCGTTACGCGCGCCTTGGTGGATCGGTTTCTCCGGCAGGTTGTGGACCCAGCTTGCGGCAGGGAGGTTGGGGCTTTGTTGGTCGAGGTCGCTCATCGCCCAGGTGTGGGCGGGTGAGGGGACTTCGGTGATCCGTCTCGGCGTTTGCGGGATGGTGGTCGCATCTGCATTACCCCACGGCGGTTTGCCACCCATGCCGGGTACCTGCCAGCGCATGAAGTAGGGGTTGGGGAAGCGGTTATGCGCCACCTTGCCGAAGGTGATGCAGTAGAAGACCGGTGCTCGGGCGATTGCTTCATCCAGCGTTGGCAGCGGCCCTGCGGGGGGCTCGGGCAGCGCGAGGTAGGGGTAGAGGTAGCTGGCGAGGTAGGTGGTGTAGGCCCCGTTGACACGGTTGTACCGTGGCCCTTGCGAGGGGAGTAGCGGCCCGGGGAGAAACTGCGAGTGCTCGGTACAATAAGCCGTGAGAGCTACGCCGATCTGCCGTAGGTTGGCGAGGCAACGGGTGGCTTCGCCTCGCTGGCGGATCGCCCCAGCCACAGGCACCAGCATCGAGGCCAGCGCGGTGAGGATGGCGGCCACGGCCAGCAGCTCCACGAGGCTGAAGGCGTGAGGCGTTTGGCTTCGTTTCATGGTTCCGGGGAAGGGGGGGGAGTGTGGTGAGTCAGAGATTCATTTCATTCACTTCTGACTCATCACACTAGCGTTGGGTGGTGCGCCGCCTTGCAGCCCAGCCTGCCAGCGCCAGCACGGGCCCGGCCGAAAGGAGGAGGCGGGCGGTCTGGGCTTCCGGGATCGCTGCGACCGAGACATTATCGATACTCCAATCTCCCGAGAGGGCGCTCGCGGAGGAGCTGAAGTAAATGCGGTCTACCTGAATGGCCGAGAGGGTGATGGCCTGCGTCACCAAGGCACTTCCCCCTTCGGCCGGGGTGATACTGAAGGTGAGCGTGCTGGTGTCTGCATCAATCGTGGCGTTGAATTGGTACCACGCATTGGAAACCAGCGCCGAACTGAGCGCGTGGTTTTGGGTCGAGGCGTTGTTCAGGCCAATGTCGACCGAAGTCCGGGAGCCCCGCAGGTTTAGGTAGAAGGCGTACGTCGTGTTATTTCGAATGGCAAACTCAAGGTTGCGCCCAGCGGCGCTCTCGCCTGCCATGAAGTTGAAGGAAAACTTTAGGTCGCTATCGGCAAGAGAGACGGCGGCAAAGCCGTTGCGGACGCCCCCACCTGCGGCAAGGCTGAGTTCATTTGGGGCGGTGTAGCCAGCGGGGTTGTTGCTTACCAATGCACTGCCAGTTCCGGTGAAATTGACCCAACCACCCTGACCCGCGAGGTTGGAGCCGGGGGTGTAGGCATCAAAATCATCTTCGAAAAGGAGGGCGGCTGAAGACGTGCCAGCCACGCAAACGGTGGCCAGCAGGCAGAGGGCGGTTTTCTTCATGGGAGGCGGGGTGAGGGTGGGGGGTTAAGCGGAACCAATAGGGATTGGTTTTGTATTGTCTATAAATGACGTTGAATTGGCTGTCAATGTGTTTGTTTTGATTTCCGACGTTTGGGGCCACCTGTTTCGGCGATTGCGAGGAGACGATTTTCTTTCGGTAGGGTGGTGGCGCCGCCAAGCCAAGTCATCGGTACGACCCGGCCTGGGACTTCCGAGAGCCCGGAATCGATCACGCGGCGTACCATGTCGATGATCTCCAGGCCGATCTCTTCAAACGGCTGTTGGCAGCAGGTCAGCCCGGGGTGGGAGTAGCGCTCCAGGTTGAGGCCAGTCCCCCCCGCGACGCTGACCTCTTCCGGCACGCAGATACCATGAGCCTGCAGCTCTTCAACGCAGCCGATGGCCAGAAAGTCGCCGGACGTATAGATGGCATCCGGGCGGCGGCCTGGGCTTTCCTCCAAGATCTGCCGCATGACCCTGCGCCCATCCTCCACGGAGATGCCGTTGGCCACTTCCAGCCGGAAATGTACCCCTTCCTCTTCACCATAATGGAGCCCCGCCAGCAACCCGGCCACGCGGAAATGGGCCGAGATGGAAAGGTGGCATGGGTCTTCCAGAATCATGACAATCTCCTTGCGCCCGGCGGCCCGGAAGGCCCGCCCCAAGGCGGCGGAGGCCCCGGCAAAATCGGCCATGACGAAGTTGCGCGTCTCTCCGTCGCGGGGTGAGTTGAGGTAGACGCATGGGATGCCCTGGCGGGTGGCGACTTCAATAAGGGCTGGTTTGAGAAGGTGGCCAGGCATGAGGATGAGGGCATCCAAGCCATCTGTTTGCCGCAGGAGTTCCTCTTCGGGGGCGAGCGCATCCAGCGGTACAAGGGCCGCCGGGCGTTCGGCGTGCAGCGCGGCGGCGGTGATGCCGCCGTACACTCGCGAGTGCCACCGTTCCGGGTCGCGGAGGACTCGTTGGGAAAGCCCTATGCCGATATGCAGCCCCTCTTTCCGGCCGGGGCGGGCCGATGCGGCGGGCAGCAGAAAGCTGCCGTTTCCCACCTCGGTACGGATACGCCCTTCCTGAGCCAGGCTTCGATAAACTGCCCCGACGGTGGAAACGCCGACCCCCAGTTTCCCCGCAAGCTCGCGGATCGTGGGCAGGCGCAGGGGGGTGCGAGGGCTATTGGAAAAGGCGGCGCTCTCCAGATATTGTAGAATCGTTTCAGAGGGGCGCAGGCGGGGGGCGTCGGGCTTGGATTGGGCAGACATGTTTGGAAATGTTATGGACATTTTAAGACAATTGGTTCGCTTTTCAACGCAAAAGGACGGGGGGCTTTCATTTTGCCCCGGTTTGAAGGTAAGGTGCGCGCCATGTCCACCCTTGTCGGTATTGACCTTGGTACTACTCATTCTCTCATTGGCGTGATGGACGCCGGGTTCCCCATCCTCCTTGCGGATGCCGAAGGGGTGCGGCTGACGCCGTCCATCGTCCATTTCCCGGCGGAGGGTGAGCCGCTGGTGGGGCGCGCCGCTGCCCGGTTGCGGGCGCTACACCCGGGGGAGACGTTTGGCTCCATCAAGCGCTTCATGGGCCGCCGCACCGGTGAAGAAACGGCGGATGCTCCGTGGCCCGTGGTTTCAACGACCGGGGCGGCAGTGCGGTTTGGGCTTCGGGAAGGGGAGATTGGGCCGGAAGAGATTTCCGCGCTTATCCTCGCCAAGCTCAAGCACGATGCCGAGGCGGCGCTGGGGGTGGAAGTGGGGCGCGCCGTCATCACCGTACCCGCTTACTTCAATGATGCGCAGCGGCAAGCCACCAAAGCAGCGGGGGAACGCGCCGGGCTGGTGGTGGAGCGCATCGTCAATGAGCCGACTGCCGCCGCCCTTGCTTACGGGCTTGATAAGCTTTCCGGGCGCTCGCGCGTGGCCGTCTACGACCTCGGCGGGGGCACGTTTGATATTTCCATCCTGGAGCTTAATAACGGTGTCTTTGAGGTTATCTCCACCAATGGTAACACCCGGCTGGGGGGCGATGATATTGATGCCGCGCTGGAGGCCGAGCTGGCCCGGCGCATCGCTGCGCAATGGGGGGCGGCCCCGGCTGCCGACACCCTGCCGCGCTTGCGTGAGGCGGCTATCGTAGCCAAGCACCGCCTTTCCACCGAAGCGTCGGTGCCGGTGGAGCTACCGTTTTTGCGCGGGGATGAGAGCTTCCACTGCACCTTCACCCGCGCCGAGTTGGAGGCATTGGCCCGGCCCATTGTGGAGAAAACGCGCGCCCATTGCTTGCGCGCGCTGGCAGATGCCGGGCTCTCTGCGGCAGAGCTGGACGAGGTGATCCTCGTCGGCGGGCAGACGCGCATGCCACTCGTGCGTGCGCTGGTGGCCGAGCTTTTTGGCCGCGAGCCGAATCTTTCGCAAAACCCGGACGAAGCCGTGGCGCTGGGGGCCACCATCCAGGCGGGTATCCTCTCCGGGGCGGTGCAGAACGTGGTGTTGCTGGATGTCACACCGCTTTCGCTCGGGTTGGAGACGTTTGGCGGGTTGATGAATGTCATCATCCCCCGGAACTCCACCATCCCCACCAAAGCGGGGGAAATGTTTACCAACGCCGTGGCCGGGCAGCGCTCCATGCTCATCCGCGTGCTCCAGGGCGAGCGTGAGATGGCGCGGGATAACTGGGAGCTTGGCAAGTTTGAGCTCCCCTTTGAGCCCGCCGCCAAAGGGCAGGCGCGCGTGGGTGTGCAGCTTGAGATCGATGCCGACGGCATTCTCCACGTGCTCGCGCGGGATGTGAAGACCGGGGCCGAAGAGCGTGTGAAGATGCAGAGCGCGGTGGATGTCTCCGATGAAGCCGTGGAAACGATGATCGCCGAATCCCTCGACCACGCCTTTGAGGACATGGCCGAGCGGGTCTTTACCGAGGCGAAGCTCAAGGCGCAGGAGATGCTCCCCGCCGTTCGCAACGCACTTGCCACGCTGGGGGAGGAAGTGGGGGCTCAAGAGCGCGCCCGCATCGCTGCGCTCAGCGCGGAGGTGGAGGAGGCCATGGCGGGTGAAAACCCGCACCGACTCAAGAAAGCAACCACCGCGTTGGATGAAGCCACGCAGAGCCTCGCCACCCTGCTCATGGAGCGCGCCATGGAGGCCGCCCTGCGGCGCAAGGGGGTCTTGTAGGCAGGCCGCTACTCCTTGTTGAGAAAGTAGCTGCGTTGTTTGGGGGAGATTGGCCGGCCAAGCAGCTCCAAGACTTGCAGCATATCTTCCCACACCTTGCGCTTTTCGGTGTTAGCCTGGTTGCGCAGCAGGTAGGCCGGGTGGTAAGTGGCCATGAGGGGGATGCCCCGGAATGCATGCCACCGCCCGCGCAGGTTGCGCATCGGCTCGGTGGTCCGGGTGAGCCCCTCCATCGCTGTGGCCCCAAGCGCCACGATGCACTTGGGCTGGATGATCTCGATCTGCTCGATCAAATACGGCAGGCAGGTGGCCATTTCGTCCGAAGTGGGCTTGCGGTTGCCGGAGGCCCCGGGGGGCATGTCCGGGCGGCACTTGAGGACGTTGGCAATAAAAACATCTTCGCGCTGGAAGCGCATGGCTTCGATGATCTTGGTGAGCAACTGCCCCGCGCGGCCCACAAAGGGCTCGCCCTCGGCATCTTCATCGGCCCCAGGGGCTTCGCCAACAAACATCAACTCCGCATCGGGGTTGCCGACGCCAAAGACCGTCTGCGTGCGGCTTTGCACCAAGGGGGGGCATTGCTCACAAGAGGCGATGCGTTCGCGCAGCCGCTCCAACCGCTCGGCTTTGGTGCCGCTATCTGCCACGGGGGCAGGCGAGGGCGTGGGTGCCTGTAGGGGAGCAGGAGCCGAGGGTGGCACGGGAGGTTTGCCCCCGAGCGCTTCGCGAATGCTGGCAAAGCGGCCCTTTACCGGAGCGCCTGCTTCCGGGGTGGGGGCTGCTTTGGGTGAAGGCGTGGCTGCCACATGCCCTTGAGCCACCGTGGCCAGCGAGCGCAGGGCGCTTACGGCAGCGGTGTCTCCACCCAGACCGGCGCTTTTGCGGTGGGCGAGCGTTTCCGTGACATACTGGAGAGCGGCATCAAAGGAACTCATGGAGAAGAGCGGGTAGTTTGGCCCATTGGCAACGCCCCGCGCAATGCCGGAAATTGCGGGCTGGTGGCTGCCCCTCCACAGGTTGTAAAACGGGTGCCTATGAATTTCCGCAAAGGGTTCGTTTGGATCTGGAGGGTCAATGCCATTGTGATTCTGGTTGGCGGGTTGCTGGGGTGTGTCGGGGCGGCATTTGTCGTGAGGGAGCTATGGAGCGAATGGCGAACGCCACCTCGTGTCCAGAACGTCGCGCGGGTAACGGTCGAGAGCGAACCCTCCGGGCAAGTGGGCGAGCTGGGCTATTTCAAAAAGATTGCGGGAACCGAAGTGCTGCGCGCACCGTTGGAGCTTCGCGAGGAGATTCCGCGCATGGGGAGCTATAGTAAAGAGGCCTCCTCCACCCATAATTTCTTCTATTTGAACCCGACCACGCGTGCGGGGCATTGGCTGCGCAAGCCATTTGGGGGCATCATTTTGGACGTGGAAGATGTGAGTTCTCCACTCAAAGCTGACGAGAAAGACCGCGTGGTCGTATTGGCAAGTCTTTATGAGATCGTCCCCGAAGACTCCAACAAAGATGGGCGGCTCACGGCTTCAGACATTCAGCAGATCGGCCTATCGGCACCCGATGGCACTGGCTTCCGCATTCTCGTCGAGCAGGCAGACCGGATGCGGCAGGTCACCCTGCTCGATTCCGGGCGGGTGCTGGTTCTTTACACGCTGGGCGGGAAACTTTCGGCTGTGGAGTTTGACCCCGCGTTGCCGGATTCTCCCCCCGCGCGGTATGAAATTTCCACAGAATTTCCCAAGTGAGCCCCGCGCAGCTAGTGTGGTGAAAGACAAATACGCGTCGTAATTCCGGGTGCTTTTCCGAACCTCCAGCGTTGCTCGTGCGGTCGGCATCTACAGATGCCGCCCTTACTCGCGCCTTGGAGATTCAAAAAATCACCTCGAACTTACTTTGCGAATTTATCTTTCACCACACTAGATCGTCGTTTCCGGTTGGTGCCGTTTGCGGTATTCGCGCGGGGAGGAGCCGGTGTTTCGGCGGAACCAGTTTGAAAAATGCTCGGGTAGGGAGAAGCCGAGGTGGTAGGCGATCGCTTTGATGCTATCTGCCGTGTTGCCCAGCTCCAGCTTGGCGGCATTGAGGCGGCGTTTGGTCCAAAGGGCGGAGGGGGTATTGCCGACTTGTTTGACGAAGGCTTTATTGAGCTGGCTGACGCTATAGCCGACTTCGCGCGCAAGGTCTTTCTCGTGAAACGGAGTGGAAAGCCGCCGGCTTTCGATCGTATGAAGCGCGGTACGCACCTTGTCGTCAAACTCCACTAGCGAATGCATCGGCACACCATGCGCCGAAAGGGCTGCATGGTAGCTTTGCAGCCATTGCATAAAGACGGGCTGGATGCGAAGGTAGATGTCGAACCCTCCCTCCATTGTAAGCCGCCCGGGGCGCAGCTCGGGGAAGATGGCGCGCACCAAGTCGACGAGCGCCTGCGCATCGCGGGTAAGCTCGGGGGCCTCTTCCTCCCGGATCGTATAGCTTACCGAGCGGTCGAAGATAGGCAGGCCATAAGACCACTCAGCCTCGAAGCGTAGTGATAGAATGCGCGTGCCCCGCGTGAAGCGTTGGATGCCCTCGGCCTCCTGCGGAAAGATCCATGTGCCAGGGCCAAAGCGCTCGGTGCCCGAGGGGAAGCGGAGCACTACGGAGCCTTGGCGGATCAACCACGCGGCCGTTGGGTAGGAGACATAGGGCCACTCCCATTGGTCCCGCAGAAGGCGGTGGTCATACGCCCAGAGGAGGCGGCTGCGAAGAAGGCTCCAATGCCTGAGATTAAATTGCGTGCCAAATTTTTCGGGGGCAGCCATCTGCCTTTGCAGCATAGGGAGTGAAAGGCCGGAAGCCTAGCCGGTTTTTGCCATCCGGCTCTCCGGGATGAGCAGAATTTGCAGGTTTTGAGCAATTTTGAAATGCCTTCGCATTCGTAAAGAAGCCGGGCCTGCGGGAGTGTGGGGGCAAGCCAAAGCGTCGAGCTGCCCCCAATTCCCCTTTTTTTGACTAGCGATGAAAGATCACTACGCAACCCACCTTTTGCAATGCGATATCCTCGTAGCCGGAGGCGGCATGGCCGGTGTTTGCGCGGCGTTGGCCGCGGCCCGGGCGGGCGAGCGCGTGGTGCTCTGCCAGGACCGCCCGATGCTGGGCGGCAACGCCAGTAGCGAGGTGCGCATGCATGTGGTGGGGGCAAACTACGGGCGCGCGTCGGAGGATTGGCGGCTCGAAGCCCGGGAGACAGGGCTTATCGAAGAGATCCGGCTGGAGAATGCGGTTTGCAACCCGCAACGTTCGGCGTCGGTCTTCGACCTGATTCTTTACGACAAATGCCGCAAGGAAAAGAACATCCACCTGCTGCTCAATACCCGGGTGGTTGGGGCGGAGGTGGGGGAGGGGGTGCTGCGGTGCGTCCGTGCCGTCCGCGACTCCACAGAAGACTCGTTTACGATCGAGGCCAAGGTCTTTATTGATGCCACCGGCGACGGAGGGCTCGGCGTGGCTGCTGGCGCAGACTATGTACACGGGCGCGAAGGGCAGGCGACGTACGGCGAGCGCCTTGCTGCCGCTGAGGCAGATGGGAAGACATTGGGCTCTACCCTCCTTTTCATGGCACGCAAGCATGAGGAGCCGGTGCCCTTTGTCGCCCCCGAGTGGGCAAGGTGCTTCCGGAAGGAGGATTTCCGAAACCGGGCGACTTTCCTTTCCGACCAGCAACACCACTATGAGTATGGCTATTGGTGGATCGAGTGGGGAGGCGAGTTGGATACGATCAAAGACAACGAGGCGATCCGCGATGAGTTGTTGGCGATCGTAATGGGCGTTTGGGATTATATCAAAAACGCGGGTGAGCACGGTGCCAGCCATTGGGCGCTCGATTGGTTTGGCGTGCTACCCGGAAAGCGGGAAAGCCGCCGCTTCCTTGGCCAGCACGTGCTTTGCGAACGCGACCTCATGGAGGCGCGCCCATTTGCCGATGGGATCGCCTACGGTGGCTGGCCGATCGACCTCCACCCGGTGGGGGGGATCGATGATCGGGATGCGCTCCCGTGCGTTCAGACGCCGGTGCCCTATCTCTATGAGATCCCGCTTAGGGCGTGTGTTTCGCGAAACGTCGCCAACCTGATGTTTGCCGGGCGCAACATCTCAGCAAGCCATATCGCATTTGCATCGACCCGGGTGATGGCGACTTGCGCCCTCATTGGGGAAGGAGTGGGTGTGGCAGCCGCACATGCGAGTCGCAACGGGATGCTGCCTTCCGCGCTTGCGGAGGATGTGGTGGCGATGGGGCAGATTCGCCAACGGCTTCTGCGGGAAGATGTTTTTTTGATTGGCGTGCGCGAAGAACCGGAGGGAGACATTGCCCGAAGCGCCGCAATCACAGCCTCCAGTGAGCAGGAGGAGGGCGCGGCACTTCAGGTCATCTCAGGGCAAAACCGGTGCGTGGAGGGGCCCAATGGGGTCCACCCCAGCCAGCTTTGCCCGGGGGCGCATCGCTGGATGAGTGCTCCCGGCTTCCCGGCATGGCTGGAGCTGCGGTGGCCGGAGCCGGTGCCTATCCGGCAAGTGGAGCTGACGTTTGATACCGGGCTCCACCGCCACCTCACGCTCACTCACTCCGATAACTACCTCAAACGGATGCTCTGGGGCGTACCCCAACCCGAGACCGTGCGCGACTTTACCCTCTGCGTAGAACAGGCCACCGGGTGGGAGCCCGTACGTGAAGTGCGCGACCATTGGCAACGCCGCGCCACCCTTTTGTTTGAAACCCCGCTCACGACCCAGGCGTTGAGAATCCGGGTGGAGAAAACCTGGGGCTGCGACCACGCCCGGATTGTCCGGGTAGCCATTTTCTAAACCTAACCCCCTCGTGCTATGAACATGAAAAACCCCCTACTCACCTTGCTTGGTGTGTTCCTTATCCCCACGATGTTGCCTGCGGCCAACGTGCTTGTCACCTGGAGCGGTGGCGGCAGTGGCTCTTACTCCTGGGCTAGCGATGCCAACTGGAGCTCCTCCGCACCTTCGTGGCACTACCCGGATAACGACGCCAACGATATTTACTTCGCCCAGATCAACGATTCCAATGGAGCGCGGGTGGTCGATACGGGGGCTGCGATCACGATTCGCGGCTTTTCCTTCGTCCAAAGCAGCGCGACAGGCTCCATGTTGCTAAACCTTGGAGGCAACTTCACTGCCACAGGGAGTGCGACCAGCGGCATCCCGGAAACGGGGTTTGTAAATTCCACGGGCGATGCTTCGCGAATGGTGATCGACCTTCATGGGTACGACCTCAATGTCGATCTTCCCGAAGCCCGCATCAACCTGACTGCCGCTTCCAACTACACCGTTCGCTCCACTAGCGATGCCGGTGGCACCTATCGGGTGGCGCGGATCTCCACTTCGGCGACCAATGTGCATATTGAGAACAATGTTTCCCTAAAGATCACCGGCGGTGGCCAGCATGCCTTTGCGGCCTCGGTGGAATGGAGCGCGGGCTCGACGCTACTCTATGCCCCGACTTCAGCCAATGGGCTGGGCAGCGGGGGAACGATCGACTTGGGAAATATAATCATCGGAGACGCGGCTTCCACCCAAGCCACGGCGGCGGTCCTGCGGAACAATAACTTCCGCGTTCGTGGAGACTTTACGGTGGCCAGCCACGTAGGTGGCGCGGTATCGAGCTTCACGATGGATAGCGTCAACCGCAACATCTATGTGGGGGGGAACTTTACCGATACCGGCACGAGTGGGGACTATGGAGGCGGTACCATCCACTTCAACGGCGGTGCGGGCTCCGAGCGCCTCGTAGAGATCGCCCGGGCCGGTTTGAGCACCCACTTCCGGGTCGGAGAGACAGCTGCGGGCAACATTCGCCTGGCAAGAGACTTGGCGACAACCGGTGGCTTTACCGTCCTGCAAGGTTCGCGCGTGAATGTGGATGGCCACCAACTCAAGGCGGGCAATATGGTGGTCGAGAGTGGCGCTTCGCTCAAGCTCACCTTTGGCGCGGAGAGTGGTAGCTTTGTCTCCACCGGCAATCTCTCGTTGAACTCCTTTGCGCTTGAGCTGGAGTATGATGGTTCGGAGTGGGTGGATGGTAGCAATCTCACGCTCTTTACCTACCAAGGTACGTTTGCGGGAGTGCCCGCGCTGGCATCGGTCTCGGGCACCGGCTTTAGCTATGGAGCGTTGGTGCATGATGACGTCAACAAGCTTGTCTACCTCTCCAATGTCCACGTCGTACCTGAACCGGGCGCTGTGGCTCTTTGGGGGGCGGCGGCCACGGGGGCGGTCCTCTTGCGGCGGCGGCTTTGGTAGGCAACATTCCATGACGGTGTTTTTCATGAAGTTCACGTTCTTCATCGCAATGGCTGCTCTTTGGTCGAGCTGCCCTTTACCTGCCATGGGTGCGAGCGTTCCGTTGGTTGCGGATGGCAAAGCACAGGCGGTGGTCGCCCTTGCCACAGGGGAGGGGGATGCACCCATGCCGGGCGCCTCCCGGAAGATGGTGCACCGGGAGGCAGAGGCCGCGCAGGAGCTGGTGTTCCACTTGCGGAAAATGAGCGGGGTGGAGGTGCCCATCCACCCGTTGGAGCCCTCGGAGGTTGCGGGGTTTCTTGAAGCGAGTCGGAAAGCGGGCCAGAGCGTTATTCTCCTCGGGGCGTTGGCGCGGGAGCGGCTTCGCTCGGCAGATGCCGAAGCGGCATGGGAAGACCCTTCGGCCTTCGTCGTCGAGGCCCGGGAGGGGGTGCTGGCGATTGCAGGGGCGACACCCACGGGTACGGCGTGCGGCGTCTATGCCGTGCTGGAGAAGCTGGGGGTGCGCTGGTATTTCCCCGGGGAGCTGGGCACAGTCGTCCCGACCCGCGATGCGGTCTCCTTTCCTGACGGGCGAATGGTGGAGAAACCGAGCTTCCCCGCGCGATACTTCCCGGTTGGGGATGATGCCGCGTGGATGAAGCGCCAGCGCATGGGCGGGCCGTACTTTCCGCCAGCGCACGGCATCCCCATCGGCGAAGCCAGCCCGGAGACGACGCCGGAGCTTTTTGCGCTGGTAAATGGCGTACGCCGTCGCCACCAGCTCTGCATCTCCAACCCCGAGGTGCTTTCCCGGGCGGTGGAGCAGACGGTGCGCTATTTCAAGGCAAAGCCCGAGGAGCCGTGGATCGGTATCGGTCCGGCAGATGGGAGTGGCTTTTGCGAGTGTGAAGGTTGTCGGGCTTTGGATGGGGGCGATTGGGATGCCTTCTCCAACTGCCCGAGTATGACAGACCGCTATATCTGGTTCTTCAATCGTCTGCTCGAACGCCTTCCCCCGGAGCTCGCCGAGAAGAAGGTGGCCTTTTACGTTTACCACGCCTATATGCGCCCGCCTGTGCGGGAGAAGGCGGATGCGCGCATTGTCGCCGCGATCGCCCCGATCGGCCTCTGCCGGGTCCACGGGCTCAATAACCCCACCTGCCCCGAACGCGGCTACCTGCGCACGCTGGTGCCTGCATGGAAGAAGGTGCTACCCGAGGTTTATGAACGAGGCTATTGGTTTAACCTTGCCGATCCTGCGATGCCGTTTGTGCAGCTTCACCGGCTGCGCGATGAGATTCCCTACTACGCGGCCAATGGCATTCGTGGCTTTCGTACCGAGTGCAGTCCTGCGTGGGCTTTGCAGGGGCCTTCGCTCTACGTAGCGGGGCGGTTGCTTTGGGATGCAGGGGCCGATGTGGATGCGTTGCTGGCCGAGTTCTGCAATGACTTGTTTGGCCCGGCAGCCTCGGCGATGCAGCGCTACTTCTCGGAGATGGATGAGGTGTTGCGGACGGGAGACCACCACTCGGGTAGCGCGTTCAACCTGTTGCACTTCTTCCCCGAGCCGGTGCGCGCGCGGTTGCGGGCGGGTTTGCAGGAGGCGGGCAAGCTTGCCGAAGCCTCCCCTTACAAGGAGCGTGTGGCCGTGTTTTCCACTGGGTTTGCCTATAGCGATGCCTTTGCCAAAATGCTGGAGGCTCAGAACAATCACGATTGGCCCGCTGCATACGCGCAGCTCCAGGAGGTGGACCGGCTGCGCGGCCTGCTGCTCGCCTACGACCCGCCCATGCTCAGCGAGCGCTCCTCGCAAAGCCACTTGGCCCGCTTCTTCCGGGCCCCGGTGGAGAAAGGGTACGCACGCACGCAAGGGGGTAACGAAGTTGTCGCCCCGCTCTCCGACCAGTGGGAGATGCTTCTCGATCCGCAAGGCATCGGGCAGGCGCTTGAGTATTTTCGCCCGGAGTTGAAGGGCTCCAACTGGCAGGCGGCCCCCGGGTGGTCCGTCACGTGGGGGGACTTGGGCTTGCGTTACTACAAGGGGCTGGCGTGGTACCGGCAGGAGGTGGAGCTTCCCAAGGCGGTCGAGGGGCGGCGTGTTTTCCTCTGGTTTGGTGGGGTGGATGAAAGTGCTCGCGTCTGGGTCAATGGAAAGTTGTTGGGCACCAGCTCGCCCTCTGCGTTCGTGCCTTTTGAAGTAGACGCCACCGAGGCAATCCTCCCCGGAGAAAGGAACCGCGTGGTCATTTGTGTCGCCAATCTCAAAACCAACGAGCTTGGCACTGGCGGCCTCACCGCCCCAGGCTTCTTCTACACCCCCGCCGGTGGGGCGGGTGCCCGGGTCGAGGAACTTAAACCGTTACGGGAGACGTTTCCATGAGATGGTGCATTGCGATCTGCGTGTTTCTTTGGCTGAGCCCCCCCGGAAGCTGTGCAGAGCGGGTGCCGCTCGCGCGGGAGGGGCGGGCTTTGGTGCAAGTGGTGATCCCGCCCGGAGCATCTGCGGAGACTCGGCGCCGCGCTCAGGAGCTTGCCGAAGGGTTGCAGCGGATTACCGGTGCGGAGTTTGAGGTTGCTGCCAAGGGCGAGGGGATTTGTATCGGCACTGATGCCGAGTGGCCGGGCCACCTGCCAGCTTTGAAGAAGGAGCTCTCCCCCCTGCTGGGGCGGGATGACTACCTCCTCCAGACGCACGAAGGCGGGGTGCGCATCATTGGCCGTAGCGACCATGGTACGCGCAATGGAGTTTGGGACTTCTTCCACCGCCTTGGGTTTCGCCAGTTCTACCCCGGAGAGAAGTGGGCTATCTGGCCGAAGAAGGGGGAGCTGGAGATCGCCGTCGATACCTTCGAGAGCCCGCGTTACTTTACCCGCAAGTTCTTCCTGCCGGGGGCGCTGTTGCGGAGTGAGCAGCGGGCCTTCCAGCAATGGCAGGTGCGCAACCGGGCGGTCTCGGGCTTCAACCTCGAGACCGGGCACGCCTATAACGCCATCATCCTCCGCAACCCGGAGCATTTTGAGAAGCACCCGCAGGATATTGCCCGGCGCGAGGAAGGGGTGCCCATGAAGCTCGACCCCAGCCGCGAAAGTGTCCTACGCATCGCGGTGGAAGACTCGCTGCACCAGCTTGAGGCTCGCCCCGACCTTCACACCGTACGGATGGACCCCAGCGATGGGGGGGGCTGGCGGACGGATTCCCCACTCGGTTCTCCGTCGAACCAAACGGTGGTTTTAGCCAACCATGTCGCCCGCGCGATCCAGCCGCGTTTCCCCGGTCGGAAGGTAGGCATTTATGCTTATAATGAACACTCGCCCGCGCCGGATAGGGAGGTGGATCGCAATGTCATCGTGAGCATTGCCACCAGCTTTCTGCGAGGTGGCCATACCGTCGAGGAACTTGCCGCTGCCTGGCAAAAGAAGGGCGCGGAGATTGGCATTCGCGAGTACCTGAGCGTCTGGTCTTGGGACCGCGATCTTCCCGGCCGCTCGCGGGCTTCCAACCTCGATTACGTTGCCTCCACCATCCCTCGTTTTTACGAGCTGGGTGCGCGCTATTGGATCACCGAAGGCTCTGCAAACTGGGTCGCCCATGGGCTTGGGTACTACGTGGCCTCCCGGCTTTTGTGGGACTTTGGCGAGACACGTGAAGCCGTTGTGGAGGATTTCTTTACCCACGCCTTCGGCCCCGCAGCAGTGGAGATGCGCACCTTCCATACCTATCTTGCGCAAGAGAATCGTCCGCTTCTCTCCGACGACCTTCTGGGGCGAATGTACCGCACCCTCGATGCGGCCTATGCAAAGGCGGAGAGCCCGGAAATCGCCGCGCGGTTGGACGACTACCTCCTCCACACCCGCTATGTGGATTTGATGTTTGCCTTCCAGAGCGCCTCGGATGGGGAGAAAGCGATCGCTTACGAGGCGCTGGTGGACTTCGTGCTGCGGGCGCGTGCCAGCGGGTTGCTCAATACGGTTGCCGTCGTTCGTGGGATGACAAAGAGAAACCGAAACGTCTCGACGATTGTGGATTGGAAGACCCTCGTCAACCAGCCGCCGGATACCCGTGCCTTCTCGCGTGAAGAGCTGGCCGGGCTCTTGCGCCAAGGGGTTGCGGACAAGGCTCTCAATGATTTTCAGCCCGTGGCATTCTCCACCGAGTTGGTACCCGTGGAGCCCACGCCTCCCGCCTCGGCGGGCTCCGGTGGGCCGGTAAGCCTTCGGTGGGAGAATACCCTCTACCTCCACAAGCCGGCGGGGCAAGGCGCGTTCCGCTTCGAGGTCAAAGGCGGGGAGATTTATCGGAACCGGGGCTCCATTCAACTTCGCCTCTACAGCGATAAACATGCCCTGGTGGATGAACCGGTGGCCACCGCCGAAGTGCCGCCCGACCAGCTGGCGCACTCGGTGGAGCTTATTTCGCCATATGAGGGCATCCACCGTTTGGAGTTCAACGATGGCGGAGCGCTTACTGTCCTAAGCTGGCCGGAGGGGCAGCGCGTGGCATTTCCCGCTTCGCCTGACCAGAAGGCGACGCTCTGGGGGCAGTATGACATGGTCTTCTACGTCCCCGAGGGCACGCGCACCGTGGGTGGCTACTCCGAGAACCCGCATGGGACGGTAGAGGTTGCCAATGGGGAGCCAGTGTTTGACTTTCGGAAGATGAAGCAGGCGGGCTACTTCTCCATCCCTGTCCCCGAAGGAGCGGGAGGGAAATGGTGGCGCCTGCGCAAGGCGCGGGGGGCCAAGTTGCTTCTTACCACTCC
Source organism: Chthoniobacteraceae bacterium (assembly GCA_037189965.1). GTDB lineage: Bacteria > Verrucomicrobiota > Verrucomicrobiia > Chthoniobacterales > Chthoniobacteraceae > DATMFV01. The sequence goes on along the minus strand of JBBCKB010000041.1, from coordinate 73,954 downwards.
ACCCTACCTCTTTCATACCCCGGCCGAGCTACTCCTACCTGCTGAAACCGTAAAGGAACTCCCCCTCTGATGTCTCTCCCCCCCTCCCAGCAACGGATGCGCGCCTTCTCCCTTCCGGAGTTGTTGGTTGCGCTGGTAGTCGGGGTGGTGTTGCTCACCATTCTCTTCCCGGCAGGGCGGGAGGTTTATCGTGCTTCGCGGGAGGCTGCATGCGCGAATACCCTTCGCGGGTATGGCACCGCTATCTTTGCTTTAATAGGAGACTTGGGCGCTTACCCCCCTGCGCCGATTGCGGATATCAACTTCAGTGATACGCTCACCCCCACCTATCTCAACGAAGTGCCCAACTGCCCGCTGGCCAACGCCAAGGAGCGTAAGGAGAAGAAGAGCTTTTTCTATGCGGGCAACGCGCCGCTTGTCTTTTATTTCGACAAGCTCAAGGGCATTCCCGTGCCCGCACACCGCGTCGTACTGGCTGCGGAGATGTATGGCAGGGGTGGGTTCAATTCTCCAACGCATTTTAACATGACCATGTGGGGTACGGCGGATGCGCATTCCAAAGATTTTGATGCGATGCGCACCAATGAAGGTAAAGTGCGTCGGCCTCAGTATCATGGTAGTTCTAACAACCGGGGGCTAAACGTCTTCTTTCTCGATGGAAGCATGGCGTTGGTGCGCCCGGCCGAGGGCGATTGGCGCGACCCGGACACCCTTGGCACCGCTGTGAATGCCGGTTACTTTTACGAGCGCAACCAGTTTCGCCACATGTCGGAGGGGAAGCTGCAAATTCCGTAGGGAGCGTATCCGCGCTTTTTGTTTTACAAAGCGGCGTTTCCGCCTTCATTGAGGGGCATCATGATTATTGTCCTTAAACCCCATACCCCGCGTGAGCTGGTAGACCAGGTGGTCTCCGAAGTAGCCCGGCTCGGCTACGACCCACGCCCGATTTATGGGTCAGAACAGACCGTTGTTGCCGCCATTGGCGATGAGCGGACCCACGGCACGCTGGAAAACCTGAACGTGCTCCCCCAGGTGGAGAAAGTGCTCCGCGTGCAGAAGCGCTTCAAGCTGGTGAGCCGGGAATCCCACCCCGAGGAGACGGTGGTGAGTATCGACGGCGTAAAGATCGGCGGTGGCCACTTTGCGGTGATGGCCGGGCCGTGCTCGGTGGAGAGTGAGGAGCAGCTTTTGGAGACGGCCCGCGCCGTCAAGGCCGCTGGGGCTACCATCCTGCGCGGCGGGGCGTACAAGCCGCGCACTTCGCCCTACGAGTTCCAGGGGCTCGGCAGGGAGGGGCTGCGGCTCCTTCAGCTTGCCAAGAAGGAGACGGGGCTCAAGATCGTCACCGAAGTGTTGAGCGAGCGCGATGTGGAGCACGTGGCCGAAGCGGCGGATCTTTTGCAGATCGGCGCGCGCAATGCGCAGAACTTCCAGCTTCTCATCGAAGTGGCCCGTTCGGGCAAGCCGGTGCTTCTCAAGCGGGGGCTCAGCCAGAAGATTGATGAGTGGCTCCTCTCGGCCGAGTACCTGCTCGCCCATGGGAACCCGAATGTCCTCCTCTGCGAGCGCGGTATTCGCACCTTTGAGACGTATACCCGCAACACGCTCGACCTCTCCGCCGTGGCCGCTGCCAAGCTGGAGACCCACCTGCCTGTGATCGTCGACCCGAGCCAGGGCGCGGGTAAGGCGGCGCTGGTCTCCAAGCTCTGCCTTGGGGCCGTGGCCGTTGGGGCAGACGGGCTGATCATCGAAGTCCACCCCAACCCGGCTACCGCGTTGAGCGATGGCCAACAGCAGGTCGACTTCAACGCCTTTGGCGAACTCATGCAATCTCTGCCGCCCTTCCTCGCCGCCGCGGGCAAGGCGTAACCCCCCCGGTGAGCCTCCTTACAGCCGACTACGACTTCGCGCTGCCGGAAGCGCAGATCGCCCGCCACCCGCTGCCCGACCGCACTGCCTCGCGCATGATGGTCCTGCACCGGGGCGAGGGGCGTATCGAGCATTGCCGGTTTGCGGAGTTCCCCCGGTTTGTGCAGGAGGGCGACCGCGTGGTGCTCAATAACACCCGCGTTATCCCCGCCCGCGTCTTTTCAGACTGTGGGCGGGTGGAGCTCCTCTTCCTCGAAGCCACGGGTGAGGCCGAGTGGAAGTGTCTTGTGAAGCCGGGCCGCCGCATGCGGCTCGGTGCCACGCTCACGGTTGGCGGTATTCCGGGCGAAGTGTCCTCCGTGCTGGAGACCGGCGAGCGGCTCGTGCGGTTTGCCGAGCCGGTGGATCTGGAGCGCGTGGGGCGCTTGCCTCTGCCGCCTTATTTTGCCCGCGAAAACGAGCCGGAGGATACCGAGCGCTACCAAACCGTCTATGCTGCCGCACCGGGGGCCATCGCCGCGCCCACAGCGGGGCTTCATTTCACGCCGGAGATCCTCGCGCAAGTGCCGCACGCCTTTCTCACCCTGCACGTGGGAGTGGGGACCTTCAAGCCGGTGCAGGCCGAGCGGATTTGCGACCATGTGATGCACCGCGAGGTCTTCTCCATCCCACCTGAAACAGCGGAGGCCGTGGCAGCGGCTCGGCGGGTTATTGCCGTGGGGACGACCTCCATGCGTGTGCTGGAAGCACGCGCGCGGGAGGAAGGCGCGGTAACGCCGGGCGAGGGGAGCACGGATATCTTCATCCACCCCGGCTACCGTTTCCGCGTGGCGGGGGCACTATTGACGAACTTCCATTTGCCGAAATCGACCCTCCTCATGCTCGTCTGCGCCTTTGCGGGGCGCGAGTTTGCTCTGGAAGCGTATGCCGAAGCAATCCGCGAAGGGTATCGCTTCTACAGCTACGGAGATTGCATGTTGATCGTGTAATACCATCTCTCATCAATAAGGAGACTTTTAAGCTGGTTCTTTTTGAGCGAGGCGGCGTTGTCGGCCAGAGTCGCTATCAGGGATAGCGCCTCCGTCCTCCGCCTTGCCTGGCTCAAAAATCCCTGCGCCTTAAAGTCTCCTTATTTCAGAGAAATGGTATAATTTTACACGAATACCCCTGCCGCAGGTAGACAGGGGAAATACGGGTGTATTACACCTGCTTCCATGCAACCCATGGAAGAAAGCATTTCGCCCCGGAAACGGAAGTTCCGCCGCCTCCACCGCCTGCGTTGTGGGGTGGCGCGTAGTGAGTACGATGGCTATGAGGACGTGCGCGAAGCGTGCGAGCGCAAGCTGCGCGAGTGGGAGCGGCAAGGCGTCATCCCCGTGCAATACGGTTTCAAAGGCAACGACTGGCTCTTTGGCGGGCAGGCACGGTGAGGTCTTGGGGGGAGGGAGATTTTGGTCCGCCCTTTTGCCTGCCGGGGTACGAATTAAGAGCGTTTCCGTACAAACACATTCTCTTCTTTCGCCATGAAATCCATCCTCCTGTCGGTGGCCTCGTTTGTCCTCCTTCCCGTCATCAGCCTTTATGCGCAGGGGGAGCCGAGTGAGAAGAAGCCCAATATCCTCCTCCTGGTGGGAGATGATGTCGGCTACGGCGACCTCGGCGTCTACGGAGGAGGCATCGGGCGAGGCATGCCCACGCCCTATTTCGACCAAATGGCAGACACGGGTATCACGTTCATTTCCTTCTACGCGCAACCGAGCTGTACCCCGGGGCGCGCCGCGATCCAGACCGGGCGCATCCCCAACCGGAGTGGGATGACGACGGTTGCCTTCCAGGGGCAGGGTGGGGGGCTCCCCAAAGCAGAGTGGACGCTTGCCTCTGTGCTCAAAAAGGCAGGGTACCAAACCTACTTTACGGGCAAGTGGCACTTGGGAGAGGCAGACTATGCGTTGCCCACCGCCCACGGCTACGATGTCATGCAATACTGCCTGCTCTACCACCTCAATGCCTATACTTATGGCGACCCGAAGTGGTTCCCCGATATGCCTGAAAAGACGCGGGAGATGTTTAACCGCGTGACGAAGGGGGCTCTTTCCGGAAAAGCAGGCGGCGAGGTGAAGCAGGATTGGAAGGTCAACGGCGAAGAGGTCGATACCCCCGATAAAGGTGTGGTAGGCATCCCCTTCCTCGACCAATACATCGAAAAGGCGGGGATCCGCTTTCTGGAGGAGGCCGCAAAGCAGAAGGATGTGCCCTTCTTTATTAACATTAACTTCATGAAGGTGCACCAGCCGAACCTGCCTGCGCCGGAGTTTGTGCATAAATCGATCTCCAAAACCAAGTTTGCCGACTCGGTGGTGGAGCTGGATACCCGGGTGGGGAGAATCCTCGAGAAGCTGCGGGAGCTCGGCTTGGCGGAGAATACGCTGGTGATTTTTACGACAGATAACGGCGCATGGCAGGATGTTTACCCCGATGCGGGTTATACCCCGTTCCGGGGGACAAAGGGGACGGTTCGCGAGGGGGGCAACCGTGTCCCGGCCCTTGCCGTCTGGCCGGGAAAGATCAAGCCCGGGCAGCGCAACCACGATATTCTCGGAGGGTTGGATTTCATGGCGACATTTGCCTCCATTGCCGGAGTAAAGCTGCCGGAGAACGATCGCGAGGGGGCTCCGATGATGTTTGATAGCTATGATATGAGCCCCGTCCTGCTTGGCCAGGGGAAGTCGGAGCGGCCGGCTTGGTTCTACTTTACGGAGAATGAGCTTTCCCCCGGTGCAGCCCGGGTGGGGCATTACAAAGTGGTCTACAACCTGCGGGGGGATGACGGGCAGGCCACCGGCGCGCTTGCGGTGGATACCAACCTTGGGTGGAAAGGTCAGGATAAATATGTGGCCACAGTGCCGCAGGTATTTGATCTCCTGCAAGATCCCCAGGAGCGGTACGACGTCTTCATGACCAACTGGACGGAGCACACGTGGACGTTGGTGACGTTTAATGATTCCATTTCCACGCTCATGAAGACTTACCTCAAGTACCCGCCGCGCAAGCTTCAGAGCGAGATCTATACCGGGCCGGTGACGATCTCCGCTTTCCAGCGGCTCGAAGGGCTTCGCAACCAGCTTGAGAAAGGGGGCGTCGACCTCCCGATGCCAACGGGGAACTAATGAAGCTCCCGCTCCTCCTTTTCTTTGCGCTACAGGCTAGTGCGCTTGCCGGGCCCGATGGGATGGTCTGGATCGAGGGCGGCGCATTTACGATGGGGAGCGAGCAGTTTGCGGATGCCCGGCCACCCCATCGCGTGGAGGTAAGCGGGTTTTGGATGGACCGCACGGAAGTCACCAACGCCCAGTATGCACGTTTCGTGAAAGCGACCGGCTACGTTACGGTTGCAGAGCGGGTGCCTGCCGCGAGCGATTTCCCTGGTGTCCCGGCCGACCAGCTGGTGCCCGGCAGCCTCGTCTTCCGCCCCCCTCCGCGGGAGGTGGCGCTGGACCACCCGGGCCGTTGGTGGAGCTTTGTGCCGGGCGCAAGCTGGCGCAACCCGGAGGGGCCCGGGAGTGCCCTGGAAGGGCGCATGGAGGAGCCTGCCGTCCACATTGCCTTTGAGGATGCCGAAGCTTATGCGAAATGGGCCGGAAAGCGGCTCCCTACCGAGGCGGAGTGGGAGTTTGCCGCGAGGGGCGGGCTGGAGGCGCAACCTTACGTTTGGGGTGCGGAGTTCCGGCCTGAGGGGCGCCTGATGGCGAATACATTTCAAGGCCGGTTCCCGGATGAGAACACGCAGGAAGATGGCTTTTCCGCAGCCGCGCCGGTGGGGCGTTTTCCGCCAAATGGATACGGGCTTGTGGATATGGCGGGCAATGTCTGGGAGTGGTGCGAAGATTGGTACCAGCCGGGCTGGGGGTTGGAGAGAAGGGCCGTTTCTTTGCGTACCAATCCCCCCGGGCCAGAGCGCGCCCACGACCCCGAAGAGCCCGGCGCGCGCAAGCGAGTGATCAAAGGCGGAAGCTTCCTTTGCACCGACCAGTATTGCTCCCGCTACATGCCGGGGGGCAGGGGGCGAGCGGAGGTGAAGACGGGCTTGAGCAACCTCGGGTTTCGCTGCGTCAAAGAAGGCCCGCCTGTGCGGGTGGTGGCCGCTACGCGGTGAAGCTACCGCCACGCCGGTCGGGCCGAGACGGTGCCGCCTTCCTCCGCATCTCCCGGGGGGTGGAACTGGAAGGTCTCCGGGATGATTTGCGGGGTAAAATCCCACCCGCTGTAGGTGGTTTCCATCTCGATGGTGCGCCCTTCTTCCTGCGCGCGCAGGCGGAGCCGGGCGAGGGTGGGGTGGGGGTCCTGGGTGATCCAGCAATCCACCACGCAGGCGCTTTGGCGAAACTCCAGCACCCAGCATGGCTTGCCCGCTACTTTGGCTGTGCCGGAAATGCGGATCGCCTCTACCGACTCCAGGACTGAGGCGCGCACATCCGCAGCGGCGAGCGATTCCAACCCCGTCAGCATATTCTCCGTGAGCTCGGGGATGGAGACTGTCCCCATTCGAGTCACCCATGTATTGGGGGGCGACTGGTGGACGATAAGCCGCTTGCCATCACTCACGAAGGTGATGACGGCCTGCGGGGCCATGATCTGGATGCGCGCCTCATTCGGCTTGCGGGCCACCACCTGCATGGAGGAGTCGGTATCTTCCACCCCATCCACCCGGCGGATCTGCCGGGCATTCACGGCGAACGCCTCTGCCTTCTGGTAAAAGGTGACAAAGCGCTCCAGCACGGGGGCGGCTTCCAGAGAAATTTCCGGGGTGTCGCCAGCCCGGGCAAGGGAGCCCAGCGCCAGAAACCCACACCCCGCCACAGCGGCAACCCATTGGCACAAACCAGCCATGGCTACCGAGTAGAGCAGAAACCGGGCCGCCCGGCAAGCCAACTTCCCCGCGCGAAGTGCTTGGCGAGGGCGCATTCCCCGGGTTAAACACCTAGGGGTATTAACCCATGAGCAAAAAGAAATCTCTCCCCCGTCCGTATTCATCTCTGGTTGTCGATGGTGCCGACCGCGCCGCCAGCCGCGCCATGCTGCACGCCGTCGGCTTCAAGCGGGAGGATTTTGAGAAACCGCAGATCGGCATCGCCTCCCTCTGGAGCCAGGTGACTCCGTGCAACCTCCATATCGACAAGCTGGCGGAGGAATCTGCCGCCGGGGCCGACGCGGCCGGGGGCAAAGCGGTGATTTTCAACACCATCACCATTTCCGACGGCATCTCCATGGGCACCGAGGGGATGAAGTACTCCCTCGTTTCGCGGGAGGTGATCGCCGATTCCATCGAAACCGTCGTCGGCTGCGAAGGGTTTGACGGCGTGGTCGCCCTTGGCGGGTGCGATAAAAACATGCCCGGCTGCGTGATCGCGCTGGCCCGGCTCAACCGCCCGGCGGTGTTTGTCTATGGGGGGACGATTTTGCCCGGCTGCATCACCGGCCATGTGGCGGCGGCGCGCATCAATAAAGACCGCGCAGAGGCGTTGGAGAAGAAGAAGCTCGATATTGTCTCCGTATTTGAAGCCGTGGGCGCGCATGCCAACGGCCAGGTGGGCGATGCGGAGCTGGAGTTGATCGAGGAAGTCGCCATCCCCGGAGCCGGGGCATGCGGCGGCATGTACACGGCCAACACCATGGCCAGCGCCATCGAAGCGCTCGGGCTCTCGCTCCCCGGCAGCTCCGCTCAGGACGCCGTCTCCAAAGCCAAGCTCAAGGATTGCCGCGAGGCCGGGGCCGCCGTCGTCAACCTGCTCGCCAAGAACATCCGCCCGCTCGATATTCTCACCCGCAAGGCGTTTGAAAACGCCATCACCGTCGTCATCGCCCTCGGCGGCTCCACCAATGCCGTGCTCCACCTGCTGGCCATGGCGCACGCGTGTAATGTGAAGCTCTCCATCGACGACTTTACCCGCATCGGCAAAAACGTCCCCGTGCTGGCCGACCTCAAGCCGAGCGGCAAATACCTCATGGCTGAGCTGGTGGCCATCGGCGGCATCCAGCCGTTGATGAAGACGCTCCTCAAAGCCGGGCTTCTGCATGGCGATTGCGTCACCGTCACCGGTAAAACGCTGGCGCAGAATCTCGCCAAAGTGAAAGCGTACCCGAAGGGCCAGAAGATCGTCTTCCCGCTTTCCAACCCGATCAAGAAAGACAGCCACCTCGTCATCCTCTACGGCAACCTCGCCGCCGAGGGGTCTGTGGCCAAGATCTCCGGCAAAGAGGGGCTCTCCTTCACCGGCAGCGCCCGCGTTTTCGAGGGCGAGGAGCCTGCGATGAAGGCGATCCTCGACGGCACGGTGAAGAAGGGCGACGTCATCGTCATCCGCTACGAAGGGCCCAAGGGCGGCCCCGGCATGCGCGAGATGCTTGGGCCCACCTCCGCCGTCATGGGCAAGGGGCTGGGCAAAGAAGTCGCGCTCATTACCGACGGGCGTTTCTCCGGCGGCAGCCACGGGTTTGTGGTGGGCCACATCACCCCCGAGGCGGCGGTGGGCGGGTTGCTCGCGGTCGTCAAAAATGGCGACAAGATCACCATTGATGCCGAGAAACGCCTGCTTAACCTTGATGTTTCGCAAGCCGAGATCAAACGCCGCCTTGCCAAGTGGAAGGCCCCCAAGCCGCGCTACACCAAGGGTGTGCTGGCCAAGTTTGCCAAGCTCGCCAGCTCCGCCTCGCAGGGCGCTGTGACCGACCGGTTCTGATTTGCCAAGCCCCCTTCACTCCGCTACCATCCTCACCCACACAAACCATGCGCCTCCTTTACTCTCTCGCCGCTGTTACCACGCTTCTGGCTGCCTCGTGCTCTTCCGTGCCGCGCGGCGGCAGCTTCCTGGCTCCGCCCAAGTCGTACGCCTTCCTGCCGGATAAAACGATGGAAGCCGCCGACGCCGCCGGGCTCTCCAACATGCCGTACTGGCACTCCAAGGTGGAGGAAGCCATCTCCGCCGAGCTGGGCAAAAAAGGGTACACCCTTGCCAGTAACGTCCGCGCGGGCGAGCTGGTGGTGGCCATCCACGTCATCACCCAGCGGGGGAATAAAACCTCCTTCCTCGACAACTACTTTGGCTACACCCTCTCCGCCAAGGAGCAGGCCGAGCAGCCTGAGCTGATCACCTTCCTCCAGACCCCGGGGGCGAAGAACCGTGCGATCTTGATCATCGACGTGATTGACCCGGTGAAGCGCGAAGTCGTCTGGCGCGATTGGACGCAGAACCCCATCAAACGGCAGATCAACGCCAAAGTGCAGGAGCAGCGCATCGTCGCCGCGGTGCACAAGATCCTCTCGGGCTTCCCGCCCAAGGAGTAGCCCCGCTTCTTCTTTTCGAAAAAGCCCGCGAACCGCAAGGTGCGCGGGTTTTTTCTTGGTGGGTAGCTCTACAGTTAGAGTCGAGAGCCGCTGGCACACCCGGAAGGGCGGGGGTAGGGTGCTTTATCGACGACATGAACCTCGCCCCCCTCGAAGAGCTTCCCCACATCCATTGGCAGACGCGCAGTGAGCTTTGGTGCCACCTGCGCGACCGGCTGCGTGAGCGGCTTGAAGCCGGAAACCGGCGGCGCGAAGCCGTCTGCACCCCGGAGGCGCTGGAAGCGTGGAGCGCGGAGGTGCGGCGCTTCTTCCTCGGCTCGCTCGGAGGGTTGCCCGAGGCCCCAGCCGGGCCGCCCCCGGCACGGTGCGCGGGCGAGATAGCCCGGCCGGGCTACACGATTGAGAGGCTGCTCCTCGAGCCGCGCCCGGGTGTGGTGATGCCCGCGCATTTCTACCGCCCCCATGGGCGCACGGGCGGGGGCCCCGCCATTCTCGTTCTCTGCGGGCATGCGCTCAAGGCCAAGGTGGCTTACCAAACCCTCTGCCAAGGCTTCGCAGCCCGGGGCTTTGCGGTGTTGGTAGTGGACCCCGTTGGGCAGGGGGAACGGAGCTGCGGCACCGAAGGCACCCCGGCGGGCGGCACCGCCGAGCACGACTACCGCGGCCTTCAATGCCTGCCGCATGGGCACCACCTCATGCGCTACATGCTCCACGATGCCCTTCGCGCGGTGGATTACCTCTGCGCCCGCCCTGAGGTGGATGCCGGGGCCATCGGCCTCACCGGCAGTTCCGGCGGTGCGATGCAGACCGCGCTGATGATGCTCGCAGACCCGCGCGTGGCCGCCGCCGCGCCGTGTAGTTTCCTCACCGAGCGCGAGGCGATCTTCCTCTCCGGCATCTCGCAGGATGCCGAGCAGATCTGGCCCGGCTTCACCGCAGAGGGGTACGACCATATCGACCTCCTCGCCGCTTTTGCGCCCAAGCCGCTTCTGGTGCTCGCGGCGAAGTACGACTATTTCCCCATCGAGGGGACGCGCCGTACCGTCGCCCGCGCCCGCCGGTTTTGGGAGATGCACGGGGTTGCCGGGCAGCCCTCCCTTTTCGAGAGCGCCCGCGTCCACGGGTACGGGCAGGAGATGATCGAGGCAGCCGCCGCGTTCTTCGCCCGGCATCTGGGCTTGGAACTTTCAGCACCGGGCGAGCGGGAGGAGCCAGTGGCGGAGGAGGAGCTGTGGTGCACGCCGGGTGGCTCCGCATTCTTGGAGACGCCGCCTTCCAGAACCCTCTTCGAGGAGAATCGCGACGCCTTCGCCAGGAAAGGGGCCCCCGAGGCGGCGCTCGCCTTTCTGTGCGAAGCCGTGGCGCGCCACCGCGAGCCGCTGGAGCCCAACCTGCGCATCACCAAAAACGGCGAGCTGGAAGGGTGCGCGTGGCAGGCCGGGTTCTGGCGTGGGCAGCGCGATCTCCACCTCTCCGGTATTCTTCTGCGGCCTACCGGGGTAAAGCGGCCCCCGCTCACGCTGGCTCTTTGGGAGGGGGGGACGACCGCGCTCACCCGCCACACCGCCCGGGTGGAAGGCGTGCTCGCCAGCGGGCGGGCGTTGCTGGTGGTAAACCTCACAGGGGTCGGCCCGCTGGCTCCCGCGCCTTTCAACGAAGCTGACCTGTACGCTCGAGATGGCACGTTTTCCTGCGTGAATAATGAGCTCTTTTTCCTCGGCGATAGTCTTGCCGCGCTGCGGGTTTACGACGTGCTCCAAACCGTGCGCACGCTGCCCGAGTGGGGCGGGCTGGAGGAGGCAGAGCCCATAGAGCTTCTGCTCCACGGCCGCCCGGGCATTTACGGAGCCCTCGCGGCGGCGCTGGAGCCCCGGCTGGCCATCGCCACGTGGGACGAACGGCCCCCCGCCTGGGCGGAGCTTGTCCGCGACCCGCGGTATGACGGCTGCGATGCCAAGTCGTACCTCCTCCCCGGTTTGCTCGCCCATGCGGATTGGGGCGATTTGCTGGCCTCTCGCTGACCTCGGCTTATGAACCTCTTCTTCGAATCCCGGAGCTGCTTTCACGAATTTTCCGGAGACTTGCGCGGCGTGCAGCACCGGCCGACCGTCCACCCCGAGCCCGTGCTCGTGGGGGATTCTCCGTGCGATGGCCGGGGCGTCTCCATCTACGGTACCGTCCTGCGCGATGGTGGGCGCTTGCGCATGTGGTATATGGCGCGCTCCAGCGATAGCCGCTTCTCCCGTAAGGATACAGCGGCGGTCGGCTACGCCGAATCCTCCGACGGGCTCGCCTGGCACAAGCCCAACTTGGGCACCGCCGAGGCCCCGCACAATATCTGCAACTTCGGCCTCCATTGCCCCAGCCTCTTTATCGACCCGGAAGCCCCACCGAGCCACCGTTTCCGCGGGAGCGGCTACGGCTCGGAGGCGCTCATCCTAGGCCAATGGCGGCCTCCGGCTCCGGGTTACTACACCATGCACTCGCCAAACGGTGTGGAGTGGAAGCCCGACATGGAGGGCCCCCGCTGGCCTGCGGGCGATGTGATCACCTCCATCTACCACCCGGGTCGGCGCAGCGCTGTCGTGGCGATGAAGATCATGGCCCGCCGGGGAGGCATCTTCCGGCGCAGCATCCACATCGCCGAGGGGAGGAGGGGGATTTATGGCAGCGCTGTCAGCGCTCTTTATCCGGATGAATACGACGACCTGCTCGCCCTCCAGCGCGGCTACGCGGGGAGCGACTACTACGGCATGGGGATGATGCCCGCGGGGCAGGGGACGGTCGGCTTCCTTTGGAACTACTGGCACGGTATGCCCTACAGCTCCGTGGACCCTGCGGGGGCCGGTTTCTCCGATAATGTGGGCCTTTACGGCGTCTCGGATATCAGCCTCGTCTACCAAGACGAAGCCAATGGCCATTGGGCGCACATGAACGGGCGCCCCCCCTTCATCGACCGCGAAGCCCGGGAGTGGACGCGCGGCTGGGTTCACACCGCTTCCGCCCCGGTGGAAGTGGGCGACGAGCACTGGCTCTATTTCACCGGCGTTTCCACCGAGCATGGTTACTATTTGAACCCGGATTGGTCCACCCACGCCGGGCGGGCTGCGTTGTTGGAAAAGGGCCCGCGCTCGCAGATCGGCCTCATCCGGTGGCCCAAGTACCGGCTCTTTGGCCTGGAGTCTTCCCGCGAAGGGGCGCTTACCGTGAAGCTCCCCGCCACGGCGGCCGGGTGCGCACTGGTTCTCAACTACGCGACTCGCCTCGGCGGCACGGTGCGGGTGGAAGTGCCGGGCTGCCCCGGCTTCGGCGCGGAAGATTGCGAGCCGCTTTGTGGCGATGCCATCTCCGAACCGCTGCGGTGGAAAGGGGGTACCCGGCTTCCCTCGCCACCCCCGGGTTTGCCGTTACGCATCCGCCTCCATCTGGAGCGGGCCACGGTCTACGCCTACGACACGCTTTCCCAATAGAGTATGCAACGTTTCCTCCCCTTCCTCCTTATCCTTCTCATCTGCCATGCCCGTGCGGGCGAACTGCGCCTTGCCACTCCCGGAGGGGCTCCCCCGCAGATCCACCATCGCCCCGGGGTGGAGGATCAGGTGCAATACGCGCTTGAAGATCTGCGCCACTACCTGGGCCGCCTGGCTGGGGAGGAGCCTGTGGTCACTACCGCTACACCCGAAGGTGCGGGGGTGGCGATCCATGTGGGTGATGTATCGGAGAACCGCGAGCTTGGGGCGATCATCGAGGAGAAAGGGCTGGGTGAAGAAGGGTTCGTTATCGACGTTTCGGAGAGGGCTATTCGCATCGTGGGGGGGAGCAAGTTCGGCACCGCCTTCGGTGTTTACGAGCTATTGGAGCGGCTTGGGGTGCGTTGGCTCTTCCCTGGAGAATGGGGCGAGGTCGTACCTCCGCCGGGCGAAGTGCGCCTGCCGCTCGGGCGGATTACCGATAAACCGGTCTTTGCCGTAAGGCGAATGGCGACCAATCGGGCCGACGAACCCATGGGCGCATGGATGCGGCGGCAACGACACAACTCCAGAGGCTTTGGCGGGCATAGCCACTTGGTTTCGCCACGCCAGTACGGGGAGGCGCATCCGGAGTGGTACGCGCTTGTCAATGGCGTGCGCGACCACAAAAACTTCAGCCTCTACAAGCTCTGCCACTCCAACCCGGAGATGGTGCGCCAAGCTGGGGAAGATCTTCTCAAGCTCATCCACCGCCGCAAAGCCAACCAGGAGGTGCGCACCCGAGGCGGCTACCCGCACTTGGAGGCCGATTATACGCAGATCAGCATCAGCCCGACGGATGGTGGCGGCTTTTGCCAGTGTGCCGAGTGCGCAAAGATGGGCAGCATCTCAGATCGACTTCAAATCTTTGCCAACACGCTGGCGGGGATCGTCCGGCAGGAGTTCCCGGATCATTCTGTCGGGTATTATGGAGCCTATTCGGAAGCGCAAATGCCGCCCGTCGTCCGCGCGGACCCGGGGGTGATCGTCTACGCCACGACGTGGACACGGAATTTCTTCCAGCCGATCACCTCGCCCTTCAACACGCCTTACCGGCAAAAGATCGAGGCCTTCGTGAAGCAATCCCCCCGCATGGGTATTCGCGATTTTGATGGCTTGACGAAATGGTGGGGCCCGGGGCCGCTATCGCTCGTCGATGTGCACGCGGTGGACTACCCATGGTATGCCAAGCACGGCGTGGAGGGCATCATCACCGAAGCGGGGATCGGGTGGGGGCCGCGAGGCTATAGCTACTACCTGATGAGCAAGCTTTGGTGGAACCCCTATGCCGATGTGGAGGCGCTCAAGCGCGACTTCGTCACCCACGCTTACGGGGAGGCGTTTGTGCCGATGTGGCGCTACCACCAGCGGCTGGATGAGGCAAAGATCCACCCCACCCCGGCTGCCCTGTACGCCATGCGCTCCGACCTCGAAGAGGCGGCCCGCCTGGCTCGCGATCCGAAGGCCCGCCTGCGCATCGATACCCTGCGCGCCTGCTTCCGGATCTGGGATGTGTATGAGCGCAAAGGCCAAGGGGGCGCCACCCAGGAGGAACTCGCGCAGGCGCTCCAGCTCATGCGGAGCATCGACTCTTCCGCCTGCCCGCTCTTTGAGAAGCAGATCAGTGAGGAGGACGCAGCCCTCGTGGCTTTGGATGCGGAAGGGTTGCACCAGCTTCTCAACACCGTGGAGCTACCCGCGCCCGGCTCTCCGTTGCGGCAATGGTCTTCCGAACAGGATCTGCGCCTTGTAGCCTACCCAGGGCAGGATGCGTTGCCCGGAACCAGCGACTTGGGAATGAACTTCCGCTTCGGCCCTCATACGCTCTTGATTGCAGCCAAAGCGGGCGAGCCGCTGGAAGTCTGGCAACAGGGCAGCTCCCACACAGCTTGGCAGCTCTACGGGCCTGAGCTGGCGCTTATCGACGAAGGGTTGGCGTCGGGCGACGGGGCGGTGCTCATCAAGCGCGCCGCGCCGGGGGATGGCATCTACACGCTCACTTTCTCCACCGGTGGCTCCCGGCCGAGGCTGCATACCTCCAACCAGCGGGTGGTGGCCAAGGCGGCCTCGGCGCAGGAACGGCTCCACCCCTTCGGGCAGGCAGAACAATACTTCTATGTCCCCAAAGGCACGAAAGAATTCGCCATCATCGCCAAGGCGTGGGAGCCCTTTACCATGGCGATCACCGGCCCCGGCGGGGAGGCAGATATTTATCCGAAGACCGAACAGAAGGCGCAGGTCTTTACCGAGCATCGGGTGCAAGTCCCCGAGGGGCTGGATGGCGATGTCTGGAAGATCTCCCTCAAAGGCGGGAAGAAGGAGTTCTTTCTCCTCGGTATCCCGCCGTTTCTGGCCAGCGAGCCTTCCCGCCTGCTGATCCCGCCGGAAGGGTCGTAGCCGCTGGCATTGACAACGGCGGCCCTTTGTCCCCACGCTTCCGCCATGTGTGCC
Source organism: Chthoniobacteraceae bacterium (assembly GCA_037189965.1). Lineage (GTDB taxonomy): Bacteria > Verrucomicrobiota > Verrucomicrobiia > Chthoniobacterales > Chthoniobacteraceae > DATMFV01. The sequence continues at coordinate 58,783 of JBBCKB010000041.1, read as the reverse complement.
GCCGATGGTGACGAAACGGGCCGCCCCGTTGTAATGCGTGACATCGCCGAGGCGGCGGGGGTACACGTCACCACCGTCTCCCTCGCGCTGCGCAATAGCCCGCAGCTCCCCGAGGCCACGCGGCAGCGGATTCAGGAGCTCGCCCGCGAGATGGGCTACCGGCCCAACCCACTCGTCATGGCGCTCGTGCAGTCTCGGCGGATGACCGCCTCCTCCCATTTTCAGGGGACGCTCGGCTTCATTACCCGCGCCTCGTTTCGGGAGAACCGGGTCCTTTCGCAATACTACCAGTATGCTGCCGAGCGGGCGCGGCAGCTCGGCTTCAAGGTGGATGCCTTTAACCTCCATGAGTATGGGGACGACGCGCGCAAGCTCCAGCGGGTGCTCCTCGCCCGCAACATCACCGGGTTGCTGATCGCCCCGCTCCCCGACCCTGCGGAACAACTGGAGCTGGATTGGAGGCATTTCGCCGCCGTGGCGATGACCTTCAGCCTCCGCAGCCCCACCCTCGACTGCGTGGAGCCAAACTACCACGCCGGGATGCGGATGGCGCTGGAGGAATGCTTCCGGCTCGGCTACCAGCGGCCAGGCTATGTCTCCACCCGGGGGATCGAGATTCGCCAGCAAGGGTGGTGGCGGGGGGCCTTCCTCATTTACGGGCAGGCACCGGGCTCGCGGCGCAAGCCTTCCGACTTCATCTATGACGACCGGCTCAACTCCGCTGCATTTGCAAAATGGTTCCATCGCGCCAAGCCCGATGTTTTGATGGGGGCTCGCACCGTACTGCTGGCCTGCCTGCGCGCGGGCCGCGCGGCAAAGATCTTCAACCCCCGCGAGATCGGGCTTCTTGAGTTAAACATCAACCGCCGAGGCCCCCACGCGGGGATCTATACCGGCAAGGATGTGCAGTGCCCGCCTGCGGTGGATCTGCTCGTTGCCAAGCTCCTGCGCAATGAATCCGGAGTGCCCAGATACCCGCAGATGGTGCTTTTGCCCCCCGTCTGGCACGCGGGGCGGACCTTGCCGCTACGCAAGGCGTAAAGGGGGCTCTACAGTTAGAGTTACACGTCGTTTGCCGTTTCCTCCCGGGGTTTCTAATTTGACGGGGAGATCGCCGCGCGGTCCGCGTGGCCGCCCTACTTCAACCCCCACACCTTCCATGAAACTCCCTTCCTTCAAACCTTCCCGCCTGCTGCTGCGCACCCTTCCGGGGCTTTTGGTGGCGACGCCGCTCCACGCGGGCACCACCACGTGGACCTGGAACAGCGCCGCCTCCGGCACCGCCTGGAGTGCCGCGAGCTGGACTAAAAGCCCCGCCGGAGGGCCCGCTACCCCGTCTACCACGGCAGATGACCTCCGCTTCCATGCGACCGGAAAGACCGCCTACAGCGTCGCCGGAAACGAGGTGGACCAAAGCTTCACACTTGGTTCCCTGGCGTGGTTCTACGAAGGGAGTGGCGCGAGCGACTGGCAGGTGACGCAAATTTCCACCGGCAGTACGCTCACGCTTTCGGGGGCTAACGCCAGCGGGCAGGTGCTTTCGGTCGGGGCGAGTTTGGGGACTTCGGCCAACCCCCGCCACACGCAGGCGCGCGTCTTCGGCGCGGGGGCGCTGGTGCTGAATAATGCGGCTGCGGATGTGAAGATCGCCAACAAGTACGGCATCTCGACGCTCGACCTTTCGGGCCTCGCCCGGTTTGAAGCGACCACGCGCGAGTTCATTGTCGGCGGCGTGGCCACCTCTGTTGCTGTGGCGGATGGGGCGGGTTCCATCGGCTACCTCTCGCTGGCGCAGGAAAGCACGATCACCACCAGCCTGCTTGCCGTCGGCAACAACGCCGCAAACCTATGGGGGCTGACGAGTGAGCTGGAGCTGGGTGCCACCACCGTGCTCAACGCCGGGGAGATCCGGATCGGCAGCGGAGGCAGTAACTACTCCGACTCGAAGGGGAAAGTCTCCTTCCAAAGTTCGGTGGTGGGGCAGGAGGCAACGAAGGTGACGATCCGAGGCGCAACGGGAGGGGAAAGCCGCGCGACGCTCCGAATCGGGGAAGGTATTGCGAGATCCACCAGCCAGGCGTTGATGGAGGGTGCGCTCGACCTCACCGGGGGCGAGGTGGATGCCCGGCTCGGCGAGGTGACCATCGGCCTTGGCAATGGAAGCGGGGCCTTAGGAGCGGTCAACGCCATTTTCAAGATGGATCGCGGTGAGGTGGATGCGCTTTCCGTATTGGTGGGGGCCTCCCGGTTGTCGACGCTCTCCGCCAACGAGGCTGCCGTGGGCACGCTCTCGGTGGCGGGGGGTGTTTTCCGTTCGGAGTCGATGACATTGGGCGAAGCCCAGACCGGTGCCCGCCAGGCGGTGGATGGGCGGTTGCTCGTCTCCGGTGGCTTGGTGGAGGTGGCTGATGGGGTGACGGTGGGGCGTCGGCTCGCGGTCCATGCCTCCGCACCCTCCACGGCGTCGGTGGCGCTTACAGGGGGGACGCTGCGGGTGCTCAATGGCAATGTGGCGGAGGGTGGCGGCACCGTCTCCTCCAGCCTGACACTGGAGGGCGGCACGCTCGATCTCAATGGCCACGAAGCCGAGGTCGATACGCTGGCGATACGCAACGGCACGCTGCGCAACGTGGGGGGCATCCGCTCCAGCGAGGGCGAGGGGTTTACGAAAACGACCGCCGGTGTGCTGGTGCTGGAGGGCGAGAATACTTACACTGGCCTGACGACGGTCGCAGCCGGGGCGTTGCGCGTCAGCGGGGTGCTGAGCCAGAGCGCCGTCACCCTTGCCGCCGGAGCGCGGCTGGAAGGGGGCGGCACTCTTGGTGGGGCGGTGGGGGGGAGCGGCACCATCGACCCCGGCAACAGCCCCGGGGTGCTTACGCTAGGCCAGGTGGACCCTTCGGAAGGGCTTGGGTTCAACTTTGAGTTCAGCGAGAAGAATGCACCAGTCAACTGGGCGCTTCCGGGTAATGATGTGCTTCGGCTCACGGATGCCACCCCCCTTACCAGCGCTCTGGGAAGTGGCAATACCCTCTCGCTCTTCCTGAGCGCTGACCTTTATGCCAACCTCGAAGAAGGCGATACTCTTCTGGGAGGCTTCCTTGCGGATACCGGGGGTGGACTTCAGGCGCGGGTTGGGGGAGCTTCCTTCCGGTTTTACTATGAGGATGCGGGCGGAAGCTTCTCCTACAACGGGCTCAACTACACGCTCTGGAGTGGGGCTCTTTTCGAGCTTTCCACTGTGGGCGACGCCCATTTCACCCCGGGTGGCATGCTCACGCAATTTACGGTGGTGCCGGAGCCGGGGAGCTTCCTGCTCTGCGGCATGGGGGCGGTGGGCTTTTTGGCATGGAGGCGGCGCCGGGCGCGGAAGGGCTGATATTTCCCCATGAAGTCCCCCCCGCTGATTTCCCGGGCGTTTACGCTCCTTGAGCTGTTGCTGACGGTGGCCGTCATCACGGTGCTCCTGATGCTTTGCCTGCCGGTCTTCTCCATGCTCCGCGAGCGGGCGAAGGCGGCGGGGTGCAAGGTAAACCTCCGGGTTACGGCCGCCACGGTGTACCTCTACGCGGGGGATTATAACGGCTACTTCCCCCCGGGGTGGAACGGGGTGCTCAGTCGCCCGTGGCCAATCTATCTGGAGCCGTACACCGGGGGGGCGGTGAGCAACCTCAAGATCAAAGGCAAAAAGGTCTTCACCGGGCCATTCTACTGCCCCTCAACAAGCATGGAGGGCGAGGGGATCTACGAGCGCGACCAAAACCAGTGGCGGACGGATTTCGGAGCCAACCAGGACCTCTTTGATTTTCCCCCCACCCGGGCCGGGAGCCAAGGTGGGCTCTCCCCAAAAACGGTGATGTTTTACGACGGCTCGGGCGTGAAGAGGAACCCCCCGGCACTGGTCAAGCAGCGACCACGGCACGGGGGGCAATCCCACATCGTCTTTCTCGACGGGCACGTGGAACCTCACCGCGATTTCCCGACCGCTTCCCTCTACTGGAAAGGGAAGTAATTACCGGTCGAACACCGAGTCAAACGCTTGCGCGGAGGGCGCAAAGTCGAGCTTGCGCACGTAGGCGGCAGACTCGCGCGCTCCGTGTTCGCGGTCCATCCCGCTATCTTCCCACTCCACGGAGAGCGGGCCATCATAGCCGATACGGTTGAGCGCGCGGATGACGCCCTCAAAATTCACGCGCCCACGGCCCACGGAGCGGAAGTCCCAATAGCGGCGGCGGTCCCCAAAGTTGAGGTGGCCGCCAAAGACGCCTGCCTCGGTCGCCTTCTCCGACCACCAGACATCCTTCATATGGCAGTGGAAGATGCGGTCGCCAAAGCGCTCGATGAAGGCAACGTAGTCGACGCCCTGGTAGGCGAAGTGGCTCGGGTCGAAGTTAAAGCCGAAGGCCGGGTGGTGGTTCACGGCGGCCAGCGTCCGCTCCGCAGAGGCGATGTCGAACGCGATCTCGGCCGGGTGGACCTCCAGCGCGAAGCGGACCCCTTGCCGCTGGAAGGCATTCAGAATCGGCACCCAACGGGCGGCAAACTCGGCGTAGCCATCATCAATCATGCTCTCGGGCACGGGCGGGAAGGAGTAGATCAAATGCCAGATTGGGCTGCCGGTAAAGCCGTTGACGACCTTGATGCCCAGCTTCGCCGCAGCCTCGGCGGTGCGGATGACTTCCTTGGCCGCCCGCTGGCGTACGCCCTCGGGGTCGCCATCGCCCCAGACATGCTCGGGCAGGATGCTTTGGTGGCGGGAGTCGATCCGGTCGCTCACGGCTTGGCCGACGAGGTGGCACGAGATGGCGTGCACCGCGAGCCCATGCTGCGCGAGCAGGGCGCGCTGGCCTTCGGCGTAGCCGGGCTCCTCCAGCGCGCGGGTGACGCTAAAGTGGTCTCCCCAGCAGGCAAGCTCCAGCCCATCAAAGCCGAAGGCGTGGGCTTTTTCTGCGAGGGTGGCAAGTGGCATGTCGGCCCATTGGCCGGTAAAGAGGGTGACGGGGCGGGACATAGGTTGTGCTGGTTATCACGGGCTCTTTGCGGAGAAAAGGCAAGCTTTCCCGATAGAGGTAAAACGTGGGGTTGAGAGGGCCGCTACCGACGACGCCTCGGGGGGCGGGTTGCAAAGAAGAGCACCACCCCCAGCGCCGAAGCGAGGGCGACGCCCGCCGTTAGCGTGGTGAGCACGAAGTCGCGCGCATCCTTGTTGGGGATGAAGGCAAACTTGTGCAGGTTGCTGAAGAGGTTGGCCTCCCACTGGCGGCGGCGGTCGGTATGGCGGGTGACGCTGCCGGTGAGCGTGGAGACGTAGACGCGCGTCTCGCGCCCATCCTCCACGCTGAATTTGTAGACCGGCAGAATGCGGAAGATGGAGATGTACTCGGCATCAAACGCCGTCAGGTAGCCTGCTTCGCGCACGGGCGCACCCCCCAGCGCCGCCGAGGCGATCTCGGCGGCGTAGGCGGCATCCCGCGTGGCATCGGCCCGGCCATCGAGCGCGCTGTAGTAGAGCGGGGCCCCCTCGCGGAAGACCTGGTACCACGGCTCGCCGCCGATGTTGCGGACGTTGATGGCGCGGATCGGCCCGCCTTCCTTGGGCAGGGCGGCGAGCGCCTCCGCCACGGGAAGGCGGATCGCCCCCGGCTCAAGCCCCGGCCCTGCCGGGCGCGCGGCGGGCGGGGGGGGCTGGGTGCGCGTCATCACATTGTGGATAACGCCGCTCCCTGCCGAGAGGAGCACCGAGACGCTGAAGATGAGCCCAAGCCACCGATGGGCCTGGCGAAGGGTGGGGCGGCTTACCAGCGCCATTCGATGCCTCCGTAGAGCCCACGCCCGTCTCCGGGGAGGAACTGGTTGCCATTGAACGGCGTCGCCTGGCTGATGACGCCGGTGGTGGCCGCGTAGCGTTTGTCAGTGAGGTTCTTGGCCTCCACGAAGACGGAGAAGCCGCGCTCGCTCCGGTAGCCGATCTTGAAGCCGAGCAGCGCATACGGGTCGGCGTAGAGGGTGTTGGCGGAGTCCACCGGAGTCTTCGTGGCAGACCACTCCACATTCGGCCCGGCGTAGAAGCCGCTTGGGTGCTCGTACATCAGCTCGGCGCGGGTGTAGTGCTCGGGGATGCCGGGCAGCTCGTTATTGCCGTACACCGCATCGTTGTCGAAGCGGAAGCCGTTCCAGAGGTAGACTTGGCGGTAGGCGATGCGGTCGCGCTTGGCTTCTTTGTCGCGCTCCAGCAGGCCGTCGAAGAGGGTGATATCCAACGCGGCCTCCACCCCTTGGTGGATGGTGCGCCCGGCATTCACTGTCTGCGTGAGCCCGGGGAGGACTTCGTACTCCATGAGTTCGTGGTCGATCCACGCATGGTACCACGCCAGATCCCACTGGAAGCGGCCCGCCTTGCCCCGGGTGCCGATTTCCAGCGTGGTGGCCGTCTGTGCGCGCAGGTCCACCAGCCCGGGTAGCCCGCCTGCCGTGGCGGTCAGCTCACCAAAGCTCGGCGGCTCAAAGCTGCGGCTGATGTTGATAAAGGCCTGCGCTTCTTGCGTGATCTCCCACAGAAGCCCGAGCTTGGGGCTGAAGCCCCACCACTCCTGCACATCCGAGTTATCCGGGTTGGCGAGGGTTGCGGGGAAGTGGTCGCGGTTGCGGCGTTCCGCCCAAGTCACCTGCGTGCCGAGCACCACGGCGGCTTTGGGCAGGAAGTAGAAGGTATCCTCCACATAGAAGTTGAGGTTCGTGGCGATCTGCTCGTTATCCGCGATTTTGAGGCCACGGTTGCCCAGGTCATTGGCATACCGATTGTCCTGGATGACGCCGTAGGTGGGCAAAAAGCCGAGGGTGAAGCGGTTCTTCTGCCCGAAGAGGTCGCCCGTGTAGTCGTAGCGGAGGTTCAGGCCGAAATCGTTGCTGTACTGGTCGATGACGTAGAGGATCGGGTGGTCGAGGTCTTTCTGCGTCCAGAAGGTGCTTAGGGTGAGCCGGTGGTCATCCCGCTGCCAGGTGGTTTTGTTGGCAAGGCGGAAGAGGGAGTAATCCCGCTTCCAGTTGCTATCGACCACGTCGAACATCTTCGTGAGGCTGCGGGCGGGCTGGCGCGGGTCGGCCTCGAGCTGCTCTTTGGTGAGGTTGCCGGGCAGTTCGGAGTCCGTTTGCAGCCAGGTGAAGTAGAAGCGCGTCTCCAGCTCGGGGGTGATGCGGTAGCCGAGGTTGAAGAAGAGGCGCTGGCTGTTCTGCTGGCTGTGCTCGCGGAAGCCATCCATCGAAAAGTGCGAGAGGCTCAGGTAGACATCCAGCGGCCCATGCACGAGGCCCGAGGCCGCTTGCGCGTGGATTGTCCCGAAGCTCCCCGCCGAAAAGCGCAAGCCCAGCGGCGGCGCGGTGTGGCCGGTTTGGGAGATGAAGTTGATCGCCCCGCCCAGCGTGGTAGCGCCGTACTCCAGCGCATTCGCCCCACGGAAGACTTCGATGTAGCGGGCGGCAAGAGGCTCGATGGATTGGAAATCAAACCCGCCATCAGCGAGGTTGATCGGCACGCCATCCTGCAAAAGCTGGATGCCGCGCCCGTGGAAGGTGCGCTGGATGCCGGAGCCCCGGATGGAGAGGCGCGCTTCCTCCGCGCCAAAACGCGGCTGCACGTAGACGCCGGGGGCCATTTGCAGGGCATCTGCCAGCGTGCCCGCGCGGCCTTTGCGGTATGTTTCGGAGTCGATGACTTCGGCTCCACCCGGGGTCTGGGCGATTTCGGCGCGCACCTCCGCCAGCGGCGGCACGGTGAGCGAGGGGGCGGGCTCTGCCCGGACGACGACTTCCTCAAGCTCGAAGCGGGCTTGCGGAGTCTGGGCATTCAAAGAGGTGGCACAACCAAGGGTCGCGCCGAGGAAAAGGGAGCGGTAGTTCACTGAAAAAAAGTAAGTTGAAAGGTTGCGGCACGCGCGACGGCATACCGGCAGAAGGGCCCAAAACAGGCCGCGAGGAATCAAGGGTGCACACCCGAGGTGGGGGGCACGGGGAAAGATGGAAGAATCAACCCACCCGCACGCGGGGTGGCTGGAGCCGGGGGAGGCCCGGGCGTAGTGCGGCTTCTTGCACGAGCACCGGGTAGTGGTAAACCATAAACCCGGGGGCGCGCAGCCTTACCCCCGCCGGGGGGAGTATGCCCGCGATGGATAGCGCCGGGGCGCTGCTGGGGGCTGCATCGCCCGTTTTGCTGCCGGTATCGGCATCGCGCACGCTATGGCAGAGGTTGCACGGGTGCTCGCCATCAAACGTCTTGCGGAGCGCCTCGCCCAGCGTGGCATCTCCGCGAGAGTAGGTGACGACCATGTTGGCCCAGCCGATTGTCTGCACGACCATCCACTGCGCCCCGGTGCTAAAAAACACCGCGACCAGCACGGCGATCGCTACGGGGATAAGGGCGGGCCTGAACACAGTGCCGCCATTGATTTGCCAAAGGGGCCCCCGGCGTCAAACCAAAACGGGTGGGCGTTTTGACGCAGGTCAATCTCAGTGCCCTTCGCCTTCTTCCTGCCGGAGGAACTCGACCATGAGCCCCGCAAGCCGCTCGATCGCCTGCTCGGCGTCGGGGCCATCGGCCCGGAGGGTGAGGGCGGAGCCGCAATCGAGATTGGCGCTCAACACATCAAGGATGCTGGAGCCGGAGTAGGTGCCGCCGTTTTTGAGGATCGTCACCGTGCATTTATAGGAACGCGCCGCCCGCACGAACTCCGCCGCGGGGCGGGCGTGGAGGCCAAGCTTATTGAGGACTCTGACTTCGCGTTCCAAAACCATCGGCTGCAAATTAGCGCCTTCCTCGGCGAGGGCAATACTTTCGTTGCCTTGGGCAAAGGTTTTGAAGTGCCGGGCGACGAGGCCCAAGGTGTACCCGGCGGCGCTCCGGGGGAGGTCGGCGGCCGTTGCTGGGATGGTTTGCGTATGCTCCACGGAGGTAATTACGATGAACAAGGCTATTCTGTACGTCTTTTTTTTGGTGGGCGGTGCATTTTCGCTCCCGGCCCAATCGCTGGAGCGTGAAGTGGTCGTTGTGGGCGGGGCATTGCCGCGCGTCTTGACGGCGCCCGACCCTGCGCAGATGATCAACCCCTTCGCGCCGACCCGGTACGGCAGCGGATGGGACTTGGTCGGCTATGCCGAGCGCGACCCGTTCCAACCCAACAACCTTTCCAAACCCCAGCCCAACGGCATCCGGCTGCTTACGATCCGCCCCATTTGGTAACACCCCCTGCTTCCCGGCCTGTGGCCGTCCAGTTCTGCGCGACGTTCCTCAAGCCGGAGATGCTCCATATCTACCGGCAGATCTGTGCACTTTCTACGTGGCAGCCGGTGGTGCTTTGCCAGAAGCGGGAGGAGGAGGGGCGCTTCCCCTTCGAGCCGGTGGTGCGTTTGCCGCGCCCGGCCACGCGGTTTTTGCGGCGGCTGGTCGTCAAGCAATGGTTGGGGCGCCCGGTGCAGCTTTACCCGGGGGAGGTGCGGCGCATCGCGGCAGAGATCGGCCGGGTGGGGGGGCGTGTGCTCCATATCTACTTCGGGCAGGTGGCCGTGCAGCTTTTGCCGCTGTTGCGCAAGCCGCCGGTGCCGGTGGTGGTCTCTTTTCACGGGGCAGACGGGCAGGTGGATATGGAAAAACCTGCCTACCGTGCCGCCACCCGGGAGGTGCTGGAGCGCGCGCGGCTGGTGTTGGTGCGCTCGGAGTCGCTGGCGGAGCGGGTGCGCGAGCTGGGGTGCCCGCCGGAGAAGATCCGGCTCCAGCGCACGGGCATCCCGCTGGATGGGTTTGCCCCCGTGGTGCGGGTGGTGCCGGAAGCTGGGAGGTGGCGCTTTTTTCAGGCGTGCCGGTTGATCCCCAAGAAGGGCCTCCCGGTGACGCTACGGGCCTTTGCACGGTTTGCGCAAGCTTACCCCGGCTCGGAGCTGGTGATCGCCGGGGAGGGGCCGCTCCTGCCGGAGCTCCAGGCGCAGGCGGCGGAGCTAGGGGTGGCGGTGCGGTTTACCGGGTTTCTCTCGCAGGAGGCGCTCCGCGAGGAGTTGCACCGGGCGCATGCGTTCCTGCACCCGAGCGAGACGGGGGCCGACGGCAACCAGGAAGGGGTGCCCAACGCCATGCTGGAGGCGATGGCCACGGGGCTGCCGGTGTTTGCCACGCACCATGGCGGCATCCCCGAAGCGGTGGATGACGGTACCTCCGGCCGGCTCGTGGCCGAGGGCGATGCCGAGGCGCTCGGGGCTGCGCTGCTGGAGGTGGCCGCCTCGGAAAATCTTTACCAACGCCTGGCCCAAGGCGCGGCGCAAGCGGTGGCCGAGCGGTTTGACCAACGGCGGCAGACTGCCGTGCTCGAAGCCTGCTACGCGGAGGCGGCGGCTACGCTTTTACCGCCCGGTACTCGCTAAAGCAGAGGGAGGCATAGCGGTCTACCTGGGTAAATCCGGCGGCCTCCAGCGCGGTGCAGACGGCTTGGGGGCGCACGCAGGCATCCATCGTCTCCCAAAAGTAGACCATCATTTCCTCCGCCTTTTCGCTACCGGTAAGGAGCCGGGTGACGAATGGGTACAACTGCCCGAAGTAAAAGCGGAAGAGGGCGGCTCCGAGCTTGCTCTCGGGCCGGGTGGCCTCCAGCAGGACGACGCGCCCACCGGGCCGCAGCACCCGGTGGAACTCTCGGAAGGTGGCTTCCAGATCCTCAAAATGGCGCAGGGCGTAGCCGACAGTGAGAAAATCGTACCCCTCATTCTCCAGCGGCATGGCTTCCGCGCCGCTTTGCACGAAGCGGGCGTCGAGCTTTTTGCGGGCGACGGCCGCCATCCCTTCGCTCGGCTCCACGCAGGTGATGTCGGCCCCTTCGCCCAGGACGGCGCGGCCCGCCATGGCGGTAAGGCCGGTGCCGGAGGCGACATCGAGGAGGCGCATCCCCGGCTTGAGGCCACCGCGCTTCAAGGCGATGCGGCGGTAGAGGTTCCCCGTGCCAAAGAAGCCCCAGCCGACGACGGGGTCGTAGTGGACGGCGCTTTCGTTAAAAAGGTCGTTCACGTAGCGGGGCCGCTCCTCGGAGGTGGTGTAGCGGTTGGGGAGGACGGGGTGCGGCTTCATGGCGATTACTAGCAGAATCGTACCGCGCCGAGGCCCGGTTGTCTACGACTGCGCGGCCATGGCGTGCCCGGCGAGCCAACCGGTGGTCCACGCGGCTTGGAAATTGAACCCTCCGGTGATGCCGTCTACATCCAACACCTCCCCGGCGAAATGGAGCCCGGGGGCGATGCGGCTCTCCATGGTGCGGAAATCGACATCGCCGAGCCGCACCCCTCCGCAGGTGACAAACTCGGCCTTGTGCGTGCTTTTACCGGTGACGGGCAACTCCACCCGGTGCAGCAGCGAGGCGAGCTGCTCTTGCTGCGGGCGGGGGAGGATGGCCCAGCGCGTTTCAGGCAATATACCGGCTTGCTCCACGAGCGCCTCCCAAAGCCGGGTGGGGAGCGGGCGCAGTGGGGTGTTGGCCACGGTCGCCCCGGGGTGGGCCTCGCGCTGGGCGCGCAGGCGGGCCGTAATGGCCTCGCGCGTTTCCCCCGGGAGCCACCCGAGGGTGAGGGGGAAGCGGTAGCCGCGCTCGTGTAAAAGGCGCGCCCCCCATGCCGAAAGCCGGAGGATGGCCGGGCCGCTGACGCCCCAGTGGGTAAAGAGGAGCGGGCCGCGCTCTTTGAGCTTGGTACCGGGGATGGCGGCCTCCACCTCGGTGGCCACACCCGCCAGCGCGCGCACCCATGGCGCTTCAATGTGGAAGGTGAAGAGCGAGGGGACCGGGGGCTCCACCTCGTGGCCGAGGGCGGCGAGGAGATCGCCCGCACCGCCTTTGTGGCCCCCGGTGGCGAGGAGGACGGTGGTGGCTTCGAGCATTTCGCCCGTAGAGAGGCGGGCGGTGAAGCCGCCTTGGGGCCTGGGCTCCAGCGCCTCCACACCGCAGCGCAGCCGCGTCTCCACCCCGGCGGCTTGGGCTTGGGAGAGGAGGCAATCGATAATGGTCTGCGAGTCGTCGGTGGTGGGGAACATGCGCCCATCGGCCTCGGTCTTGAGGGCGACGCCATGCTCGGCAAACCATGCCACGGTGTCGCGCGGCTGGAAGCGGTGGAAGGGGCCGATCAACGCCCGACCCCCTCGCGGATATCGGGTGGAGAGGGCGCGGGGGTCAAAGCAAGCGTGGGTGACGTTACAGCGCCCGCCGCCGGAGATGCGTACTTTGGAGAGGAAGTGCCCCCCTTTTTCAACCAGGAGGATGCGGCTGCCCGGAGGGGCGCTACGCGCGCAGGCGATGGCGCCGAAGAACCCGGCCGCCCCGCCGCCGATGACGAGGTGCGTGCTCAATCCACAAAACGCTGGGCGACGGGCATGCGCCGCCCGACGCCAAAGGCGCGGCTGGTGACGCGCAGGCCCGGGGCGGCCTGCTCGCGCTTGTATTCGTTAAGATCGACCCGCCGGGCGACCCAGCGGACGGTGGCTTCCTCCAGCCCGTGGGCGACGATGTCGCGCGCGGTGAGGTTTTCCTCCACGTAGAGCTGGAGGATCTGGTCGAGCACGTCGTAGGGAGGGAGGGTATCCTGGTCTACCTGGCCGGGGCGCAGCTCGGCGCTGGGCGGCTTCTCCAAGGTGGAGCGGGGGATGACTTCGCGCTCGCGGTTTAAATACCGGGCAAGGGCGTAGACGGTGGTTTTGGGGACGTCGCTGATGAGCGCGAGCCCTCCCGCCATGTCGCCGTAGAGGGTGCAGTAGCCGACGGCCAGCTCGCTCTTGTTACCCGTGGTGAGCAAAAGGGAGCCGAACTTGTTGGAGAGCGCCATGAGCACCATGCCGCGCAGGCGGGGCTGGAGGTTCTCTTCGGTGGTATCTTCGGGGAGCCCTTCGAAGAGGGGGGCGAGCAGCTCGCGCATCGCCTCAAAAGGCTTCTGGATGGGGAGAACGGGGCAACGGATGCCGAGGTTCTGCGCGAGGGCGAGTGCGTCATCAATGCTCCCGGTGGAGGAGAACTCCGTGGGCATGGCGACACCAAGAACGTTTTCGCTCCCCAGGGCTTCGACGGCAAGCGCGGCGACGACGGCGGAATCGACCCCGCCGCTCAGGCCGAGGACGACTTTTTTGAACCCGCACTTTCGCAAATAATCGCGCAGGCCGAGGGTGAGGGCGGCGCAGATCTCGGCAGCGGGGTCTGCCTCTTGCGGGAGGGGAAGAGGGGGCGCGGAGGGGGATGCGACGAGCGTGGCTTCCTCAAAGGCGGGGAGCTGTGCGACCAGCTCGCCCCGGGCATTGAGGAGGAGGGAGCTGCCATCAAAGATCAACTGGTCGTTCCCACCCACGGCGTTGCAGTAGGCGATGGGGAGGCCGTGCCGCCGGGCGATGGCCGAGAGCATGGCCACGCGCTGGACGGGCTTGCCGCTGTGGTAGGGGGAGGCGCTCAGGTTGAGCACCAGCTCCGCGCCTTCGCGGGCGAGGTGGGCGAGCGGGTCTGTCCGATAAAGAGGGCGGGGGAGGCGGTCTTCCGTCCAGATATCTTCGCAAATGGTGATGCCGATTTTGCGCCCGGCGATCTCCCACACGGTGGGAGCGCTGGCGGGCTCGAAGTAGCGGTCTTCATCAAAAACATCGTAAGTGGGCAGGTGCGACTTGAAGGCGGCGCGTACCGGCTGCCCGGCTTCCAGCAAAAAGGCGGCGTTGCGGAACGGCCGGCCTGGCCCTTCGTGCAGATCGACACTCCCCACTACGAGCGGCACGGAGCCCACGAGCGCGTGCAGCTTGCCCAGTGCCTCGCGGGCAAGGGGGACGAAGCGGGATTTGAAGAGCAGATCTCGCGGGGGGTAGCCGGTAAGCGCCAGCTCGGGGGTGAGCACCAACTCCGCCCCCTCGGCGACGAGGGTGCGGTAGGCGGCGGCGATTTTTTCGAAATTGCCGCTCAAATCTCCCACCGTGGGGTTGATCTGGGCGAAGCCGATTTTCATTAAAACCGGCGTGGCGTGGGGGCCGGGGTACGGGCAGTGCCGGGGGTATGGTAACCGCCGTTGACGGCCTCCATCGACCCGGAGACAAACGTTTTGTAGAACTCAATGAGCCCTGCTGCCATTGCCCCCGCCACTATGGCCAGCAGGAGCTTTTGGAAAAAACCGTGTTGCATCGCGAAAGGAAATATACCCGCGCCGGGCCCCGGTGTCACCAGAAACCCCACTGCCGCGTGGCCATGATGTAGACGCCGAGCAGGAGGTTGGTGATGGCGTGGGCGATGACGCAGGCGCTCAGGCTCTTGGTGCGGATGGCCAGCCAGTTGTAGAGAGCGCCGGTGACAAGTGCGGGCACGAAGTCTGGCCCCCAGTGGGCAAGGCCAAAGCAAAGGGTGACGGCGGAGAAGGAAAAGAGGTTTGCACTTCCAAAAGGGACTTTCTCAAAATCCTCGCGGATCAGGTAGCGGAGCAGGAAGCCGCGCCAGAAGATTTCCTCCACCAGCGGCACCACGATCACCAGCCGCAGAAAGCGCAAGGCAAGGCTGCTCCAATAGAGCGGAGAATCGGGCGGGAAGACCTCGGGGTTAAACCCCTCCAGCCGGGGGGCGGCGCCAAAAAACATTTGTGGCGAAATCCAAAGAACGAGAACGAGAACTGCTATGCCAATGGTGAAGAACCATTGCCGGGGCCGTTCCATGCGATACCAGCGCCAGTACCAGACAACCAATACGCCGCAAATGAGGGTTTGCAGCGGGAAGATCCAGTACTTCGGTTCGGTGAAGAACAACCCCTCCTTACCGGTCTTTTGAACCAGCGATACGAGAGCCAGAAGCGCCATAAAGACGGCAAACGGCACCGCATAGGCGCGGAGCGCGGCAGTGTTGGCGGCGGGTGCGGCGGGTGGTTTTTCGGAATCAGTCATATCTTTGAGGATACTTTTAAGGCAGAGAAGTGCGGAACCCGGAGGGCCGTGGTACGAACGGCGGCCATTGTCTAACCGTTTCCCTTCCAGCCGTCCGCAACAAATTTGCATTTTTACCACACCTCCCCCCTAAAAAAATGACTGCAACCCCGGATAATACCCCCGAGCCCGACTTTGACCGGGTGATGGCCTCGCTTGAACGAGAGCGCCTCCGCTACAAGGAGCGCGGCCCCGGCCAAAGCCGGGCGCTTTGGTTGCGGCTCCTGCTGCTGATTTTTCTCGTCGTTGCCACGGCGGTGCTCTGGGGGCTCTCTGTCTGGCTGGAGGGGGAGGCCAAGACGTATCGCGAGGAGGCGGGGGAGGGGCACGCCCGGGTCTTTTACAAAAAAAGCCTTTGCGCCACCGAAGGGCACTTCCTAGACTCCTCGCCACTGCCGCGCCGGGTGGCGTAGCCTGCTTTTTCCCCTTTCCACTCCATTTTTTCGGTTTTATTCATGGCCAAGCCTCCCTCTTCAGCCATCGGTATCGACATCGGCCGCCACTCCATGAAGGCGGTGCTCCTTTCGCGCCGGGTGGGCGGGCGCTTCGCGCTGACGCACTTTGCCGTGCGCGAGCTGGAGGGCGAGCCCGAGGGGGATGAAGCCTTTCAAGCCCACCTCAAAGCGCTGCTTCAGGAGCTGGGTGGCTCGGCAAAGGCGTGTGGCGTGGTCGCCTCGCACCCGGAGGCGTTTGTGCGGATCATCGAGCAGCCGCCGATGCCGCCGGAGACGCTGCGCAATGCGCTCCATTTCAATGGCCCGTCATTGGTCAATATGGAGTGCAAAGACTTCGTGATGGATTGCGATGCCATCCTCCCCCTGCCTGCGGCGGGGGCGGCGGCTCAGGAGGCGGTGCCATACGTGGTGGGGGGCGTGCCCCGCACGGAGGTGTTGCGCATCCACGAAGCGTTGCAGAAGAGCCGCATCCCCTCCACGCGGTTGCAACTTAGCCCGGTGGCCATTTTTAACGCCTTTGAGTTTGCCAACCCGGAGACGTTTAATTCGCAGCCCTTTGTACTGGTAAATATCGGGCACTCTTCCTCGACGGTCATCGTCGGTGTGAAGCGGGAGCTGGTGCTCGTGCGCGTGCTCGATTTTGGCGGGCGCGCCTTTGTGGAAGAGCTGATCTGCCACGGAGCTTCCGGCTACGAAGAGGTGGCGCGGCTGCTTGCAGAGGAAGAGGTGCTTACGGTGGAGAATGCGCGCCTTTCGCTCACCGAGCTGGTGCGCTCCATCAGCTCTTCGATCGGCTTTGTGGAAGCGCGGCGGGAAGAGTCGATCCCCCGGGTGTTTTTCTCCGGCGGGGTGATCAAAGCGGGGGTGATCCTCAAACTCCTTACCGAAGAGTTGCAGCTCCCTTGTGAAGCTTGGGACCCCTTCGCAAAATGCGAGATTTCGCTCTCTGGCGCGCGCCGCGAGGC
Source organism: Chthoniobacteraceae bacterium (assembly GCA_037189965.1). Classification (GTDB taxonomy): domain Bacteria; phylum Verrucomicrobiota; class Verrucomicrobiia; order Chthoniobacterales; family Chthoniobacteraceae; genus DATMFV01. The sequence continues at coordinate 42,413 of JBBCKB010000041.1, read as the reverse complement.
GTTTGAAAGCGAGCGGCCCGTGCTGGCCTCTGCTTGTGGTGTGGCGGCGGAGATTTTGAAGGGAGAGTAAAATTTATGGCGCTTCATTTGAATTTCTTTCACGAAATCCGCCAGCAGGAGAAGCAGCGTGCGAGGGACCCGCGCAAGCTCGTCGGCCTCGCCGCAGCGGTGGTGGCCCTGATCATGGTAGGGTATTATTTAAGCCGCTCGAATACGGTCTCTTCCTTGAATCAGGAGATGGCGCGCATGCAAGGCGAGTGGCGTGATCTGGAGCCAAAGCAGAAGAAGGCCAAGAGTGATGCCGTGGAGCTGGAGCGCGAACGCAAGCGTAACGCAGCCATCACCACCGGCGTGGAGGGCCGCTTCTACTGGGCTCCGCTTCTGGAGCAGGTGGCGGCGCTGGTGCCGCCCACGGTGCAGGTGCGTTCCTTGGCAGGGGACTATGCGCCCCCGGGCAGTGTGGACAAACCGGCGGTGGATGTCCGCATCTCCGGGTTGGCTGCCGGGAATAATGCACGCGCCGCCGCCGATGCGTTTCGTACCCGGCTTCGTGATGGACTGGAGGGCCGCTACCCAGGGCTGACCGTCAATTTTGATGCCAACTCATTGGAGGAAACCGGCGATACGGTGACGCATGAGGGCCAAACGCTCCATGTGGCCCGCTTCCGCATCCGGCTAAGTTTCAACCCGCCGCCACTGGCCGATACCGCCGACGCTTCGCAGAAGCCTTAAAACGCCATGAATAAGGATAAACTCCAGAAGATCGTGCTCGGGTGCATTGTTGGCATTGGTGGGTTGTACGTCTACTTCAGCATGTTGTTGGGGCCGCTTTCGGAACAGGAGAGTGCGGCCAATGTCGAGATTGCCCGATTGGAGCCACTGCTCAAAACCGCGCGCAGCCAGATCCGCGCCACCCAATCCATCCGCGAGAGCGATACCAACGCCGAACGGGCAAAGGAGATTTTGGAAACCGTGCGCACGGCCATTCCTGAAGGGGCGGCGATCGCGTGGTTCCCAAGCCGGCTTACGGATTTCTTCCGCCGCCACGGGATGGAGAAGGCCAGCATCCGCCCTACCAATGAGATGGATGATACGCTCTTCTCCGACTACAAAAAAACCGCATGGGAGGTTTCCATCCAAGGGGCGGAGTTTGGCCCATTGGCTGCGGCGCTGGCAGGGCTGGAGAACGAGCACGGGCTGCTCCAGATCACCAACCTTCAGATCAACAGTAACCCGGCGAATGTGGAGCGGCAGAACGCCACGCTGACACTGACCACCATCGTCAAACCTTAGAATGCCTGGAATGAAGACGCCCCTCCTTATTCTCATCTTAGTGCTTGGCAGTGCCCCTTTACTTCAGGCGCAGAGTGTGGATGACCTCAAAGTCCGCAACCGCTCTTCCTTTGATGCTCCCAAAGATGGGCGCAACCCATTCTGGCCGGTCGGGTGGATCAAGGCCGAGCCTGCCCCGGCTTCCGAAGGGGGGGCGCGTACCGAAAACCCCAAGCCCGTCGCACCTGCCGGGCCTTCCACGGCGTTCATGAAGCCGGAGAACTTTATTGTGACCAGCATCTCCATCGGCGCGTTGCCGTTGGCGCTCATCAATGGTAAAGCCTACGGCGAGGGAGATCTCATTCCCTACCCGGTGGGAGGTGGGAGTACGGTGAGCGTGCAGGTTGTTTCTGTCCGCGATGGCGTTGTCACCCTTCGCTTCCGCGATAAGACGATTACCACCACCATCAAGACCACCTCCCCGATCCGGCAGCAGTGAGGCGGTACCTTGAGATTTACGGAATCATGTTCCGTAACTCCCTGATCCGGGAGATGAACTTCAAGGCCAACTTCCTGCTCTGGATTCTGGTGGAGCTTTGTTGGTTTGCCGGGCAGATCGTCTTTCTGGAGGTGCTTTTTGCCCATATCGGGGCGATTGGAGATTGGACGAAGTGGCAAGTCGTCCTACTCGTGGCCACGCACCAATTGATCGGGCAGCTCTACCAGGGGTTCTTCTTCGTCAACGTGGCGGGCATCCCCGAATTGGTGCGCACCGGGCGGATGGATTTTACCCTGCTGCTACCGATGGATTCGCAGTTTGCCGTCTCCACCCGGCAGTTTGGGTTGGATAGCATCATCAACGCCATGGTGAGCGTGGCGCTGGTGATCTTTTGCTTGGGCAAGCTGGGCATCACCCCCGGGGTGGGGCAAGTGCTGCTCTACGGGGTGGCGCTTGGGTTTGGCATCGCGGTGCACTACGCGATCATGTTCTTCCTCGCCACCGCCTCGTTTTGGATTGTCCGCTCGCGGGGGTTGATGAGTGGGTACTTCAGCCTCTTCACCCTCGCGCGCTACCCGGATGTGATCTACCGGGGCGGCTTCCGCCTCTTTTTTACGTGGGTGATACCGATCATTCTGGTCGCCAACGTCCCCGCCCGTGTGTTGATGGGGACGTTTGATGGTTCGCCTCTGGGCCCGATGCTCCAGCTTCTGGCCGCTGCGGTGATCGTACTGGTCGGCAGCCGCATGTTTTGGAAACTGGCGCTCACCCGGTATACGAGCGCGAGCTCATAGGATGGTGGGTATTTCTAAAGAAGAGTCCCCCCGGGGGTGAACTCCACCATCGCCCGCAGGCTGCCTGGAGAATGCCCTTCGAGCGTGCGGAGTACATACCGTGCAAAGCTGTAGCCGAGCTGGTGGGAGTTGGTGACATAACGGGCCGGTTCCGGGAAGAGCGCGGGAAGGTATGGCGTCATGCTTCGGCAGATCAAGCCCACTTGCTGCGGGATGCGGATGCCGCAATGGAGCAGATAGGTGTGGATAAAAAGATAGAACTCCGGGCGACTGATCAGCCAAGCCATCGGTTCGCCACGCGCGAGACGTATCAGCCGATCCACCACCCGGGTCATTCCCTCGCGCTCCTCGTCGTGCCAGACCACCCGATAACGCACGCCCTCGCGGGGTTGAGTGGTGATCACCGATTCAAACCCGGTCTGCGTGCCAATATCTTCGGGCGTGGTCGGGCGAGGGAGTAGCAGCACCACGTCGCGATAGCCACGGCGGAGGAATTCCCCTGCCGCATGCCTGCCGATCGCTTCGAAGTCGATGGAGAAGGTCGGTAGAGGCGTCCCTTCATTCCCCATGCCGTAAACTACCGCAGGGATTTGCTTTTCATGAAACCACCGCTCGATCGCCGGAGGATGTGCCGAGAGCAGCCAGAGATCGTGCCGCGCCCTTTTCATCAGCGCGCTAAACGAAGCGGAAATGCGGTCATCCTTGAGATAGTTTACCCGATAGATCTCCAGCCGGATATTGAGATGCTCTAGATGGTCGCGCACCTGGGTTACCAGGGGATGTCGTTCGAGCTTCACTTGCGGGTTGCGGTTGTGAAAGAGGAACCCGACCGAGCGCTGTGCCCCCTGTTTGCGCGGCCGTCTCTGAGGCGCTATGAGTGTCCCTTCACGGCCTCGTTTACGAAACCACCCTTCCGCCTCCAACTCTTTGAGCGCCGCTCGAATCGTTCTCCGTGCCACTCCCATTCGAAGGGCAAGATCCCGTTCCGAGGGGAGACGTTGTTGCCAATGGCCCTTTTTGAGTTCATCACGCAGACGAGCTGCAATCTGAGCGCCGCGTGATTGAAAAGGGGAATCATGCGTCATGTCAAAAGGGAGCAATGCCGCAAGGGGTGATTGATGGCAAGGCGGAATCCTCCGGCTTACCAGGGGTGCCCGAGATGCGGCTTATGGTATCTATTTGATACCATAAATTCTCTTTTTCCAGCCTCTTTTAGATGTGGGAGTTTTGTTGCTGTGAAGCTTCCCCCCTCCATTCCCAGCTTTGCAGAAGATGGCTACCCCTGGCGGTGTGTTGCCCATAAGGGCTTCAGCGTTTTGGAACTGCTGATTGCCATCGGGATCATTGCCGTCCTCGCGGTGGTTATCGCGCCCGTCTCACTGCAACTCAGGAAGCGCGCGGAAGTTGTAAAATGCCAGCAGAACCTCCGTTCCGTGGGGATGGTGCTCCGCAATGCGGTGGCAGAGCAGGGGAATACAGCAGGGTTCTGGTATCGGGGCGAGGTCGGCATGATGTGGAATACCATGTTGGTGGTCAAAGGGTACGTCACCCGCGAGCAACTCCGGGACATGAGCTGCCCGAGTATCCCCTATGCCGCAGAAAATGGGAGCGTAAGCGGTCGGCACTACGGCGTCTTTATGGGAGCGGAGGGCTCACGGATCGGGCAGTTCACCGATGAGAATGGCCTCACGGGCAATGCCTATATTCTCCCCGTTCGTAATCACCGCACGCCCGCCTCTGCTCTCTTTCTGGTCGACAGCGCTACTGCTGCCAAAGCCCCTAGCATTCGAGCATTTCCGGGAGGGGCGGGGCTTCCGTCCGCTACCGCAGGCGGGATTCACCTGCGCCACCAAGGCAGAGCAAACTTACTCTTTCTCGATGGCCACCTCGAGCCCTCCAGCCAAGAGCGCCTGCGAGAGCTGGGAGTCCAGCAAGTGCTCGATGGCGAGTTCCAGCTTCAGTCGCTTTAACCCTTATTCCTACGTGACATCTCTTCTCAGTTTCCCGGTCTCTGCCTGTCTGCCCTTTTTCGCCCTGTTGATTAGCGCCCCGATTATGTTTTCAGAAACGCTAACCATCTCCGCGATGGATCAAGGAAACCTGCTTGCCCATGGAGAAGCGGCGACTAGCAACTGGCAGCGCCACCCGGAGGGTTCGGCATTAATCGAACTGCTGCCAAACGTAACCGGAGAGGGGCAACCCACGATCCGGATGCAAGCGGGCGGTAGTGTTCTCGCTCTCCATAGCCGCCGAATCCCCGTCGAGCCCAACACTGCCTACAGCCTCGCCTACGACTTGAAGCAGGAGAGCATCTATGTCGGCTTCGGCATGGGAGGCGGCCCGACGATACGCTGGTTTGACGGTACCCACCCCACTCCGACCGTTCTATTCTTTGAGAAGATGGATGGCAGCTTCGACTGGCAAACCGTGAGCTACAGCTTTGTCTCACCGCCTCAGGCCCGGGAAATCCAGATCTCCCTTGGGAAAAGCGGAGCCCCCGGCGAAGTCTTCTTCCGTAATGTGCGGTTTGCAAAGGGAACCCTTAAACGCACGCTCAACGAACTTCGGCCTCGCGATTATGCTACGCAAGCGGAGGCGTTCTCCTACTTCATTAAGCGGTTGGAGGTCTTTCACGCCGTTCGTGGCAAATTGACCAACGCTACCCTTCAAGCCGAGCGCGATGCGATCGCCCTCGAAGCGATGCGTGGCCGCGAAATCGTGCTCAAGGGTGCGGTAGAGCAGAAGCTTGAGATCACCCCCGCGCTGGAGCAGCAAGTGGTCTGGGCCGAAATGCTCAAGGGATCGCAGGGCTTTCAGGTTACCCCCGACTCTCCGTACTACGATGCATGGAGAGCCCTTCACGAGCGGCTGGAGAACTATTGCTCCCGTTGGAGCGCCTGGGTGGAAGAGGAAACCCCTGCCCGAATCGCTCGGGAGATGGCGGAGCACTACGGTGCCGCACGCCCCTACGGCATCGGCATCAGCTCGCCGATGTGGAAGATCAGCGATGAAATTCCTTACACCGGCCCTATTGCCCGACAGGCCCGGATTGAGCTTGCTCGAAACGAAGAGGAGGCTACCCAGCTCACTCTCATCGCCCAAGAGCGTGCGCTTGGAAAAATCGGTATCGAGATTGGCGAACTCAAACATAAGGAGAGCGGCAAAAAGTGGAGTGGCGGCGTGGAGGTCCTCCGGGTCGATCAGGTCACCACCAGCCAGCCTCAGTATCATACCGTGCGGCAGGGAAAATGGCCTGACATCCTTCAACCTTCAGCCGAGGTTTCCGGGATCAGCAAAGGGGGGCTGCATTCTTTCTGGATTAACCTCGCTGCCGAGGCGGATGCACCGGCCGGTGTCTATGAAGGCATTATCCGCATCACCGAGGATGGCAAATTGCTTGAGGAACTTCCGCTCGAAGTCACATTGTGGGATCTGACGCTTCCTCGGCCGGGGCGCTTCAAAGTCGTCGGGCGATTTTCTCCCAACCAGCTCAAACTCTTCTACAACTGGGAGCGGGAGAAGCCCGAAGTCATCGCCAACTGGAACCGCTTTATCTTCCGCAAACGTTGGAATAGCACAGACCCCTTTGTTACCGGGCTCAGCCCAAACCGTGAGGGGCTCAAAGCAGCGTTGGAGCAGGGGATGAACGCCGTCAATCTGCTCAATGTAAGCCAGCTTCTCAAGCAGGACCGCACCAGCCGCACCTTCGAGTGGCCAGATGCGGAGACGGAGCAGAAGCTACGCCACTACATTCGCACCGCGCGGGACGACTTCCGCAAAGCGGCAGGTGAAAGCTCTCCCACACAGCTCTACATCTTTGGCTTCGACGAGCAGCACGACCGCAGCCAATACCCGTTGATGAAGCATGTATTCAAGCTCGCCAAAGAGGAAGTACCCGAAGCAAAGACGATTACCACCACCACTTATTCGCCGTTGGAGGCGCTCCTTGGCAGCGTCGATGCCTGGGTGCCGCTCCTCGGCTCCGAGACTCCGGAGCTTCAAGCCCGCAGCGAAGTAGGGGAAGAGCGTTGGTTCTACATCTATGCCCATCCCTTTCACCCCTTCCCAAATGCGTCGTTGGTCGATTACCCCGGCGTCGATGGCCGCGCCACTTTCTGGCTTGCCTCGCGCATGGGCTACCAAGGCTTCCTGCACTGGTTGATGAATGGCTTCCGTGGGAATAGTGAAGGCGACATCCGTTGGCCGAAAGCGGCTTGGAACCCCGCATCAAAAGGGCGCAATGGTGAAGGCTGCTTCCTCTACCCGGGGGAGAATGAGATGCCGATCTCCTCCATCCGCTTTGAGTTGATTCGCGACGGCATTGAAGACTGGGAGCTGCTCGAGATGCTTCGCGAAGCCGTTGGCAATGCCCCGGAGGGCAGCCCAGTCCGCTCCGCTGGCGAAGCTGCGCTTCGGCAGGCCGAAGCTCTTACTCCGAGCGCCAAGGAGTATAGCCTCGACCCCCAAGCGCTGATGCTAGCCCGCAGCGTGGTTGCGAAAGCCTTGCTGCAACTTCAGGAGTCGCGCCCATGATCCGCCTGCAATCTCAGACGATCACCTCAGGTTACGACCGCCGCCGTTGTTGGGTCCATGCCCGGTGTGCGCGGATGCCGCGGGAAGGAGCGCCCGCGCGGTTGGTGCTTACCATGCAGTATTCGCTCATTTCCTCGGAGGACCATGTCTCCGACATCTTCTCCGGTCTCTACGGCATGACTAGCGATGACGAAGGCGATAGCTGGAGCGCTCCCGCCCCTCTTCCGAACCTCGGGTGCTGGCCGCGCGAGGGGGGGATCGAAGTCGCTATTGCCGATTTCACCCCACAGTGGCTCCCGGTCAATCAGCGTCTTTTGGGGATGGGCTGCACGGTGGAGTATCGAGATCACCTGCGTGTAAACCACCCCTTACGCCATGAAGTTGCCTACGCCTTCTACGACGCGGAATGCCTCTGCTGGAGCCAGCCGCGTATGTTGGAGATCCCCAATCGCAAAGTCTGTAGTGCGGGTTGCATCCAGTGGGTAGAGCTTCCGGATGGTGATCTCCTCGTTCCGGTAACATGGAAGAGTGATACGGCGGCTAGCCATTATGTCTCCGTCTTTCGGTGCCGCCTTCGCGATGATGAGCTAATGATGCTGGAAGAGGGGCCGAAACTCTCTTTGCCATTTGCCCGTGGGTTTGTAGAGCCTTCATTAATCGAGTTTGGCGGGCAGTTCTGGTTAACGCTCAGAAACGACTTCGGGGCTTATGTTGCCGTCTCCCGTGATGGCCTGCATTACCCGAAGGTTGTCCCGTGGCATTTCTGCAATGGCCGCCCCCTTGGTAGCTACAATACGCAACAACACTGGGCGCGTATGGGGGAGCAGCTCTTTTTGGTCTACACAAGAAGCGGGTTCGATAATGACCATATTGTCCGGCACCGTGCGCCGTTACTGATGGCGGAGGTTGATCCCATGCGCCTCTGTCTGCGGAAGGAAACCGAGCAGGTCGTTGTCCCTGAACGCGGAGCACCATTGGGGAATTTCGGCGTTTCGCAGAACGGGCCGGAAGAGGTCCTCATCTGTGTCTCAGAGTGGATGGAGAATGCCGGAAGCTGGAACCACGAGGTTTGGAGCGCCCTTCAAAAGAAGTTTCCCCACGCCGATCTCTCCACTCTTGCCAAGTCGCCCGGGCGTTGCCAGCTCTGCGAGCTCTCTGGCTCCGACAATTCCATCTATCTCATCCGAGCTTCGCAGGTTTCTTCCTGCGAGCTTCTTCAAACTACCGCCTCCACCATCGTATGAAAAACACCCCCATTCTTAGCACGCTTTCCGTCATTGCGGGAGCACTCTTTGCATTCAGCAGCCCTTCCCATGGGTTGATTATCTCCGATGATGTCGACTTTACGGTCGACTATCAGGCAAGCAGCGGGTTGCTGCCCAGTGCCGCGACGCCCGTCTGGACCCGGGTCGGAAGTGCGGGCGGCTCGACAGGTTCCACCCTCATTTCAGGTGCCCTTGTATTTAATACCCCGCTCGCAGGAGATCGACTCTTTCGCATTCAGAACAGCACAGGGAACTGGGATGGATCGACCACGACGGGCAGCACGATTGAGTTTAGCCTGAAGGTGGAGAGTATCGCTTCCGAAGCTGCCGCAGCGACTTCGATCTACTTCTCCACGGGAACCCGTGGCTACATCTTTCATTTCAGCACCGTAAGCATCCTCTACGGCTCGGCTTCGGTGGCGCACGATACGACGGGGGAGTTTCAACGTTACCGGATTACGCTTAGCCCGGAAGGCCATGCAAGCCTCTACGCGAATGGCAACACAACCCCTTTGATCAGCGACTACTCCGGGGCAACACTCTCTACTGCGACCAATCACATCTACTTCGGCGATCCGGGTGGCACGGTTGGCGGGATCGCCCACTGGGAGTACATCGCCTATACGAATGGTGCCGCAGTGGCGCCGATCCCCGAAGCCGGCACGCTTTCTCTGGCGCTATTTGGCAGTGTGCTGCTGATGGGGGGAAGCCGATGGCTCTGCGCGCGGCGCGCTGACTAAATCCCCATGTTCGAGAGGATCACCGCCATGCGGTTGAGCGTGGCGGCGAGCTGGGGGTGGGAGACTTCGAAGGCTTCCACCGAGCCGGTGAGGCCCTCTAGCGCGGCGCGCAGCAGGGCGGGGTTGCGCTCGGTGCGGGTGGCTTCGTGGGCGGAGGCTTCCGCAAAGTGGGCGGCGCTTTGGGCGGCGTCGGTACGGTCGGTGGGGAGCGCGGAGACTTCGTTGCGCAAAGCGGCTAGCAGCTCGACCAGCTCGGCCCGGGTTTGGGGCGAGATGCTCTCGGAGCGGTTGATGCGGGCTTCAATCTTCTGGATGCGATCCTCAATCATTCCCCCAGCGTAGCGGGCTTCGGCTATTCCGGCAACCGGAGTGTGCTGATCCCTCCCGGCCCTTTTTCCACGCGGATCTGCGCGCTCACCCGCTCTTTGAGCAGCTCGACATGGGAGATGATGCCGATGGTTTTGTGCCGCGTTTGCAAGGTCTCCAGCGCGGCGAGCGCGGTATCAAGAAGGTCCGCATCGAGCGTGCCGAAGCCTTCGTCGATAAAGAGCGAATCGACCCGGGTGTTGCGCCCGGCGAGGTCGGAGAGGCCCAGCGCGAGCGCGAGGGAGACGAGGAAGGTCTCGCCCCCCGAGAGGCTGGCCGTGGGCCGGGTGGCGAGGGCCTGGTGGTGGTCTATCATTTCCAAGGCCAGCTCGGCCCCGGGCGGGCGGCGCAGTTCGTAGCGTTCGCTAAGCCGGGCGAGGTGGGTGTTGGCATGGCGTACCAGCAGGTCAAGCGAAAGTCCTTGGGCAAAGCGGCTGAATTTGCGCCCGTCGGCCGAGCCGATGAGATCGCGAAGCTCCAGCCAGGTGGCGAGCTGCTCCCGCGCGGTGCGGATGGCGCGGGCCTCGGCATCCTGTGCGGAGCGGGCGCGGTCATCCTCCTCCAGCGAGGCGCGCAAGGTGGCGCGTTCTTCGGCGGTGGTGAGAGTGGTCTTTTCCAGCTCAGAGTCTTCCTGTTGCAGGGAGGCCAGGGCGGACTCGGAGGGGGCGTCTTCCAGCGTCTGCAATTCTTCCCCGGTTTGGTGCAGGAGGGTGGCGTTTTCGGCCACGCGGCGTTGGTGGGCCTCACGCGTTTGCTCCAGCCGTCGTTGTTCTTCGATGGGTAGGAGGGCTTCGCGCACGGCGGCTACGGTGGCAAAGGGGGAGCCGCCGAGGGCATTCTCAACCTCGTGCTGCTGCCGGGTGGCGGCGGCCCGGGTATCGCACGCCTGTTTTTGTTGATGGGTGGCGGTGGTGCGGGTGCGTTCCACTTCGGTAAGCAACGTGCCCAGCACGGCTTCGGCTTCGGGTGCGGTGGCCCATTTCGGTGCGAGGCCGGAGGGGGGCGGCGTGCCGGCAGGGAGGGGGATCTCCAGCCGCCGCGCTTGCTGGGCGGTTTGCTCGCACCCTTGCCGGGCGGTGGCGATGCCTGCTTGTGCTTTTTGGCAGGCGAGGGTTTGCTTTGCCTCTTGCTCCTGCAAATTGCGGTAGTGGCGGAAGCGCGTTTCGAGTGTTTCGCGCAGGGCGTTTTCTGCACCCGCTGTAGGCGGGGTAAGGCCATAGGGAGCCAGCGCAGTCTCTAGCGTGGTGGCGGCTTGTATGGCTTGGTTGGCGGTGTTGGCAGCGGCTTCGCGCCGGGTGGTGAGGGCTTCGGTCGCGCTTTGCGCGGCGGTGCGCGCGGTTTGCGCCTGCTCGCCAAGGCGGCGGGCTTCGGCTTGGGCTTGGAGCGCGGCTTTTTCGGCGGTATTGGCTAGCTCTTGCGCGGTAAGGGCGGCCTTCACCTTTTCCTTATGTGCGGCGAGGGTCTGCTGGAGTGTGCTCTCGGCTTCGGCAAGCTGCTCGGCGGTGTAGATGCGGTGAGTCTGGCCGAGCTGGGTAAAGGTGTCGTGGTTGGCGTTCTGGTCGTGCCGCAGCTCGGCACGCCGTTTGTGGATGAGGCGCAGGCGCTCTTCGGTGCGGACGAGGTGGCTGTTGGCCAGCTCGGCCTCGCGCCGGGCCGTCTCATGGGCGGAGCGGGCGGTGGTGATGTTGCGCCGGGCGTCGTCGATCTCATGCGAAAGATTGGCCCCGGGGCGGATGAGGGGGTGCTCGTTGGCTCCACAAAGCGGGCAGGGCTCGCCGGGGGCAAGGGTGGCGCGGTGGTCTTCGAAGGTGGCGGCTTTTTCCAGCCGGGCAAGGTGGTCGCGCGCAAGCTCCAAGAGGCGGGCTTGGGCGGCTTCTTCTTCTTTGGTGGCGGCCTTTTGCAGGCGGATCTCTTCGAGGTCGTTGGTGAGCTGTTGTTCTTCGTTGGCGATGTTGACGCCTTCTTCTGCCGCGGCATCCATCTTCTCCATGAGGGCACGCAACCGAAGGAGGGCGGCTTGCTTGCCCTCCAACTTGGTGGCGTGGGCAGTGAGGGCTTCGAGGCTCCGGTTCTGCAAAAGCCCATGCAAGGTTTTGAGCGCGTTTGCGGCGGCTTGCGTGGCTTCGGCTTCTGCGTGGGTGGCGCGTTCGTGGGCCTCGTGGGTGGTGCGTGCGGTATCGGTGGCTTTGGTGAGGGTGCCTTCGTGCTCGTGGAGAGCGGTGGCGGCTTGCGTGGCTTCTTTGCGGAGGGTGGCTAGGCGCGCCAGCGCATCGGCAAGGGGGGAGAGGGTGGTTTCCAACGCGGCATCGGCCTCGTGCTCGCTGCGGCTTCGGCGCAGGCGGGCGAGGGTTTCTTCCGCTTCCTGGCCGGTTTGCAGGGCGGTGGCGAGGGTGGCTTCCGCATCGGCTACAAGGCGCTGGCCGAGGAGGCGTGCGGCTTCCGCTCCGTTGGCGAGGGTGGAAAGGGCCTGCCCGGCTTTGGCGTCTGCCTCGGTGGCGGCGCGCTCTTCCTGCGTGGCGCGGGAGAGGAGCGCATCCAAAGTTTGTAGGGCGGCGCGGTGGGGCTCGGCTTGGGCATGGCGCTCCAGCAAAGCAAGGGTGGGGGCAAGGGTGGTGCTTTCCTGCGCGAGGGCGGCGCGTGCGGCCTCCAGCTTACCAATGCGCTCGCAAAGGGTAGCGCGCTGGCGGCCCCGGGCGATCTCGGTGGCGAGGGCTTTGCGCCGGGTGGCCAGCGTGGTGAGCGTTTGCTCCAGCGAGGCGATGGCTGCCTGTCGCTCGGCCCGGGCTTCCGGGGTGAGAAGCGGGGTGCGGCCGAGGGCGGCTTCGCGCTCATCAAGCGCGGCTTCGCGGGTGGAGGCCTCGCGATAGGCAAGCGCACCCAGCTCGGAGTAGATGACGGTCCCCGTCAGGCTCTCCAACAACTCGGCGCGCTGGTTCTCGGAAGTTTTGAGGAACTGCGCAAACTGCCCCTGCGCGAGGAGGACAGAGCGCAGGAAGCGCGGGTAATCAAGCCCGGTGAGCTTTTCGACCAAGGCGTCGGCCTCGGTCTGCTTTTCGGCGAGGACGGCGCCGCGTGCGTCGTAAATGCGGCGGGCGGGCGGTTGGAGGTTGCCGTCGGCCTTGCCCCGGGCACGGCGAAGCTGCCACTCGGCGCGGTAGGCGGCTCCGTTGACTTCGAAGGTGACTTCGGCGCGGCAATGCCCGGTGTGGCGGCTCATCATCGCCTCGGGGTTGGGTGCGGAGTCGTACCGCGCGGCCTTGCCGTAGAGGGCGAGGGTGATGGCGTCGAGCAGGGTCGACTTTCCCGAGCCGGTGGGTCCGGTAATGGCAAAGAGCCCGGCACGGGCGAGCGGGCCATCTTCAAGGTTGATATCCCCGGCATGCAGCGAGTTCAGGTTTTCGAACTGGATGCGGAGGATTCTCATCGGGGGGTATTTGCAGCTTTGAGGTACGCCGGAAAGCGGGTGGGTGCAACCGTCATTTCCCCAGACATGCAGGGCCGCGCGCGGCGACGCCGGGGCGCTTGCCGGTGGGCTGGCCATTGGCGAGAACGGGCTCGCCGTTTACAAAAACCCACTCCATACCGCGCGCAAAGCGGGCGGGCGCGCCATAGGCGGCGGGCGAGCGGACGGTAGCGATATCGAAGAGCGCAAGGTCGGCAAACCAGCCGGGAGCGATCTGCCCGCGCCCCTGGAGGCTGAAGCGCCGCGCCGGGTGCCAGGCGAGGTGCCGCACCATCTCTTCAATGGGGAGGACGCGCCGGGTATGCACCAGCTCCAGATAGCGGGCAAACGCGCCATAGCCGCGCGGGTGGGGGCGGCTGCCGGTGTAGATGCCATCAGAGCCGCCCATGTGGGCCGGGTGGCGCATGAGGGCGAGAAGGTCGGCCTCGTTGCGCGTGGTGTGGTGGACGACGCAGGCCACCCGCAGGCGGGTGCGCAGGAGAAGGTCGCACACAAACGCGCCGACCGGCTCGCCCCGCAGAGCGGCGGCTTCGGGGATGCGCAGGCCCTCCAGCTCGCGGTCTTGCGGAGAGTCTGCAGAGGCGATCTGCAAGGTCTCCATCGGGTAAGTCGGGTTGGCAAAGTGGGCCTCAAGTCGGGTGCGGACGGCGGGGTCGGCCAGCCGGGCGAGGGTGGCTTCGGGGCCTCCTTCTTCGGCCCAGCGGGGGAGGGCAACCATGCTCAAAATGCTGCACCCGGCGAGGTAGGGGTAGGTGTCGAAGGTGACGTCTACCCCATTGGCGCGGTGGTGGTCTACCAGCTCCGAGAGCAGCTCTGCGGGGCCATTGTAGTGCGAAACATGGACAGGGATGCCCGCGCCCACGCCGATCTGCGCGACTTCGCGCACGGAATGTGCCATGCCCCCCGCAAAGGGGCGCACGTGGGTGACGTAGACTCCCCCCAGCTCGGCAACCGGCTTGCAAAGGGCGATCAACTCCTCGGTGCTGGAGTAAAAGCAGGGGAGGTAATCCATCCCCGTGGAAAGGCCGACAGCGCCTTCGCGCATCCCTTGCGCGGCGAGTGCCTGCATTTGGCGGATTTCCTCGGGCCGGGGGGGGCGGGGCTCAAGCCCCATGATTTCGCGGCGGATCGTCCCCTGCGGGAGGAGGTAGCCGACGTTGATGGCGGTGGTGCCATCAAAACAAGCGAGGTACTCGGCGACCGACTCCCACTTGGCGGAAAGCTCCGGGTCGCCATTGATACCCGCAAAGTAATGCCGCAGCCCGGCCTGGTTGGCTGCCGAGGCGGGGGCGTAGGAGATGCCGTCCTGGCCGATGATGTGGGATGTGACGCCTTGGTAGACGGAGGCCGGGTGGTCCGGCTCGGCGAGGAGCTGTAAGTCGGTGTGGACGTGGGCGTCGACAAACCCGGGGGTGAGGTAGCGGTCTTCGGCGTCGATAACCGTCTCGGCGCTCTGGGTGGAGAGCTGGCCGATGGCGGCGATGCGCCCCCCCAGGATGCCAACATCCCCCCGGTACCAGGGGAGGCCGGTGCCGTCGACAATGCGGGCGTTGCGAATCAGGTATTGGTAGGGGTGGGACATGGTGGGTGGTAAAAATCGGGGGGCAGTAGCTCCTGGAGCGGGGCGCTGGCGTGGCCACGGGCCAGCTCGGCGAGGGCGCGCAGGCTACGGGTGATGACATCGCGATCCGGCGTGGTGATGGCGGGCCAGTGCGGGGGGAGCTGCTCGCGAATGTACGGCTCGCAGACGGGGCAGACACCGAGCTGCTCCGGGATGTGGAGGCCTGTCTGGGCCGCTGCAAGCCGGAGCAGGTGGGTGGGGTAGCTCCCGGCGGCGACGAGCGCGGTAAACTGCCGCGCGGCGAGGAAGGAGGCGGCGGCTTCCACGGCTGTGTCGATATCGAAGTGGGGGATTTCCAGGCGATCTTCGGCAAGCGGGGGGGCTCCGGCTTCCTCCAGGGCGGCTCGGTAGCCTGCCTCCATCTGCCGCACGTAGCCAAATGCGGAGTTCCCCGAAAGGATGCCGATACGGCGGTGCCCCTTGGCGAGAAGCTGGCGGGTGGCTTCGCGGCTGTGGGTGTAGTGGTCTGCGGAGACGAAGCTCAACCGGGTGCCGGAAAAGTCGCGGTTGACGACGAGGAAGGGGACCGGGACTTCCTTGGGCCGCAGGGCAAGAAGTGCTTCTTCCCAGTGCCACGGAGGGCGGAAGATGAGGATGCCGTGGCAATCTTCCGGCGGGTGGAGCAAGGTCTGGCGAAGCTCTTCGGCGGTGCGGGTGTACCGGTAGTGGGTGACGGTGCGCGCCTCCTGCTCGGCGGCATGGACAAGCTCGTAGTGGCTCGGAGCGATCTGCCCGGAGGTGCCGATTTGCTCGATGGCAAGGAAGCGCAGCTCGCGCCGCTGGGGCGGCTCCTGCACAAAATTCCCCCGACCATGGGTGGCGGAGATGAAGCCTCTGCCGATCAGCTCCCCCAGGGCGATGCGGATGGTGCTGCGGCTGAGGTGGAGCAGCTCCATCAACCGCCGTTCCGAGGGGAGCCGCTCTCCGGGGTGGAGGCGGCCTTCGGCAATGGCGGCCTCCAGCGTGCTGGCTACTTGCTGGTAGAGGGGCGTGGCCGAGCCAGAGTCCAACGTAGCCGCGAGCTGGGCGAGGACGGCTTCCGTGGAGGAGGGCTCGGCGTGGTTTTGGGGCATGGTGCAGGCGAGAGTATGGGCTCTGCCTGCGCAACTTCAATTACTCTCTTTTGCGGTAGCCGATGTCGCCGCCATCGCTGGCGGCCCCTTTGCCGGGGGAGCCGGGGGCGAGGGCAAAGTCGCCCTCCTGCGGGTTGGCAAAGAGGGGCTTGCCATAGAGGCTTGCTTTGTCGAACCCGGTGGCTTTCTGCCAGGCCTCTAGCGGGCCAAGGCGCTCGGTGGAGGGGAGCTTGCCGACAGTGCCTTTATCCTTCTCAAGGATGTGGAAGAGGTTGTGGTCGGAGGTGAGCTGGGGCATCGGGTCGAAGACCCAGAGGCTCGGGTTGGTCTTGTAGTTGAAGGTGGTGCGCTCGAAGAGGTTATCCACCACGGTGTAGCTTTCGGCCTCGCCTCCGGCGAGAATGACGACGCCGTAGTTGCCATGGCCGACAAAGGTGTTGGAGCGCACGATGCTCCCCGGCGAGTTGGAGAGGGCGACATGGACGCCCGCGCCGATAAAGAGGTTGTTTTCCACGCGCAGGCCCGGGGCTTCGTCGGCAATGAGGCCGTTGTAGCCGAGCTTGAGCTTCTCGAAGGTGCCGCCGGTGGGGTAGGCGAATTCGCAGTCACGAAGGGTGATGCCCGGTGCGTTGTTTACCGTGCAGAAGGTGCCGAAGTGGCCGCCTGCGCCATCAAATTTGAGCCCGCTGATTTCCAAGTGCCCGGTGTTGAGGATCTCGATGGCGACGGGGACGCCTTGGTTGGGCGTAAGGGCGGCCTCCCATGCTTTGGCGGCGCGGATGCGCAACGGGCGCTCCTTTACCCCAGCGACGCGCGGGCGCAGGATCTCGCGGTAGACTCCGGGTAGAAGGACGACTTCATCCCCCGGGTTTACCTGCGCAAAGGCGTGGGAGAAGGAAGCCCACGCCGTTTTTGGGGTGGTGCCGTCGCCCAAGTCGCTTCCGGTGGGGGAGACGTAGCGCGTGGCAGCTTTGGCGGGCTGGGCCGGAGTGCGGAAGGTGAGGGTGGCGGGGGCACCGCGCTGGCCGGTGCGGTCCAGCGAAACGAGGCTGACGCGGTAGCCGGTGTCGGGCTCCAGCCTGCCAAGGGCGGCGTGGCGCTCGGAGGCATAGAAGGCTTCTTCGACATGGGTGACATCAAACGACTCGCCAAAGAGCCGCAGGAGGAAGGCGGGCTCCCACTTGCGCAGGAGGGTGCCGTCTTCGCTGTGTAGCGAGATTTCGCAGAAGGTGGCTTGGCGTGGGGTTTCCCAGAGGAGGGTGGCTCCGTGGGGGTCGAGCCCGGCGACACGGAGGTTGGCTACTTCCAACAATGTGGCCGGGCTTGGCTGGCGCGCGCCGAGGGGGCCGAAGCCGAGCGCACCGTGGGTAAAGGCGGGTTCCACAGGGGTGAGGCCGCCGGGTCCGAGGTGGATGGCGGCTTCGCGGCTGTGGGAGTCGTTGGCGGTGGTGGCCTTCCAGTCGGCAAAGGTGCTCTCTTTGCCGCCGAGGCGCGCGGCAAAGCGGGAGAAGGCGTTGAAGTCGCTGGCGAGGGTGGGGGCGCTCGCGGCGTCGGCTTCCAGAACCAGCGGGCAGCCGGAAAAGAGGGTGGCAGTGAGGCTCAGGTGCGGGCTCTTCTCCACCCGCACGGCGGTGGCAGACTCGGAGAAGGTGGCGTTCTCCACCCGCACGGCGCGGCTGCCATTGGTGAGGACAAGGCCGGAGCCGGTACCGCTAAAGAGGGTGTTGCGGAGGATGAGCCCGGGAGAGGCATCGGCCTCCACGCGGGCATTGGGCAACTCCACCCCATCCACGACGACGTGGGGCGCTCCGGTAATTTTGAGGCCCCCGGCGAGCAGCACGCCGCCTTGGCGGCCCCATGCGCGGAGGGTGAAAGGGGCCTGCGCATTGATGCCGCCGATGGCGATCTCCACCGGCGCATCATACCGCCCGGGCAGGAAGTAGAGGGTGGCTCCGGTGACGGCGCGCTCCAGCGCGGCAGCGGGGGTGGCAAAGGCGTCGGCCACGCTCAGGCCGGAGTGGGTGTCGTTGCCGTTGGTGGGGTCGATAAAGAAGACGGGGAGCGGGCCGGGGTAGGCGCCTTGGCCGGGGTAGGGGGTATCGGCCTGGAGGCGGAAGTCGCGGTAGGTCGGGTCGGCAAACTTCGGGTCGTCCTTCTGCACAAGGGGGTGGATGAGGTTCCACTTCCGCTGGAGGCCCAGCGGGTCCACCTTCTCCCAGGTGCGCATCGGGTTGGGCTTGCCGCCGTTGCGGTACATGCCGGCCCGCATGCCGAGCCCGGAGACAAGGAAGGTGTTTTGGTAAATGCCGAAGGGGCCGGTGGTGAAGTTGCCCCGCACGACGTTGTTGTGAAAGAGGGTGAGCTGGTTATGCCCGTGGCCGGTTTTGTTGCGGTAGACGTCTTCATGGAGGCCATCGACGATGTTGCCGACAAAGCGGTTGTACCCGCCTTTGCCGTAGATGCCGAGGTCGGTCGGTACGGAGGTGGCGGTCACTTCGCCGTTGTTGGGTCCGTTGAAGAGGCAATGGTTGCCCTCTACGAGGATGTGGTTCACTCCGTGCCGGAGCTGGATGCCGTAGCCGTTGTTGAAGGTGGTTTCGCTACGCAAAAGGCGGTGGTGGTCTCCGGTGACATGGAGACCCGCCTCGACGTTGCAATAGGCCCGGCAATCTTCAATGACGACGTGCGAAGTCTTGGCGGCGACGAAGATGCCGTGCTCACCGAGCGTTGTCTCCAACCCGGAGATGCGGATGTGCGAGGCCGAGATGTGGATGGCGGGGGCTTTGGCCTGCTCAAGCCAGAGCCCCGTCTGGCTGGCCGAGGCGGAGCCGGTGCTGCGCAGGTAGAGGCGGCGGGCGGAAGCATCAAAGAACCACGAGCCAAGCCGCCGCGCGGTCTCCTGCGCCGAGGCGGCGCGTGCGAGCCGAAGGCGCGAGGGCACCTCCCAAATACCGGCTCCTTCCGCAGGAAAATCGTCTGGGCCGACTTCAGCGACGTAGACTTCAGGCAGCCCGGGAGCGGGCTTGAGGGGGAGGTTCAACGGACGCCCGGCATTGATCTGCACCCACCCGTTTTCCACCGGGCGGAAGTGGATGGGCGCCTCCGGCGTGCCGCTTTTGTGCAGCTTTACCGTTTCAAAGTAGATGCCGGAGGAGATCTCCACTACATCCCCCGGTTGCGCGGCATCTGCGGCGGCTTGAATGGAGGGGTGATCTCCCTTACCAGCAGGGCCCACCGTAAGAACCCGGGGAGCAGCGGTGGAAACGGAGGGAAGAAGAAGCGCGGCAGCAGCGAGCCACCGCCGGAGGGGAAGGGGGAAGAAATCCATGGGGTATTGGAACCAGTAAGTACCACTTGTTTCCCCGGTTTGGCAAGCGTTTGATTGAAGGGTTTGATTAATGATTGCGATAAGTGGAATCTACTGGTACCTTTTTTGCGATTCTCTGATCTTCTCCCCTATGAAACGTACTTCTCTCCTTCTCGTGTTGGGTCTGCTCCTCCTTCTTGGGGGTTCCTTGTTTGCTGCAAATGGTGTGGCCATGGCAGGGCAGGGGTATGGCCACTCGGAGGTGAAGGCGCTGGGTAAGTGGTTTATGGAGGTAGAGGCCTCCTTTCCTCCGATGACGGTGGAGCAGTTGGAGGGGAAGCTCGATGCCGGGCGGTTTGCGGACTTCAAGGTGGTGGTGGTGGCTTCTTTGGATAAGGCCGAGCACTACACCCCGCAGGAGTGCGAGAAGATCGAGGAGTGGCTAAAAGGCGGGGGTAAGCTGGTGCTTGTCCACCAAGGGCCGAAGGCCTTTTCCACCGATCCAGCGAAGGACCGCGACCAATCGTACCTTTTTGGCCGCAGCTTCTATATTCGCAACCCCACGGAGTGCAGCGTGGTGTTGCCTGATTCCCCAATGCTCAAAGAGGTGTTTGCCAAAGGAGAGCGCCCGGCATGGCTGCGGGGGAATATTCGCATCAGCGGCGACCACTGGACCAACATCGTGGGAG
Source organism: Chthoniobacteraceae bacterium (assembly GCA_037189965.1). GTDB lineage: Bacteria > Verrucomicrobiota > Verrucomicrobiia > Chthoniobacterales > Chthoniobacteraceae > DATMFV01. The sequence continues at coordinate 22,791 of JBBCKB010000041.1, read as the reverse complement.
ATGAAAACGGCCTCTGCCTGATCGGTACGCGGGAGGTGGGCTCGGGGAAGGTCTACTACCTCGGAAACGAGCTTTTTCGCATTGAAGCTGGCAAAAAGGCGGAGGACATTGCGGCTTGGAAGATGGTGCTTCGCAATGTGTTCTCGGAAGCTCTCAGCGTTCCCTGAGCTTCTCTGCAAATCTTGAGTTGAAAAGATAAGGCTTGTCATTTTCAGGCAAAGTGGTCTTTACTGGTACTTATGAAAGTCTCTTCCTCCCTTCTCAGGTTTCAGCGTCGGTTGGGTATTGTCGTGTGTTCGTTTTCCCTCGGAGCGGGAACGTTGCCTGTGGCGGCACAGACGACATGGACCGGTGCGGGAGACGGTACGAGCTGGGTTGATGCTGCCAATTGGAACAATGGCGCTCCCGGGGCTTCCGCAAATATCTGGCTTACGGACCTGGCTCCAGACGCCGCGCAGGAAATCACCCTTTCCGGGCTGAATGTCTTTAGCGGGCAGACCTACCTGGGTAGCACGGGTGACCGGGACTATACCATTAAAGGAGGGACGCTGGAGCTCTTGTACCAAGATGGGGGCTCGACACCGAAGTTTAACCTCCAGCCGGGAGGAACCGGATCGTTGACGATTGATAGCGATGTCGTGCTCTCCAATAATTTTGTTGGGGGGGTGGGGTCGGTTGTCCACGACATCCAGGGAGCCGGGGTGCAGACGCTTACGATCAACGGAAATATCAGCACCGGCGGGGGTTTTCGCCCCAATGTCTTGCGGGTGAATACGCCCAATGGGCGGCTTAACCTGAGTGGCAGCAATACACTGGGGGTCTTTAACTTGGTCTCCGGGGAAGTTGTCGTTTACAATGCCATGGCGCTGGGAAATTCGCAGCTCCAGGGGGGTGGCAGCGGGGCCATCATTTCTCTTGCGAGTGATCTTGAGATCGGTGGGGGTTCTACATCGACATTCCTTGGAGGCAATATCGACCTCCGTATTCGCGAGGAAACGCTCTCCAATACGGACCGGGTGGTTAATGTGAACAGCCGGATGGTGACCAGCTCGGGCGGTGTCGCAGGGAAGATTACGATTGTAGATAATATTAACAGCACCGGGCGTGTTATCCTTAATATCAAGAATTTGGGTGGGGGGAATGCCACCTATCTGCCGGTAGACTTGGGGAGTACGGGTTTGTTGCGGTTTTCCCACACGGCGACTGGGACGTATGGCCCCGGGGGAGCCGGTACGGGCGTGATCTCTGGTGCAGGCGATGTTGAAAAGGTGATCGGGACTACGATCACCAATTTGCTGGCCCTCAATACGTATACCGGAAAGACCTCCGTGTTCTCCGGCGTGATTGCTGGCAATACGCTCAAGGATGGCGGGGAGGCCAGCTCCATTGGAGCCTCCACCTCGGATGCGGCAAATCTGGTGCTTGATGGGGGCTTCCTCCGGTACATCGGGGACGCAACCTCCACCAATCGCCTCTTTACCGTGGGAACGGCAGGTGGGGGGCTGGATGCCAGCGGCACCGGCGCGGTGAGCTGGACGAACACCGGCGAGATCGGCTACGCAGGCTCGGGCGCGCGGACCTTTACGTTATCGGGAAGTGAAACCGGGAGCCTGGCCGCTTTGGTGGGAAATGGAGCGGGCGGGGCGACTTCATTAACCAAGGCTGGCACCGGTACGTGGACGGTGAGCGGTGCCAACACCTATACGGGGGTGACTACGATCTCCAGCGGAACCCTCAATGTGGCAAACCTTGCCAATGGAGGGAGCACCAGTGGTATCGGTGCATCTTCCGCGAATGCGGAGAACCTTGTATTTGGCAGCGGAGGAACGCTCCGGTACGTGGGCAGTGGGACGAGTACGAACCGGCTCTTTACCACCGGGGCCGGTATTTCCACCATCGATGCTTCCGGGAGTGGGGCGCTCCACTTCACCAATACGGGGGAATCGGTTTTTGGAGGAAGCGGTACACGGACGTTGGTGCTTTCCGGGACCAATACGGATCTCAACCGGATGGATGTGAGTATTGCGGGCGCCATCCATGTTGAAAAACGTGGTTCGGGCACGTGGCTGCTCTCCGGGACGCGGGGTTACACCGGCTCCACCACGTTTGGGGGAGGGGTGCTTGAGGTCGAGCAGATGGCCAATGGCAGCGCGGCCAGCAGCATCGGCGCTGCTTCCAATACGGCCTCCAATATTCGCTTTGATGGGGGGACGATGCGCTACATCGGCGCGGGAAACAGCACTTCCCGGCTCTTCCGGATTTCGGAGAACGGGGGCGAGATCCGCGCGGATGGCACTGGGGCATTGGAGTGGACATCTGCTGGCAGCATCACCTTTATCAACGCGGGTGAGCGCACCTTGCACCTCTCGGGGACGAATACGGGGAACAACCGCCTCAACGCGATCCTCGGAGATAACGGGGGAGACGAAACTCACTTGCGCAAGAGTGGCTTGGGGACGTGGGTGATCTCGGGTAATAATACCTACACTGGTGCCACTGAGGTGGAAGGCGGGCGGCTGGTTGTGAGCGGAAACATTGCCGCCAGCTCGGGCGTAGAGGTGGCTGCTGGTGCGGCTTTGAGTGGTTATGGCTCCGTCTCCGCGATCAGTGGCGCGGGGTTGGTGGATCTTGGGGCTTCGGCGGTCCGGCTCACCGGCGAGTCGGTGGATGCAAGCGGCGGGCTCGATTTCTCCTTCCGCTTTACCACGGCGGCGGTGGATGGGCTCAGCCTGCCGACCTTCAATAACGCCAGTGCCAGTGGAAATTCGCTGCTCCGGCTTATGGATGCCACGCCGTTTGCGTTTGACCTGGCGGCGGGGAATATCGTGAACGTCGATTTCACCGGGCTTACCCTTGTCGAGGGCGACGAGTACATCGGCGGCTTCTACTCCGATTCGGCAGACTTCACTACCGCCCTCGCCGGGGCAACCTTTGCCTTCACCGGGCTGGAAGGGATGAAGGTGGTGTGGGATGTGGTGGGGCAGAATGCCGACTTTGGCTCGGGGCTGGTCGAAGGGTATGTGACGCGCTTCACCGTGGTGCCCGAGCCGGGTAGCCTTGGGCTGCTGGTGCTCACCGGGGTGGGTGCGCTGGTCTGGAGAGCCCGCCAACGCCGGAGCTAGTGGCTTAGTGGCTATGAAGAGTTTGTTGGCTGTATTTCTGGCGCTCTGCCTGCTGCTGCCGGGGGTGGTTCGCGCGGAGCGCAAGCCGCTCGCCGTGGTGGGGGCGGAGTATGGGACGCATGATGTGCGCAGCCTCGTGCGCAATACTCTGGAGCATGAAGACTGGGTCTTTGCGGAGGCGGGGCGGTTCCTGCCCGCGGAGGAGTTTTCCAAATACTCGCTCGTTTTCATCGCTTACGCTACCGAGCGGCCTTACACGGCGCAGGAGCACGAGCAGATTGCCGATTACATCCGCAAGGGCGGTACGGTGGTGCTCATGCACTATGCGCCGCGCACGATTGCGGATGAGGCTTCGCGAGATGCGTTCCAACAATGGTTTGGGATGGAGCTTGCAACGGGCAAGGGGCTGCGCCGGGAGAGTGCGGAAATCACCGACGACCCGGAGGTGGCCAGCTTGCCGCGAAGCCCCGCGCCTTCCTGGGTGGAGGACAAGGTGCTGGCTACGCGCTTTGGCGAAGGGGTGAGCGCGCTTGTGGGGGAGCAGGGGATGGCCAAGGTGGCACGCCGCTCGTTGGGCGAGGGGAAGGTGTACTTCCTTGGCACGCAGGTCTTTCGCATCCGCTCGGAGAAGTCGGACTTTTTTGCGGACTCAGATAGCTACCTTTCCTTGCTGCGCGCCATCATCGCCGAAGTCAACCCGCTTACGCACGCGCACTGGCGCGAGGAGCAGGCCGCGAAGCATCGCGAGGCCGGGCGGCGCTTCCTGGTTTGGGACCGGGAGTGGCAGCTCGGTACGGAGAATGGGCCTGTTTTTGAGCCTCCACTGCCGGAGCCCGCAGAGCTTTGTGGTACGCAAGAGGTGGAGATGGCGCAGAACGAGGCCGAGCTTTATCAGTTTAACCTCACCGACCTTGGGGCTGGTGGGAAGGTGACTTGGCGGCTCGACTACGGTGCGCTCCCCAAAGGGGCGGTGGAGTGGTTTGTGCAAGACCGGCCGGAGCCGATCCCGTGGCCGAAAGACCCGGCGATTGCCAAGGAATCTCCCTATTGGTTGATGCCGCCGGAGGCTGTGGAGCCCAAGGGCGAGGCGGCGGTGCCGATCGGCCCGCTGGAGACACGCATCTTCTGGCTCAAGCTGCGGAGCGCGGGGTTGGCACCCGGGGTCTACCCGGTAAAGGTGGAGTGGCTCGTGGATGGGCAGAGCGCAGGCAGCGTGGAGCTGGAGGTGCGGGTGCACCCGGTGCGACTGCCGGAGAACCGGCGCATCACCATGCAGCCGTTTGGCACGGCGTATGGAGATGTGAATGATGCGGCCCCGGCGATGCGGTTTTTCCGCAATCTTCAAGATCTCGGGTTTGACTGGGGGTATGTAAATATCTTCCGTCCGCAGACCTTCAGCGTGGGGGGCGAGCCGCTCACGGCGGCGTGGCTGCGTAAACATGCCACGGAGATTGCAGCGGGGGGCGGTGGCCCGGCGATCGATTTCTCGGCGCTTGACCCGTATATCGACGCCTCCATCGCCCACGGGTTCCTGCGCTTCCGGGTGACGCAAAGCCTGACAACCTCGATCGATGGGCTTTGCAAAAATGCGAAGCTCGATGCTGGAGTGGCCGATGCCGTGCGGCTCTGGTACGAGCGGCAGCTGGGCGCTTACTTTGAGGATAAAGGGGTGCGGGAGAAGGTGGCCTCCATGGGAGATGAGCTGAGCATCTCCGAGTTGCGCGAGCGTTACCTGCCATGGAGCCAGCGGCTTGGCAGAAGCGGCTGGAAGGCATCCTCCAGCTTTACCACGTCGATTGTGAAGGACCAGGAGCTGGCCAACGAGCTGGCTCCCAACGTGGGGGCGTGGACGATGAACCGGCTGCATGTGGAGCAATTCCTCAAATGGACGCGCAGCGGTGCCGTCACCCTCCCGGAGGGGGCGCTGGTGGGGAGCTACGGAGCGGGCGAGGGCCGGGGCACGGAGATCCGCAAAAACTTCAGCGCTTCGCAGATGATTGGCTGGGAGGCGTGGGCTTTGGGGAGCGACTATTGCTCGCCCAACCCCTACTTCAAATCGTGGCTCTACTACGTCAGCTACCGTGCAGACCGTGGCCTGGGCGGGGAGCGCTTCGTGGCGTTTCTCGATAGGGAGAACCTTGAGGCCCCCCTCGTCAATAGCCCCTTTGTGGAGGGGATGCGCGAGAGCTTGGAGGCGGCAAACCTGGCGTGGATGCTCTCTGCTACTCTCGATAAGCTGGGCGAACGAGCGCCGGCTGCGGTGCGAGAAGCGATGGCGAAGATCGCGGGGGAGGGCCCGGGGGCAATTCTCCCATGGCGGGTGCGTAAATATGGAGCCACGATCGAGAGCCGCATGATCTCGGGCAGCCGCGAGCAATACCGGCGCGCGAAGGCGGAGGTGCTGCGTCTGCTGGCCGAGGTGGAGCCGCAAGCGCGGCAACTGCCGGTGGAGGTCTTTTGGAACAAGGTGCCGCTGGTGCGCGAAGGCAAGCCGGTGGCGCGTGTCGAGGCTGCCGATGGGGCGGCGACTTCTTTGCAGGAAGCTCTGTCCAAAGTGGGGGCACCGGCCATGCCGATCGGCGGGGACGCCGTGGCTCAGGTACGTATCGTGGTGGGCGAGGAGCTGCCGGAGGAACTGCGTGCCGGGGCACCGGTCGCAGCGTCGGCAAGTCGCTCGTGGGTGCGCGATTGGCGGGATGAGGCGAGCGGGATGACGGTGGTCTGGGTGGGCGGCGTGGATGCGGCGCAGACACAGCAGGCATTGGAACGATTCTGCTTGTTTGTGCGGGCGGAAGGCGGTTGGTTTGTCAACCGTTGACAACTGCGAATACCATGAATGACCCCATTGCGGAGGCGCGGGAAGTCGCGCTTTCTTTTCTCAAACCATCGCAACGTGATCTGGAATATGGGCTCGCCCTCCACCGCGAGGCGGTGGTTGCCGAGTCGTACAGCCTCGGCCTGCACGCGCCGAGGGATGCTGCCTTTCTGAATGGTTTGATCGCCGAAGGTGCGGGAGAGGTGGAGTTTCGGGATTGGACCGAAGAGATGGGGATGACCGGGTGGACCCGCACCGAGGCGCTCCGCGCCGAGTACGCCGCCGCGTGGGAAGCCTCGGGGGTGGATTGCATGTTTCTCAACGCCGGGGAGGAGGGGAACGACCCGCTTCGCTTGCTCAAGCGCCTTTCCCGCTACCACTACCTTACCGAAGCGCTGCCGGAGACGGTGGGGCTCGTGCGCCGGGTGGAGGATGTGGTGGCGCTCAAGGCTGCGGGGCGGCGCGGTATCTGCCTTGCACCCAATGGCGTGCCGCTGGCGGGAGGTTTTGTCAACCCGCAGGATGAGATCCGCTACATCCGTGTCTTTGCCCAGCTCGGTGCGCGGATGATGCACCTTACCTACAACCGTCGCAACCCGATGGGCGATGGGTGTGCGGAGCCTGCCAATGCGGGCCTTTCCGACTTTGGGCACCTGGTCGTACGCGAGATGAACCGGCTGGGCATCATCATCGACATTGCACACACCGGGTGGCAGACGTCTCTGGATACCGCCCGGGTGTCATCCGTGCCGGTGGTGGTAAGCCACTCGGCGGTGTGGGCCTTGCAGCCGCATGTGCGCTGTAAATCGGATGAGGTGATCCGCGCCGTCGTCGAGCGCGGAGGCACGATGGGGATCACCAATGTGCCTGCCTTCCTTGGGGGAGGGGGGACGATTGTGGAGTTTCTCGACCACATCGACTATGTTGCCAAACGGTTTGGGGAAGATGCGGTGACGATCGGGACGGACTGTGGCCACCGGAGCGTCGGCGCGAAGGCGGAGGATGCAAAGATCAACCCACGCGATGGGCTTCGCCGTCGGTGGGAGAACTTCTGGCCGGAGAATGACGCCGTACACGCTCCGGAGTGGGCGCAGCCGCACCAAATGAAGAGTATGGCGTGGACCAACTGGCCGCTCTTTACCGTCGGCCTCGTGCAGCGCGGCTACTCCGACGAGGCGATTCGCAAGATCATTGGCGGGAATATCCTGCGCGTAGCGGGCGAAGTCTGGTGCGCGGGGCGGCCTGCCTGAGGGGCTACGGATTGATGCCAAGGAGCTGCCGCGCCTGGAGGTAGACAGGGCGGTCTACAAGCCGCCCTTCCACCCGGAGGGAGCCGGCTGCCCCTGCGGCTTCGTAAGCGGAGATGGCGAGGCGGCACCACGCCAGCTCGGCTTCGCTCGGGGCAAAGAGATCGGCCAGCCACTCGGCCTGCCGGGGGTGGATGACCATTTTCGGGCCGAAGCCAAGGCGGCGGCCCAGCGCGGCGTCGCGGCGGAAGGCCTCTGCATCATCGAGCACGGGGTAGACGGCATCCATCGGAGGGAGCAACCCGAGCGCGCGGGAGACGAGGGCGATGTGGCCCATGGCGTGGCGGCGCTCGTCGCCCTCCGGGGTCCAGCCGGTGCCGAGGTCGAGCCCGAAATCAACCGAGCCAAATGCGACTTGCCGCACGCGCGGGGAAGATGTGGCGATCTCCTCCAGCCGCAAGACGCCGAGGGCGGTTTCTACCAGCGGGACGATCTCGCCCTCCGGCATGGCTTCGGCGAGGGTGGCGATGTCGGTTGCCCGCTCAGCCTTGGGGAGCATGACGCCATCTACCGGCAGGAAGGGGAGAAGTGCGGCATCGGCGGCGAAGTCGGTGGTGCCAACGGCGTTGCAGCGGATCACGAGGCGCACGCTTTGCGGGCGGCCACCAAGCGAGGCAGGGAGGAGTACGCGGGCGGCGGCTTTGGCCTCGGCGGCCACGCCATCTTCGAGGTCCAGAATGACGGTGCCTGCGCCACTCTCCAGCGCCTTGGCGATCTTGCGCTCGCTATCCGCAGGGACGAAGAGGGCGGCGTGGGGGGAGGGTTTCATTGGGCTAGATGATGCCTTCGCGCTCCAGTTGCTCGAGCTCGCTTTCTGCCAAGCCGAGAAGGGTGCCGTAGATCTCGCGGTTGTGCGCGCCCATGGCTGGGGCGGCGGTGTACTCCGGGGTGTGGGTGGAGAGCTTTACGGGGGTGCCGATCATGCGGACTTCGCCGCGCTGCGGGTGGTCTACGCTCACGATCATTTCGCGTTCGGCCAGCAGCGGCATTTGCATCGCTTGGGGCACGGTATTGACGGGGGCGGCGGGCACACGCCCCGCCAGCAATGGCAGCCAGTGGGCGGTATCGTGCGTTTGGAAGATGGCGACGAGGGCTTCCACCAGCGCCTCGCGGTTCTTTAGCCGCAGGGCAAAGGTGGTGTAGCGCGGGTCCGTGGCCAGGTGGGGTGCGCCGATGGCTTCACAGAGGAGTGGGAAGAATTTCTCTTTGTTGCACATGACCACGAGCGCCCCATCCCGCGTGGGGAAGAGCTGCGAGGGGACGAGGCTTGGGTGGGCGGAGTAGTGGGTCTTCTGCGGGGTGTACGCTTCGTTAAGCGTCCAGATAGCCAGGTAGTTGAGCATGGAGGCCGCAGTGTCGAAGAGCGAGACATCGACATCGCTACCTACGCCGGTGCGTTGCGCGGAAAAGAGCCCGACCATGAGGCCCATGGCGGCCATGGCCCCGGTGGAAAAATCGATCATCGAGACGCCGTACTTCTCCGGCGGGCCATCGGGCGCTCCGGTGAGCGACATATGGCCGAGCATGGCTTGGAGGAGGTAGTCGTAAGCGGGCTCGGCCTTCATGGAGCCTTGGGTGCCAAAGCCGGAGAGCGAGCAGGTGACGATCTTCGGGTTGACCTCCTTGAGCGCTTCGTAGGTGAGGCCAAGCTTGGCGGGGACATCGCCGCGCAGGTTGTTGAAGACGGCGTCTGCCTTGGTGGCCAGCTGCCGGAAGAGGGCGCGCCCTTTCTCGCTCTTGAGGTTGAGGGTGATGCTCTTTTTATTCCGGTTGAGCGACTGGAAGTAGAGGCTATCGCCATCTGCCGCGTAGGGGATGACGCCGCGCGAGACATCGCCGCCTGCCGAGCGGTCTTCGATCTTGATGACCTCCGCGCCAAGGTCTGCAAGGTGCAAGGTGGCGTAGGGCCCCGCGCCGTATTGGGAAACGGCGAGGATGCGGACTCCCTCCAGCGGCTTCACGAGTCTGCGCTCCGGTGGGTGTGGGGCCGGGGGGCAAAGGCGCGCTTGGGCACCATGAGCCGACGGCGGAAGCGCATGACATCTTCCTCCCGCTGGTTGCGCACGGTGGTTTCCACGTAGACGATGCCCCGGTCGGGCTTCGACTTTGATTCGTTGACTTCGAGGATCGTCGTGCGCGAGTAGAGCGTATCTCCGTGGAAGGTCGGCTTGAGGTGTTCGATCTTCTCGTACTCAAGATTGGCGATGGCCGCTCCGCTGATGTCGTTTACCGTGAGGCCCACGCCGACGGAGAAGACGAGTGTGCCGTTGACGACGCACTGGCCAAACTGCGTTTGCGAGGCGTAGTGCGCATCACTATGCAGCGGGTGCTGGTTTAGGGCGAGCAGGCTGAAGAGGTGGTCATCCGCCTGCGTGATGGTGCGGCCCGGCCAGTGGTGGAGGGTATCGCCGGGGCGGAAGTCTTCCAGCACGCGGCCGTAGGGGGTATGAATATCTGCCATAAAGCTATGCAGGCCGCCAATGGGCAAGGCCGCCAGAGAGGGTAATTTCAGTGCCAAACTCGGCACTCAGCCGCCGGATGTCTTCCAACGGGGAGGGGTTATCCGTCAGGCGAGGCCACCCTTTACGGTGGCGCGGTTCGCCGTGGCCGAGCGAGATGGGGTGGAGCGTCAGCTCGCGCAGCTCGCCCGCCTCCATCCGCCACGTGGCGACGACGGACTCCCAGATGCGCGGGTTGATCGCAAAGCCTTTGGTGTCGTTGTGGCTGCGTTTATCGAAGAGGTCGGCCAGCGTGGCGTCGGCCCCGAGGCCGTACTTCTGGTAAAAGTCTGCCGGGGCGGTGGCGATCGTCTCGTTCTGGAAGATGAAGTTGCCGAGGCTGTAGAAGATGGGGCGGTTTTGGTAAACCTCTACGGCGCGGACGATGTGCGGCCCGTGGCCGATGACGGCGTGTGCCCCGTGGTCGATGCATTTGCGGGCAAAGATGCTCAGGAAATCTGCCGGGCGGTCTTTGGCGTCCTCCTTCATCTCGTGGGAGTGGATGGAGACGACGACGGCGTCTGCCTGCCTGCGCGCTTCCTCCACGGAGGCTAGGAGCCGGGCAAGATCCCCCGCGTGCGGGGCGGAGACGCTTCCTTCCGTCTCGCCGGGGGCGGCTTCGGTAAAGAGGAGATCGCCAAGGCGTACGACCCCTTCGGCATCCGGTAGCGCAAACCCTTCTTTGACAGAGAGGTTGTGCCGGGCGTTGATGTGGCAAAGCTCTGCGGCAGCCTTGAGCGCGGCGAGCCGCTCGGCATTGATCCGGTGGAGCAGCGTGAAGCGCAGCGGGTTGACCCCCGGGCGGCCGGGGACTTCGAGGCGCGGGTTCCCCGCGATCCAAGATTCATGGAAGGTGGTCGTGGCGGCGATAAAGGCGATGCGCCCCTGCGGCGTCTCGACGTAGCGCACGGCGGCGGCTTCCGAGAGCGTCTCGCCCGCTCCGGCGTGGGCGACGCCTGCGGCATCCAGCGCGCGGCGGGTGGAGGACAGAGCGCCGTAGGAGTAATCGAGCGTGTGGTTATTGGCCCATGCGACGGCGTTGAAGCCGTAGGCAAGCAGGTCGCCGAGAACCTCAGGGGAAGTGGTGGCCCAGGTGCCACCGCTTTGGGCGGAGGGGAAGCCGTCGGTATTGCGGCGCAGGGTGGTCTCGAGGTTGGTAAAGCGGAAGTCGGCGCTGCCGATGAGGGCCGCGAGCTGTGCGCGGTGCGGGTCGTTGGCGGGGAGAGCACGGGTGATAAAGGCATCGCCCGTGGCGGCAAAGGAAAATGAGGACATGGCAGCGATACTACGGCTCCAGCGGCTCAAATGGAAAGAGGGGTTTGCGCCGGTGGCGGTACGGGAGGGAGGCCATATCGGCAGTGGTAACGCCCGGGGTATTGACGCGCAGGAGCGCCCCACAGATTCCCCCAAACGCAGCCACTGGGGCGTGGACTCCTTTGAGAACAAGGAGGTCGTACTGCGCCGGGTCGATGCCCGCGTGCTCCAGCAGCCCGGCGCTGTAGGCGGCGGGCGGGCGCGAGGCAAGCAGGAGGGTGAGGCCGGTGGCCGTTTGCACGACGGCGGAGGGCCCCATATCAAACCTTGTGCGGCCACCGTGGCGTGGCTCGCTCTCCCCATAGCGCCCGTTGCAGAGGGAGAGGACGCGGACATCGGCCTCCAACGGCGAGGCGGGGCTTTCGGCGCGCTTGCCCCCCATGGCTAGGCGAAGCTGTGCGCCCACCCCGGCAGAGCGGGCGGCCTCGGCGCTCTCGGGGTCGTAGAGCGGGATGAAGGCGCGCCACTGGCCTCCGGCTTGGTGGATGAGGTGGGCAAGGAAGGTGGAGTCTGCCGGAGCGCCGCCGCCGCTATTATCCCCCATATCGAGAAGGCCGACCGGCTTGGGGAGCGCGGCGGCTTGCTCCAGCGCGGCTTGCGGCGCGAGGAGCTGGCCGACGAAGCGGTGCCGGTGCTCCAGAAGCCAGCGGGCAAGGCGGTCTGCAATGGCCTGCGCAAGGGCAGGGTCGTTATCGGTGGTGACGACGAAGGCCGAGCCCATTTCGGCGACATCGGCATACGGGTAGCCAAAGATGGCACCCACAGAGAGGACGCGCGGCTGGGCGCGCACGGCCTCTAGCTCCCGGGTGAGGGAGAGGAGCGGCTCTTCGCGGGTGGATTGCCGCTCGATGTTAATAGCGATGGGCGGGTACGCCGCCGCTTGTGTGGGGCGGACTTCACCGCGCAAGGTCCGCGCCATCAGGGCCGCAGCCTCCAGCCCGCGCGCCTTTTGGTCGAGGTGCGGGTTTTCGCGGTAGACGATAAAGCTATCGCACGCGGCGACTTTGGCGGGGGAGAGGTTGGCGTGAGGATCGAGCGTGGCGATGATCGGCACCTCCCGGCCCACGTGCTCGCGCAGCCGGGTGAGCCACCACCCTTCCATGTCGGGCTCATCCACCGCGATGGCCGCGCCGTGCGGGGCGACAAGGAGCCCATCAAGCCGCCCGGCGTTGGCTAGTGCTTCGCAGGCAAGCGCCCAGAGCTTCTCCCGCGCTTGCGCGGAGAGGGGGCCTGCCGGTTGGGCGTAGGCGAAGAGGAGCGGCACGGCGGTGAACCCCTCGGCCTCCAGCCCTGCAAAGAAGCCGGAGACCTCGTGGTGCGCATCGGCAAACTCAGCGCGAATTGCCTCCCCGGTGAGGAGGTACTCGGCCACGTAGTCGCTCCACTCCGTCTCCCGGGGGACGAAGGAGTTGCTTTCGTGTTTGATGCTGAGGATACCGACGCGCATTTGATGTGCTTTGGTATTACGATGTTAGATCGTTTGAAGGTTTGGTGCGAAGGTCGGAAATGGTAGGGCGTTTCTCTGAAACGCCGTGGGGTTGGACTGCCGTCTCACAGAGACGGCCTACAAATTCACGCTTCGCGGGCGTCTAACATAGCAATACTAGGCGACGAAGAGCTCCATCCAACGGTTCACCGGGGTGGCGGCGAGCTTGGCGGGGTCTGCGGCGAGGGCGAGGATGGCGTCTGCCTGTTTGGCGGGGATCTTGCCGCGCAGCGCGCTCTCAAACTTCGCGAGCAGCACGGGGATGCCCTCTGCACGGCGGCGGCGGTGGCCGATCGGGTACTCGACGGCGACGCGCTCGGTGTGGCTCCCATCGCGGAAGAAGACTTGCACGGCGTTGCCGATGGAACGCTTCTGCGGGTCGAGGTAGTCGCGGGTGTAGTCCGTGTTTTCGACGATCTCCATCTTGGCGCGCAGGGCGTCGATACGCGGGTCTGCGGCGGCAGTGTCTTCGTAGTCTTCCGCAGTAAGCGAGCCTTTGAGCAGCGGCACGGCAACCATGTACTGGATGCAGTGGTCGCGGTCGGCCGGGTTGGCGAGCGGGCCGGTTTTGTCGATGATGCGCTTGCCGCTCTCCTGCGTTTCAATAACGATCTTCTCGATCTCATCCCACCGTCCGGCGACTTCGGGGTGGAGGGTGATGGCGGCTTCCACCGCCGTCTGCGCGTGGAACTCGGCGGGGAAGGAGATCTTGAAGAGGACGTGCTCCATTACATAGCTCCCCAGCGGCTGGGCGAGGGTGACTTCGTTGCCCTTGAAGAGGACATCCTGGAAGCCCCACCCCTTTGCGCTCAGCGCACCGGGGTAGCCCATCTCGCCGCTGAGGGCGATAAAGGCATGGCGCACGGCGCGGCTGGTGGCATCTCCCGCAGCCCAGCTTTTGCGCGAGCCGGTATTGGGGGCGTGGCGGTAGGTGCGCAGCGCGCCGCCGTCGATAAAGGCGTTGGAAAGGGCGTTGATGATCTCTTCGCGCGTGCCGCCGAGCAAGCGGGTGACGACGGCGGTGGAGGCGATGCGGACGAGCAGCACGTGGTCGAGGCCGACCCGGTTGAAGCCGTTCTCCAGCGCGAGGATGCCCTGCACCTCGTGGGCTTGTACCATGGCGACGAGGACATCGTGCAGGGTAAGAGGTGCCTTGCCCTCGGCGACAGCGGCGCGCGAGAGGTAATCGGCCACGGCGAGGATGCCGCCGAGGTTATCGGAAGGGTGGCCCCACTCGGCGGCGAGCCAGGTGTCGTTAAAATCGAGCCAGCGCACCATGGCGCCGATGTTGAAGGCGGCTTGCACCGGCTCCAGCTCGTAGGCGGTGCCGGGCACGCGTGCGCCGCGCCACGGGAGCGTGGCTCCGGGGACGACGGGCCCCAGCAGCTTGGTGCAGGCGGGGTAGGCAAGGGCGAGGAGGCCGCAGCCGAGGGTATCGAGCAGGCAGAGGCGCGCGGTGTCGAGCGCTTCGGCGCTGGTGATCGCCTCCGGGGCGAGCACGTAGTCGGCAATGGCGGCGAGCAGGGCGTCGGGCGCGGGGCGGGTGGCGTTGGTAAGGTCGTGGTGGGACATTGGGGCTTTCTAGCGGTTGGCGAGTGGGACGAAGGTGCGCGGCTCGGGGCCGGTGTAGTTGGCACTGGGGCGGATGATCTTGTTATCCACCCGCTGCTCCATGATGTGCGCGCCCCACCCGGAGGTGCGCGCGATGACGAAGAGCGGCGTGAACATGGAGGTGGGCACGCGCATCTGGTGGTAAGAGACGGCGCTAAACCAATCGAGGTTGGGGAACATCTTCTTCTCCCGCGCCATCACGCTCTCGATGCGCTCGGCGATGCCGTACATCTTGAGGTCGCCCGCTTCTTCCGAAAGGGTGCGTGCGACTTCTTTGATGACGACATTTCGCGGGTCCGAAATGGTGTAGACCGGGTGGCCAAAGCCGATGATGACTTCGCGCGCGGCGACGCGGCTTACGATATCTGCCTCGGCCTCTTCGGGCGTGGCGTAGCGTTTCTGCACCTCAAAGGCGAACTCGTTGGCTCCGCCGTGCTTGGGCCCGCGCAGCGCGCCGATGCCCCCGGTGATTGCGGAGTAAATATCCGAGCCGGTGCCCGCGATCACCCGGGTGGTGAAGGTGGAGGCGTTGAACTCGTGCTCCGCGTAGAGGACGAGGGAGGTGTGCATCGCGGCGACCCACGAGGCGCTCGGTTTCTTACCATGCAGGAGGTGGAGGAAGTGGCCGCCGATGGAGTCGTCATCCGTCTCCACCTCGATCCGCCGCCCGTTAAAGGCGTACTGGTACCAGTAGAGGAGCATGGAGTTGAGGCAGGCGAGCAGGCGGTCGGTGATCTCGCGGGCTCCGGCGGCATCGTGGCTCTCGTGCTCGGGCAGGGCGCAGCCTAGGGCGGAGACGCCGGTGCGCAGCACATCCATCGGGTGGGTCGCGGCGGGGAGTGCCTCGAGGACAGCGCGCACGCTGGCAGGGATGCCGCGCAGCCCTTGCAGCTTGGTCTTGTAGGCTGCCAGCTCGGTGGCATTGGGGAGGTGGCCGTGGACGAGGAGGTGGGCGACTTCCTCAAACTCGCAATGCTGCGCGCGGTCGAGAATATCGTAGCCGAGGTAGTGCAGGTCGTTCCCACTGCGGCCCACGGTACAAAGGGCGGTGTTTCCGGCGGGGACGCCAGAGAGGGCGACGGATTTTTTCGGTTTGAAAGGGACGGGTTCGCTCATAGGGAATTTAAACGGTCGGTTTCTGTTGGGCAAAGAGGGCGTCGATCCTGGCTTCGTAGGCGTGGTAGCCGAGGACTTCGTAGAGCTCGGTGCGCGGCTGCATCTGCCCGAGGGTACTGGCTTGGGTGCCTTCGCGGCGCAGGGCGGCGTAGACTTCCTCGGCAGCGCGGCTCATCGCGCGGAAGGCGCTCAAGGGGTAAAGGACCATGCGCACCCCGGCTTCGCCCAGCTCGGTGGTGGTGAAGAGGGGGGTCTTGCCAAATTCGGTGATGTTGGCGAGCACCGGCACCTGTCCGAGCGCGGCGGTAAAGGCGCGGTACTCCTCCAGCGAGGTGAGCGCTTCGGCAAAAATGAGATCGGCACCGGCGGCGACGTAAGCGCCCGCGCGGTCGATGGCGGCTTGTAGCCCTTCGCTTGCATGCGCATCCGTCCGTGCCATGAGGACAAAGCTGGGGTCTTCGCGGCCATCCACAGCGGCTTTGAGGCGGTCTGCCATTTCGGCGGTGGAGACGAGCTCTTTGCCCGGGCGGTGTCCGCAGCGCTTGGCTTGCACCTGGTCTTCCAAGTGGCACCCGGCGGCTCCGGCGCGGGAAAGCTCGCGGATCGTACGCGCGATCATCAGCGCGCCGCCCCAGCCGGTATCGGCATCTACCAATAGCGGCAGATCGCTTGCGCGGGTGATGCGGCGGACTTCTTCGCACACATCGGGCAGAGAGGTAAGGCCAAGGTCGGGCAGGCCAAAGGAGGCATTGGCCACCCCGGCTCCAGAGAGGTATAGCGCACGGAAGCCTGCGCGCTCGGCCAACAGTGCAGCATAGGCGTTGATGGCTCCGGCAATCTGCAGGGGGCGCTCGGCCTCCAGCGCGGCGCGTAGCCGGGCTCCGGGGGTGGAAGGTAGGTTCGGCATGGCGCTACCTTGCGCCAAAACGAGGTGGGGGAGAATGACTTTGATGTTCTTACGGTGATAGGTTACATCTCTCACCAGCCCCCTTTGTGTTTTATGGAACTACGACACCTCCGATATTTCACCGCCGTGGCCGAGGAGCTTAACTTCCGCCGGGCCGCCGAGCGGCTGAATCTTACGCAGCCCTCCCTCAGCGCGCAGGTGCGCGCGCTGGAGGCCGAGCTGGAGGTGCGCCTGCTGGAGCGCGATACGCACCACGTGGCGCTCACCCCCGCGGGGGCGCGCTTTTTGGAGGATTGCCGCAAAGTACTGCGCGATGTGGAGGAGAGTGTGCGCGCGGTGCGCCGGGTGGCGAGTGGGGATGCGGGGGAGCTTTCCATCGGCTTTGTGGCGTCGCTGGGGCATGGGCTCTTGCCCCGGGTGTTGCGGGCGTATCGGCGGCGTTTCCCCAAAGTGGCGCTGCACCTTTTGGAGATGGATACGACGGCACAGGTAGAGGCGCTCAATGCGCGGCGGATCGACTTGGGGTTCATCGGTTTTGGGCTCACGGCACATACTGCGGATTTGCAGCTCGCCACGGTGGCCGAGGAGCGGCTGGCTGCCGTCTTCCCCCAAGGGCACCCGCTTACGAAGAAGGGGGGGCGGCTGGTGCGCTCGCTGCCGCTGGCTGCGCTGGCGGGCGAGCCGCTGCTATTGGCCGAGCGGGCGAGTGCACCGCTTTATAACCCGTGGCTGCTGGTGCTTTGCCAGCAGGCAGGCTTCCAGCCACACGCGGTGCGCGAGGCGGGGCAACCGGTGACGGTGCTCAACTATGTGGCGGCGGGCTTGGGGATCACCATTCTACCGGTGCAGTACGAGCAGGCGGCGACGGCGGGGGTCTCCTTCATCCCGCTGGCGCCCCCGGTGCCACGCTACCGCTACTGCGCGGCATGGCTGCCGAAGAACCGGCACACGGCGTTGCAGCGGTTTGTAGAGGTAGCGCGAGAGGTGGGCGGCTGCGGGGCCGATGCGGCTACGGAGCGCCCACGCCGGTGAGCGCCTGCCACTCGGTGGCTACGGCGGCGCTGGGTACCCAGCCAAAGGCGGGCTTGCGGGTGCCCCCGCTGGGGGCGGGCTTGCCGTCCTCAAGGTTGATCCACTCGCCCGAGTTGGCGGAGGCTCCGGAGGTGAGCACGGCGTCGAAGAAGGAGCGCACGAGCGCCTCGGCGGCGGGGGCTGCGGTGTGCCCGGTGTTGGGGACAGTGGCCCAGAGCCAGCGGGAGCCGTTGGAGCGCCCTTCCTCAAAATAAGTGCGCGCTTTGTCGAGGCGCTCGGTATCGTTGGCTCCGCACAGGAGGATGCCTGGCGGCAGCGAAGGGCCGGGGCGGAGGGTATCGACACTGCCGGGGGCGTACGCCGCCCAGACTTTGATGCGCCGGGGCTGCAAGGCGACAAACCGCGCGGTAAACTGCGACCCGGCGGAGAAGCCATAGATGGCGAGTGGCAGATCGCGCTTGTATGCCTTGCGCACGGCATCCATGAGCAGCTTGCCCGCGCCATTGGCGGGGAACTGGTAGAAGCCGCTCTGGGCGCTCATGTTGTTTTTGAAGTAGCAACCGAGGAGGCCGAGCCGGTGTTTCTTTGCAAGCTCCTGCCAAGCGGGGTCGGCAAGGAGCTTCTCGGGGCTGACGTTGTGGCCCGAGAGGAGAACCAGGACGCCTTGGGGGTTTGGCTCGCCCGGGTGGACGAGGAAGTGGGCCTGCTCCAGCCCCGGGGTGGGGGGGAGCTCGAGGGTCTGCACTTCCTGCGCGTGGAGCGGCGCGAGGGCGAGGAGGCAGGCGGCGATGTGAGGGAAACGCATACGGTGTGGTGTACCGTAGGTTGCGGGTTGTTGGCGATGGTTTATTGGGGTATCCAACGCTTAAACAGCCTGCAATTCTTACGCGGGCCGCTTTCGCAGCAGCCGCAGGAGACGCGCCCCGGCGAAGACGAAGTTGGCCTGGAACCAGATTTCGCACCGGGCGACGCGCTCGGCGTCGTGCTGGAGGTGGATGTAGCTGGAGTGGTGCCCGGAGTCGGCTGAAGGGTCGGGGCGGACGCCACGGAGCAACGCGCCATGGGCATGCAGCAATTCTGGCGTATGGGCCTGCGTGAGCCATGCCTGGTGCCAGAGCTTGGTGCCGACATCGAGCCACTCGGCTTCTCCGGTGACTTCGTGGAGCCAGAGGAGACCGTTGGCACAATCGTGCACGGCGCTGTCGGCCTCGGCGGCGTCGGTCTCGTAGTGAGGGTTGACAGAGTAGGGGATGGTTTGCCGGTAGTAGAAAAGGCGCGCGGTGTAGTCGGCAAGGCGGCGGGCACTTTCCAGCACGCGCTCATCTTCAAACACGCGCCACGCTTCCATAAGGGCGTTGAAGATGTAGGCGAAAAAGTGTGGCTTGGTGGAGCGCTCGGGGATCTCCAGCGTCTCCGGGTGGTAGGTGTGGAAGAAGGAGCCGTCGGCCTGCTGCATGGTCTCCAGCGCGGCGAGGCTTTTTTCGTACGCGGCGCGGTAGCGTGGGTCGCTCGTCTGGTCGTAGAGCGTGGCGAAGGTGGCGACGGTGTAGACGTAGCGGCTGCCAATGGAATCCGGGTGGCCCCAGCCGCCTTCCGGGCTCCAGCCGACCATGTTCACAAGCCCGCTTGGGAGCTGCCGGGCGAGGAATGTCTCGCCAATCAGGCGGGCGGCTTCGCCCCAGCAGGGGCTGCCATCCAGAAGCGTGAGGCGGCGCAGCACCTCTGGGGCGCGCATGGAGTAGCCGCCGGTGTAGGTGGCATCATCCCGCCAATACCAGGCGAGCCCTTGTGCCTCGGGGTGGGGGCCACGGTAGAGCCCGCGCACGGGGTCGCCCACGTAGCGCTTGGCGTAGGCAAGGGCGTGCTGCCGGTGGCGGTTATCTCCAAGGATCTCGGCAAGGTCGAGCCACGTGGCGATGAGTTCCGACGTATTGCTGTGGGGGAAGTGCCAGGTCACGCTGCCGTCTGCCCGGTAGAGGGCGGTGCGGTGGCAGAGATCGGCCTCGCCGGTGCTGCGGGTGGCTTCCTCCAGCCAGTGGGCGCTGGCGGCGAGGGCGGTGTGGAGGGTCTCGCGGGTGAGCAGGGGGGCGAGCTTGGCGCTGGTGTGGAAGAGGCGGTGGCGGGCGGTGGCCATGAGGGTTCTGGAATGGGCGAGGCAGTGCGGGAAGTCAACGAGATTCGCGGCCCCAGCGACGAGGGGGGAGGCCGGTTTGCTGCCGGAAAAAACGGCTAAAGGAGTAGGCCGATGCCATGCCGACGGCTTCGGCAATGGTTTCAAGCGCGTGGCCAGCGGTGAGCATCTCGCGGGCTTTCTCGGCCCGCAGGCGGTCGATATACGCTTTTGGGGTGGCCCCGGTCTCCTGCAAAAAGAGGCGGTGGAAGAAGGTGGGGCTGTACCCCGCGAGGCTTGCCAACATCGGGGTGGAGAGTGGCGAGCCAAGGTGCGTGCGAATGTAGGCGCAGAGGGTGTGGATGACTTCGGCCTGCGGTTGAGGGTGGGTATCCGGCCGGGCTTCAGCGAGGATCGCCAGCAAGGTGGCGGTGGTCTGGGCTTTGAGGTGGGCCCATGCGAAGAGATCCCCCGGGTAGGCGTGGCAATGGTCCCACGCTTCCAGGATGCGGCGCGGGGCCTCCCCCTGAAGGAAGCGCCGGCGCACGGCTCGGTAGTGGCGGCCCTGCCCATCGGTGGCGACGGTGTTGAAGGTAAGGGCGTCGGGCCGCTCCAGGTGGAGCCAAAGCGCGCTGCCTGCCATGGGGCGGGGAGTGCGGAGGTTGCGGGCCTCGTGGTGGTCAAAGAGAAACACGGTACCCGGAGTGCGCGCATACGGATGGCCCGCGAGCCCAAAGGTGCCTCGGCCCCGTAGGGGGAGCATGATCTCGCGGTGGGCAGGGGTATGCACATTCTCGCGCCGGGCGAGGAAGCGGCGCTCCCGGGCGTCGGCCAGTGGAGGGGCAGACTCAAACCCAAGGGTATGGACCCAGCGCCACTTCTCGGGCGTGGCCAGCCAGGAGGCCGGGGCTCCTTCCAGCAGGGGGGTGAGGTCGAGCATGTGAGAATCCGGTATTTAGAACTCTTGTTTATTCGAAGTGGGGGTCCGCTTAGAAGCAGGATCTGGTATTTTTTTGGTAGAGGCGGCTATTTCATTTTGAAGGGTGGAAATGGGAAGATATGGGTGCATGAAATCTTCCACCTTTTTTCTGAACGACTATGGCGCTGTGCCGGATGGCGTTACCGATGCCACCGAGGCCTTGCAAGGGGCTATTGATGCCTGCCACACGGCAGGAGGAGGCGTGGTTTGGGTAAAGCCAGGGCGGTATTTGATCCGCCCGATCCAGCTCCGCAGCCACGTCGAGCTGCACTTGGAGCGAGGGGCGACCTTGCTGGGCAGTGCTGATGTGGCGGCTTACCCGAATTGGGAGAGCACGAAGTTCAATACCGGGCTGGCACCCTACAATGCACGTTACCTGATCATCGCCGAAGAGGCGGAGAACATTGCCATCACCGGGGAAGGGGAGATCGATGGGCAGGCCGCCGTTCACTACGACCGCGAAGGCAAGGCGGCGCGGTTCTGGAAGATTCGCGACCGTGCCACCCGCCCCGGGCGGATGATCTTCTTTGTTCTCTGTCGCAATGTGCGTATCGAGGGGGTGACGTTTCGCAATGCCCCGGCCTGGACGTTCTGGGTGCTCGGGTGTGAGCGGGTGCGGTTCGAGGGAATCGTGATCCGCACGCCCTACGAGGCGATCAACACCGACGGGATTGATATTGATTGCTGCCGCGATGTGACGATCTCGCACTGCGACATCCGCACGGGAGATGACGCGATCATCCTCCGCGCGATTGACCGGATGTTCCACACCCCCCGCGTTTGCGAGCAGGTGCGGGTGGAGAATTGCTCCCTGGCCTCGAACTGCAACGCGATCCGCCTGAGCTACCTGCGCGACGGGGTGATCCGCAATGCGGTGTTCGAGAATATCACGATCACCGATTCGTATCGGGGCATCATTTGCCAAGTGCCGCAGATCTCGGAGACCCCCGAGCGCAACCAGAAGCTGGATCTCCCCCCAACCAAGGGGCCGACGGTGGAGAACATCCGCTTTACCAACGTGCGCGTGGAGGCCAAGCAGCCGGTGTGGTTGCGGCTTTCAGACGGCGAGCCGGTGAGCGGCTTGCGCAATGTGGTGTTCGAGAACGGGGTGTACAAGGGAGAAATCTCGTCGTTGGTGAAGGGGAATGACATCGCCGAGGCGGAGAATATCCTCTTTCGCAACGTGCGTTGGGAGCACCACGCCGAGGGGCCGGTATTGGAGACGGAGAAGTGCCACAACCTCCGCTTTGAAAACGTGGTCTTTGCCCAACCAGAGGTTGCAGAGGCCGTGGCACAGAAGGAGGTGGAAGGGGCGGCGTTTGAGAACGTGCGCACCGAGCGCCTCGCTACCCGCGAATAACGAGCGGGATCTCCTCCGGGAGCCCGGTGGCGACGCGGGTGATGACATCACCCTTGAGCAACCGGGCCAACCCGGCGCGGTGCGATGCGCCAAGCAAGAGGGTATCTGCCCCGAGGGTGGCGGCGACGTCGAGGATCGTAGCCGCCGGGTCGTCGCTGACGGCATAGAGCGGTACCACCGAGACGCCGCTCTCTGCCCCCGCGCGCAAGGCGTGAGCCATGGTGGCGGCGGCCTGTGGGTCTTCCTGCCAGTGCTCGGTGCCGGGGTGGTGCGGGGGGTAGATCGCCAGCTCTCGCACGTAGAGGACGCAGAGGGCGGCCTTGCGCAAAGCCGCCTCCTCCAGTGCGAAATGGAGCACCGGGGTGATGCCGCGTACACAAACCAGAAGCCGCTGCCCCGTGGTGGGGAGAGCTGCGGGTGCGTTTTCGGAAGAAAGAAGGGCAGCCAGCTCACGCGGGAGGGTGATGTTGGCCAGCCCCGCGCGCTTGAGCGTCCACGCCCGGACGCCAAGCCCCGCACCGAGGATGCAGACGACGAAGAAGAGCGCATCGTGCTTTTCGTGCGCAAGCGTCAGCTCCACGGCGGCGAGGAGCAGGAAGGTGCCGAAGAAGAGCGCACGCTCCATGCGGGAGAACCCGGCCTGCCGGTTGAAGGCGCACGAGCCAAGGTTCACGGCGATGGCCCCCACCACGCCGATGGCGTAGAGCCCTGCCAGCGCGGTGAAGTTGTGCGTGGTAAGCAGGACGATGATTGGCAACCCCGTGACAATAAGTAGCGGCCAGACGGGCACGCCGTGCCGGTTGAGCCGGGTGAAGGCGGGTGGCATCTCGCGGTCGCGCGCCATCATGTAGAGCAGGCCTGTCATCGCTACGATGGCGGTGTTTGCCGCGCTGAAGAGGAGCAGGCAGAAGACGATGCCGACTGCCCACCCGAAGACGTGGCCAAAGGTGGGCCCCAGCGTTGCGGCGCCGTATTGCTCGGCCATGAAGCGGAGCATATCCTCACTGCGGCTTTGCAGGGTGGCTGCGGCATCCTGCCCCGCAGGCAGGATGGCCGGGAGCGAGAGCATTGCCCAGCCCAGGAGCGCCATGCCGACGATCACCTCCACCGCTACGGGCCAGTTGGCGCGCGAGG
>JBBCKB010000040.1:0-43791 GCA_037189965.1 Chthoniobacteraceae bacterium | reverse complement strand
CTTGAGCCGCTGGCATTACGACGATGGATCGTTTGAAGGTTCGGTGCGAGGGATGGAAATTGTAGGGCGTTTCTGTGAAACGCCATGGGGTTGGACCGCCGCCTCACAGAGGCGGCCTACGGTGGCAGAAGGGGGGGGGAGGAAGGGGGCGAGGGGACCCCTTGAGCAGCCAACCTTCCACCGGCTAGTACCGGATTTTTAGCCCATCGAAGAAGAGTTGGTCGCCCCGGCTGCCTCCTGGCTGGGAGATGATCAGGCGGTTGTAGTTTTTTGCGGGGTGTGGGATCGGTTGGTTCTCCATCAGAGCGACGATGGTTTCCTCCTGCCGGACGGTGAGGTCGAAGGCGCCTCCACCATCGTGGATGCGGAGGGTGAAGTGGTAGAAGGCCAACGGGTCGATCGGGAGGGAGGGCTTGCCTTCCGGGGCGGGCACGGGTTTACGCTGGCTGCCGCGCCCGGTGTAGACGTGCAGCGTGCGGGATGCCTTGGTTTCCTCGAAGAAGCCGATGCCGACTTGTACACCGCTCTCGGAGTCGGCTGCGGAGCCGATCTGAAACTGGAAGAGGGGAAAGTTGGTCTTGGCTTCATACGCCATGAAAAACTCGACGGTAAAGTCGGTAAGGGGCTGGGCGCTTTGGTGGAAGATCAGGCCGGTGCCGGGCACGCGCTCGACGCTGGGGCGAACTAACTGGAGCATTTGCACGCCCTCCGGTGCGGGCAGAGGGGCGGTGTCGGTGGTGACGATGGTGCAGAGTTCGCTCTCGGTGCCGTAGTTGGCCGACCATTGGTGTTGCCCCTGAATCTCGCCGGGAGCAAACTCTTCAAAGCCGGTCTCGTAAAGATCTGCCAGCAGGGCGTACGGCGTTGCCAACAGGAGCGCGGCAACCGGGGCGAGGAGGGGTTTTGCAATCATGGTTCTGATTTAGGGGCGAGCGATTGGAGCGCCTCTGCCTTGTTGGCAAAGGGCTCGAGGGTGATACGGTAACGCGCGGAGGCGGTGGGCGCGAGCGGGAGTGGGGTGTGGATCATCTCCAAGGTGGAGCGTTCATCTCCCGGTCTTCCGGCTTGCCAGTGGTAGAGTACCCCTTGGGGCGCAAAGGTCTCTGCTTCGCTGCTGACCACCAACACCTCGCCGCTGCCAGGTGCGACCATGGCCCCCCACGGTTCAGAGAGGGCGAAAAAGGCGTCTCCCTGCCGCATGGCGACTTCCTGCGGCCCGTCGGTAAGGAGAGAGGCGGTTCTGCGGCCTTGGAGGATAGTTTCTCCCTTTTTGCCGGGGATGAGGAGGCGGGCTTCGCCTTGGGTATCAACAAATTGGGAGACGTTGGGAACCACGTGCGCCCAGTAGCCGAGTGTGGCTTTCCCTGTGCCCGCGTTGGTAAGGGTGATCTCCTGCTCCAGCGCCTTGGCTCCTCGCCGGAGGGTGACGCGGCGCGTTACCTCCCACCGCCCGGCGCTGCCTTTCATCTCGATCTCGACGCGAGTGTCGGTCTCCGTGATGACGCGCGTCTCGTAGCGGTTGGGCTCGGGGGGGCGCTCTCCCCAGAACCAGTCGGTATACCCGCCCTGGTTGGAGATGAGGGTGGGCGGGAGGAGCCGCGAAGCTTGGGTAAACTTCTCCTCCACCGGCTCCAGAAATTCGGTACCGGAGCTTTTAAGCCGGAGCGAGTGGATGCGGCCTCCGAAGCTGAGCGCCTCGGCGCGAAGAAGGTCGTTCTCGAGGATAAAGACTTCCCCATGAGGCGTGGCGGTGCGGGAGAGTTTGCACCGGGCCGATACGGTGGCAGCCAGCAGGAGGAGGAAGGTGAGGGGGAGCCACTTCATGGGGCGATGGTTTTGCCATTCATCTGGTAGTGATCGAGCATTTCGGCCCCGATGCCCCAGGTGTTGACGAAGCCGGGCCGGTAGGGGAAGCGCTGGTCGAGCAGGGCGAAGAGGGGCTCCAGCAACTGCGCGGCTTCCTCCGCCGAGGCGCAGGTGATGCGGATTTCATCCGGCGAAGGGATGGAGATCTGCCCGGGCTTTTCGGGGCTTTGCTGGAAGGTGATCCTTGCGCGCGCGGGGTCTCCCCCGCCGGGTGGGACAAATGCCACTGGCACTGCTTCGGCATTGCCGAGGAGCACTCGGCCACAGAAAAGAAAATAGTCTCGCAGGCGGCGGTTGAGCTTGGGCGCTTCAAACGGCATGACGATCTCGAAAGCCGGGTTGCCAGCCGCATCGAAGAACGGCCAGTTGGCGAGCCCTTCAATACCCGGGCCTGCCCATGTCGGCCGCCAGTGTGCGCGCACCTCCAAGGTGCCGTCGCGGGGGAGGGGGAGGCTCTCGGCCCCGGGCGGCGCGGCTTCCAGCACCAGGCTCCAGCCGGGGATCTTGGGGAAGGAGAGCTGCGCGCCGTCGGCAAGAGGGCCACCGGGGGTGATGCGGAGGGCGAGGGTGCGTTGTGTAAGCGAATGGGTGAAGGTGCTCTCCACCGTGCCTTCAAACGCGGGCGGGAGTGTGGCCACCGCGTCGAAGAGGGCGGGGGTGCGCGGCGGCAGGGTGGTGGAGATGCGTGTCTCGCCCCGCTCCACCCGGACGGAAAGGGGCTCGCTCTGGTGCAGGGCGGCCCAGATGAAGGGCGTCTCGCCCATGCGGGCGTTATCCATACGGAAGGTGATCGGCTCCGCTGCGTCATACGGGTTGCCAAAGAAGAGGCGTGTCTGGGCTCCCTTGCCGTAGCGGGC
This sequence comes from Chthoniobacteraceae bacterium, assembly GCA_037189965.1. Taxonomy (GTDB): domain Bacteria; phylum Verrucomicrobiota; class Verrucomicrobiia; order Chthoniobacterales; family Chthoniobacteraceae; genus DATMFV01. The sequence continues at coordinate 41,068 of JBBCKB010000040.1, read as the reverse complement.
GAGGTAGAACTCTTCCTTACCGAAGTCGTGCGTGAGGGGGATGACGGCCTGCCAGCCCCGGCTGAAGGTATCGCGCATCGTCGGGATGCTCTCCATCAGCTTGGGGGCACCGGGGAGCATGACGAGCGTCGGGTAAGAGGCGTACTCGTAGGAGGCGAAGATGACGTAGTCGATGAGGCCCTTCATCGTCTGGATGAACTCCTCGCGAGTGTGTTGCCGCCAGTTGGGCACGGCGTAGCGTTGGTAGGCCCAACCGGCCCACCAGGTCATCGGTTTGCGCCCGAGGATGTAGCGGGCGAGGGGGATGTTGGCGGCATCCGGGTGGTAGGGCGGGCCTTCAAACATGCCTGCGTCGTAGCGGGCGGTGACGGTGAAGGTCTGCCCGCCGGTCTCCGGGTTGCCGACAACGGCGATGTGCTTGCTCGGGTCCGCCCGCAAAGGGAGCGTGTGGAGGAAGTCGATGAACTTTGCCACGCCGACGCCTTGGTCGATGTAGAGGCCCTCTTCATCATACGCGCGAACGGGCAGCGGTTTCCGGGTGGCCGGGCCCCGGTATTTGGGGCCGCCGCGTGCGACGTCAAGCCCGATACCGCCGAGGTTGTACTCGCGCGTGAGCCGGGTGAAGTCGTCTTTGAGGAAGGCTTCGTAGCTCGTAAACCATGGCAGGACTTTGACCTCCCGGTCCCACCCGGTCACCCAGCGCGTCCGGCGCCACTGGAAGTTGGGGTCTTCGATCACGGCATCGGCAAACTTCTCGTGCGCGAGCGTCTCCTCCACCCAGACTCCGGCGGGGATGTGGAACATCAACCCTCGGAAATCCTCATGCTGGTTGAAGTAGCGTTTGCGCAGCTCCAGGAAGCGGTCGCGTGGCATTTGGTCGAAGGTGAAGTTCTGGCCGATGATGGTGGCCTTCTTTTCGGCAAAGGGGATGTGGGGCTTGTAGTCCCAAAGCTTTTCGCGGCCCCAGTGGTCGCCGGTGCGTTTGAAGGGGGCGTAGCTCCAGTCCCAAGTGGTGTGCATGCGGCGGAAGAACTCCTCCGGGGTGCCCCCGGGGAGTTGGTCTTCGGTGATGCGCGAGGCCCAGTACTGGGCCGAGAGGCCGTAGATGGCGGGGTTGACCTCCGGGTTGGGGGCGTAGATCTCGGGGAAGGTGTCGTGCAGGCGCTGCACGACTTCGCGCTGGCCGCCATAGCGGATGGGGAACTCGCCAAAGAGAAAGGTGACGCTATCGCTCTGCCCGGGCGCGAGCACGAGCCGCGTGGCGCAGACGATGGCGCGCGCTTCCGCACCGGGCTGGTACTCGGCGCGCAGGTAGGAGCGCAGCTCCCCCGGGTGCAGGCCGACGACGAGCGCCTCGGCCTTGCCATAGACGGCAGACCATGGGGCCAGCCTGCGGATGTTGGATTGCAGAAACGGCTCCTGCAAGCTGCCAAGCTCGCGCTCGGAGGTGGAGCCGTCCCAATAAATGGAGAAGGGCGCTTTGGCGGGGAACTCCCACCGTAGCGAGGGCTCCAGCCGACGCTCTTCGGGGGAGTCGTTGGTAAGGGTGAGCTTGCAGAGGCGCAGATCAGAGCCGCGCTCCACCCACTCCCAGCGGGTGGTGATCCCCTCAGCCTGGTGGGTCTTGCCCTCGGGCCCGAGCGGGATCTCGCGCTCCGTGAGCCCTTCATGCAAGCGGAGGATGAGGGTCGCCCCGGAGGGCGAGGGGGGCGGCGCCGCAAGGAGCGGGGAGATGCTGGCCAGCACCAGCGCGGGGAGGAGGCAGAGGCGTTTCATAGCGAGTGGCGGAAAAAGTCAGGGGAGGCTCCAGCTTGCTGCGTCGTGGATTCCCACCCCCATCGGCGAAGGGGCTTGGCCGGGTAGCCCTTCTGCGGAGATACCTTCGCCGGAAAAGGTGACGAAGTTGGCGCGGCTCGCGTGGCGCGGGGCCACATCTTTGGCCCAAAATTGTGCGGTATTGCGCAGGATAAGGGCATGCGACTCGCCAAAGAGGATCTTCCGATGCGGCTGGGAAATGGCGCTCAAACGGAGGCGGCCTTGTTTCTGCTGGAACGCATCCACCGGGTAAGCGATGCCGTAGCTGATGAACCGATGGTTCCAGCTCATCGGCAGGAGCCGCGAGCGCTGGAGGGTGGCGTGCTCATCCTCAAGAAGCTGCGGGCAGTAGAACGAGGCAACCGAGTCGGTGTAGGGGAAGATGGCATGGTACCACCATTTCCACGGGTGTTGGCTGCGGTCTGCGGCGGGGGGGAGGGTGTCGTGGTGGTCTGCCGCGTAGTTGCGGGCCGCCATGGCGAGGTCTCTCATCCGTGCAAGGCAGAGCGCCTGGTTTGAGCTTTGCTCTGCCGAGAGGCTGGCCCCCCAGAGGAGGGCGGCGGCGAAGGGGCAGAGGGCTCCGCCGAGGAGAGTGGCGGGCGTCAGGCGAGGGGGCTTCACGGCTTTACGGGGTCGAAATGGTCGAGCTGGCGGAGGAGCTCGTTCGGGGTGGCGGAGTCGATGTGGCCATCGACATAAAAGTAATTTCCCTTGCCGAGGTGGCGGGCGGGGAAGCGGCTCTTCCACCCGGAGCTGCTGTAGAGGTACCAGTGTTCGTACCGAAGGGTGGGCTCCACCTCGGGGTCTTTGCTATCGGCATGGAGGATTGTCTTTGCCGGGTGGGTGACGGTGTTGAGCTTGCGGAAGCTGCCGTCGTAGCCATCGCGGGCGGGGTCGTAGCTTTGTTTGCCAAACTTCTGGTTCCACCCGTAGCCGATTTCGCCCGGCTTCTCGGGACAGGTGAGCCATTTTGGGATGCTCTCGATCGTGCCCCCTTGTTTGCCGCCGACCCAGAGGACGACATCGCTGCCGATGTAGCGGCCAAGGACGTCGAACCAATAGCCCTCCTTGCCACCGGGGTTGGCAGAGGAGATGAAGCGGCCATTGTGGTCATTCACATAGGCGAGATGCGCCGCCCCAAGCATCTGAAGACGCGAGCGGCACTCCGCCTGCCGCGCGGCGTGGATGGCGTGGCTCGCCACCGGCAGCAACAACGCCGCCAGCACCCCGAGCAACACGGCTGCCACCACGATCTCCACAAACGTGGCTCCCTGCTTGGCCTGGGATGGGGGCGGTGGCTTCATGGCGATGGACTACCGGGAGCGCCGGCGCAGGGCGAGGCCCAGAAACGCGCCGGCCGAGAGCAACGCCAGCGCCGTCGGCTCGGGCACGGCTTCGAAGCGGACTTGCAGGTCGTTGCCCACGATCTGCCAGCCGCCGGTGCCGAAGCTTTGGTCGAGCGTGTATTGAGGGGAGGCGAGGGTGAAGTTGGCAAGATCCACCGAGTAGCTGGCGTAGTTGAGCAGGGTGTATGTGGTCGCGGCTTCACCCCCGGTGAAGTTGAAGGCGACATCGCCCGCCGTGAAGCTGCCGACGCCGGAGAGGAGGTGCGAGCCAAGCTCGAGGTCGAAGTTGAGCGTGAGGCCCGCCGAGGCGTTGATAGTGGCGATGGCGAGGGAGCCATCGCCGCCGACTTCGATGATCGAGCGTTCTACCCCGGCGGTGGTGAGGATGCCGCGGATGCTGCCGCCGCCGGTGAGTTTGGCGGTGCTGGTGCTCGTCCCGAGAAAGACCGGGAGCGTCGCGCCGGTGCCGTTGGTGCGCTGGAGGATGGCTTCGTCGCCAAGGAGGATGGTGCCTTCCTGAAAGTGGTGAACGGCGAGCTCGGTGTTGCGGAGGGAGGTTTCACCAAAGCCTTTGTTGCCCTTGTTGATCACGAGTGTCCCTGCGCCCTTCTTGTAGACGGGCGTTTGGTAGAAGCCGTAGTAGCCGTCGAGGGTGAGCGTGCCGTTGGCCCCTACATTGAGCTCACGGGTGGGATAGGTGATGTTGTCGGTGTAGATATAAAGGTCTGTGGCGATGGTCGCCTGGGTATTGGCGGCAACATCGATCTTCCCTTTAAAGAGCAGGTAATACCCGGTGAGGTTGAAGCCGCTTGCATTGGCGGTAATGGAGAGCGAATGGAAGTTGAAGCCGCCGCTGTTATCGTTGAAGAGCGCGCCGGTGTCCTTCGCGGTGTCGAAGATCAGATGGTCTCCCGAGAGGGAGCCGGAGCCGGTGTAGTTGCCTACGCTATCGAAACGCCCTGCGGCGCTGCCCTCGCCCGTCCAGTAGCGGTCTGCAGCTTGTAGTGAGGCGCTGGAGAGAAACGCCAGCGCTAGTCCGAACGATGAAAGTTTGTGCATAGGGGTTTTCATGGTTTTTGGGGGTGGGTTGTAGAGAGGAGGGCCCGAGCGCCGCACGATTCCCGCGCGACAAGGTGGCAGGGAAGCTCGAGGGGTGTTTCGGCTGGGAGCGGCGTGCCGCCGATGGCTTGGAAGAGGACTTCAACGGCTTTCTCCGCCGCCTCGCGGATCGGCTGGGCCACGGTGGTGAGCCGGGGGGTGGTGAAACGCCCCATCGCCGTGTCGTCAAACCCGGTGACGGCAAGGTCTCCCGGTGTGCGGATGCCCGCGTCTTGACAGGCTCGCACCACGGCGAGTGCGGAGTAATCGTTGGTGCAAACAGCGGCGTCAAAGCAACCGGCCCGCCCGAGTAGCTCGCGGAAGGCAGATTCTCCCGCAGAGAAATTTTTGAGGGAAACTTCCTCATCCGGCACGTCGGAGGTGCCCCCGCATACGATTTCCACCGTGCCGCCGCTCTGCTCAAAGGCGGTTTTGAGCCCTTCGAGCCGCCCGGTTACCGATTTGTAGCTGAGGTAGTTTAGCGCGGCGAGGAAGGCGATGTTGCGGTGGCCCTGGGCGAGCAGGTGCTCTGCAAGAAGGCGGCCGCCATGGGCATAGTCTGTGCCCACCCAGGGGATGTCTGGCTCCCGAACGCCTCCGAGGGAGACCAGTGGCACCCCAGAGGCCTTGAGCCGCTGCACGGCTTTGCCAATGCGAGGCTGTGCCACATCGAGCGAAGAGAGCAGGATGCCCTCTACCCGGCTGGTGAGCAGGAAATCGACGGCGCGCTCCAGCCCCTGCTGGTGCCAGTGGACATCGAAGGCGATGAGGTCGTACTCGCCCACGCGGTGGACGGCCTCGGCCGCGTGGAGGCTCAGCTCGGCGGCGGTCTGGATCACGCTCACGGGCTTGAGCATGCCGATGAGGCCGCTCTTGGCCCCCCGGAGGATGCGGGCCTGCCGGTTGGGGCGGTAATCGAGCTGTTGGGCGGCTTCCTGCACTTTCTGCCGCGTCTGCTCGCTGTAGCGAAGGTCGCCACCATTGAGAATGTCGGAAACCGTGTGAACGGACATGCCCGTGCGTTGGGCAATGTCTTTGAGCGTCGCCGTGCCACGTTTGGGGCGGGCCGGTTGCTTGGTGGGGAAGAGCTCTGGGGTTTGAGGTGGCTTGGGCACGGTCGGCGGGGAGTTCGCTTTTTGATTTATCCTAGCGTTAGGAATACTGCAAGTTTTTTTTCCGAATAGGGGCAGAACAGGGGGCGATGGCGCGGCTCTCCGCGGCAGTTTGCGGAGACGCGACGACAGGCCTCAGGCGTTGCTGAAGCAGCCGCTCTCTCGGAGCGGCAACAAAGGCTTTACGAAGCGAGAAGTCCTTCGCTGATTACCCGATAAGGTTAATGGCCGCGGCAGGGCCTAACCCGGCTTGACGAAAACGCCGATGAGGGGGCGTTTGGAAGGCTTTTCGGACTCGAAATCGCTGACGAACCCGCTGACAGTGCGGATCTCAACATGGCCGGGGCCGCGCCCGCCGTAGACGATCACGGAGCCGACCGGGGCCTTAAACGGGTCCATAATCGGCAGGCGGCGGAAGCCGTGCTGCTGGGTAAGCTCGTGAGCGGCTTGCTTGGCGAGTGCGGTCTTCGGGTAGCTGTCGATGACGTTGGCTTCCAGAAGCGCCGTCTTTACATACCGCCAGCAACGCTTCACAGAGTGTTTGCGGGCGCGCTCCTCGGCGATCTGCGCGGCGCGGATCATGCGCGAATCATACCGGATGCCGGCGGCCCGGGGGCCGAAGCGGCTTACCAGGAGGGCGTTCTGACGGTTTTGAGAGAGCTGGCGGGCGTATTCACGAGCGTTATCGCGGGCGATTTCGCGCGCGGTCTTCATATCGAGAATTTGCCGGTCCCGGGCCTCGGCCACTTGGGCGAGGGGGAAAAGCGCGATCAAAAGCGTCAGAATGGAGCGATAGGCAGTCAAAACTGCCATGGAGGAAAGCGGTTTGGGAGGTCTCCGTCAACCCTTTTTGCCTCTTTTTGAGCTGATTGCATGAAGGCGGAAGGGCATTGCAGGATGGGGCTTTGGGGGCCACAATGCCGCCGATTCTCATGACGAAGTCTTCGATTCTCTCTGTCTCTGGCCTGACGCTTGTGCGCAGTGGTAACCGCATCCTCAACAAAGTCGATTGGGAGGTGGCCCGGGGGGAGCACTGGACGATCCTCGGGGCCAACGGCTCGGGGAAAACCTCGCTCCTCGCCACGCTAACGGGGTATGTGACGCCCACGGGGGGCGAGCTGACGGTGCTCGGGCAGCGGTATGGGGCTTCCAACTGGGTGGAGCTGCGCAAGCGGATCGGCATTGTCAGCTCCTCTGTGCGCCAGCAGATGGCGGATGATGAGCCGGCGCTGGTGACCGTGCTCTCGGGCAAATATGCGATGATCGACTACTGGGGCCGCATCCGCCGGGATGACCGCGAGGAGGCGGCGGAGATTTTGCGGCAGATCGATGGGGAGCACCTTGCGGATCGCCCGTGGCTGGTCCTCTCGCAAGGCGAGCGGCAGCGGGTGCTCATTGGCCGGGCGTTGATGGCGAAGCCGGAGCTGCTCATTCTCGATGAACCGTGCGCGGGGCTCGACCCGGTGGCGCGCGAGCGTTTCCTCGCGTTCACGGCGGCGCTGGCGGCGCGCAAGGGGGGGCCATCGCTCGTATTGGTCACCCACCATGTGGAGGAGATTGTGGAGGGCTTCACCCACGCGCTCGTCCTCAAGAGCGGGCAGGTGCTGGCGGCGGGGCCCAATGAGAAGGCGCTCACGAGCGCTTCGCTCAGCGAGGCGTTTGGCCAGCCGGTGCGCCTGCGCAAGCGGCAGGGACGGCTGGAGCTGGAGATCGCCCCCGCGCCGAAGTCGAAGCGGCTCTTTGGGAAGCTGGATCGGTAGGGCGGGCTACAGTAGGTCCCTTGGTGAAGCATATCAAACGGTGGTTTGCTTATGCCGAGGGTTGCTTGGGCGGACCTCTATTTTGGGAGGCCCCATTTCCACCTACCCCCCCCACGCGTGGGGGTGGCGAGATCATAGAGGATGATTGAAGATCGGCATGTGAAGAACACCCATTCACCCTCTCCGCGCCTGCGCCCTGTTTGCAAATGGCCGCTCGTCCCTCTGCTTTTGGCATGGGGATTTTGTTTCGTTGCCGCCACGGTTCCGCTGCGGGCTCAAGACCATCGGTTTACCGGGATGGTTTCCTTCGGTGACAGCTTCAGCGATGGGGGCAACCTGCAATTTCTGCTTTCATCGATTTCGGAAAGAACCGCCCAGTATTTGACCGGCTGGGACCCGGATTATTATTACAATTACCGTTTTTCGAATGGCCCGATCTGGGTAGATCAACTTTATACCGATCTTGGCTTTGGAGGTATTGGAAGCATGGGGGCCAATGACGGCGTTTCCCATATCAATGGCACGAATTTCTCCTGGGTCGGAAGCCGGAGCGGCACAGGAACCTCCGGGGGACTCTTTCCAAATCTCCAGTCGCAGATCGGTTTCTACTCCAATCAACTGGCCAACGAGAACCCTTACCTTCCTGATCCCGGCACCACGCTCTTCACCCTTTGGAGCGGAGCCAACGATGTGTTTGCCCATGTCGAAAACGCGGACCCCGTCACGCCCGCCCAAGTGGTAGGTAATATCGCCACCGCGATTACAACCCTTTATGCGGAGGGCGGGAGATATTTTGTGGTGCCCAATCTGCCGCCGATAGGGCAGGTTCCTTTCTATCTAAACGACCTGACCAAAGGGAGCTTGGCCACCACGTTCGTGAACAGCTTCAATGAGATGCTTGACGACGAGCTGGATGTTTTGTCCGGAAGTTTGGAGGGCATCACCGTCTTCAAAGTAGATATCCACGGGCTGTTTCTAGAAGTCATGGTCGATCCGGTGGCTTACGGTTTCAACAACCTAACGGACACGGCCTATATTCGGTATGGAGAATACCCGTACCAACCGAGAGACCCTCCCTACGGAAGCCTGACTCCCAATTCGGAGGGCTATTTTTTCTGGGACGCTGTGCACGGCACCGCTGCTGTGAACGCCCTTGTCGCCCAAGCAGCCTATGGGGCGGTTGTCCCGGAGCCATCGGTCACGGTCTTGCTCATCGGCGCGGGAGCGCTGGTCGTCGCTTGTTCCCGGTATCGGAGACGCAACCCTTGAACCCCGGCCTCCTCAACGCTTGAGTACGCCGATAAAAAGACGTTGTGGACCTTTCGGGAAGCGCGAAGGAAAAAGTAAAGGTCCAGCAAGGAAGTAGCGGACGCGGAAGGGGGCCGGCAGCAATTCCTGACAGATTTGAGCCTTGGGTAGCAGGCAAAGGGCGTGCCACAACCAAGGCTGTGAGGTTGCCGAAGAGCAATAGATGGGAATATGGATCCATGTCGCACACCCCCTGTATCACTCAAAAGCAAAAAGAGCATTGTAAATACTAGGGATCGACCCCTTCGCTTACTCCTAGGGGACTCCCCCTTTGGGTGTTAACCAATTCTAGGTTATCTTAAAGTGATTCAAGATCTTTCACTGCTTCAAAATCCGGCAACACTAAGGCATATACTCCTCGTTGATTCTCATAAACTGAGGTGAACATAACCTGTGCCGTTTTTATATGAAATTTCCTGCTGTTTTTAAGTAGAATGGAAATCAATCCAGATTCAACGAAAACGTTTTCAGCTGAAGTTACAGAGGGGTTCTTAAAAATTGGATCGTCGGCGTCCACAATAAAGGCAACTCCCGAAATTGTCTCGTTGTCATTTACAATATAATCGTAATCACCCAAATATCGATCCATCTTTTGATACGCCTCACCCTTCCAGATTAAGTCATTGGTTGCAGGAGGTAGTATTTCAAAACATATCCTGCCTCCATTCAGCCACAATATCAAATCACTCATTTTCACAAAGCGTTAGTCGCTGCGTTATAATGTATTGGGGAGGGGTTGGTTCCTGGTATTTACAATTTACGGTGGCTGTGGTCTGAAAGACTCTCGGGGTGGATAGTAGGGCAACCACGAATTGAGTACGAGGGTGCGATTTATCACGTGATGCACCGGGGTGATCGGCCGGAGGATGGAGACAGGGCGATATTTATGGGAGCTTTAATTGCTGGGCGAACTTTCTTCAGCGTTCAAAGCGGCTTCTTTGCAGGCGCGTAAGTCGAGCTTGCCGCTGGAGAGGATGGGGATGGCTGCTACCTGCCGCGTCTTTTTGGGGATCCACAACGCGGGGACGCCCATGGCGAGAAGCTGGCTGCGCAAAGCGGGGAGGTCCAGCTCGGCCGTGGTGAGTAGGATGATGGCTTCGCCCTTGGCTTCATCTGGGATGCCGGTGATGGCGAAGCTCCGCTCGCCCTCATCCTGACGGCCGAGAGCTTCGCGGATTTTGAGCTCCAGCGTTTCATGCGGGATCATTTCCCCACCAATCTTGGAGAACCGCGAGAGCCGCCCTTCGATATAAAGGAAGCCATCTTCATCAAACCGGCCTAGGTCGCCGGTTTTAAACCACCCTTCCTGGATGACTTGCGCGGTGCGCTCGGGGTCGTGGAGGTAGCCTTCAAAAATATTGGGGCCTCGGAGCCAGAGCATGCCGGTCTCATGCAGGGAGAGGGGGGCCTCTGTCTCGGGGTCGCGAATCTGCGCGGCGAGGCCGGGGGCGAGCTTGCCGACGGACCCGGCCCGTGCGGAGGGCTGCACTTCGTCATCCGGCTTGCGCTTGGGGGGCTCGGGGAGGTTGACGCTGGCGACGGGGGCCGTTTCCGTAAGGCCGTACCCTTCCATGACGGGGATGCCGAATTTCTCCTGAAACGCGTCGGAGAGGTCTTTGGGGAGCTTCTCGGCCCCGGTGACGAGGAGCTCTACCGAGGCGAGCTGCTCTGCCGTGGCCCGACGCAGGTAGCCGCGCAGGAAGGTGGGGGTGGCGAGGACGAGGGTGATCTTGTGCTGCTCGATAAGGGCGGCGTTTTTCTCCACATCGAGCGGGTTGGGGTAGGTGACGATGCGGATCCCCTCGATGAGCGGGAACCAGAGGGTGACGGTGCACCCAAAGGAGTGGAAAAACGGGAGCGAGGCGAGGATGCCGTCATTCCGCTTGAGGTTGAGCATTTGCCCAAACTGCGAGACGTTGCCGAGCAAGTTGCGGTGGGAGAGGACGACCCCCTTGGGCTCGCCCGCCGAGCCGCTGGTGAAGAGGACGACGGCTTCCTCCCGGTCGCCCCGGTTGTTGACCTTGAGGATCGGTGCCAGCACCCACCACGGCAACACGCCCACGGCGAGCCGCCAGAGGGCGATCTTCTTTTTGAGCGGGGGGAGGATTTCCTCGAGCTTGAGGACGTTCTCCGGCAGCGGCAGCCCTTCGATCCGCTTGAGCACAGGCCCGGCGGTGAGGACGTGCGCAAGTTCGCCGATGCGGATGGCCGCTTTCTGCGCGGAGGCTCCGGCGGTGAAGTTGAGGTTCACGGGGACTTTGCCTGCGAGCAGGACGCCGAGGTTGGCAATGACGGCGGCGCGCCCGGGGGGGAGGATGACGGCGATGCGCTTTTCCCGGACATGGGCGCGCAGGTAGCGCGCGAGGGTGATGCCCGCCGCCAGCACGGTGCCGCGGCTGGTCTGCGAGCCGTCCATACCATCGATAATGACGGTATCAAACTGCCGGTGGCGCAGGCCGCGCAGGCACGCCATGGCGAGGCTGCCTTTGAGCAAGGGGCGCTGCTGGAAGGCGGCTTCGCCCAGCTCGAGCATCCGCTCGCGCAGGGTGGCGATGTCGGCCCCGTTGTGCGGTAGCGGCGTGCCGAAGGCGAGGGTGACGGGGTAGGGGATGCGCTTGGGGATTTTTTTGAAGTATTTATTCCCCTCAAACGAAAAGATGGAGCCCCAGAGCTGGTCGAGCCACACGGGGACGACCGGGCACTCCGCCGCGTGGGCGATGACTTCGTACCCCCGCCGCAGGCGCAGCAAATTCCCCGAGCGCGAAAGCTCCCCCTCCGGGAAAAGGCAGACGATCTCGCCCTTGCGGATGCAGGCCGCGGCTTCCTTCACCGCTTCCTTGGCCCGCCGCGAGGTGACGGGGATGGCCCGCATGGCGCGGAAGATCGGGTTGAGCACCGGGTTGCGGTAGATCGGCTCGTAGATGAGGAAGCGGATAGGCCGGGGGCAGGCCGTTTGGAGCAGCACGGCATCCACCCATGTCACATGGTTGGGCAGGAGCAGGCAGCCGCCGGGGGGCAACTTCTCAAGCCCGGTGGTGGAGATGCGGTAAAACGTGCGCACCAGCGCGCTACCGAGCTTGAGGAGGAGGCTTTTCTGAGCCATGGGGGTGGTAATGGGGGGGGCGGAGTTTTCTTTAAGCCTTGCGGACGTAGCAGGCTTTGAGGCCGATGGCCATGCCGTCGATCTTGCAGGAGATCTCGTGGTCGCCATCTACGAGGCGGATGCTCTTGGCCTTCGCGCCGCCCTTGAGCACTTGCGAGCCGCCTTTGAGCTTGAGGTCTTTGATGAGGACGACCGCGTCGCCATCGGCGAGGATATTGCCAAAGGCGTCTTTGACGATGCGCTCGCCTGCTGCGCCTTCGGCCTCGGCTTCGGCCTCCCACTCGTGGCCGCACGTCACACACTCCCACTGGTTGCCGTGTTGCAGAAGGTCATCCATTTCACACATCGGGCAAGTCGCTTTCTCACTCATAATGCCGGGGAGGATACGGTGCGGGGGGAGCGGGTGGCAACTGCGGGGTTTCGTTTCGGTGCAAAGGGGGGTAGGGTGCTCCCTCTTTTTCCCATGCAGCCGGTGCGCCATCTTTACGTCCACATCCCCTTCTGCCCGAAGGTTTGCCCTTATTGCGCCTTTTATAAAGAGGCTTCGGATCGGAATATGACGGCGAAGTTTCTGGAGTCTGTCCTTGCGGAGCTGGATGCCTTCTACGCCCGGGGGGGCGCGCTTCAGCCGGAGACAATCTTCTTTGGCGGGGGGACGCCGAGCGCGCTCTCGACCTCGCAGTTGGATTTTTTGCTCACCGGGCTCAATGAACGGCTCGACCTCTCCGCCCTGCGGGAGTGGACGCTGGAGATGAACCCCGCCACCGTCTCGCTGGAGAAGGCGCGGCTGCTCCGCTCGCTGGGGGTAAACCGCATCAGCATGGGGGTGCAATCCTGGGACCCGGCGTTGCTGGAAGTGCTGGGGCGCGTGCATTCTGCCGAGCAGGCGGAGCGCTCCTATGCCATCCTGCGCGAGGCGGGGTTTGAGAATGTGAACCTCGATTTGATCTTCGCCGTCCCCACGCAGACGCGCGAGCAATGGCGCGCTTCGTTGGAGAAGACGATCTCGCTGGTCCCCGAGCACCTCTCGGCCTATTGCCTGACGTATGAGGAGGATACGGCCTTCTACGCCCGCTTCCAGAAAGGGGAGTGGAGTGTGGATGAAGCGTGGGATGCCGATCTTTTTGAGATGACGATGGATCTCCTCGGCGAAGCCGGGTACGCGCAATACGAGATCTCCAACTACGCGCGCCCGGGCCGGGAGTGCGCGCACAACCTCGCCTACTGGCTGGGGGCAGATTATCTGGGGCTCGGGCCCAGCGCCTACTCCACCTGCGGCACGCGCCGTTGGCAGAATGTGCCCGATACGGCGGGGTACACCCGTAGCATCCTTGCCGGAGAAGCGGCCACCGGGTTTGAAGAAGCGGTGGACCCGGCAACCCGCCGCGCCGAGGCGATCGCCTTCGGCCTGCGCACCGGCTTCGGCGTGCCGGATGAATGGCTCGCCCCGTGGCCGGAGACGACTGCGGAGTATCTGGAGGAGGGGTTCTTCCTCCGTGCCGAGGGGCGCACCCGGCTCACGCGCCGGGGCAAAATGGTGGCCGACCGGCTGGCCGAGGCGTTTATCTAAGATGGGGTTATTGGATTTGTAGGCCGTCTCTGTGAGACGGCAGCCCAACCCCATGGCGTCTCATAGAGACGCCCTACAGTCCTCTTCTGGAGAGCCGCTTTGTTCCCGGGATCAATGGCCGTGGCCATCGTCCTTCTTATGGTCCTTGGCGTGGTCGTCTGCCTTACCGTGGGCGCCGTGCGCGTCATCATGGCCAGGGCCGTGGTGGGAGGCTTCCAGCCGCTCCAGCGTTTCGATCTTCTGCTGTTCGCAGGCGCTAAAGCCGCAGGCAAAAAGGGTGAGGGCGGAGCCGAGGGCAAACAGACGGGCAATTTTCATGGCAAAAGTAAGGCAAGACTTATCCCCTTTTGGTTTCAGAGGGCAAGCCCGTTTCTTCATGTAGGGTAGGGGGATGTTTCCGCAACGCAAAGGTTCCCTCCCGGGCGCCTTTTGTGCCATGGTAACGGTGTGGTGGAAGAAAGCCCCCTCTTTGATTCCTCGTTTCTCGCCAAGCTGGAGCAATTGCACCTGCTGGCGCGGCGTATCTTCCGGGGGCAGCAACATGCCGAACGCCGCTCGCGTCAGACGGGTACGAGCCTGGAGTTTGCCGACTACCGCAACTACACCCCCGGGGATGACCTCCGCTCGGTGGACTGGAATGTCTACGGCCGGCTGGACCGCCTCTTTGTCAAACTCTTCGAGGCGGAGGAAGACCTGCATGTTTCCTTTTTGATCGACCGCAGCGCCTCCATGCTCTGGCGGCCCGAGGGGGCGGCGGAGGGGTGGTGCAAAGCGGACCATGCGCTTCGCGTGGCGGCGGCGCTCTCGTATATTGCGCTCTCCAATCTGGACCGCGTGAACCTTTTCCCTTTCGAGGCGATGCTGGGCGAAGACCTCGGCTTTGTACGGGGCAAGGGGCAGTTCCACGCCGTGCTCGATTTTCTCAAGCGCCTCCCCACGCCGCGCCCCGACGGGCAGACTCGGCTGGAGCCCGCCTTCCGCACCTTTGCCCACCGGATGAAGCGGCGCGGGTTGGTCTTTGTACTTTCGGATTTGTTTGACCCCGAAGCCGCCGAGGCGCTGGCGTATCTGCGCCAGCAACGCTTCGATGTCGTGGTGCTGCAAATTCTTGACCCCGCGGAGGCCGAGCCCACGCTTCTGGCCGAGGCACTGCGGGGCGATGTGCGCCTGCGCGATACCGAGAGCGGGGCCACGCTTGATGCCGTGGCTGATGGCTCGCTACTGGCGGCTTATCACGATGCGTTTGCCCGTTTCCACACCACGCTGGAGGCGCGCTGCCGCTCGCTCGGCATCCCGATGCTCCAGACCACCACCGCCATTCCCTTTGAGGAGCTGCTCCTGCGGGTGCTGCGCAATAGCCGTTTGCTGAAATGACGTTGCTCAACCCCCTTGGCCTCATCTTCCTTGCTCTGGCACCGGTGCTGGTGGTGCTCTACCTGCGGCGGGCGCGGCGGCGCGAGGTGGCGGTGCCCGCGCTTTTTTTGTGGGAGCGCGCGCTGGGCGACCGGCGGCACCGTGCCTTTCTGGGGCGGCTACGGCAGTGGGCGTCGTTGCTGCTGCATTTGCTGATCCTCGCGCTGCTGGTGCTGGCGCTGGCGCGGCCCGAATGGGGGCGGCCCGGGGTGGCGGGAGAGGCCGTGGTGCTGGTGGTCGATACCCGGGCGCGCATGCAGGCGGTGGAGCCGGGGGGCAAGGCCCGCTTCGCGCTCGCGCTGGAGAAGGCCCGCGCCGTGGCGGGCACCGCCAGCGAGGGGCGGCCCGTGGCGCTCGTGGCGGCGGGGCCGGAGGCAGAGGTGCTCTCTCCCTTTTCGACGGACCCGGCGCGGTTGCTGGCGCGGCTGGATGCGCTGGAGCCGACTGATGCGGGGGGCGACCCCGCGCCCGCGCTGGCGCTGGCGCGCGAGCTGGTGGCGAGCCGGCCGGGGCGCGTCGTCTTCCTCACAGCGGGGCAGGGGCCCGGCGAGCCCGCCGAGCGGGTGGAGGTGGGTGGCGGGGTGGCGCTGGAGAATGTGGCGATCACCCGGTTTGCCGCGCGGCCCGAGCTGGGGAGCCCGCAGACGGCCTCGCTCTTGTTAGAGGTGGCCAACTTTGGCTCCGCACCGGCGAAGGGGAATGTCGAGATCTTTGCCGGAGAGACGCTGCTGGATGTGCGCCCGTTTGACCTCGCGCCCGGCGCGTTTAAGCGCGATGTCTTCCCCGCGCTCCCGGCCATGGAGGCGGGGCGGCTCACGGCGCGGCTTGCCACCGGCGCGGCGGATGCGCTGGCGGTGGACGATGTGGCGTACGCCACGCTGCCGCGCTTCCGCCCCGTGCGGGTCTTGCTGGTGAGCGAGGGGAACTGGTTTCTGGAGAAGCTCCTTGCAGCCGAAGATGGCGTGAAGTTTGACCTTCTTGCCCCCGCCGAGTTTCGCCCGGAGATGGGGGCCTCCTTCGATGTGGTCATCTACGACCGTAATGGCCCGGCTTCGCTCTCGGAGCTGCGGGGGAATGCGCTCTTCTTCCGCTCGGGGCCGTTTGCTGCAAAGGGGGGGCTTAAAGCGCCGCTGGTGGGCGAGAGCGAGGCGGGCAGCCCGCTCCTGCGCCGGGTGGAGTGGCGCGGCATCACCCTCCTGGAAGCGGCGCAGCTTCCGGCCCCGCCCAAGGAGGAGGCCGGGTGGCGCTTCGGGGTGCCGCTGCAAACGTTGGAGGGGGAGCCGCTGATCATCACGGGGGAACATGGGCGGCAGCGGCTTGCTGTTTTTGCGTTTGACCTTGGGCAGAGCGACCTCCCGCTGCACGTCGCCTTCCCACTTTTGATGACAAACACCCTTCGCTGGCTGGCCGACCGGGAAGCGGCCGCGGAGGGGGCCGTACCGACGGGGCGCACGATCACCCTTGCCCCGGGAGAAAGCGCAGCCGGGCAGCGCGGGGTGCTGCGCCCGCTTAAGAACGGCTTCTATGAGATCACCCCCGCCGAGGGCGAGCCACGCACCGTTGCCGCCAGCACGGCGAGCGAGGCGGAGTCGGACTTGAGGCAGGCCACCCCGGCCACCCCATCGGGAGAAACGGCGCTCGCCCTGCCCGTGGCTCCGGGGGGGCAGCCGCTTTGGTTCTGGTTCGTTGCGGCGGCGCTTGCGCTTCTTGCGCTGGAGTGGTGGCTCTTTCACCGGAGGGAAACGGAATGACGCTTTTTATCCGCCCCGAGTGGCTCGCTCTTTTGTTGCTCCTGCCCTTGCTGGCTTGGCCGCTGCGGCGCTCCCTGGCACGGCAGACCCCGTTGCAACGCCGCGTATGCCTTGGCGTGCGAGCACTCATTCTTGCGCTGCTTGTCCTTGCGCTTGCGGGGCCGCGCTTGCCGTGGCGCTCGAAGGAGGTGGCGGTCGCATTTGTGGTAGACCGCTCGGCAAGCATCACCCCCGAGGCCGCCGCGCAGGCGCAAGCGAAGGTGATCGAGATGCTGGCTCACCGGCGCGGGGGCGATGTGGCGCTCACCATCGGCTACGCCGGAGAAGCCGCGCTCCTCCCGCAAGCGGTGGAGGAGTGGCCCGCGCAGCCCTTGCCCGATGCCACGGATACCGGGGGCGCGCTTGCCTTCGCCTCGGCCTTGCTGCCCGAGGGGAAGACGCGGCGCGTGGTTCTCCTCTCCGACGGGTACGATACCGGGGGCCGCGCCACCGCCGCCGCGCGCGCGCTGGCTGCGGGGGGGATCGAGCTGCTTGCCTACCCACTGGAGAACCCGCCCCGGCCCGAGGTGCTGATCGAGCGGCTCGAAATCCCCGCCGAGCTGCGCGAAGGCGAGGCGTTTGACGCCACTCTCCACCTCCGCAGTAATGTCGCCACCGCGAGCGGCGTGCGCCTTTATCTTAACGGCTTCCTTGTAGGCGAAGAGCGCCTCTCGCTGGAGCCGGGTGAGCGCGCCACCACTTTCCGCAACCTGCGCCCACCCAAGGAGAGCGCTTACTACGAGGCCGAGATCACCCCTGACAAAGACACTCTCCCCGAGAATAACCGCGCCCGGGCCGCCCACCTTGCGCGCGGGGAGCCGCGCATCCTTATCGTAGACCCCGAGCCCGAGCGGCTTGCCCCGCTGCGCAAGGCGCTGGAGGCAGGCCACATCGCCGCGACCGTGCGCCCGCCCAATGGTTTGCCACGCACTATGGAGGAGTTGCAACGGTGGGATGCGCTGGTTTTGAGCGACGTCCCCGCGCCGCTGCTTACGCGCGCGCAGATGCAGCTCTTTACCCGCTGGGTGCGCGATTTTGGCGGCGGCTTTGCCATGCTGGGCGGCGAGCAAAGCTTTGGCGTCGGCGGCTACTATCGCACCCCGTTGGAGACGATGCTCCCCGTGGAAAATGAGCATGATGATCGCAACGAATTCCCCACCGTGGCGGTGATGATCGTGCTTGATTCCTCGGGCTCCATGGCGGCGCAGGTGGCCGGGCAGACCAAGATGTCGCTCGCGGCGCAAGGCGCGGCATTGGCGTTGCAGGTTCTCCAGCCCAAGGATCTGCTGGGGGTTACGGCGGTCGATTCGCGGGTGCACAACGTCATCCCTCTCGCGCGACACCCGGACAAGGCGGAGGTGGGGCAGCGCATCCTGCGAGTCAATGCCGGGGGGGGCGGCATCTATGTCTACACGGCGATGCTCGATGCCGCCGCGCGGCTGCGCGAGGTGAATGCGAAGATCAAACACGTCATCCTCTTTTCCGACGCGGCCGATGCGGAGGAGAAGAAGGCGGGCGAGATGGCCGATGGCTCCACCCTGCCCGGTACCGCGCTTGACCTTGCGGCCTCCATGGCTTCGGCGCAGATGACGACCTCCGTCGTCGCCCTGGGTAGTGCGAGCGACCGCGATGTTGCCTTCCTGCGCCAGCTTGCCGAGGCGGGCCAGGGGCGCTTCTACCTCACCGGAGATGCACTCTCTCTCCCGCAGATCTTTACCAGCGAGACGATGCGCGTGGCGCAGAGCAGCCTCGTGGAGGAACCCGTGGCCGCGAGCCTTGTGCGCCGCAGCCCCGTGGTGGAGGGGATTGATTGGAAGGAAGCCCCCCTCCTGCTCGGCTACAACCGCACCAAGCTCAAGCCGACGGCGGATCTGCTCCTTGCCTCTGAAACGGGCGACCCGCTGCTTGCCCAGTGGCGCTATGGGCTCGGGCGTGTGGCGGCGTTTACCAGTGATGCCAAGAGCCGTTGGGCGGCCGAGTGGCTCGGGTGGCCGGGGTATGGGAAGTTTTGGGCTCAGTTGATGCGCGGGTTGCTGCCTCGCTCGGGTGAAGAAGGGGCCGGGGGGCTGCACGTGGCCCAGAGCGTGGAAGGGGGGCGCTTGCGCCTGCGCATCGATGCGGTGGAGGCCGACGGGGCATTCCGCAACCAGCTACCGCTTACCGTTACTGCCGTGGGGAGCGACGGCGTGCCTCAAAGCGTGGAGGCGCGGCAGAGCGCCCCGGGCGAATATGAGGCCGAAGTGGCGCTCTCGGGGACGGGGACGACGTGGGTGCACCTCGCCTCACCGCAGCTCCCCGAGCAGGGGCGTTCGCTCACGCACACCGTAGCCTACCCGGCGGAGTTTTTGCATAACGATACGGATGCCGCCGCGCTGCGTGCATTGGCAGAAGGAGGGCAGTTTGCACCTCCTCCCGACGCGGCCTTTGCGCGGCCAGTGCGCGGCGTGCCCAGCCCGGCAGACCTCTCGCCGGTGTTGATCATGCTGGCGCTGCTCCTGCTACCGGTGGATGTGTGGCTGCGCCGCCGCACGTGGTAAGGAGCGGTGGCGGATCGCACGGCGGCGTAGACGGGCCATGCCAAGAAGGGCAACAGCGGCCAAAGCGAGGGCGGAGGGTTCCGGCACCGCAGTGATGGTCAGCACTCCGGTCTCGTAGTTCATGAGCCCCGAGTAGCCGGCTACGTCGAAGAGGATGGCGTCGAACTGCGATCCGAATGCAACGGAGGCTGCATCAAAGAGAGCGAATGTCTCGCCGACCTCCGGGCGGTAGCTTTCTGAGAGGGTGATGGCTAGCGTACCGTCATACGTAAGCAAGCCGCCTACGCTGAGCAAGTCGTGGCTGGACTCGCCAAGTTCCATCTGCAACAACGCCGTGCTCTCAAGGGTGAGCGCGCCGGTGAAATGGATCGAGCCCGGCGAATTCCCCGGAGACAGGGTGCCCGCCACGGTCGTATCGCCCAAAACCGTGCCCACCCCGCCCAGCTTGCCCGCTGCTCCCACCCGCAGGGTGCCCGTTCCGAGAGTGGAGTGCTCTGTTCCGACGTTGGAGATTATCAATGTGCCAGCGTGGATCTCCGTGCCACCCGAGTAGGTGCTGCGACCCATGAGGGCCAGCGTGCCGGTGCCTACTTTGGTGAGGGAGCCGGTATCCGAGATCGCCCCGGAGAAGGTCGTGCTGAGGTTGTTTGACCCAATGCTCAGATTTACCGAACCAAGGAGTACCTGGCCATCGCCCGCGAGGGAGCCGATACTTACGCTATCGGCAGTGTGCGTGGTGAGGGAGAGGCGCCCGTTTCCGTAGACCTCGATTTGCGAAGTGCCGCCATCGGAATTTCCGATGAAGCTGATCATGCCACCCGCTCCTCCATTGCTCCCGCCGAGCGCTATGAGCTTTGCGTTGCCTGCGGAGGTATCGTCGTAGAAGCCGGTAAACCCGCCAAATGCTTCGAAGATATTCGCACCCTGGTTCACATAGGTTCCTGAGCCCGCCGTGGCGGAATCGCGGAAGAGGAGCGCCGCTTCAATCTGCGCTGTCGTGCCGGAAGCGATGGTGGTGGTGCCGCTGCCCAGAGCGCCCAGACCCGAGATGAGGAGGGAGCCTCTGTTTACCCGCGTACCGCCCGAGTAGGTGTTGGAACCCGTGATCGTCAGCGTGCCGGTGCCCACTTTGGTGAGGGAGCCGAATTCCGAGATCGCGCCAGCGAAGGTGGTGCTGAGGTGGTTCGTTCCGATGGCGAGATGGTTTGCGCCCAGAGTCACGAGACCATCGCCTGCAAGGGAGCCGATGCTCACGGTGCCGGGGGTGTGCGAGGCGATGGTAAGGCGGCCGTTGCCCTGCACCTCGATCTGTGCGGTGCCGCCATCGGAGTGGTCTGTCAAAGCGATGACGCCGCCGCTGCCTGCGTTGCTCCCACTAAGGGCGGTGATTTGTGCGCTGCCTGCCGAGGTGTTGTCGTAGAAGGCCATGAGGCCGCCGTACGCTCCAGGGAAGGTCGCACCATGGATGACATAGGCTCCTGCCCCGGCGTTGGCAGTGTCGTTGAAGAAGAGCATCGACTCAATCTGCGCGGAGGAGGTGCCCGCAGCCACGGTGGTGGTGCCGCTGCCGAGGGTGCCAGAGCCCGAGACTTTGAGGATGCCACGCTCCACCCGGGTGCCGCCGGAGTAGGTGTTCACCCCCGTGAGGGTCAGCGTGCCGGTGCCCACTTTGGTGATGGAGCCCGCGCTTGCAATGGAGCCGGAGAAGAGGGTGCTCAGGTGATTGGTGCCAATCGCCAGGTTATTGTTACCAAGGGCCACAGAGCCATCGCCGAGGAGCGAGCCGATGGAGACGGTGCCAGCGCTATGCGGGGCAATGGTGAGGCGGCCGCCGCCGTAGAGCTCAAACTGCGCGGTGCCACCGTCTGAGTGATCGGTAAAGCTGATGATGCCGCCGCGACCGCCATTGGCACCGTTGTTGGCGATGAACTTGGCACTTCCTGCGGTGGAGGTGTCATAGAAGATGGTGGAGCCACCAAAGGCTTGGTTCTCCGTCGCGCCGTTGTTGATGTAGGTGCGTGTTCCGGCGCTGGCTGTATCGAAAAAGTTGAGGGAGGCCCCTGCTACGGCGAGTGTTCCCTCTGCGATGGTGATGTCGCCCGTGCCCAACATCCCGGAGCCGGAGATCTCTGTGAAGCCTTGGGTGAGCGTGGTGGTGCCACGGTAGTTGCTCGAGCCAGTCACCCGCAGGGTGCCGGTGCCCGTCTTCTGCACGGAGAGGGTGCCTGCCCCGTCTTGAATGCTGCCGCCGAAGGTGCCGCTGGTCACTTGGTTGATCGTGAGTCGGTATTCGCCGGAGATGCCGCTTTGGATAACGCCACCTGCGCCGCCGGAGAGGGTGCCAACCGTGATGTCCCTGCCATTGATGTCGAGGGTGCCTCCATGGATGGTTAAGCGGGAAGGGGTCGAGCCGAGCGCGCTCGCGCTTCCCAGCTGTAGGGTGCCTGCCTCGATCGTTGTGCCGCCAGTGTAGGTGTTGTGGCCACTGAGCGAGAGCTGGCCTTCGCCGGTTTTCACCAACCCGCCGGTGCCGGTGAGGACGGTCTGGATGCCGATGCCAAAGCCGTTCGTGTCGATAATGGCCCCGCCTTCCATGAGGTTGAGGTCGCCGACATTAAAGCCCGAGATGAACTGGCTAGTCGCCTGCCGTGCTTGGATGACGGTGCCGTTGAAGTTCACCGTGGCATCATCCCCCAGCTTGGTGATGCTGGGGGTGGAGAGCAGGCCGCCATTGAGATTGAGTACCCCGGTTGCTGGGGCGTAAAGGGGGGGATCGATCGGGTTGCCCGCGAGTTCGGTAATGGGGCTTGTGCCCGACACGACGACGCCAGCGGTAGCGACCACCTCGGCAGAGCCGCTGACCGCTAGTTCGCCGTAGCCCCCGCGATCTCCCACGGTGAGCGTGCCGGTGGTGGTCCAACGCCCACCGCTTGCGGAGGCGTGGGCGACGCCGAGGGTGTCGCCGAGGGTTGCGTCTCCGTTCGACACGGTGCCACCGCTGATCTGGAGGATGGCGTCGTTGGCGTAGCCTTCGGGCATGATATACCCCATGCTCAAGGTGCCGGAGTTTGTCCACGTGCCTCCAGAGACCCTCACCACACCGCCGTTTTGGATGATCGCGTCGGTATTCGAGACCGAGCCGTCGGTGATTTTGAGGGTGCCGAAACCGGCGTTGATGCCCCCTGTTACGAATTGGGAGGAGTTCACCCAAGTGCCACCGTTGACTTCCACATTGCCAGGGGTTGTTTCCACCCCCCCAACCGCTCCGCCGACACTGGTGATCGTGCCGCTATTGAGCAGCAGTGTTCCTCCGTAGACTTTGAGCTCGTCGGTCATTGTCCAGCTTCCGCCAGTCATTCGCACCAGCGTATCCCCGGGCGTTTGGGCACCGATCAGGCCGCTTTTGCTGAGTAACGTGGCGCTGCCGCTGATTTCCACCGTGGTATCTCCTCCGACAGAGTACGGCATCGTGATGATGTCTGCGGCAGGAATGCCGAATGCCATTGTGCCCGCGGCGATCCAGGTGCCGCCAGAGACCGATATTTCCGTGCTCAAGCCAGTGCTTGTGCTGACCGACACATTTCGACTGGAAACCGTGCCGGAGCCGGAAAGTGTCAGTGTTTGCGACGAGAGCTTGTCGCCCCCCATCTGACCTGCCCCAAGAACGAGATCGTCTCTTAAGGTTAGGCTGCCTCCGCTGACATCGTAGTGCAGGGTCGAAGTGCCCGAGCCGAAAAACGAGGGGGTGACCGATCCGATCCACACCTCCCCTGCGGTGATCTTGAGCGTCCCGGCATTGTGGCCAGAGGGGTTGGGGTCTTCGAGCCCGGGGTCGCCACCAAGGTTGAAGGTGTCGGCCTGCAGGCTGCCGCCGTTGACCTCGATCGTCGCAACGGCATCCCCCGACGGGCCGTAGATACCCCCGGCCATATAGAGGATGTCGGAATGGGCCCGAGCGGAGTCGTTAATGCTCAGTGTGCCGGTGCCGATGGTAAGGATGGTCGTACGCAGGGCTCCGTGGTCGTTCAAGACCATGGTGCCGGGGGCATCATACCCGATGAATAATGAGCCGTTATTCATGCTGCCACTCCCCCGGATCTGCACGGATGCGGCGGCGTTGGAATACCCAACCCACATCATGTTGGTACGCACGTAGCCATTCTCGCTGATATCCAGCGTGCCGGTGCCGCTGACTCCCATGAATACGGCGTCGGCATCCCACGCTCCACTGCCGCTTACATTGACAACGCCAGCCGATCCGCTCGCACCGCCAAGGATCGCCACTTCGTTATTTACGATGCCATTGCCGCTGATATTGAGCGTGCCGGTGCCGTATTCTCCCAGCGCGATGGTGTCGGCATTCCAGACGCCATTGCCGCTTACATTGACGAAGCCTTGCGAGTTGCTTCCTGATCCGACGATGGCCTGCAGGTTGTAAACCACGCCGCTACCGGTGATCGCAAGGGTGCCCGTGCTATTGTCTGCCACGGCGATACCCAAGGTGAGGTCGCCGGTCGACCAGACCGGCGAGGTGGGCGGGCTGGGAGTGACATCGCCGGAGATTTCGACATCGGCGGCAAACACGGCTGATGTCATCGGCAGGAACAAAACAGCCGGGAGAATTGTCCTCAAAATTTTCATGCGTTACCTAGAGGCGGTAATGCGGGCCGCAGGGACAAGCGGATTATGACGAAGCATCCTGTTTTGAGGATGAACCGTCCGGCAGCGTCCTTCTCCGGGCGGGGGGCGACCCGGATTCATGCCACTCACCTAGATAGGAGGGGGTGCGTAGCGCTGGGCGGCGATAAGGAGCGGGGGATGGAGCAATCGCTCAAACGGCTTTGGCCAACATTCTCTGGCACCCGGCATCCATCTCGGGCACGGCGTCCCAGGGGAACCACGCCAGCTCGTTGCTCTCTTCGCTGCATTGGAAGGTGGCCCCCTCGGGTGCGCGCAGCAGGAAGCGGACATCGTAATGCTCATGCGCGGGCTCACCCGGGCGCGCGGGGATCGGGTGGATGTCGAGATCCAGCGGCGTGGTGAAGACGGGGGTGAGCCCGGCAATGCCCGACTCTTCCCACGCCTCGCGCGCGGCTACGCGGAGGATGTCGGCATCGCCATCGCAATGGCCGCCAAACTGCATCCAACGGCCCAGCCTCCGGTGGTGGTTGAGCAGCACCCGGCGACCGCAGGCGCTGATGACCAGCGCGCTCCCGGTAAAGTGGGCGGGGAAGGCATCGCGGTGGAAGCAGCGGGGCTCGCTCTCCAGCAAGGCAAGCATGGCGCGCTGGTGGGCGGCTTCAGCAGGCGTGGGGCGGTAGGCGAGGAGCAGCTGGCGTAAGTCGGGCATGGGGCTACCGTTTCCCCGGGGTGCGGGCGGCAAAGATGGTGAGCTCGTGGCCTTTAAAGCGGATGCCCGAGAGCTTTTTGATGACGTGCTCTGCGGCGTTGTTGGCGATGTCTACCGTCGTTTGCTGGGCCGAGAGGCGGATGGAGCCGACAACCCCACGATCCACCTTCGCCGCTCCTGCGATGACGCCGACGACATCGCCCGGCGAAATGCCTTGATCACGGCCGACGTTGAGGGTGAGGCGCGTCCAGTCACTCGGCTTACGAGAGGGGCGCGTGGCCGGGTCGCGGCGCTCGGGACGCTCGGGACGCTCGGGACGCTCGGCGCGGGGTTCGCGCGTTTCCTTACGCGCCGGGCGCGTGGCGGGGGCGTCTGGGGCCGAGGCGGGGCGGGCTGGTTTTTCGCCGCTGGCGAGGTGGATCAGCGCGGAAATGATGTCGGTGGGCACGTGGCCTTGGGCCAGAAGGCGGTCCACCCATTCGTCGTGGCGGCGGTATTCACCGCTTTCGAGGGTCTCGCGCAAGGTGTCGAAGAAGACGTTGGCGCGCTTCTGCTCCACTTGCTCCAGCGTGGGCACGCGCTCGCGGCGGATGGGCGCTTTGCTCAGGCGCATGATGTGCTGGAGCTTCCAGATCTCGCGCCCGCTCACCAGAGTGATGGCGCGGCCACTGCGGCCCGCGCGGCCGGTGCGGCCAATGCGGTGGATGTAGTCTTCCGCATCTTGGGGGAGGTCGTAGTTGAAGACGACTTCGATGTCATCGACATCCACCCCGCGCGCGGCCACGTCGGTGGCGACGAGGAACTCCAGCGCGCCTTTGCGGAATTTGGCCATCACCCGCTCGCGCATCGCCTGCGACATATCGCCATGGAGCTTGTCGGCGCTGTACCCGCGTGCGGTGAGCTGCTCGGCGAGCTCATCGACCATCATCTTGGTGGCGCAGAAGACGATGCCGAGGCGGATGTCGTCGAGGTCGATCAAACGACAAAGCACCTCCACCTTGGCGCGGCGCTCCACTTCGTAGTACGTCTGCTCGATAGTCGAGACGGTGAGGGTGGGGGCCTCGATCTTGACCGGCACGGCGTCGCGGGTGAAGGTGCGGATGAGCTCGCGGATCGGGGCGGAAAGCGTGGCGGAGAAGAGCACCGTCTGCCGCTCGGTGGGGGCTTGGGCGAGGATGGTGCGGATCTCGTCTACAAAGCCCATGTCGAGCATGCGGTCGGCCTCGTCGAGGACGATGGTCTGCAGGCCGGAGAGCTTGAGGGTGCCGCGGTCGAGGTGGTCCATCACGCGGCCTGGGGTGCCGATGATGATCTGCGCGCCCTGCTGGAGCCCGCGAAACTGGCGCTCGTACGATTGGCCGCCGTAGATCGGCAGCTCGCGCACGCCGCGCTTGTAGAAGGCGAGCTTGGCCACCTCTTCGGCCACCTGCACGGCCAGCTCGCGCGTGGGGCAGAGGATCAGAGCCTGGGGCTCGCGGCGTGCCGGGTCTACCCGCTCGATGACGGGGATGGCAAAGGCCGCCGTTTTACCAGAGCCGGTTTGCGACTGGCCAATGACGTCTGCGCCCCCCAGCAGCAGCGGGATGGCCGCCCCCTGGATGGGCGAGGCCTCCTCGTAGCCGATACGGTCAATCGCCTTGATCAGTTCCGGCGAGAGGCCGAGTTCGGTGAAGCGCTTCTTTTGCATTCTGGCTTGTAGGGGGTGAAGGGGGCGCGCGGCGATGAAAAAATATCCCGTATTTTCGACCCACGCGCCCGGGATGGTTTGCACGATATGGGTTTAGGGGATTGCCGCAGGCAGAAACGCCCCGCCCAACATTTCACATGAGCTACGAATCGTTTCAACATCTGGCCCGTCTCCATGTTCTTGGAAAGCTGGAGCCGGAGGAGCACGAGCAGTTTATCGAAGGCCGCCGCCGCTATGGTGCGCAGGCCGAAGCCTTTCTTGAGGAGTGCCGCCGCCTGAGCGTGGCGCTTGCCTTGAGTCTGGAGCCGATCCCGCCCGCCCCGGAGACCAAACGGAAGCTGTTGGAGCGCCTGCGGGATTGCCCGAAACAACCGACACCGCCGGCACGCCCACCGCTGGCCCCACAAACGGCGTTTCGGGCGGGGCGGCATTGAGTATTCGATATTTAGTTGCGTTTAGTTTGTTGGTTTAGAGGTATTGCATCATTTAAATGCAAATAATTTGCATTTAAGTTGACGAACTCGGGGCGCTGCCGGTATCGGTAGGCGCCTCATGATTTGCTCTTCTTCTTTCCGTTTTTCCGGTGTTTTGAGTCTGTTTTGCGGGTTGTGGCTTGGCGAGGCGACCTTGTTGGCGCAGCCCTTTGAGTACACCACGGGGCATGGAGATATCCGTGTCTCCTACGATTCGGGGCGCAACGAGTTTCTCCCCCACATCCACATGGACGGGGGGGCGACTTATACGGGCGGCGAGATCCGCATCACCACCGATGCGCTGCGCCCCACGCACCCGAGTAATGCCACTTCGACAGCGGCTTTTGCCGATATGCTGGGGCTGGCCCCTGGGGCGAGCCTCTGGGTGCTGGGCAACAGTAATACGGGGCCTTACCTTGGCTTTTCGGGGGAGGGGCTGGTGCCGGGAGACTGGGTCCACACGTTTCGGAATTTTTATGACGGCTCCAACTACACCGGCGCGGCGATCCACATCACGCTGACGGGGTGGAGCACCCCTTCCGAGGGGCACTTCGCGCTTTATGGAGGTACGGGCTACCTCGCTCCGGGGTTGAGCCCGTTTGATACATGGGGTGGTCGTGCAACGGGCGATATTTACCTCTCTACGTTCAACCCGGCCTCCACCTTTGCCAGCAACCAGTTCTCCATCGCCGTGGGCGACCATGCGCACTACGCCTTCGGCTTTACCAAGCCGGGGGATTACCAGCTGGAGCTGACGTTTACGAGCCAGTACCGGGGGGCGGAGGTTTCCACAGCCGAGACGTTCCACTTCCACGTGGTGCCTGAGCCTGCAACCGGGGTAGCGCTCGGGTTGGGGGCGGGGCTGCTTTTGTGGATGCGCCGCCGCCGGGCGGCTACGGGTGCTTGAGGTACATCTTCCTCAAGGGGTGTTCATCGAGGAGATTTGGCTCGATGCCGCCGATGCGCTCCGGGTCGTAGAACTGCACGCCGACGTAGAAGTAGAGGGGGGTGATGGGCGATTCTTTGCTGACAAGGATCTCCTCCGCCTTGCGGAAGTGCTCCAGGCGCTTCTCGGAGTCGGCCTCGCTGCCTGCGGCGGCGATGAGGGCGTCGTACTCGGCGTTGCTCCACCCGGTGCGGTTGTTGCCGTCGTTGGTGATGAAGAGGCTCAGGAAGGTGTTGGGGTCGTTATAGTCGGCCACCCAGGTGGCGCGGCAGAGGTCGTAGCTCAGGTCGCTCATGGAGCGCAGGTAGGCTTTCCACTCTTGCCGCTGGAGATCGACCTGCACGCCGAGCCCTTCGCGAAACATGGCCTGCATTTCAATGGCGAGCGATTCATTGAGCTCCCCCTCGCTGTAGAGGTAGGAGACGCGGGGGAACCCCTTGCCCCCCGGGTAGCCCGCTTCGGCGAGGAGGGCGCGTGCGGCCTCCAGATCGCGCCCGGGGCCAGGGGGGGGCTGGTAGCCTCCGGTGCCGGGGGGGACGAGGCTGGCGGCGGGCCGCTCGCCCGCGCGGGTGATCTTTTCGGTCAAATGGGGGCGGTCGAGCACGAGGCCGAAGGCGCGGCGCACACGGGCGTCATTAAAGGGGGGCTTGGTGCAGTTAAAGCGGATGAAGTAGCTGCCGAGGAAGGGGGCGGCGTGGAAGTCGGGCCGCTTTTTAAGCTCGGCGAGGAGCTGGGTGGGGATGAGGCCTTTGTCCATCATCAGATCAGCCTGGCCGGTGGAGTAGAAGTTGAAGGCGGTGTTGGCGTTGCTGATCGGCAGGCAATCAATGGTCTCCAGGGCGACGGCGGCGCGGTTCCAGTAGTGGGGGTTTTTTTGCAGGCGGATGCGGTCGTTAATGCGCCATTGGGCCAAGGCATATGCGCCGTTGCCGATGAGGTTGCCCGGCTTCGTCCACCCATCACCATGCTTGGCGACGCTGGGGGTGTGTACCGGGGCGAGGGTGATGAAGGCGCACAGGTCGAGGAAGAAGGCCGTGGGGTGGGCGAGGGTGACTTGCAGGGTGTGCCCCTCAAGCGCTTTGACGCCGACTTGCGAAAAGTCCTTCAGCTCGCCTTCATTAAACGCTTTGGCGTTGACGAGGTAGTGGAGCTGGGAGGCGTAGTCCGACCCGGTATCGGGCGAGAGGGTGCGTTGCCACGAGGCGACAAAGTCGTGCGCGGTGACGGGGTCGCCATTGCTCCACCGGGCATCGGCCCGCAGGTGGAAGGTGTAGACGCGGCCATCTTCGGAGATTTCCCACCGCTCGGCGACGCCGGGCTCGGGGCGGCCCTGGGCATTAAAGGCGGTGAGCCCCTCAAACAAGGCATTGGCGATGCGCCCTTCGGGCTGGCCGGTGATCAGCGCAGGGTCGAGCGTTTCGGGCTCGGCCCCGTTGAGAAAAACGAGGTCGGCACGTGGGGTGGAGCGCCCGCACCCCGTGCCCAACAGGAGAAACGCGCCGAGTAGCGCGATAGAAAGGAGCGCCTTCAGGGTTGGGGGGCTTCTGCCGCGGGCGTCGGCTCAGAAGCCGGGGCTGCCGGGGCCGCTTCCTCCGCAGCGGGAGCTTCCTGCGCCGGGGTGGCGGCGGGCTCGGGTGCGGGCTGGGCAGCGGGGGCAGGCTCCGTGGCCGGAGCGGGCTCGGCAGGGGTAGCTGGAGCGGTGTCAGCAGCCGGAGTCGCGGCGGCAGCCGGGGTGGCTGCGGCTTCTGCTGCGGGGATCGGCTGCTCCATGAGCTGTTTCTGGATGGAGGTCTTCTGGGTGGATTGCCGGGCGTAGAGGGCGGAGACGGTCAGCGTGAAGACGAAGAAGAGGCCCGCCAGCCAGCGGGTGATGCTGGCGAGGACGTTGGTCGTCTGTGCGCCAAAGAGGTTTTCGGTCATCCCGCCGCCGAAGGCTGCGCCAAGCCCTTCCTGCTTGGGCCGCTGCATAAGCGTGACCACGATGATCAGGAACGCTACGAGCAGATTGAGCGCGAGCAGGATATTGATGAAAATCGACATGAGGGCGGAAAATATGGAGGAGCTACCGGGGGTTGTAAACCGCAATTTTACTCGCTTGCGACAGGCTGGGGTAGGCCGTTGCCTTTTTTACGCGCTTCCATGGCGATGCGGAAGTAGCGCCCCACAAACGGGAGCCCGGCAATGGCGGGCAGCAGGTAGCGGCTGGTGCACAGGACGCCCAGCGCGGCGGCGGTGGCGGCATCCGGGAAGTACGGCTTGTAGAAGAGGACGAGCGCGGCATCCCGCGTGCCGACTCCGGCAAAGGTGAGCGGCAGCAGCCCGGCGAGCAGCGCGAGCGGTGCAAGGGCAAGGTTTGTAATGAAGGGGACGCTGGCGTGCAGGGTGAGCGCAAACATCCAGATCTGCAAGAGGTGCAAATACCAGATGAAGATGGAGGTGATGACGACTTTGGCGAGCTGCCGTTTGCTGGCCCAGAAGTAGCCGTGCATCTCGCTCCACGACTCCTGAAGCCGCGCAAGCTTGGTGCCGAACTTCTGCGGGGCGAAGCGTCGCCCGGTGTTGAAGAAGAGGTTGGCAAACGCGGTGGAGGAGAGGAGCAGGATGCCAAAGATAAGGCTGCCGGTGACGCACGCCGTCATCGTCCAAAAGAGGAGGTCTTTCTGCGGGTAGACCATGAGGCCAAAGACGCACCAGAGTAGGAGCGAGAGCATGTCGCACGCTTTCTCAAAAACGACGAGAGAGAGGGCGAGGCTGCCGCTCATGTGCCCTTTGTCGCGCATGAAGTAGGCTTTGGCGATATCTCCCATTTTGGAGGGGAGAATGAGGTTGAGGACGCTGGCGACGAGGATGAGCCGGTTGGCCTCGCCAAAGCCGAGCTGCCCGCGATGGGGCATGAGCTGCTGGAGCCGCCACGAGGTAAAGAGGGTGAGCGGTACGGTCATCAACAAGCTGGCGTAGAGCCAGCCAAGGTTGCAATTGCGCAGGGCGGAGAGGAGCCGGGCGGTGTCGACCTGCCAATAGATGAGGGCGAGGATGCCGAGGCTGACAAAGAGCGAGATGAGTTTCTTCACAAAAATTCCATTTTATCTAAAAACGCCGCACGACGCGCAGGGTGCCTCCGGGGGGGAGGGTGCGTAGCTGGGGGGTAAGGTCTGCCCAAGGCTGCATCTGCCCGGCTTGCCAGGTGCGGCTCATGACGACGTAGATGGAGGTCTGCGAGGCGCCGATGCCCGCTTGTTCGACATGCCGCCACTCTTCAGCGGCGACTTCATCGACCACTTCCAGCTCGGGGCCCTGCCATTGCAGGTGGCGGCGGAAGCGGAAGGGGGCCTCTGCTTTGCCGGTGATGAGGAGCTTCTGGAGGAGCTTGCGGACAAGGTCCGGCTGGAGCCGCCCGCCGCAAAACATGATGAGCCGCAGGACGATGAGGTTAAACGGTGTCATCCCCTTGCTCTTGGCCCAGCCGAGGGAGCCGGAGAGGGCGATGGTGTCGGGCGTGAGCTTTTCTTCGTACTTGCCGACGAGGTGGGCGACGGCGGTGCGTGTCTTCTTCCCCTCGGCGACGCGCAGGGAGACTTGGGTGTCGGAGGCGATGAGCTTGCCCTCGCGGAAGAACTTGAAGACGCCACCTTTATTGAGCGCAAGGTAGAGCTCGGCCCCGGCGCGACGGTCGATCAAAATACCGGCGTTTTTGAAGTGGGTGCGGCCCTCCTTGCGGGGTTGGAGCGGCGGGCGCTCGGGCCGGGAGTGGTGCCACGCGAGCAGGTAGCTCCAGGTGTGGTGGCCGATGATGTGGTCATCCGCATAGCAGGGGCCAAGGCCATTCTGGAGCCCAGCCAGGAAGCGGTCGTTAATCTCCAGCGCTTCGGGGAACCATTTGCCCGCGATCTCGAAGCCGTGAGGGAAGAAGTTGTAGGTGTTGCGGCTGGTGTACTCGCCGCCAAAGGAGCCGTCGGGGTGGATGAACTCGGTGGCAAACCGGATGGCGCGGCCCAGCGGGTTGAGGAGCGCCTCGTTCCCCGTAAGGTCGTACAAATGGGCGAGGAGGCCGATGGTGAGGGTGTGGTAGCCGGGGTCTGCCCCTTCGTATTCCTGGAACCACCCCTCCTCATTCTGCCAGGAGAGGACGGTTTCAAGCCGCTCGGTTTTGAGGCTCTCCCACTTGCTGGTGTTGAGCAGGCGGCCGGCGATCTCCAGGCAGAGTACCGTCAATGCCGCGTGGTTGGAGAGGCGGCCGCTTTCATGGTGGTTGGCCAGCCAATCCGCGCGCTTGGCAAAGAAGGCGAGCATTTCGCGGTTATCCAGGCGCAGGAGGCGGTAGCTCTCCATGCAGGCGAGGAGCGAAAAGGCGGCGGCTCCGGCGGCTTTTTCGAAGGGGAAGTAGTCGTCACACGAGCCGTCGGTATGTGCGGCGCGGGCGGCGTAGAGGATGCCGGCCTCTACATACTCGCGGATGGCGGGCTGCCGGTGGTACGGGTTTTCCTCCAGCGCGAGGGTGTAGGCGAGCGC
The DNA here is from genome assembly GCA_037189965.1 of Chthoniobacteraceae bacterium. Lineage (GTDB taxonomy): Bacteria > Verrucomicrobiota > Verrucomicrobiia > Chthoniobacterales > Chthoniobacteraceae > DATMFV01. Next base: position 9,251 of record JBBCKB010000040.1, on the reverse strand, counting down.
GAGCGGCCAGACAAACTCCTGCGACATGCCGCTGGGGAAGTCGATAATCTTGTAGTGCCAGAAGTTGCGGTCAAAGCAACCGTAGGTGGCGCTGTGGGCGTTGCGGTCCTGCAACGTGAGGATCTTGGGGATCTGCGCGAGCGCGTTGCGGGCAAAGAGGTCTTTCATGAAGTCTGGCAAACGGGCGTTATCCGGCGCGTTGGGCCGCCGCCTCTTCTTCCGCCTTGGTGCGGCCATACTCCTGCCTGCGGCTGCGGAGTTGGAGGTCTTCCAAGAGGGCGCGGTTTACCGAAATAATGTCGGCCACGAGCCCGAAGATCCAAAGCTGCACACCGACGAGCATGAGAATGGCCGCCAGAATAAGGCTGGGTACGTGGCTGCGCGTGGTGTCGGCAAGGTAAAGGACGACCCACCGCACGCCGAGCCCGAAGCCGAGGGCAAACGGGACGATCGACAGGACGTTGAAGAACCACATCGGCCGGTAGGTCATCAAGATCCGCAGGATGGTGAGGATGGAGCGCTGGATGTACGCCCGCATGCTCTTCATGAGCCGCGAAGGGCGCAGGAAGCCGTTGGTGCGGATCGGCACGCTGCGGATAATAAGCCCCTTGCGCCCGGCCTGGATGATCGTCTCCAGCGTGTAGGTGTATTGGCTGAAAACGTTGAGCTGCATGGCGGCATCCCGCGAGATGGCGCGGAAGCCGCTCGGGGCATCGGCCACGCTGGTGCCGCTGGCGACGCGGACGACCCAGCTCCCCATTTTCTGAAGCAGCTTCTTCAAGGGGGAGAAGTGGGAAATTTCGCTGATGGGCCGCTCCCCGACGACGATCTGCGCCTCCCCCGAGAGGATGGGGGCGACGAGCTTGGGGATGTCCTCCGCACAATACTGGTTATCCGCATCGGTGTTGACGATGACGTCTGCCCCCAGCCGCAGGCAGGCGGCGAGCCCGGCCATGAAGCCGCGCGCGAGGCCTTGGTGGTAGCCGAGGTCCACCACGTGGTCTACCCCGTGGGCTTTGGCGACTTCGATCGTCCGGTCTTCCGAGCCGTCATTGATGATGAGCCACTCGACTGAGGTAAACCCCGGTACTTCACGAGGGAGCGCCCCGAGGGCGATGCCAAGGGTTTCCTCCTCGTTGTAGCAGGGGACCTGAATGATCAGCTTCATTTTTGCGAAGCTGTTTGTTTAGCCCGTCAGGCGGCGGGTGTAAAAGCCCTATTTTTTTAACTCATGCGCGTGGGGATGTGGCGGTCCACAAACTTCAGGTCGGGGAGGAGGAAGGCGTGCAGCATGACCCACAGCCAGTAAAAGGGGATCAGCAATAGCTGGAAACCCATGGCCACCATCCCCATCGGGCCGAAGAAGAAGATGACCAGGAGCGTGCCGAAGAAATAGCCCGCCGCCATCCACACATGCCCTTTAAAGAGGTGGCCCAACCCGGGAATGAGGCTCAGGCCCGCGGCCTGGTAGTCGCGCAGGGAGCCGGTTTTATCCGCATCTTCCCGGGGGCGCACCCAATCGCAACGGGTGCACGCTTGCGCACCGATGGGGAGTGGGGTGCCACAGTAGGGACACGGCTTGGTGTCGGAATGGTTTACTTGAGGCTCAGGCATCGGGTAATCTCCTTTCACGAAACGGGGGGTAGTATAAACTTATGCCAAAATCGAAATCGAACAAGGGGGCTAATGTGGTTGCCTCTGCCGGCTCCACTCGCAAGCGCCCTGCGAAACCGCCGAAAGTACCGGAGTCTAACGAGATGGCGCTCTTTCTCGACCAGGTCCTCAACCACGCTACGGTGGGAGACTATGGCGCGGCGCTCAATGGGCTCCAGCTTCAGAACAGCGGGCGAGCGACGCGCATCGGCGCAGCGGTGGATGCTTGCGAGGCGACGATCCTGCAAGCCGTGGAGCGGGGGATCGATTTTCTCATCGTCCACCACGGGCTCTTCTGGACGGGGATCTCCCCCGTGCGCGGGGCCGCCTACCGCAAGCTGCGCAAGGCGCTGGAGGGAGACTTGGCCATCTACAGCTCCCACCTGCCGCTCGATCTGCACCCCCGTTTTGGCAACAATGCCCGGCTGGCCCGGGTGCTGGGGCTACGCAAGACGGTGCCGTTCTTTATGGAAAAGGGGAGCCTCATTGGCCTGCGCTCGGAGCAGGAGATGGAACGCTCCGCCCTTCATGAGCGGCTGGGGCGGGTCGTCAATGGCCCGGTGAAGCTGATCCCCGGAGGGCCGGCGCGGGTGCGCAAGGTGGGCATTATCACCGGAGGCGCGGGGGGCGAGCTGGCACGTGTGGCCGCCGAAGGGGTGGATACGTTTATCACCGGCGAAGGCCCACACTGGACTTATACGCTGGCCGAGGAGCTGGGCGTCAACGTCCTCTACGCGGGGCACTATGCCACCGAGACGTTTGGCGTGCGCGCGGTGGCCGAGCATCTTTCGGAGAAAACCGGCCTTCCATGGGAGTTTCTGGACCACCCGACGGGCCTCTGACACCCCGGCTCGGGCCTGCCTTCTTCGCGCGCGATGCGGTAACGTGTGCCCGGGAGTTGGTCGGCTGCACCCTCGTGTGGGGCGAGTGCGCGGGGCTCGTGGTGGAGACGGAGGCGTACGCCGCTGTGGGGGATGAGGCCGCGCACCCCCATTTTCGCCCCGGGGCGCGCCGCTTCATCGCCGAGAACGCGGCGGGGACGGCGTATGTCTACTTCAGCTACGGGGTGCACTGGATGCTCAACGTCCTTGTGAAAGCCGAGCCGGACGCTCCAGCCTCCCCTCGCAACGGTATCGTGCTCATTCGCGCGCTGGAGCCGCTGGCGGGGCTGGGGCAGATGCGCGAGCGGCGCGGGCGCGAAGGGGTACGCGAGCTTTGCTCGGGCCCGGGCAAGCTGGCGCAGGCGCTTGCGATCACCGGGGGGGACCATTGTCGCGATCTCCTCTCCGGCCCAGCCGGGTTCCATGCCCGTAGTGGGCGGGTGCGGGTGGAGGCGGACGTCCGTATCGGCATCTCCCGCTCGGTGGAGCTGCCGTGGCGCTTCCTGCTCGCGGGCAGCCCGTTTGTGAGCGCAAAAAAAAGGCCAGCCCGATGAAGGGTCTGGCCTTTTGAAGAAAGAACAAAAAACCGGTAGATCCGGTTTTAAAACAGGTTACTTGGAGTAAACTGCGGAAGTCGTGGTCGTCGTGGACGCAGCGGGCTTGCTGGAGGAGCAGGCGCTCAGGGTCACGGCGGCGGCAGCGATGGCGAGGATGGTGATGGTCTTGATCATGGTGTGTAGTTTCAACTCCTTCTATTGCGGGTTGCAGCTTTGTATTTGGCCACCGGCGCACCGGGTTGCAATCTCTTTTTTACGTTCCTTCAAGAATGGTGACTTCCACCCCGGGCGAGACCTGTTCGTAAAGCCGGGCAATATCCGCATTGCGCATGCGCACGCAGCCGTGGCTGCACGGGGTGCCGATCTGCTCTTCGTGGTTGGTACCGTGGATGTAGATGTAACGCTCCCACGTATTGGCATTGTGCGGCTCGGCCCCGGCGAGGCGGAGGATGCGCGTCTGGATCAAGTCTGCATCGGGGGAGGGAGGGGCGGCTTCCTCGGTCTGGAGCCGCCCTTTGAAGGTGGCCCCCAGCGGTGCACCACCGCCGATTTTCTCCACAATATGGAAGCGGCCGGTCGGTGTTTTCAGGCTGCCGGGCTCGGAGCCCAGCCCGTAGCCGGAGGTGGAGACGGGGTACTCCACCGGCGGCCCTTCCCCCAGCAGGGTGAGGAGTTGCCGGGCCACGTCGACCCGGATTTTCGTTGGGAAAGGTTGCATCGTTGCCGTTCTGTTATATGCTGGCTCCCCTTTTTCCAAGAGAATCCATGAGCCGTAATTATACCGTCGCGATTGTCGGCGCCACCGGAGCCGTTGGCGTTGAAATGATCCAGGTCCTCGAACGCCGCCACTTTCCGGTTGGCAAACTCAAGCTGCTGGCCTCCGCCCGTTCGGCGGGCAAGACGCTGACTTTCAAGGGCGAGACGGTAACGATTGAGGAGCTTACTGAAGATTCGTTTGCCGGGGTGGATATCGCCCTCTTTAGCGCTGGCGGCGATATTTCGCGTAAATATGGGCCCGCCGCCGTGAAGGCCGGGGCAGTGGTGGTGGATAACTCCTCCGCCTTCCGCATGGACCCCGAGGTGCCGCTGGTGATCCCCGAGATCAACGGGGCGGATGCCAAGAACCACAAAGGCATCATCGCCAACCCGAACTGCACCACCGCGATCACCCTTATGGCGCTCAACCCGCTGCACCGGGCCTTTGGGGTGCGCAGCGTTATCGCCTCCAGCTACCAGGCCGTCTCGGGCACCGGGGCGCAGGCGATTGAGGAGCTTCGCGCGCAGGTCAACGCCATTGCCGCCGGGCAGCCGGTGGAGAAGAAAGTTTACCCGCACCAGATTGCCTTTAACGTTTTGCCGCATGTCGATTCCTTCCTCGACACGGGCTACACCAAGGAGGAGATGAAGATGCAGAACGAAGCGCGCCGCATCCTCCACTTGCCGGAGTTTGCCGCTTCGGTGACTTGCGTGCGCGTGCCGGTCTACCGGGCGCATGCCGTTTCGGTCAATGCCGTTTTCGAGCGCCCTGTGTCGCTGGAGGCGGCGCGCGATGTACTCGCCAAGGCCCCCGGCCTGCGGCTGGTGGATGACCCCGGCTCCAATACCTACCCGCTCCCGCTCAGCGTGGCCGGGCAGGACGACTGCGAAGTGGGCCGCCTGCGGCTCGACTGCGCGCTGGAGAACGGCCTCGCCTTCTGGGTGGTGGGCGACCAGCTCCTCAAAGGGGCTGCGCTTAACGCCGTGCAGATTGCCGAGCTCATCTAACGGCCTTGCTTTCCTGCGAGGGAAAGCGCATCCTTGCCCGACTCTAACTTATGGCGAGCGTAAAAATTGACCCTGCGTTGCACCAAGCGCGCAAGCCCGAGTGGATCAAAGTCCGTCTTCCTTCCAACCCGGTCTTTTTCTCCACCAAGGCGCTGATCTCCGATTTGCGGCTCGTCACCGTCTGCGAAGAAGCCCAGTGCCCCAACCGGTGGGAGTGCTGGAGTAGCGGCACAGCCACCTTCATGATCGCGGGGGAACGCTGCACGCGCGCCTGCGGCTTCTGCGCCGTCTCCACCGCCAAGCCGTTTGCCCTGGACCCGGATGAGCCGCGCCGCGTGGCCGAGGCGATCCGCCGCATGAAGCTCAAGCACGTCGTCATCACCGCCGTAGCGCGGGATGATATGAAGGATGGTGGAGCGGCCCACTTTGCCAAGACCATCGAGGCGGTGCGCGCGGTAGACCCGGCGATGGTCATCGAAGTGCTCACCCCCGACTTCAAGGGGCATGAGGATGCGCTGCGCATCGTCGCCGGAGCCCGGCCCAACATTTTCAACCACAACCTTGAGACGGTGGAGCGGCTTACGCCGGTCGTCCGTTCGCGCGCCAAGTACGCGCTTTCGCTCCAGGTCCTCAAGCTCATGAAAGAGATCGCCCCGGAGATCGTCACCAAAAGCGGCCTCATGCTGGGGCTTGGCGAGCGGGAGGAAGAGATCTTTGAAGCCATGGATGCGCTGCGCGCCTCGGGCGTGCAGGTTTTGACCATGGGCCAGTACCTGCGGCCAAGCCCGCAGCACCTGCCGGTCGTCGCCTATATCGAGCCTGCCAAGTTTGAGGAATACAAACAGGTGGCTTACGAAAAGGGGTTTGAGCATGTCTCCAGCGGCCCGCTGGTGCGGAGCTCTTACCACGCGGCAGACTACGAGCCTGCCGGCAAAGGTGCAGCCGCCGAGGCAGAAGCCCCGGCGCTCGCCTCTAAATAACCACCCTCAATGAACCACCAAGGGGGGAGTTTCGACCGGAATAAAGTAGCGGCATTAGTCCCCGCCTACCTGGAGGAAGCGCACATTGCAGACGTCGTCACCCGGGTGCGGGCCGAGCTGCCCAATGTGTTGGTGGTGGATGACGGTTCGGCCGACGGCACCGCCGCCTGCGCGCGCGAGGCCGGGGCCGAGGTGATCGTCCACGAGCAAAACGCGGGCAAGGGGGCGGCCATCAAGACCGGCTTCCGCATCTTGCTGGAGCGCGGGTTTGAATACGTGATTATTTTGGACGGAGACGGCCAGCATTTGCCCGAAGAGATCGGCCTCTTCCTCGCGGCAGCTGCGGAGGAGAAGGCCGGCCTCTTTATCGGCAACCGGATGCGCGATACCGCCGCCATGCCGCTCTTGCGGATGCTCACCAACCGCTTTATGTCGTGGCAGATCAGCAGCATTGCCGGGTGCGATGTCCCTGATACGCAGTGCGGCTTCCGGATGATCCACCGCGAAGTCATTCCCAGCCTCTTTTGTGAGAGCAACGCTTACGACTACGAGACGGAGATGATCCTGATCGCCGGGCGCGATCAGCACCGGATTGTGAATGTCCCCGTGAGCACCGTGTATGGGGATGAGCAGAGCAAGATCCACCCCGTGCGCGATGGCATCCGCTTTCTGCGGTTGATCTCACGGTACTAAGCCCCCGCCGCCGCTGCGGTTGAAGGGACGGGGCTCTATCTAACCCAGAGCTCGTGCTTGCCGGGTGGCGGCTTCCTGCACGCGGCCGCACATCAGCTCGCAGAGGGTGAAGAGCTTGGGATCGGCAATGGCGTAGCGGGCGAAGTTGCCCTCCTTGGTTTTGGCGACGAAGCGGGCTTCGAGCAGGATGCCGAGGTGCTTGGAGACGTTGCCTTGCTTCATACCGGTGGCTTCCACGAGGTCGGTGACGGTGAGGGGCCCCTCCATCAGCGCCCGCAGAAGGCGCAGGCGCGAGGGTTCGGATAAGGTGCCAAACTGCCGGGCCACGGTTTCGAGCAGGGCATCGGTCATGACCGGTTTGTTTTGAGCTTGCATATTACTAAATCGCGATATAGTAGATTAACCTATGAATGATTCGCTGACAAACCCAGATTTTCTCCCCCCTGCCGAGGTGGACCGTGCGGGGTGTCTTCTTCTTGATGTGCGCACGCCTGCCGAGTACGCGCAGGTGCATGTGCCGGAGGCGGTGCTGCTGCCGCTCCACGAGCTGGAGCCCACCCGGGTGGCGGCGCTGGCGCGAGGCAAGAGCGGCTGCGTGGTCCTCTGCCGCTCGGGGAGCCGTGCGCGGCAGGCGGCTGAGAAGCTGCGGGCTGCCGGGGTGCCCCGGGTAGCGGTGGTGGAGGGGGGGATGCAGGCATGGGAGGCGGCTGGGCTGCCAGTCAACCGGGGGCGGGGGGGGATTTCGCTGGAGCGGCAGGTGCGCATGGCGGCGGGGGCGTTGGTATTGGTGGGTGTGGGGCTGGGAGTGTGGGTGGCCCCTGCGTGGCTGGGGTTGGCGGCGTTTGTAGGGGCGGGCCTCGTTTTTGCCGGGGCTACCGATACGTGCGGCATGGCCCTTATTCTGGCCCGGATGCCGTGGAACAACGGGCGGCGGTGTGCCAATGGAGCCTGCGCGATCCAGTAAACCTTTCGAGCCATGTTCTTACGACAAATTTTTGATCCGTACCTTGCGCAGTATGCCTATCTCGTTGGCTGTCCGCGCACGGGGGAGGCGCTTCTGATCGACCCCGAACGGGATGTCGACCGCTACCACCGCGTGGCACGGGAAAACGGGCTCAAGATTACGGCGGTGGCGGAGACGCACATCCATGCCGACTTTGTGAGCGGCGCACAGGAGCTGGCGGCGGCGGACCCAGCGTTGCGCGTCTACCTCTCGGCAGAGGTGGGCCCCGAGTGGAGCTATCGCTGGCCGCGCGACCGCAAAAACGTGCATTGGCTCGGGCATGGGGAGCGCTTTGAGGTGGGTAAGCTGCGGGTGGAGGCGGTGCACACCCCCGGCCACACACCGGAGCATATGAGCTACCTGATTACCGATTGGGGAGGGGGCGCGGGGGAGCCGATCGCGCTGGTAACGGGCGATTTCCTCTTCGTAGGCGATGTGGGGCGGCCGGATTTGCTGGAGTCGGCAGCCGGGGTGCAGGGGGTGATGGAGCCTTCCGCCCGGGAGCTGCAACACTCGCTGCGCGAACGGCTTGGTGGGCTTTCGGAGTACCTGCAAATCCTCCCCGGGCACGGGGCGGGGAGCGCGTGTGGCAAGGCGCTGGGCGCGGTGCCCACGAGTACGCTGGGGTACGAGCGGCGCTACAATGCGCCGCTGCGAAGTGCGCTGGCTGAGGGGGCGGGGTTTGTACGCGAGATCCTCTCAGGCCAGCCGGAGCCGCCGCTCTATTTCGCGCGGATGAAACAGGTGAACCGCGACGGCATCGTCGTTACCGGCAGGTTGCCGCAGCCGCCGCATCTGGAGCCGGGTGCGTTTGCCGCACGGGCACAAGCTGGGGCGCGGGTGCTCGATACGCGGGCTGACTCGGCGGCTTTTGGTGCGGCGCACCTGCCGGGGGCACTCTTTGCGCCGCTACGCACGGCGCTCTTCTCGGTGGCGGTGGGGTCGTACGTGGATGCGGAGGAGGCGCTCCTGCTGGTGGTGGAGCGCGAGGCAGATGTGGAGCTTGCGGTGCGCCAGCTCTACCGCATCGGCTACGACCATCCGGAAGGGTGGCTTACGGTGGAGGAGGCGCGTGCGGGTGGCCTCTTTACGGCGCGGCTGGAGCGGGTGGAGTTTGCGGTGTTCGACCCAGCGGAGGCATTGGCCCAGGGGGAGATTGTGGATGTGCGTACTTCGCAGGAGTTTGCCGAGGGGCATGTGGCGGGGGCGCGCTCGTTCCCCTACACGCGGCTCAAGACGCGGCTTGCGGAGCTGCCGCGCGGGCGGGTGCTCTCGATCCACTGTGGCTCGGGGGCGCGCGCGGCGGTGGCGGCGGCGTTTCTGCAAGGGGCAGGGTTTGCGGTGGTGCACGTAGACGGGGTGTGCGCCACCTGCGAGGTGATCGCCCGTAAACACGGTGTGCTGCATTGAGCGCGGCGCTCTTTTGTGGGGCGCTAGTGGGGCTCTCGCTCGGGTTGACGGGCGGGGGCGGCTCGATCCTTGCCGTGCCGCTACTGCTCTATGCGCTGCACTTGCCGCTGGCGGAGGCGGTGCCGCTCTCGCTGGCGGTGGTGGGGGCGGCGGCGCTCTATGGGGCATGGGTGCAGGGGCGCGAGGTGCTTTGGGGGGCGGGGGTGGTGCTCGGGCTGGGCGGGGTGCTGGGGGCGCCTTTTGGGGCGAAGCTGGGGGCGTTGATGCCAGAGGGGGTGGTGTTGCTGGCGTTTGCGGGGATCATGCTCTT
>JBBCKB010000039.1:0-17015 GCA_037189965.1 Chthoniobacteraceae bacterium | reverse complement strand
CGAGGAACGACTGCTCGATGTACTCGATGAACACCGACCCGCCTTTGTACGTCAACCCAAGCTCGCGCAGGGTGTTGCCGTAGTACGGGTTGGAGAAGTCGTCGTACTTGCCGTACACGCCGCCGTCGGCGGTGACGATCTGGTAGCGCTCGCCGACTTTCGGCTTGTGGCCGTTCTTGAGGAGGACGACCGTGCCATCCACATACGCCGCACCGGCGGCGTGGATGTTGTCGTAGTTCGTCTTGCTGGCGATCTGCACGAAGTAGCGGCTGCCCGCTTCCTGCACAAAGTCGCGCCCCACGCTCAACTGGCCCACCCCCTCGAAGGTGCCGGGGCTGATGTTGCCACGCACGACGAGGTCGCGATTGACATAGCCCTCGCCCGCCAGGCCCCCGTGGGAGTTGACGACGGCATCCTGCCAGACCTGGCCGTTGAGGGTGACGATGCCGTTATTAACGATCAGGTCGTTCTCGATATCCGCCGTGTAGGCAAATACGGTGTACGGGTTGGTGCTGTTGTGAACGAAGTCGCCTTTGATGTCGCCCCGCATGTAACCCCTGGCGTGTTCGTTAAAGAAGACATCGCCTTTGATCTCACTGGCCACGCTGGTGTCCAGAACAGCCAGATCGTTGATGGTGACGTCGCCATCGACCTCGTTGCGGATCGTGGCCCAAGCGGAGTCGTTGAGCGTTACGGAGCCGCTCACGTAGCCTGCGTTGGCGATGATCAACCCGCCCTCTTCATAAACCGCGATGCTGTTGTAGACGCTGCCGCTGACTCGCGCGGTGCCCGAGCCGACGATCTCCACAAAGCCCTCCGTCTCCCCGCTGATGCGGAGGTAGCCGGTCTGGTTGACGTAGTTGTCCGCCACGGTGTAGCCGGAAATCTCCAGCGTGCCGCTGTTGACAGTCGTGCCTCCGCCGTAGCTGTTACTGCCGGAGATCTCTGTATAGCCGCTTCCGTTCTGGATCACCCAGCCATCCGCACCGGAGATGGAGCCGGTGACGAAGGTAGTCCCACTCTGCACGAGGTGGATGAGCCTCTCATTATCCACGCTATTGGCAAAGGTGCTGCCATTGGCGAGGTTGAGCTCCAGGGTAGAGTAGCTGCTGCCGGAGATGATGACATGGCTTGCCGCGCTGATGCTGCCACGGGTGCCATCGCCAATCGTCAGCAGGCCCCCGGTAATCAGTGTTTGCCCGGTGTAGTTGTTGGAGCCTGTCAGCGTGGCGGCGCCATACTCGTTGTGCTTCTGGAGCATTCCGCTACCGGAGATGGTGACATCCACATCCCCACCCAGCAGAAAGGAGCTCCCCGTGACGACCAATGCGCCCCCGCCCACGGTGTCTTCGACCAACCCGCCATTGAGCGCAAAATACGAGGTGGTCTGCTCAGTCCCCGCAAGGTCGAGAAGCGCGGTGCCATCGACCTCGTCGGTGACCATGATGCCCATCGAGCTGGTGAAGGCATTGTCAACGGTGAGCTGCGCCGTCCCTTGTTTGACGATGAAGTAACCGCCGATCCCCTGCGTTGCGGTGATGATCGCCGTGCCCCCTTCGGATTTGATGAGGTGCCCCGTGCCGCTGATCGTTACAGCCAGCGTGTTCGTACGCCCTTCGCCGGGCACGAGCACGACTTTGCCCGCGTTCTGGATCTGGTTGGTAATGCTCGCTCCATCCACAAGGTCGAAGGCGAGGACTCCGTTTTCACTCGAAACCGTGAGGTCGCCAATGATCCGCCCGGAATCCCGCACCATCAGCTCGCCCTCTTCCACGACGAGGTGGGAGAGCTGGCTCGTGCCGGTAAGGGTGAGCCGGGTATCCGTGCCGGTTTTCATGAAGACCGAGTTTCCGCTATCGGAGATCTCTCCGCTGAAAAGGCTGCTCTCTTTTTTGCCGACGATGAGGATGTTGTGGTCGGTAATGACGACATTGCCATCTCCCCAGAGGGAGCCGATCTGGCTCACGCCATCGGCCTCAAGGGTGCCGGGGCCGTTGACGGTGAAGGCCGAGTTGGCAGAGCCGGAGTCCGACCCCTGAAGCGTGAGGGTGCCGCTGGTCACCAGGGTGCTTCCTCCGTAGGAGTTGGAGCCGCTGAGGATCAGCCGCCCGGTGCCCGCCATCTCGACGCCACCGGCGCCAAAGAAATCCCCCGAGGCGGTGGTTTCCCCTGCGTTTTCGCCGCGCAAGACGCCCGCTGTGCCGAGGACAAGATCCTGGCTCAGGGTCGTACCGGTAGGCTGTGCGAGCACCAGGCTCCCGCTGGTAACGCTCACGAAGTTCGCATTGACAAGGTTGGCGGCATCCGTCCCATTGCCAAGGCGGAGGCTTCCGCCACTGATGGCGACGTGCCCGGTAAAGTCGTAGTCTCCCACCAGCGTTACGACGCCCGAGGTGGTTTTGAGCAGATTGCCGCTGCCCAAAAGGTTCACCTTGGAGATGGTGCCGCTCCGGAGATCAAAGTCTGCGGCTCCGGCATCCAAGCGATCGATACTTGAGTCGTTATTCTGCCCAACGAGGTTGCCGTTGGTCAGGATCAACCCTGTGGAATCCGCGTAGATGCCGTTGATGTAGAAGGGGCTGTTGCTGGAATCGACCGTCAAGGCCAAGGCGCTGGCCGCCATCATTGCCGAAGCAAGGAGGGAGGCGGAAGCCTTGGCGCGAAGGTGCGAAGGGGTATGATGCAGTTTGCTGGTTTTCATGGATTAAAAAGAAAAGCCCCCTTCCACCCCATGGGGTAGAAGGGAAAGGGACGACCGGAAAATCGGTAGCCCACCAGTGAGTCCTTGAAGAAAAAGGAACCTTAAACCGATGCATTCCATGCAAAAGCGCTTCCTTGGCTCCTCAAAGCCTTAGCCACCGCTGCTAGCGGCCCTGCCGGCTTACCACGCGCTCGGTGTTGCGCCGGGCATTCTGGACAAACGTGTTGTTATCTCCATAGCGGGACCACGGGCCAAACGGCACTTCGTGGAACTCCACAAACTTCCAGTCGCAGACGTCCTTGTTGGACATCCCCAAATAATCGCGCACGGCGGGCGAAACATCCAACCCTGCGCCACCGTTGATGTTGGGCTTGGGGCGCTCGTTGCCAAAGACGTACTGCCAATGGTCGGTGCGGAAGGGCCCGCAATCTTCCCACTGGGCGTAGGCGATGCGGCTCCCCTTGCGGATGGCCACCCAGCGCCCTTTGCAGACGGAACGGCCCACGCGCTCAAAAGAGCGGTTAAACCAAGGGATCACAAAGCGGGATTCGGGCTTCGTTGTCCCCCGGGTGACGTCGTTATACGGAAGGGCGATGTAGAAAGGGTTTTGCCGGGGCACAAATGACGCCGGGAGGTAGCCTCGGCGGGCCTGAGGGTCCGGGTTATCGTAGCCGCCGTAGTTGATCGCCCAGCGCATATCCCACGAGCTGGCGTGGTTGGGCGTGGGGTTGCGAGGGGTGGGGCGCTCGCCCACCCAGAAAACGGTGGTGATGATGTTGGCCTTCCACGGGTAGCGCCCGCCTGCGCGAGGGGCGGCTGCTTGCCCCCGGCTGGCGTAGGTATTGCGCCCGGTGGTGGGGATGTGCACCCTCGGCTCCATGCGCACCAATGCGTCTTCCCGCAGCTTGCGGGCGTATTTATCAAACTCGGCCTTGTTGGCAGGCTGCGCGGAGGCCGAGGCGGCTAAGGCCAGAGAGAAAGCCACCGGCCAAATGAAGGTTGTGAGAGAGGTTTTCCAACGCATCGGCAACAGGGATGGGGGGATTAAAACGCCGTAGTATGATCGAAGCGCCCCCCTTGGTAAAGCTTTAAAAAGTCCGCTTTTTGTCTCTTTCCCCCGTTGAAATGCAGAAACCAGACAACACGTTACGCAATCTCCCGGCGACCGCCCTCTCGGCGCGAGGTGTGCGCGGCATCCAGCCGTAGCTCGGAGCGGGGGGTTCGCAGGGCTTCCACCCCGAAGCGCCTGCGTAAGATGAGGCGCTCCGCCGCGCTCCCCGCCATGGGCCACGGGGTGAGGACGACGAGCGATACCGAAGCCGGCTCCACCAGACGCTGGAAGCGATGCCACGTGGCGGGGGGGATGCGGCGCAACTCGGCAACCGGGGTCATCTGCAAATCGAGCATGACCAGAGGCACCCCGCCATCGCGCAAAAGGAGGTCTACCGCGCGCAAGGCTTCTTGCGCTTTACGGCAGCAGACCCAGAGGAACCAGCCGCCTTCCGGGGGCTCCAGACACCCGGCTCCATCGACCAACGCGGCGGGCTGGCGCGCTTGTGCCGCACTATCCAGCAGCCGCTCGAGCAAGAGCGCGCCGCTGCCCAGCGGGCCGCAAGCCTCCACCACGGCTCCGTAGCGAAGCTCCAGCGGCGGGGCTCCGGCCTCCAGCACTACGGCGACTCCCCCACCCTGCACTCGGGGTGCGGCGGGCGGGTGCTTCTCCAGCAAGAGGGCTCGCAGCGCCTGGAGCGCCGCCGGTTTATCTGCCGGGAGCGACATGGCGAAGCAGCCCCCGGTATACCCCGGCCACGCGCACGGCGGCGGCGGGCACGAGCTGATCTTCATAATGCGGGTTGGCCGCCCGGAGCCGCAGCAACGCCCCCTCTGGGTAAACACGCTTGAGCGTGGCCTCGCACCCCCCAGCCCCTTCGCCGCTCTCGGCCCCTACCTGTACTGCGGCGATCTCCCCTCGCTCCACGGCCACCCCCGGGCGCAGGAGGACGTAATCTCCCTCAAGGATGCCGTCTCCCACCATGGAGTCTCCCTCGACCTTGAGCAAAAAATCTCCCGGCTGGTGGGGTAATAGCTCTGCCGCCTCTTCCCACACGGCTTCGGGCTCTGCGCGCGCCTCTTCCAGCACCCCGGCGCGGATGCTCCCCCACACCGGCAGCCCACCGCCCCCCACGGCCAAGCGCCCGCGTGGCGTGAGCCGTACCAGTGCATCCCGCCCCGGGCCACCGCTGCGCAGGGTAAGGAACCCATTGCGCTGCATGATGCGCAGCGTCGGCACCAGGCTTGTGCGCCCAGCCAACCCAAGTGCCCCCACCAACTCGGAGACCAGCGCCGGGAAGCCCCCTTTTTCTGCCGCCCAAAGCGCGCGCGCCACCCGGAGGTGGGCGGGAGTCAACGTACTGGAGCGGGGGCGAGCCATTTCATCGTCTTTATAGGCGATGAAACCACTTCCCGCAAGCCCCATGTTGCCGCCCGGCCTTGCGCTCGGGTAAAAACAGCTCTGGCTGCACGGCTTTGGGCCGCGTATTCCGGCGAGCACCTCCCCACCATTGCGAAATCAGCTTCAACAAACGCATGCCTCGGTTCTAGCACCCAGGGGCAGACATCTACTGTCTTACCCCGGCTGCAGGATGAGGTGGGAGATGCCCCGTCTGCACCCCTACGCGGTGGAGAAACTGCTCCGGGTTGGCAAAGCGGTACTCGCTCGGTGTCATCCCAAACCGGCCGCGGAAGAAACGGCAAAACGAGGCCACCGACCCAAACCCGACCCGCTCCGCCACGCGGTAGACCTCCAGTGACGAGTGCAGGAGGAGGTTGATCGCCTCATCCATCTGCAAATTGCGCAAGGCCTCGCGGGGCGAAAGCCCTTTCTCCGCACGGAAAACGCGGCAAAGATGTTCGGCGCTGACATTGAGCGCCCAGGCCACTTTCTCCACCGGAGGGTTCTGCCTTAAATGGCGGAGCATGTACTCCAGAGCGCTATCCGTAAGGTTGCGCGCTTTGCGTTTGCCCAGGTAGACTTCGCGCAGCACCGGCTCCCCCGGGTCCACGGAACGGGCTGTCTCCACACAGAGCCCGAGGACGAGGGCGTAGAGCATCGCTTCGTGGCCAGGGGCCTGGTTCTCGATCTCGTGCCGGAGCAGGAGGAGCCGCTGGCGGATCGCGGAGGTCACCCCTCCGGTGAGGATCTGCGGTTGCAGGAAGGCGCGCCGCATTGTCATCGCAAGGTCTCGGCTCACTGGGTCTTCGCCCTTTTTGCGGCGGGCAGGCGGCAGCACAAAGCGGATGCAGTAGGCATGGATCGTCTCCGCCCGGGGGTGCATGGAGTGGTATGTCTGCCGACACGGCGTGGGGAGGATGGCAAGGCTCCCATCGCGCACTGGCACGGGGGGCTGCCCATCAATCCCCAGCAACGCTTCGCCATTGAGGAAGAAAAGGATCTTGCCCCGGGAGCTGGGGACTTCCACCACCTCTCCGGCGGGCAGCCGCAATAACGGCTCGGAAAGGGAGAGAAACGGGCGCGGCAATACCATGTGAGCATGGATGAACGAAGACATGGCGGGGGAAATGGTGGGCGAAACCTCAACCTATGTAAAGTTTAATCAACCCACGTGAATTGCCACCGCCCCTCCTTCCATGCGAGAGTAAGCCCGCCATGAAACCGCACCCCCTCGCTGGCCGATCCCCCCGCACATTCGCCCTCCCCGCCGCCACGCTCGCCGCGTTGCTGCTCACTACCGGAGCCCACGCTCAAACGCTTTGGAACGGGGCAGACCCGGTAAACGGAAACTCCTGGAACAACGCCGCCAATTGGTCTCCCGCCACCCTGCCCAACTCCGGCACGGCCACGGAGATTAATAATGGCGGGTGGGCCCGGCTTGATGCGGGTAATGGCGTTGCTCGCGCCTTCATCGTCGGCAACACCACCACCGGAAACCGCCTCACCGTCGGTGCCTATACCCTCACCACCCGGGCCGGCACGCTTGGCAGCGGCGCGGGCTCCACAGGCAGTGTCACGATCCAAAACGGCGGCACCTGGCGCACCGATGGCAGCGGCACCGGCTACTCGGCCTTCTACGTCGGCCTTGGCGGGAGCGGCACGCTGGTGATTGATAATGGCGGCACCCTGCTCACCGGCGAGACTTCGCGCATTGCCAGCAGCGCAGGCTCCTCTGGCAGCGCCACGGTGCGCGGGGTTTGGACCACGACGCACAACCTCAATGTCGGCTTGGGGGGCAATGGCTCGCTCCACCTCGGCGCGGGGGGTGTCGTAACCACCGGCACACTCCTTCTTGGCAGCGGCGGGGCGGTGGATGGCGTGCTCACCTTTGGCGGAGCCTCGATCGCCGAAGCCGCAGGAACCCTCAATGCCGCGAGCATCCATGGCGGGCGCAGCGCCACCCTCAACTTCAACCACACCGGCGCCCGCTACCGCCTTGCCACCGATAGCGACCATGGCAACGCCGCCTTGCTGGTAAGTGGGAGCGCGCGCATCAACCAACTTGCGGGCACCACCGTGCTCGAAGCCGCCAATACTTACAGCGAGGGCACCTTCATCACTGGAGGCACCCTGCTGGCCAATAACACCGGAGCCACCAGCGCCACGGGGAGCGGGGCTGTCTCCGTCTCCAGCGGGGGTACTCTTGGCGGGACAGGCCGTATCGCAGGGGCGACGACGGTGGCTGGCACGCTCACCCCGGGAGAAGCGGGCAGCGGCATCCTCACCTTTGCCTCTTCGCTCACTCTTGAAGAAACGGCGACGTTGCAAATCTCCGTGGGGGGAGAGGCGCGCGGCACCGACTTCACCGCGCTGGATGTCGATGGCATGCTCACCCTTGGTGGAACCTTGAGCCTTGTATTGGAAGAGGGCTTCAACCTCGCGCCGGGTGGAGAGGCGAGCTTTCATCTGCTCGACGCGGGCTCCCTTTCCGCTACCTTCACCCTATTCGACCTCCCGACTTTCTGGGAAGGAAACGCTTTGGAATGGGATACCTCCACCCTCCATCTCAATGGCACCCTCCGCGTTGCTGCGGTGCCCGAGCCCGGCTCCCTGGCGCTGGCCGGGCTGGCTGCCCTTGCAGCCCTTCGCTTACGCCGCAAGCTATGATGCCCCCCTCCCCCCGGAACGACTCGGCAGCCTTCACCTTCACTGAGCTGGTGTTGGCCCTCGGGGTGCTGGCCGTCCTGGCCAGCTTGCTCGCCGGGTTTCTGCGCCGTGCGGAGGGGACTTCGCAAACCAGCCGGTGCGCCGCGCACCTGCGCCAGCTTGCCACCGCCGCCGCAGCCTACAGCGCCGACAACAATGACGCCCTGCCGATCCAGTCCTTCAACCGCCAGCAAGGCGGCATCACCCACTACCTGAACCTCTCCATCGACTATATTGGAGACACCGTCCTCACCTGCCCCACGCTGCGCCGTCTCTACCCGCCTGCGTCCACCTCCTACCACCATCGCACCTACTCGGTGAACAACATCCTCACCTTCGACTACAAAAAGGGCCGCAAGTACCGAAAGAAAATCGCCACCCCCGCGCGCACGCTTTTCTTTCTTGATGGCTTGGTAAACCCCACGGCATCGGTGGCGGGTTCTTACCAGTTCCACTTCGGCGCGTTGAACGATACGGCCGTGCTCGACCGCTTCACCTACCCGCACCAAGGCCACGCCCAAGCCGTCTTTCTCGACGGCCATGTGGAGCTCGTTTCCCGCGACCGGTTGGTCGATCCCTCCCTCTCCAGCATCCTATGGTACAGCGAATCGTAGCCACCTTTATGGCTTTCCTCCCTCTCTGCCCACTTGTGGCCCAAGAGCCGCTCCTCATCCACGGCACCGGGCGTGGTGCCCGCGAGGCCGAGCGCACCACCCGCGAGCTCCAGAAGCTCGCGCCCCAAGGCCAGCGCTACGAGGTGGAGAATGGCCCCACGCCGGTGGAGGCATTCCCCAGCTACAGCTGCATCATCCTCACCGGGGTGGAAGCCGGGCACCCTGGCTGGAGCCCGGAGGAGCACGCCGAAGTGCTTGAGTGGGTGCGCAACGGCGGGCGGCTTGCCTTCTTCTCCGCCGACTCCGCCGCCCTGCTTGGTACCAACCCCGCCCCGCTCCTCGGTGCGCAACGCCTCACCAAAGGCAAAGACGCCCACTGGCTCGAGCACGATTGGGCCCCTGCCGGGGCTCCCCCCACTGCCCCCTGGATGCAAGGCGGGGCCGCACTTGCCGGGCTGGAAGGCGCGGAGCCGATCCTTGGGTGGAACACCGGCACCGACCGTACGGCGGCGCTCATCGCCCTCCACCGGGTTGGCAAAGGGGCGGTGCTCTACATCGGCGTCTCCCCCCGCCACTTGGGCGCTGAAGAGGAAGCCACACCGCTCTTCGCCGTGCTACACCGTTTGGTCGAAGAAGCGGCCCCCAAGCTCACCCCACTTGCAGCCGGAGCCGAAGCATGGGGCACCGAACCGCTCGGGCCCACGATTCCCTCGCCGGAGACTCCCCCCACCCCGCCGCAGAAGCAACGCCTCCAAAGCGCCCGCAAGCGCACGGTGCAGGAAGGGGAGCCACTCGTACTCGCAGGAGCGGGGGTGAGCAGCGTCATCCTCACTCCCCCGCGCCCCAACCCCGCCGAGAAGCTCGCGGCGGAAGAGCTGGCCGACGCCTTCCGCAAGATCACCGGAGTGCGCCCACCCATCCTTGCGGAAAACGCCGCCACGCTCATACCGCAAGAGGCGGGGGGCTTCCGCATCGAAGCCCGCGAAGGGGCTCAAACATGGCAGAGCGCCATCCTCCTCGGGGCCACGCAAACCGCGCAGCAGCTCGGCTTCCACACCGACGACCTTCCCCCGGAGGGGTACCGCTACCAAACGCGGGAGAATCTCCTCCTCATCGCCGGGCGCGACACCGATGCCCGCCCCCCCCATCGCCCGCGCCTCATGGGCACCTACTACGGAGCCCTCGCGTTTTTGGAAAACGAAGCCGGGGTGCGCTGGCTCTGGCCGGGGCGCTTGGGCGAAGTCTTCCCCCCGCAGGCGACACTGCGCATCCCCCGGGTAGAGGCGAGCGATGCCCCCGCCCTCACCCAGCGGCGGCTGCGCAACGGAGGGGCTGTCGCCCTTTCCAGCATGGAGCCCGAGATGCTCCGCTTCCGCGACCAGAAGGAGATGGGGGCTCTCTTTAAAACCCACCAGAGCGCCTCCTCCGTCCGCCGCGTGGTGCTCGCCCTTGGCTTGCTGGAGGAGTCGATGGAGGACTACCTCACCGCCTTTGGCGAGTCGCCCCATTGGTTTCGCCGCCAGCGCACCGGCGGGAGCACCCGGCTCCAATACACCCATGCGTATGACGACTGGCACGAGCGCTTTGGCAAAGAGCACCCCGAGTGGTTCGCGCTCCAGCCTGATGGAGCCCGCACTCCGGCTGCCCCGGAGCGCATCCGCCTTTGCAAAGCAAACACCGCCCTCACCGACGCCATCGCCGAAGATCTGCTCGCCAAAGCCGCTCTCCACCCGGATGCCGACTCCCTCTCCATTTCACCCAACGATGGTGGCGCCACCAACTTCTTCTGCATGTGCGCCGAGTGCCGCAAGCTCGACCCGGCCAACGGCGAGCCTGCCGAGCAGACCGTGCGTCGTCATGGACAAGCCTATACCTTTCGCTACCCTTCCCTGAGCGATCGCGTTGTCAATTTCTACAACCGCATCGCCACACGCACTGCCGTTGCCGCGCCCGACTTGCGGCTCGGGGCCTACGCCTACAGCTTCTACCGCACCCCGCCGCTGCGAGAGAAGCTCCACCCCAACATCGTCATTGGCTTCGTAGGGCTTGTTTACTTCGACGACTCGCGCCTCACCCGCGACCGCCGAAGCTGGGATGGCTGGGCCGCCAATGCCGAGCAGCTCTTCCTGCGCCCGAACGCCCTCCACCTCGGACACGGTTTCCCCGGTGTCTTCGTCGGCAAGATGGCCCGCGACCTCAAACACTGCTATGAGACCGGCATGGCCGGGGCGGATTTTGACAGCATCGTCCACCACTGGGCAACGCAGGGGCTCAACTACTACGTCCTCGCGCGGCTGTTGTGGGACCCCGCGCAGGATGTGGATGCACTGGTCGAAGACTACTGCCGCGCCGGGTTTGGAGCCGGGGCTTCCGAGGTGAAGCGTTACTTCCAGGAGGTTGAAGCGCTCACCAGCGAAGCCGCCGCCGCTGTGGGCGCGGAGATCGAGGGGGCCTTGCGTGAAGAGGAAATCGTAGACCGCGTCCCCAACCCGCTGGATTCCTTCCTGCGCATCGCCCCCTCTGTCTACACCCCCGAGCGGCTGGCCACCCTTGGTGGCTATCTTGAGGCCGCGCGCACCGCTGCCGCGGAGGATGCCGACGCCGTAGCCCGCATCGCCTTCCTGCAAACCGGGCTCGACTATGCCTCCTACCAAAGCCGCCTTTACCAGCTCATCAATGAAGGCAAGACGCAGGAAAGCCTCGCTCTCTTCCACGAGCGGCAGGCATTCTTCCGCAAAACCTTTCGCGAGAACTTCTACGCGGTTGGCTTGGTGAGCATCGCCCGGCGGGAAGCCGGGCTCTACAAACGACTCCATGCCACCAAAGAGCCGTAGCCGTTTTTGGGTTGTCTTTCGCCCTCACGCCCTCTGAAATGCTCCGGGCAAGCCAGATTCTCAAAACCCAATGAATACCCTCGTCTACTGCGGCAGCATGAAGGAAGGCATCCTTACCTGGCTGCTTGATGAAACAGCCCGCACCTTCACCCCGGCCACACAAGCCCTTGCTGCCCCGTGGAAGAGCTTCTTCCTCGCCGCACACCCCACGCTCCCGCTCCTCTATTCGCTGGACCTCCCTCGCGGGCTCGTCTGCGCCTTTGCGATCGAAACCGGGGGTGCCTTGCGGCTTCTTAACGAAGTCCCCAGCAGTGGCGGGGCCCCCTGCCATCTGGAGGCCGATGCCGAAGGCCGCTTCCTCCTCGTAGCCAATTACAATGGAGACCCAGCCATCTTCCCGCTCGATGAGCAGGGCCGCCTCGGGCCTGCCGCCTCCACCTTCCACCTTGAAGGGAGTGGCCCCGACGCCAAACGCCAGACACACACTCACCCCCACGGTATCAACCTCACCCCCGAAGGCGCGTGGGTGAGCGATTTGGGGACCGACCGCATCTCCGCGCTCACCATCGCCCCCGGCACGCTCGCGCTGGCCGAGGATGCTGCCCGCAGCGTCTCCCTGCAACCGGGGGATGGGCCGCGCCACCTTGCCCTCTCGCCCTGCGGGCGCTTTGCTGCCGTGGTGAACGAACTCTCCAACACCGTGACCACCTTTCGCCGGGAGGAAGGGGGGGCGCTCACCGTGCTCTCCACCCGCTCGACCCTCCCTGCCGGGTATGGGGAGACGACGCATACCGCCGAGATCGCCTTCCACCCCAGTGCCCCCGCAATCTATGCCACCAACCGGGGGCACGATAGCGTCGCCATTCTTCCGTTTGATGCACACAGCGGCGCGCTGGGCGAAGCCCGCTTTGTGGCTTCCCCCGGCAAGCCGCAAGCGCTGGCGCTGAACCAGGCGGGCACGCTCCTCCTCGTCGCCAATATGGAGGGCGGTACCGTCTCCCTCTTTGCCGTAGACCCCGCCACCGGCCAGCTTGAGGAGGCCCCGCTTGCCGTGCAAGCCGTAGACGCCCCTGCCACACTCCTGCTGGCAACGAAGAGCTAGTATTCCTACGTTAAGCTGCCCCCGGAGAGGACGCCCGCGAAGCGTGAATTGTAGGCCGTCTCGGTGAGACGGCAGCCCAACCTCATGGCGTTTCACAGAAACGCCCTACAGTTTCCGACCTCGCACCGCACCTTCAAACGACCTAACGTAGTAATCCTAAAGCTCGCGAAGCAGCTCCCCGGCCTTTGCCTCAAAGAGCGCGCACCACTCGGGGGCGAGGTAACACTCGATCACCTCATACCCGCCCTTGGCATACGCCTCGGGGCGGGGGCCGTAATGCATGTACCCGTTGGTAAACCCGGCCACAAACGTGTACGGGTGTGGCGAAGCCCGCTTCACCGCAAGGCCCACCTCCGTAAGCAGCTCGATCGGTGCGCCCAGCAACACAAACTCACCGATGCGCACCACTTGCAGCTCCGTCTCCTCCACCGGGCTGCCGCTGGCGGTGTTGATCTCCTCGTGCCGGGTGTACGTGGCCAGTTCATCCTCAATCGTTGCCAAGCGCTCCATGGCGCGCAGGTTTTGTTCGTACCTGGCGATTTGTGAGCGGTTATATTCATCCATTTCCACAAGGTCGGGGTTGCCCGCTTTCTCCGCTACGAGGTAGGAGTGCAACTCGGCCCCGGGCGTCTGCGGCCAAAGCCGGTGGGAAAGGTAGAGCCCCAGGAACGTCTTGAAATTAAGCGCGCAGCCGCGCAGCGAAGCCAGCAGCTCGCGTTGCTCGGCCTGTAGCGCCGCCATTTGCTCACGCGAATCGGTACGACGCGGCAGCGCCACGCACGCCGTGTGCACGGTGACTTTTGCCGGAGCCGTGGCGATGCCCCCCAGCTCCCGAAGCACTGCGCGCCCGAGCATCAACCCCAGTGGCTCGACATCGCGGCACTGGTGAAAGGCTTTGAACCCCACATCCACCACATCGCCCGCCGCCCCTTGCACAAAGAACCCCATGACCCCGCCGCCCACGCACTCTTCGATCATTTTCAGCGCCACGCCGGGAAAGTTGGCACTCACACTTCCATGGGGGTCTCCGAAAAGCAGGTGGCAGGCAAAGTGGCAGAGCACCGCCAGCGGCGTGCCATCTGCACGGTCGACCCGCAGGATGCCGACTTCCGCATCCACCTCCTCCAAACCGGCCACCTCCTCTTCGGGGGGAGAAGGGTTCCCATGGCGCACCGTCCAGTGCCCGCCGTTTTTGAGCCGCAGATTGCGGTTCATGGAGATCCGCTCTTCGCGCCCGCGCCCAGCCCCCACCCGCACCGGCTCCAGCCCCTGCACCGCCTCGCGCACCGCCGCCAGCGTTTGAGAAAGGAGTACATCCGGAGAGCAGAGAATCGGCTCCGGGGGGTGCGTGTGCGAGGCATTCACCATCACCTGTGCGATGCCCAGCTCCGCTGCCACTTGTTCGCGCAGCCGGGGTAAAAACGTATCGGGCACCTCGCAGATCCCCCCAATGGCCACTACATCAAGCGTTACCAAGGCAAACCGCGTGGCCCCGTCATCAAACACCAGCGCGCGGGCAAAGAGAGGATCGCGCACGCGGCGGCCCGGGGCACGGGTGGTGATCTCGCGGCGGCCCACGCCTCCGAGCAGCGTGGGCGTCGCGGTGGCGTGGTGGGCATCGTCAGAAAAGCTCATCCTACCATCAAGACCTGTCGCCACCTGGAAATGCCACCTTCAGGTTATGGGAAAAAAGATTGCCCACACCCACCCCATCCGGCAGGCCTCCTAGCCCAGAAGGAAAGAAACCTCTTGCAGCGGTGAACCAATTATGTATTTTGGTCCACAGTTGCCATGGATTCCACCCCCTCTCTTTCCACGATGATCCACGCCTGCCTTTCACGGCCACCCAGCCGCGTTGGCTGCCGGATGCGCCCCGAGCGGGAGCTGGCCGCCACCTTCAAGCTCTCGCGTCGAAAAGTGCGCGAAGCCATCGACTCACTGGTTGAGGCCGAAGTACTCGTTCGCGAACACGGCAGCGGTGTCTACGTGCGCAAAGTGCCCCGGCAGCGTGGCGTCGATGCCACTCCGGCGGATGAGTCGGCGTTTGAGAAGCTCTTCATCACCGAAGAGCGCCGCCCCGCCCTTCAGCTCCCGGAGACCAAGCGCACCCTCCGATTCGAAGCGTGGTGGAAGACAGACTTTCATAACGAAACGGCCCGCCTCTTCCGCGCTGGCCTTGAGGACCAGGCTCGCGCCCTTGGCCACGAGCTTTGCTTCCACGAGATCGCCACCGGCCATGATGCCGACAAAGCCGCGCTGGAGATGCTCGCCTCCGTAAACCGCAAACCGGGAGATGGCTACATCATCCACGTCCCCTTTGCCAATGCCAGCGACCGCTTTGATACGCTCCTTCGTGGCCCGGCCATCTACGTCTCCATGGGCCGCCAGCCGCTGCGCCACCAGCCGATGGTGCGGATGGATGGCTCGGAGTCGATCTTCCAAGCCGTTGAGCTGCTCCACGCCCAGGGGTACCGCCGTATCGGCATGCTCGGCCTCGAAACGCAGCACGAGAGCCAGGATCTGGTCTCCTCCGAGCTCTACTACCAACTCGCCTTGGAGCGGCTGGGGCTTCCCTTTATCGCACCCTACAGAGCCCGCATGGTCGCGGCGCGAGTAAAGGAAGTGCTTTCGAAGCTTCTAAGCGGCCCCGCCCCTTGCGATGCGCTCTACATCACAGACGACTACATCGCCCGCCTGGCCGAGCCGCTCTTGCGCAAGATGGGGGTGCGCGTGGGCGAAACCTTCGGCTTCATCGCCCTCTCCAACCGGGGCAGCAGCGTCCAGCAAGGGCACGAGCATTGGAGCCGCATGGAGTTTGACCCGTACAACAACGGCAAGCTCGCCATCAACTGCCTGGTCCGCAGCATCGAGTCTGCCGGAGAAGAGCTCCTTTCCTTCTCCCACCATGCCACGTGGACTCCGGGGTCCACCCACCTCTCCACCCTCCCCTACCCCCGCGGTTAGCCGCCTCCCATGCACTCCCCCCGGCAAAACACCGTGCGCGCGGGCTTCTCTCTGGCGGAGATCCTCGTTGCTGCCAGCCTCGTCATCCTGCTGCTGGCGCTATTGCTCCCGGCGGTCCATACGCTGCGGGCTCGCGCGGGCACCACCACCTGCGCCGCAAACCTGCGCCAGCTTGCCATGGCGGGGCTCAACCAGATTCAAGACCGCAACGGCCTGCTACCCGACATGGGCGTTTACCCCTCCCACAAAAAGTCAGACGAAACTCTCTCCCTCCTCCCCTACCTCGGCTACGCGCTCACCAACGAGAAGTACCTCCAGCCCACCGTCTTCACCTGCCCCAGCGCTTGGGCCGCCTGCCCGACGCAGACGCCGATGCACCGCACCTACGGCATCAACCGCTACACCACCGGCTCGCGCATCAACCAGCCGGATGATTTCGAGAAAATCCGCGAAGCCGTACCCCACCGTTTCTCCGCCATTGCCCAGCCTTCGGCCACGGCCTTCTTCATGGAAGGCAAGCCCCGCAGCGACGACCCGGAAGCCACCTACTACGTCGACCAGAACTACGCCCGGCTCCTCCCGGTGAATGGCCCGGAATCGACCGCCTACCTCCACGGAGAGGCCATGCACGTCGTCTTTATGGATGGCCATGTCGAGCGCATCACCAAATCGTACTCAACCCACTACCTCACCGAACGCGGCAGCACCCGGCACCCCTTCTGGGGTGCCTCGAAATAACCCCCCTCCTCCCTCCCATGAAAAAAGCACCTCTCCTCCTTGCCTCCACGCTCACACTCGCCTTTGCCTGTAGCGCAGTTGCCCAGAGCACCCGGCGCTGGGGCTCTGCGATTGATGGCCCCTTCTCCGGCGCGGGCAACCAGTGGAACGTCGTCCCCGGTGTTTCGGATGTCGCCCGCTTCTCCAACTACGATGCGAATGCCGCCTTCACTGTCACCTTTGGGGGTAATGTCACCAACAGCTACTTCCGCGTGGATGCCGACGGCGACTTTGCTTCAAATCCATTTACCGTCACCCTCGACCTCGCGGGCTACACTTATACCCTCGGCTCCGCCACCGATCCCAACGTCATCGCCCGCAATGCAGATAACAACGCGAGTGTCCACCTCACCGGCCACGGCACGGTAAATGCCATCCACACCACGATCGGCAACCTAGCAACCTCGACCGGCAAGCTGACGCTTTCGGGAAGCACCAAGCTCATCACCTCTGGCTCGACGCAGATCGGCGCTTACGGTAGCGGCACGCTGGAGATCACTGATGCCTCGCGAGTCGAAAGCAGCACGCTAACTTACGTTGGCCGTAGGGAAAATAGCACTGGCAATGTCCTTATCACCGGGGCAGACAGCACTTGGAGCACCACCCGGAGTATTCTTTTTGGCTTTGGTGCAAACTCCACCAGTTCGCTCAAGATCGAAAACGGCGGCCGCTTGGAGAACACCTCTACGGGTTCGAATGGCTCTATCGACTTCGGTACTGCGGCGGGTTCCAATATTCTGGTCGATATCAAAGGCGTCGGCTCCACTTTATCCACCGGGGGTAGCCTCTATGTTGGCGGTGGGCGTACCACAGGTGCGGCGGGCCAAGCGCAAATAACGCTTGAAGAAGGAGGGGCACTCTCGGT
>JBBCKB010000038.1:0-37657 GCA_037189965.1 Chthoniobacteraceae bacterium | reverse complement strand
TTGTTGAGCAGCTTCTCAAGCTTGTCGTGGCGGTTCGCACGGTCCAACGCTTTCGCGACAGCCTTCTGGTTGTCGTTGAGGCCGTTGGTCTTCGCGAAGTCGAGGAACGACTGCTCGATGTACTCGATGAACACCGACCCGTTCTCATACGTCAACCCAAGCTCGCGCAGGGTGTTGCCGTAGTACGGGTTGGCAAACTGCTTATACTTGCCAACGACGCCGCCATTGGCGGTGAGGATCTCGTACTTCTCGCCGACCTTCGGCTTGTGGCCGCCTTTCTGGAGCGCCACGGCACCGTCGATCTCGGCAACGCCCCCTACTTCCACGCGGTCGTAGTGGGTGCGGCTGGCGATTTCCACCACGTAGACGCCGTTGGCGGTCTGGTAGTGGTTCCCCGCCACGTGGAGGGTGCCGGGGGAGTTCCCCGGGCTCATGATGCTGTTGTTCCAGAGGTTGCCTCCGATGAAGCCGCTCCCGGCGATTGTCCCGTTGTAGACGTCCACATCTCCCGCGAGGGTGCCATTGACTTCGAGGATGCCACCGGTGATTTCCGCATTCCCGTCGCTACTGCCGTCGATCTGCAAATAGCCGCCAGCAACGAAGTTGTCCCCCACGGTGGAGCCATCGAGCTCGACCACGCCTTCATAGACCACAAGGTAGCCGGTCGTAGTGTTGCTGCCGCTCAAGACCACGGTGCCTCCGCTGGTTTTCAGGATGTTGGAGGTACCGGAGAGGTTGGCGGTGACGATGCCGTCGCGAAGGTCGTACTCGATCCCGGAGATGAGGGTGCCATCAAGGATAGCGCCGCCGTTATCAAGCCGCACTTCCCGCACGTTCTGAGTGAAGCCGTTCAAATCCACGACGGCGGTGCTTCCGCTGACGAACAGGCCATTGGGGGCGATGGAGCCCTGGGTGCCGCTCACGAGCGTGCCACCGAAGATGGTGGTATCTCCGAGGTAGCTATTCACCCCTTCCAGGATGGTAACACCCGAGAAATGGAAGAGTGAGACAGCCCCATCGATGGTCGGGCTGAAGAGCACGGGAGGCAGAAGGGTGCTGATGCTGCCGCTGGTAATCACTTCGCCCCCGGTGTGGTGGAAGACGACGGCGCTGGTTGTCGACCCTGTGCCGCCAAATACGGCGGCTGCCCCCAGGGTGCCTGCACCTGTGGCCGCTAATCCCGGTGTACTGCCGATGATGAGGGCGGAATCCGCGAGCACCAGGGTTCCGGTGCCTCCGTCGATCTCCATGCGGCCGTTTTCGGAAAGGATAAGGACGCTATCGCTCTCCAACTCCAACGTGCTGTCGGTGTGGCTCCATACGGAGCTGCCTCCGGTAACGGTGGCGATGGCGCGCCCCTGGCCATTGGAGCCAGTGGCGTAAGCGAAGCTATCCGTTTCCAGAAAGCCGCCGCCAGAGACGGTGAGGTAGGCGTTGCTGGCTTCCTGGATTTCAAGGGCTCCAACATCGACATGCGCGCCATTGGCCACGCCAAACTCGGCAGCGGCGATATCAAGAGCGTCCGAGGCGAGGAACCCGTTGGAACCGGAAACCGTCAGCAGACCGCCTGCAACGCTCACCCACGGAACGGTGCTGCTACCCGTGAGGATCGTATCCCCGGCCTGGTGCTGGATCATCAGGGTGCCGCTCAGGTTGGCTCCGAAGACGTACCCGGTACTGGTGTGGTTGAAGTTGACAATGCCGCTGCTGCTGCCGGATGTCACGTTAGCTGCCTGGAGCGTTCCTGCGCCGAGCGCCTGCGAAGTGCCGCCGATGAGCAAAATAGCGTTATCGGTGAGCGTCAGGGTGCCGGTGCCTTCGGCGCCACCGCCGTCAATGCGGATGTTGCCGTCATCGCTAATCTGGATCAGCGATAGATTCAACACGGTGACGTTACCCGTGTTGACCCACTGCGCTCCTTCCCCGGAAACGCGGATGAAGGCGAAGGAATTGCCCGCCACCGTGGCATCCGTGTTCTGAAGCAGGCCGCCATTGGTGATGGTGACGAAAGCATCCCCATGGTTCCCGGCAAGCAGCCTGCCGTCGTTCACCCACGAGGAACCGGTGCCGCTGATGGTGACGGTAGCCGAGGAGCTACCGCCCGCTGCCAAAAAGGCGGTGCCGCTGGTGGATGCGGTGGCTCCGTCGGTGATGGTGAGGGTGGCGGCCCCGCTATTACCGATGTAAGCCATCCCGCTATGGTTCCACGCGGTATTGCTGCCGCTGAGGATCAGCGTGCCAGTGGCGGAGCCGCTGGCTCCGAGGAAGGCGGTGCCTTGGGTATTAAGTACAGCCCCATTGGAGGCAGTGAGGGTGCCGCTACCGCTATTGCCAAGGAAGAAGGAGCCGTTGGCGGTCAGGGAAGCACCGG
The DNA here is from genome assembly GCA_037189965.1 of Chthoniobacteraceae bacterium. Lineage (GTDB taxonomy): Bacteria > Verrucomicrobiota > Verrucomicrobiia > Chthoniobacterales > Chthoniobacteraceae > DATMFV01. The sequence goes on along the minus strand of JBBCKB010000038.1, from coordinate 35,286 downwards.
CACCGTCGATCAACACATCGCCCGTGGTGCCGCCGCTGGTGCCGACAAAGAGATTGTGCACATCGGCTTCAGAGCCGTTGAGAACTTGCAAATGGCCGTTACCATTACTGCCGACCCACATGTCTCCGGAGGAGAAGGTGGAGGTGCCGCTGATGATGAGCGTACCTTGGGTGTTGCTCACTTCGCCGAGGAAGACGCCACTGCTGAGGTCCATGGTCGCACCGTTGGAAACGATGGCGTGGCCAGAGGCTCCGGAGGTGTGGCCGATGAGGAGCTGCGTGCCGTCCCACCGCGACCCGCTGCCGGTGACGATGGCGGTACCGCTGGCAGTCGCCAAATCGGAGCCGACAAAGATCCCGCCGGTGGAGACTTGCGCCCCCTGCTCAACGCGCAACACGCCGGTGCCAGAGACGCCGACAAATGCGTGCCCGCCGTTCCAGATGGAGTTGCTGCCGCTCACTTGCATGATGCCGAGGCTTCCTGCTGCGTAGCCGACGTTTGCGTTGCTAGTGGTGGCCATGGCACCGTTGGTGACGTTCAACCCACCGGTATTGATGAAGATGGCACCGCTCTGGTTAATGTAGGCGGTGTTCCCAGTCAGGTTCAACGTTCCGCCGATGACTTCCGTGCTGCCGGTGTAGCTGTTGGAGCCGGTCAGGTTCAGCGTGCCTCCGCCACTTTTTTGGAGGGAGGTGCCGGAGGTGTTGGTCAGGTTGGCGGAGATGGTCTCCACCTCTCCGGTAGGAACGTCGTAAAACTGATAGGCTTGGGCGAAGCCGGAGTGGGTGGCGAGTACCAGAGAGGTGCTGGCAAGGAGGGAGGTGCGGAGGGGGGTGATCCGCCAAGGACGCTGGTTTTTCTTCATAATTGAAAAGGGAGGTGAAACGTGGGGGTTAAACGAGCCCAACCAACGGACAGCCATAGTGAAATATTTCAAGATGGACAATGCTATTGTTTGGGCCTGGTTTGCAGGCGATTTCCACGTAAGTGGCGCACTTTTGGGGCCTTAACCCCTAGTGATGACGCCTTTCCAAATGCATAAAAAAAGCCGCCCCGGTGTGCAACCGGGGCGGCTTTCCAAAAAGAAGGGGTAACCCTTACAAAGCAGCGAGAATGGCGTCGCCCATTTCGACCGTGCCGACGCGGCGGGTGCCTTCGCTGTAGATATCACCCGTACGGTAGCCTTGGTCGATCACCTTGCGTACCGCTTCATCAATCGCGGCAGCCGCCTGCGCTTCGCCAAAGGAGTAGCGGAGCATCATTGCCACCGAGAGGATCTGCGCGATCGGGTTGGCAATGCCTTTGCCCGCGATATCCGGGGCGGTGCCGCCGCTCGGTTCGTACATGCCGAAGCGGCCGTACGAGGTCTCACGAACGCCAAGGCTGGCGCTCGGGAGCATGCCGAGGGAGCCGGCAATCATCGCCATTTCGTCGGAAAGGATGTCGCCAAAGAGGTTTTCGGCCAGCACGACATCGTACCCACGCGGGTTCTTGATCAGCTGCATGGCGGCGTTATCGACATACAGGTGGTCCACCTTCACGTCCGGATACTCTTTGGCTACGCCGTTGACCGTCTGCCGCCAGAGAACGCCGTTCTCCAGCACGTTGGCTTTATCAATGGATGTGAGGCGTTTGCTACGCTCCTGCGCGGCCTTGAAGGCAACGTGGGCGATCCGCACGATTTCGCTTTTGCGGTAGATCATGGTATCCACGGCAAAGGGCTCGCCATTCTCCTCGCCGCTGTGCTTGGGCTGGCCGAAGTAAAGGCCGCCCGTAAGCTCACGTACGCAGAGAACATCAAACCCGCCCGCAACGATCGATTCTTTGATCGGCGAGGCATGCGTCAATGCCGGGAAACAAAGCGCGGGGCGCAGGTTGGCAAAGAGGGCAAAATGCTTGCGCAACGGCAGCAACGCCGCGCGCTCGGGCTGCTGGTCGGGGGGGAGGCTTTCCCACTTGGGGCCGCCCACCGAACCGAAAAGGATGGCATCCGCCGCTTCGCACGCTTTGAGGGTGGCCTCAGGCAAGGCACGGCCATCGTGGTCGATGGCGATCCCCCCCACCCGCTGCTCGCTCAAGCAAAGCTGGAAACCAAATTTCTTGCTGACCGCTTCCAGAACCCGGAGGCCCTGGACCATTACTTCGGGGCCGATCCCATCTCCGGAAAGGACGGCAATGTTGAACTGCTTCATTAAGGTCTACTATTACGGTCTGGCGCGGCGCTGGGAAGAAGATTTGCGCTTCGCAGGTTCAGGGGCAACGCCCGGTTTAGGGTAGTCTGCCACGTTCTGGCGGTTCGAAGTCGGAACAAAGCGCATGGCCCCTTTGGCGTTGTTACGCCAGCCGTTGGGGTCGGCATACTCTTCGCCGCTGCTTTTCAAGCCAGAGACCTGGTCTTCCAAGCCGGTGCCATACCCTTGCTTGATAATGGTGGGAGTCACAAAAACGAGCAAGTTACGCTTGGAACGCTCATTGCGCCGCTCCTGGAAGGCGTAGCCGATAATCGGGATATCGCCCAATACCGGCACCTTGGCGCGGCTTTTGCCGCTTTCATCCTGCAAGAGGCCGCCAATGGCGAGAGTATCGCCACTGCGGATGAGGACGGTGGACTCCAATGTCCGCTTATCGATTACCGGGCTGCTGACTTCCGCACCCGCAAAAAGGAAAACGGCATCCCCCACTTTGTTACTGATCTCGGGCTTCACCAGCATCGTCACAAAGTCGTCTTTATTGATCGTGGGGCGAACGAGGAGTGTGTTCCCAAACTGTTTGTCCTCAAAACCGCCGAAAACAGCCGTTGCCGTCTGTTCATTGAAGTTCAACTGCGGCACCGGCTGGTTTCGGGTGATCTCGATCTTCGCATCAAGATTGTTCGCGGTAACAATGCGCGGGTTGGCAAGGAACTCGCTATCCTGATCTTCATTGAGCAGGCGCAGCGTGGCCGACATCTGCGGGATGGAGAGAATCGCATACTGCCCGTAGATGGAGCGAAGGGCATTTTGCCCTGTGCCGTGGAAGAGCATGTCTCCGAGCGTAGTCTCGGTACCGCCGGGAAGATTGGGGATCTCGATATCCCCCGCGCCGCCATAGCGGAAGGTCTGCGGGGTGGAGCCGCCGACAACCCCCGCCCAGTTGATGCCATAGTTCTGCTTCGGGTTGGCGTTGATCTCCACGAGTCGGGCCTCGATCATCACCTGCTGGGTTGGCCGGTCGATCGACTCCAAAAAGAGGTCTACATTCGGCATGTTGGACTGAAACTCCCGGAAATAAACGGTGTTGGTCCGTACATCAAACTGCGGGGGGATGCCGCTCTGAAGCTGGCTGTGCAGCAGGCCGAGGACTTTATCAGCCATGGCGTAGCTGAAGGTATAATGCCCGGGGACGGTGGGCTCGCGCTGTTTCTCGGCGATGGTCTTGACGTAGTACACGTTATCCACCTGATCGATGAGCAGCCCCTTGGAGGTGACAACGACTTTGATGGCCTCCAACGGCGAGAGCCCCTCAAGGCGCATCGTGATCGTCCCCTGTACCTGGTCGCTGATGACGACGTTGATCCCCGCCTGCCGGGCCAGCAGCCGTAGCACGGCGCCCACATCGTCTCCCTGAAATTCATTGACCGTGCGGATCGTCCCTCCGACAGGTGCCCCGGGGGCGGGCGGCGCTATGGTACCGGGGATGGCGGGTGCCGGACCACTCTGGGGCTGGCCGATCACCCCGGGGACGGAAGGCGAAGCCCCGTCTAAAGAAACAGGCGGCTCGATCGGAGCCGGCCCGGAGATCACCCCGCCATCAGCAGCCGGGGCGGCTTCCAAAGGAGGGTCGATCGGTACAGGGGCTTCAATGGCAACCGGCGTGGGCGCACTCTCGACGACCGACTCGCCCTGCTGCGCGAGCAAGGTTGCCGGAAGGAGGAGAAACAGTGAGGCAAGGGGTTTCCGCATAAACGTGTTGGGGCTGTAAGGGGGTGGCTATTTTTGGAACGGCCACGTTGGCGTAAATAGCAGGAACCGATCCAGCCCGTCCATGCGATTATCACTTTATTGCCTTTTGCTCTCTGATGGGCCTTGTTTTCACCCCTCGCGCACGGCTGCGATAAACTCTTTCATTAATGAGTGATCTTTTTTGCGGGGGCCACTTTCCACACCGCTGGCCACATCTACCGCATACGGGCGCACAGCCCGCACCGCCTCGGCCACGTTATCGGGTTTGAGCCCTCCGGAGAGAATCACACGCAGATGCGGGTGGGTCCGCACAAACTCGCTTGCCAGCTCAAGGTCGATCAACTGCCCGGTGCCGCCATAGGCCCCGGGGACAAAAGCATCCAGCAAGATCGCCCCGGCCCCATAGGCTCCTGCCTCCTTCAGAGAAGGAAGATCGCGCGCGCTCAGGGCTTTGATAAAGCCGCTCCCTTTGAAAGGCGCGCAGAAGGCGGGCGTTTCATCTCCGTGAAACTGGATCGCATCCACCCCCGGCTGGGCAAGAAGAGCGCGAGCCTCCACTTCAGAAGGATTTACAACCACGGCCACCCGGCTGACCAACGGGGGGAGCTTCACGATCCAAGCCGCCTCGGTTGCAAGGTCGATATACCGCTTCGACCCGGAGAAGCCATTAAAGCCGAGCGCATCGGCCCCCGCCTCGATAGCGGCCACGGCGTCTGCCTCGTTCGTCAACCCGCAGATTTTGATGCGCACGCGCTCTTGGCTACTCATCGTCAACCACCCTCCCACGGACCGGTTTGATATCCTGCCCGCCTTGGGAAAGCCTCCCCTCCTCACCCCCACTCACCACCACTCGCCGCACAAGAGGCTGCTCCCCGGTGTTCCCAATCAGGAAGCTCAGAATCCCCGAGACAATGCTGATGAGGAGTGCCCCGAAAAGCGCCGCCCAAAACCCATCGACATGGAACCCGGGGATCAGCGCCCCCACCAGCGCAAGGGTGATGGCGTTGACGACGAGTAGAAAGAGCCCCATCGTCACCAAAATAAGCGGCAGGCTCAAAAGCAGGAGCACCGGCCGCACAAAGGCATTGAGGATACCGAGCAAAAGGCTCCCGGCCAAAAGCGGCATCCACCCATCGGCCCGTACCCCCACCCAATCAAGCTGGGTAACGAGGAGCACCGCCAATGAGGTAATCAGCCACCGAAGAAGAAACGGTTTCATGACGCCGCAAATGTAGAGCCTCCCGAGCCAAACCGCACGCGCCGATTTTTCCTTTCTTCCCCCCTTTTTGGAGGTTACTTTTAGCGCTTACCCACCCCCCGCTTCCCTTCCAATCGATTCTTCGCTTATGGAAAAAGCAACCAAACCAAGGGCCTCCGCCAGCAAAAGGAAGGCGCCAGCCAAGCCTGCAGCTAAAACCACCGCTCGCAAAACGGCCGCCGCCCCTGCTCGCCGCGCTGCCGCCCCGCTACCCCGGGCCAAGGCGACGCCCAAGCCCAAAACACCGCAGCGCAAGCCGCGTTCCAAAGCCAAAGACCCCGCGCTACCCGCGCCCCTGGGGTATTTGATCGCGGAGGAAGAAATCTCCCTGCGCGCCTACTACCTCGCCGAGGAACGCCAACAACACGGCCTCCCGGGAGACTCCGCGCAAGATTGGCTCACTGCCGAACGCCAGCTCCGCGAGGAACACCACGCCCGCCATAACGGCAGGGTTTGACGCAGCCCCCCTACCCGGGGCAAAAAGGGAGCCATGTCAGACCTTTTTGCCGCCCTTCGGGAAGCCTTGCGCGAGCGCCGCGCCGTCATTGCCGACCACGCCTTTCGCGACCGCGACCCCGCCGCGCATCTGGAAGCGCTCAAGGGGGCGTCCGAGCGCATCCAGACCCTGCAAGCGCAGCTCCCCGCAGGGGTAGACCCTCATTTCCGCCACTACCTCCAGCAATGCTCTTATGACAAAGCGCTGGCGTGGCTGGGCGAGGCGTAGGCACCTACGGCTTCACCATCCGCTCGGCATTGAGGAAGTAGATCTTGTCGAACGTCGCCGCCGGGAGGTCCAGCGTTTGCAGGAATCTGTGGAGCTCCTGCCCGTAGTAATCGCGCGCAAAAACGAGCCGGTCTTCAAACTCCTTGATGAACGCCACGGCGTGCTCCGGGTCGCGCGAGAGCGCCCGCAAGCCGGAGCCCGCGCTCAAGTCGGCCATGAGGTTCGGGTAAGTGCGGAAGAGGCGGTAGAGCCGCCCATCGGGCGTTACCTTTCCCTGCGGGTAGCCGGCCTCGGCCTCCTGCGCGTCTCCGCTGATCTCGCGCCAAAACCCGGGCGCATGGCCGATAAACGTCGTCTCCGGGCAGGCGATGAGGGCGCGCTCCAGATTTTCAACCGTGCCCCCGTACCACGAAGGGAGGTACTCCAGCTTCCCCTCGCGCTTCACGTAAGGGATATCGAGATGCAGCACCACCGGCAGCCCCAGCTCGCCTGCGGCGTGGAAGAGGTTCAGCGAGCGGGGATCATCAAAGGGAATACGGAATTTCCACTCCCCGCAGACACGCACCCCATGGATCTTTGCAGCAGCCCGCAGCAGCGCAGGCGCATCTCCAAGCAGCGGGTGCGGGCAATAGCCGAGGACAAACCGGTCCGGGTAGCGGTCGCGCGCTACCACGAGATCCCGCAGCGGGATGCCCGCATGCGTGCCATCTGCGCGAGCGTTAAGCGGGTTGAGCACCCCGTGGTAAGAGGCGTTATCTTCAAACGGCGCAATCTCCCACGAGAGCAACCATGCACTCTGGATGCCGTGCTCATCCAAATCGGCAACGAGCCCCTTATCATCCCGACCGTGCCAGAAAACGTGTTGGTGAGTATCAATAATGCGGGCGGGAGTGTAGCTCATGGTAGTTGGTGGAGAATCGTGCCCCGAAGCGCCCGGTTTTCAAGCCGGAAATCGGTTTTGACCTAATTGTCCAATTTTGGCTGGTAACGTGTGGTACGGCCCCCGTATCGTCGGCGGTGGAAGTGAATTTGACACCCATACTCAAGGACCAGCTCGACGAACGCTCCTCCGTGCCGCTTTACCGGCAGCTTGCAGATGCGATCCGCAGCCTCGTGCAAGATGGCCGCCTCAAACCGGGAGACCGCCTCGCCCCGGAGCGCAAGCTCACCGAAGAGCTGGGCGTAAGCCGCCGCACCGTGCGCGCCGCGCTTGCCGAGCTCATCGAGACGCACTACGTGGAAGCCACCCACGGCCGGGGAAATTTCGTGCTGGAGCCGCCGCTGCTGCGCCAACTGCGCATCCTGATTCCCGAGCGCTTCCGGCCAAGCCTCCTGGGGGCGCTGCCCGATCATTACGACATCTTCCACCGGGCCGAGCTGGCGACCCAGTGCAAGATCCACTACGAATACATCGCCGAGATTGAAGCCATCGAGCAGTTACTGACCTCCCCGCCCCGGGAGTTTGACGGCATCCTCATCTTCCGCCCGCCGCAAGAGATGACAGACCGGCTCCGGCGGCTTGCGGCAGCCCAGGCCGTCTTTCCGCTACCGACCATCATCGTCAACCGCGACCTCTCCGGCACCGGGCTTCACTTCGTCACGGCAGACCACTTTAACCACACCCGCCGCGCCACCGAGCAGCTCTTGAGCCTCGGGCACCGGCAGATCGGCTACATCTCCTTCAACCCGGCGATGGAGGTCGTCCGCCAATCGCTCCAGGGCTACCAGACGGCGCTCGACCGTGCCCTCCCCCCCGAGGAGCCGCGCCTGCCCGTCCTCGAAGCGTTGGACTACGAGAAAGACCCGATCACCCGGCAGATCATCGACTACCTCGGCACTCATAAACCGACTGCCGTGGTCCTGGGAGGCACGGTCTTCTCCATCCCGTTTGATAATGCGGCCCGGCAGCTCGGCCTGCGCATCCCGCAGGAGCTCTCCGTCGTCGCCACTTCGGAGGAGATCTCCCTGCAAAAGTGCTCGCTCGACTATACCGCCTATATTGAGCAGGCCGAGCTTGTCGCCCTGCAAGCCTTGCGGGCCGTGCGGCGGCTGGCGCAGGGAGAAGCGGGGGTCATCACCGAGATCATTCCCCCCCTTTACCACCCGGGCAACACCGTCGCCCCCCGGTAAACCGCTTGCGTGGCCCGGGAGAGAGCGGGTATCTTGCCCCTCCTCCACCATGAGCAACATCAACCTCGACGGCGGTGAAACCACGATCATCCGCACCCTTGGCTTCGGCGGCTCGCCGATGGGCGGGCGCGACCTGAAGCTGCGCCTCACGGGCATGGATTCGGCGCAGATCGTCAGCATCCTCCAAACCCTCATTGCCGTCGGCTACGTCTGCTCCAACCGGGATCTCGATCAGGTAGAGGATCTGGATAAATCCTCCTTCTTCGTCAACCCCGGTTACGCCAAAGACATTCGCGAAGCCTTGGACCCCAACCCCAAGCCGCAGGCCTCGCGCCGGGTACGCCGCCAGTAGCCCCGCTTTTTCTTTGTGAATCCCCGGCTTCTCCGTACATGGCCATGGTTGGCCGCCATTTGCAGTGGCCTTGCCATGGCGCTCTGCTTCCCCGGGTGGGAGCAAGGGTGGCTCTGTTGGGTCGCGCTCACCCCGCTCATCTGCGCGCTCTGGTTTTCCGGCAACGGCAGCGTACGCCGGGCTGCCGCGCTCGGGTATGTGGCAGGGCTCGCCTTTTATTGGCCCGCCTTTCATTGGTTGACGACCGTTACCGGCATCGGCTGGTTTTTGCTCGCCTTCTATATGGCGCTCTACCCGGCAGCTTGGGCCGCCTTCCTCGCCTGCCTGCGCCCCAGTGTGGGAGATTTTACGCGGTCGGGGGCAAATCTCCGCCTTGCCATTGCCGGGGCCGCCGCGTGGGTGGCGCTGGAGTGGGTGCGTGGCTGGCTTTTTAGCGGCTTTGGGTGGAATACGCTCGGCTCCGCGCTCCACGAGCAGGTTGCGTTTATCCAGATCGCCGAGTTTACCGGCGTGGGCGGCCTTTCCGCGCTGGTGGTAATGGCAAACCTCGTCGCCGTCATCACCATCCGCCGTTTTGGCTCTGAGATCCATACCCGGCGCATCCGCCCGCACTGGGATTTTACGGTCACGATGGCCCTCATCGCCCTCGTCTTCCTCTACGGCGTGCGCACCCTCTTTCGCCCGGTACCCGAAGGGACCTCCGAGCTGCGCGTAGCCGCCGTGCAGCCAAATATCCCGCAATACCAGAAGTTTGACCCCGCATTTGAAGAGCGGATCTTTGAGCGCCTTACCCACCTCACGCAAGCCGCCCTCGCGCTGGAGCCCCAGCTCATCCTCTGGCCCGAAGCCGCCACCCCGCGCGGCCTTTTTGCAGACCAGCGCAACTTCGCCGTCGTGCGCGACCTCGCCGAGCTGAGCGACGCCGCCTTTCTCCTCGGCAGCCTCGATGGGGATGCCGAGAAGCGGCAATACAACATCGCCGTGCTCCTTACGCACCGGGCCAAAGCCATCCAAGTCTACCAGAAGATGCACCTCGTCCCCTTTGGCGAGTACATCCCCTTCCGCCACAGCTTCCCCTTCTTTGCATGGGTCGTGGGCGACCTTGTGCCCAGCGACTTCACCGCCGGGGTGGAGCCCAAAGTCCTCGAGCTGGGGGGGGAGCCTCCCGTGCGCGCCGGGGTGTTGATCTGCTTTGAAGACACACTCGGCGAGCTTACCCGACGCTTCGCCCTCGGCGGCGCGCAGCTGCTCATCAACGTCACCAACGATGGCTGGTTTCTCGATAGCCCGGCCTCGCGCCAGCACCTGGCCAACGCCACCTTCCGCGCGGTGGAAAACCGCCGCCCCCTCGTGCGCGCCGCCAACACCGGCGTCACCGCCTTTATCGACTCGCACGGGCGCGTCACCCATCGGCTGGAGACACTCAATACCGAGGGCATCCTGGCCGGGGCTATCTCCGTTCCCCCCGAGAATGCCCCGCTGACGTTCTATACCCGGCATGGGGAGCGCTTCTCCCACGCTTGCGCCGCCCTTGCCTTGCTCGCCCTGCTGCGCACGCGCTGGGGCAAAAAAACTGCATGACCGCACCTTCTTCCGCAGAGCCAGCCGAGGCTTCCCGCCCGGCGTTGGTCACCTCCATCCACGATGTCTCCCCGCTCACCTGGCAGGCGACGCAGTGCATTCTGGAACGGCTGGAGGGGTTTGGGCCGTTCTCGCTCCTCGTCGTCCCAGACCACCACCACCGGGGCCACATGCTCGACCACCCCGAGTTCTGCCACTGGCTTCAGCACCGCGCCGAGGGGGGAGATGAAGTCGTCATCCACGGCTACTACCACCGCCGCCTGCGCAAGCCGGAGGAGGGGCTGCGGCAACGACTCACCACCCGCTACTACACGGCAGATGAAGGCGAGTTTTACGACATCTCCGGGGCAGACGCCATCCGCCTCGTCAGCGAAGCCCAGCAGGAGTTCCGCAAGATCGGGTTTGATCCCCCCGGCTTCATCGCCCCCGCGTGGCTTTTGAGCGAGGCGGGCGAGCAAGCGCTCTGCAAGCTGGGCCTCGAGTACACCACCCGGCTCGGCTCGGTAATCGACCTCCGCGAGCAGCGCGTCTACGCCTCCCAATCCCTCGTCTGGAGCGTGCGCAGCCTTTGGCGGCGCCTGGCCAGCCGCCAGTGGAATGCCGCCCTCTACCGCCGCCTGCGCGAAGCCCCGCTCCTGCGTGTCGGCATCCACCCTGTCGATGTCGAGCACCCGGCCATCTGGGAACAGATTGAGGCCCTCCTCACCCGGGCGCTTGCCCAACGCGCCGCATTCACCTATCACCAATGGGTGGAAGCTCGGCGCGCCACAGCCCATGCCCTGCAAAGTTGATCTTCATCTTCACTCCCGCTACAGCGACCGTTCTGCGGAATGGTTGCTGCGCCGGTTTGATTTCCCAGACAGCTACTCCCACCCGCGCGAGCTTTACCGCCGCCTGCGCCGCGCCGGGTTTACCTTCTTCACCCTCACCGACCATAACCGGATCGAAGGGTGCCTGGAGGTTGCGGACGAGCCGGGCGTCTTCATCAGCGAACAAGTCTCCGCCCGCTTCCCGGAAGACCGATGTCGTGTAGACCTGCTGGTCTGGGGCATCACCGAAGCACAGCACCGGGAGATCCAGCCGCTTCGCGATAACCTCTACGACCTGCAAGCCTACCTCGCGCAGGCCAACATCGCCCACGCCGTCGCTCACCCCCTCTACCGGTTGGACGACACCTTTGGCCCCACGCATTTTGAGAGATTACTCCTCCTTTTCCGCCATTTTGAAGGCGTAAACGGCCTGCGCGACACCCTGCTGGGCGAGACCCTCTCGCACATCACCACCCGGCTCACCCCCGAACGGCTCGAAGCCCTTGCCAACCGGCACAACCTCGCCTCCACCCACCCCGAGCCGTGGCGCAAAATCCTCACCGGCGGCTCGGACGACCACGGCGGCTTCTACCCCGGCGTCGCGTGGACGCAAGCTGCCGACCATTGCCCCACCCCCGAAGCCTTTCTCGAACAGGTACGTGCCGGAGCCTGCACCCCGCAAGGCCGGGGAGGCACCCCGCTCGCCCTTTCCCACGGGATGTACAATACCATCCACGCCTTTGTGGGGGAGAAAGTGCTCAAAAAGGATGAAGCCGCCAATGGCCTCGTCACCAAAGTCTTCTCCCGCTTCATGGAAGGGCGGGACCCCACCGAGTTCTCCCTTACCGATAAAATCGGCATGGTGGCCAAAGGCATCGTCAGCGGCAAAATCTTCGAGCTGGCCAAGCCCGCGCACGCCTCCTTGTGGAAGCAGCTCTCGGCCACCATCAGCGATTCGGATTTTAAAACCCTCATCGCCCAGCAGACCAAAGGCGTGCAGGAACCCGAGCGGCGCGCCTTCCTCATGGCGAACCTCTTCATCTCCCAGCTCGCCTTCCGTTTCTTTAGCCGGTTTGTCGAAAAGCTCTCCAGCGGCAACCTCTTCGAAGCGTTGCAGGACGTCAGCGTCATGGCGCCGCTGCTCCTCACCATCAGCCCCTACGTCTACTCCTTCCGCTCGCAAGCGCCGCCGCGCGCGCTGCTGCGCCAGCTTTCGCAGGAAAACGCGGGGAGCCTCCCCACCCCGTTGCGCAACTGCAAGCGCGCGTGGTTTACCGACACGCTCGAAGACGTCAACGGCGTCGCCACCACCATCCGCAAAATGGTGGCCTCGGGCGTCGCGACGGGGGCGGATCTGCTCGTCGTTACCTCGCGCGAGAGCGTTGCCATCCGCGACATCCCGATCCGCAATTTCGCCCCCATCGGCGAGTTTGAGCTACCCGAGTACGAACTCCAAAAACTGAGCTTCCCGCCCATTCTGGAGATGATCGACTTCATCCAGCGCGAGCAGTTTACCGAGCTGATCATCAGCACCCCCGGGCCGATCGGCATCACCGCGCTCATGGCGGCCAAGCTCCTTGGGCTGCGCACCGTCGGCATCTACCATACCGACTTCCCCCAGTACGTCCGCATCCTTACTGATGACGGCTTTCTGGAAACCCTCACGTGGAAGTTCATGCACGGCTTCTACTCGCAGCTCGACCTGCTCTACGTCAACTCTGAGGACTATCGCGACCGCTGGGTGGCCCGGGGCATCCCCGAAGAAAAGATCGCCATCCTCCCCCGAGGGTTGGATACCGAGCTCTTTCACCCCTCGCGGCGGGAGGAAGCCTTCTGGCAAAAACGCGGCCTCGCAGGCGAGGGCCCGGTGCTCCTCTACGTTGGCCGCATCTCCAAGGAGAAAGACCTCGGGATGATCGTCTCCGCCCAACGCCGCCTGGAGAAAGCGGGCACCCCTGCTCGCCTCGCCTTTGTGGGAGATGGGCCGTACCTTCGCGAGCTGCGCGCCTGCCTGCCGGGCGCGTGCTTCACCGGCGCGCTCTCGGGCACCGAGCTGGCCGCCGCCTACGCCTCGGCAGACCTCTTCCTCTTCCCCAGCACCACCGATACGTACGGCAACGTCGTCGTGGAGGCGCATGCCTCCGGTATCCCCACCATCGTTTCCGACAGCGGCGGCCCCAAAGGGTTGGTGGAGCACGGGGTTACCGGCCTGATCACCCGCAGCCTCGATGTGGGGGCCTTTACCGCCGCCATCGAGCGCCTCGTGGCCGATGCCCCGCTCCGCCGCCAAATGGGCACCCACGCCCGCCGCGCGGTAGAGAACCGCGATTGGTCTGCCGCGTTCCAGAAATTCTGGGCGCTCTCGGCAGAGTAGCCCTACCGCCAACGTGCCAATGCACGGGAAAGAAGCTGCTTCTCGAGTTGCCGCAGCTCGTTCACGGCATTCAAAGCGCCACGGCCGTTGTTCCCCCGGATCTCCTGTTCATACCGGCTCAATGAAGCGGCAAACCGCTCCCGCTCCTCCGGAGAGCCCACATCGGCAAGCAACTGGCGCAGATTGCCAAAGAGCCGCTCGTGGTCGGCGCTGTTAACACGGGGTTTCCAATCCGCCGCTTTGAGAAATTGAAGCGTATTGCGCCCCCCCTCGAGCAAAAAAGCGCGCACCGCTTCGTCGGCCTGCTGCTCGACAAACCCGCCCAGAGCGAGATCCAGCGAAGTCTCCCCCGGGTTGAGCTTGAGCGTGCTGCGTACCGCGTAGTCGCCCGATATCATCAGCCCAGCCACCGAGGCCGGGTCGAAAACCAGAAAGCAGCCGGCATCTTCCTGAGCCATCCGGTTGAAGAAGGCGAAGGCCGAAACAGTAGGATCGAACGGCTGGGCACGCGTCTCCAGCGCCATGGTAACGTCTCCCCCCGCGATCCATCGCTCCCGCTCCTCGGGCCCCGAGGTGTGGGAAGGGTAAGCCATCAGTACCACCTGCTCGATCGTAGCTCCCGTGTCTCCCTCCAGCTCCACGCGCAGAAGCATCCACTCCTTCTGCTCGGGATAGAGCAGAAACGTTACCTTTAGGAAGCCCCCCGCCTCTTCCAGCGGCCACCGGTAGCAGACCATCTGCCGGGGTACGTCTTCCACCACTTCGGCACTGTGCAGCATGCGGCGGCCAATCACATCGAGCGGCTCGCCACCGCCGAGCTTTACGGAGACGCTCAGAAAATTCCACCGGCTCCAACTGCCATCGGAGCGGGTCGGGGAGGCAAAGTTCAACCCGAAGCGCAGCCCTCGGATCACTTCGCTTCCGTCTGCCGGAGTCGTCCCCTCGTAGTCGATGTGCCCTTCTGTAAAGCGTGCGAAGGCTTTGCGAGTCTGGGTTTGCGCTTCGGTATTTTCGGTATCGGCCGTTTGAAGCTCGATATCACTACAAAGAGCGACGGAATGGCTGGCCAACAAAAGAGCCAGAACGGAGAGGAGAAGTTTCATGGTTGGTTGGGTTGAAGGTGGAGGGAAGCTTCGCTATGGAGCCCGGTGCGGACATCGGTAAGGCGGACACGGTAAACACCGGGGGTGTCGTTAAGAGCAAAGCGCAACGGGGCAACCCCGGAGCGCCCGGTAAAAATGGCCGTATGCCGACGCAATGCCTCCCCCTTCGGGTTGCTCACTTCCAGCCGGTACACCGCATCCTCAACCAGTGCACCGGGCTTGAAGGCCACTTGCCCCCCTGGCCGCACCTCCTTCGCCTCCAGCTCGAGCAAAGGCGCTGCCTGCTTGGTGGGGAAACAGGAGTAGAGATGAAACGGTACATCCAACGAAACTTCCACTTCGCTCGTCTCCCCCACCAACCCGCCGTCCACCTCGTACACCCACCGCTTCTTCGGTAACTGGAGCCGTGCCGTTTTCCCCACGTTCGGGTAGCCTGCGAGGAGACCGACCACATCGAAGCCTGCCCCTTCCCGAATGCGGAGGATCATCTGCTCGTCCGAGATTCCCTCCACCCGCACCTCGGGTATCACGCTGGCCAATGCCAAGCACTCACCCAGAAACGCATCCACAGACGTCGTGGCGGTATTGAGCACGGAGCTCAAGTTGAAGTTCCAAAGGATCGCCAACCCTTTGCCAACTTCGCAGATCTGGAAGCCGGGAACCTCGGGAGATTGCAACGCTTTGGCAGCCTCCAGTGTGAGCGTGCGCCCGCGCGCCGAAGCCCGGATCGAAACGGGCTTCATCTCCAACTCCGCGCTCCCCTTGAGCCCGGAAACACCAAAGAGCCCCGCCAGTTGGCTGGCCTCCAGAGGGCGGCACGAGGCATTGAGCACGCCCGGGTTGAGATCCGCAATCACCACACCCCCATTCTGCGCAAACTGGGTGATCGTAGCCACCTCCTTTTCCGACAAGGCGGAAGCTCCCGGCAGGATCAACACCCGATAACCGGCAAGGCCCTCTTTCTCCAGCATCCGGCTCGTCACCCAATCAAACCCGATCCCCTTCCGGTAAAAATAGTCGGTAAGCGGGACAGAGCTATCCCTCGGGGTGAAGAACCGGCGGTCCATGGCGGAAGCGGTGTAGCTGGCTTGGCTCCAGAGCATCGCCACCGGGCTTTTGCGCAGAGGGGTCGCGATCATCAACTGCGCCGGGCCCCGGTTTAGCGCCGCCACGTACGGGGCGCGCCCGGTGCGGTAGTATTCCGGCACCGTGAAGTCTGCCGCCAGAAATCCGCTGATCGCCTCCACCGTCGCGGAGTACCAGGCATGTCCGTTGGCAACGCCCGTCAAGAGCGGTTTCCAAAGGGGGTAGGCCATCTTTTCCCCGCCATACCCCCACCAGATCGTCCGTACCTTGCCGGGGGCAACCGCGCGCAACAGCTCGTCATTTACCGGGTCGGTATACGGCCCCCAATAGTCGAGCTTGCTGACGGTCAGCTCGAGGTCGCCGGGCATCGCCCCTTCCGCGCCGATGACGGCGTGTGGGTCCAGCTCGCGGATCTGGTCCGCCATGAAGTGGTGTGCGTCGGCGTACTGTCGCTCCATAAAGCGGCGGTGCGCATACCAATGCGGGTAGAGCCGGTTCTTGCGCACTTCGGAAGGGCGGGGGTGCGACACACTGGCAAAGTCGGCATACGAGGTACCCCACTCGCGGTTGAGTGTATTGATGTCGCCATACCATTCCTGGAGCAACCGGCGGTAGGCAGCTTCATCCGAAGGGGTGTAGCCCGCCTCGTAGGTATAGTTATTTTCATCTCCCAGGTTGTAGAGCGGCGGGCCCATTTCGGGCACCCCTTCGAGCTTTTCAAGAAGGTAGCTGCGGGCGTGGGCTTGTACATTCGGGTTATAGAATGAGCCATCCCCCGCTGCGGCTGTGGCTGCGGCTTCCCGGTCTTTGGGCAGCCCCATCCAAACGCGGGTGCGCGTTTGCCCATCTTCCCCGCCAAGAAGGGAGATAATGCTGTCATGCGGCATAAACCGCTGGTTGAAGAGCGCGGCAAGGCGGGCGGTAACGGCTTTGGAGCCGGAATGACTTGTGGCGATTCCTTCCGGGTAGAGCTCTTGCAGTGCAAGCGAATACATTTCGGGAAGCTGCGGAGGCACACAGCCCCAAAGAATCGCGGGGAAAAGATCTTTGGCCCGCTGGGGGAAGTAGACCACCTCATGCGCTTCGGCCAGCGGCAACCCTTCCTGCATGAGCTTGGCACGTAGCAGACCGGCTACGGTCGGTACGCCCGGGGCGGGAAATGTGAACTCCGCCGCTTGGCTCCCCTTCTCCAGCTTCACGGTCTCCGAAGCCCAGCGGTTCCGGTTGGGGAGGTCGTCGATCGTCAGTTGCAACTCGCCTGCGGCGGAAAGGGGAGCCTCCCAACGAAGAATCACCTTCACCGGTTCACCAGCTTCATGGGAGGGCTTCGCGGAGGAAAGCTTCAACGCTCCCACGCGGGAAGCGACATCCAACGCGGTAACCCCGAAGTTGGAAACCGCCTTCCCTTCCATGGAAAGGAGATCCAGAAAGTAGCGACCTGCCATTAGCGGTGGCAGCTTGGCTTCGGTTTCGCCCTCCGCCTGCGCCTTTCCGTGCCATACGACCTCATTCCACTCATTGCGCAAGCGCAGCGCCGCAGTTCCCTTTCCTTTTATCTGGAGAGACGCCGCCTGCCCGGCTGCAAGCCCCCCTTCCGGTTTCGAGACACTCCACCCCGGCTCCAACTCGCGGCCCGCGGCCCAGAGCACCGCCCGGCCGGTGAGGGCGAGGGCGTTCTCGTAACGCGCCTTCCAACCATGGACGCTGTAGTGTTGCCGTGGAGTCAAACCGTAGTTGAACTGCGCGATCCCGTAGTCGAGCACCACGATCCGCCCTTTGCCAAATCGGTAGGTTTTGACCAGCTTGCCCTCCGGCAACGTCGCTTCCCGCTCTGGCAAGGCGGTGGGCGAGATCATCGAAACAATCTGCCGCCACTCCTCTGTGGGTTGGGAGAAAAGCTTCGCGAAGGGAAAATTCCACGGATAGATGACGACCAGCCCGCTCCCTTCGGCCACTTGGGAAAGGATCCGGTACTGCGCCCGTTCATCGAGCGCGGAAAGCTGGAAGTTGGCCAAGACAAAGAGCGGCCACGGCTTCTCCAGCTTCTGAGCGACCTCGCGCTCCTTTTCATACGGCGAAGTCCCCTGCACCCGGCTTTCATAAACGCTATCGAATGTCAGTTGCGAAAAGTCGACTCCCAACACGGTGTCGAACTTCAGGTCGATCCGTTGCGCCAGCTCCACCACTTCGCGCGCGCCCCACTTGCGGTTCGTAATAAAGAGGGCTTCTACCGGCCCACCGGCCAAGGGCTGCGCCCAATCGAGGTGCGGTGTTTCGAAGCCGGTGGTGACATTGTGGAGGTAAGCTCCGTCGTAGCGTGCCGAGTCTGCCGGAGCGGCAGGGAGGGGGCCCGAAAGGAGAAGCGAGAGAAAAGAGAAGAAAAGTCGTTTCATACAAAGGAACAAAAAAATCAATGAGAGGAGGTTGTTTCATCCAGGAGAAGGCGGAGCCGTTCCCGCCAGTAGAGGCGGGTGAGCTTGAGGAGCGCCTGTTCATCCGCCCCTTCTTCAAGGGCTGCCTTGGCAAGTGCGGCTGACTCTGCGGAACAGCCGGGCACGGCGCGGACCTGATCTGCGAGCCGGTCCCGGTCCTCCTGCAGCGCCGCCTTCACCCGTGCGGCGGAGAGGACTTCCTGCCCGGCTTCAGCGCTGTATCGCAAGACCATCCCGCCAAGGCTCAAGCTCCAGGGCGGGACGGCCCTTTCACGCAAAACTTGCGCAACGACTTCGGCGGAGGCCGGCTTCTCCCGGCCGAAATAAAAGTAACCGAACTTCCCGGGGAGTGCATAGTTCCCCCCAAGGGACCAGCTCGTCCCCTTGAACTCGCCGGTGGCATACCCGTACCGCACGAGGTTGGCACGCCAGACGTCGCCCGGTTGAGCCGTGCGCTCGAGGTCCGAATAGGGAAAAAACATTTCCACCACCCATCCATTCGCCTCGCGATTAGCCCAGACCTGCCAGTTTTCGCCCTGCCACTCGTCGAGAGATACGGCCCCGTCGAGCTGCTTGCGGTCATCGCGCATGCCGAGCGCATTTACGGTAAAAACGACGTAGCCGATACTGGTCGCTGTGGGGTCGAAGTAGAGCTGGAGACAATCGTCCTTCCAAAGGTAGGGATCTCCCCGCGTGACGACCTGGGTAAGAATACGGTCCATCCGCGCCTCGTGGTTATAGACCCGCAGGTAGATACCTTGGGAGTCGTAGGCGACCTGGAAGGTGCTTTCCAGCTCTCCTGGGGTCGCAACCGTCTTCCAATACTCATACGGCAGAGGCGCTTCCGGGATCTCCTTCCATAGCGCCGCTTCAAGACGCCCATCCACCCCACCCGAGACGGGGCGGACTTCGTAGAATGAGATTGTTTCAAACGGAATGGCGGCCCGCGTCTCCGCCTGGGCTCCAAAGGTAGTGCCCAATAGCAAACAACAAATCAGGTATTTCATTGAGATTTCAGTTCAAGGGCCAGAACCAGTCGGCCCGCATTTCATTAAGATCCTTCCGAGCATTGATGTTCCGCGGCTCCACACAGATGCTGCGCGCACTCCCATCCACAAAGATGGCGTTTACGCCCTTGCCATGCACCGCATAGGTGGCTCCCCACGTCGGGTCGTAGAGGCCGCCCCCGACGAGATACCACGTCCCCCCCGTGGCTCCCATGGCATCGAGAATCAGCACCTTCTGGCCCGAAACGCTGGAGAACCGCATGGCAGAGCGCGCGGCGAGGAAACCGGGGCGCCCTTCCCCCTCGGGGGCTTTGCCAAGGTTGGTGCCGCCTACATAGAGGCGGTTATTCAAAGCATAGTTTGTCCAACCAACTTTGGTCTTGATGGCCGGGCAAATGTAGACGCCCTTTTTTGATCCATAACCCGGGTGGTGAACATAGGGAAGAAGCGCCATATACCAGTTGGTCCCGTTTTCAACCGATACACGATCCACCGGCACCTCGCCCGAATGCTCTGCGGCATACGCCATTACCCCCACATGGAGTTGGCGCAGATTGGCCAGGCAGCGGGTTCTCAACATCCCCGTTGAAACCATGCGAAAGCCTGCAAAGAGGCCCACAGCCAACGCGAATACGACCGCTACGGAAACGAGCAGCTCCACCGAAGTAAAGGCTCTGAGGTTTGGGGGGAATGCTTTCATCACGTCTTCCGAAACACCCGCCGGGAGGGGGCACCCCTCAGGCTTCGCGGGCGTGCCGACGAAGACGGAAAAGGAAAACCACTCCCGCTATGGAACCGAGCAGCATTGACGTCGGCTCGGGGACTGGCTGCAAGGTTGAAAACTGCGTCAACGCGGTGTTGGAGATACGAAACTCATCCATCGTACCGCGAAACCGGGTGGAGCCATAGCCCCCGCCGATGTTTCCGATATCAAGCACCCGGGGGTTGGTGTTGCCTCCCATCATCTGCAACTGCGCCCGGTTGAGCACTTGATGGAACGGCATCGGCTCGGCATCGTCTCCTGCACGATTCACGTAAAAGCGGTAGTCTCCCACTCCCCCACCCTTTGCTTCATACGTCACCGCGATGTGGTACCACTCTCCACTGACCCAAGCAATTTTTGGCGTAATGATCTGGTCCACGCCTCGGGAATCTCCCACCGAAAGCGCCCCCCCGAACGTCAAGTTTGCTTGCGGAATGATCGATAAGCTGAAGTCTGCCGCCAACACCTGGTCGCTAGGGTGGATGGTAAAAAGATAGCTATTGGAGGTGGCTGCAAGATCGTCAAAGCGAATCCACATTTCCACCGTAAAGCTGTTGGCAGCGAGTTGGTAGAGCGGTGAGTTCTGGCCGTTGGGGTTTGCGGAATCCACCCACTCCGGGTTGGCGCCCCCCCCCGCCACGGTAAAGGCGTTGCCCATGCCGCTCTGGCCCGGCACACCGGTAATGCTCCCGCTTCCGTAGTTCGCAGTGCGGCCATGCCCACTAGCATCCGCAGCAGTGGAGGAGGAAGCCCCTTCATCGAAATGATAAAGGAAGAGTGTACTGCCATTGGTTGTATAGGGAGATTGAGCCAACAGCAGCGTGGGTAGCAATACGAGGGCGGCAACTACGGCGAAGAATGGGGTTTTCATAAGAGGGGGGGCCGAGGGTCGTTGGTAGGATGTAAACAAAACAGGGAGAAGCCATGCAGGCGTTGCATTGCCCTCCGTGGATGCCCCTGTTATGCAAGATGGGCTCCCAAACAACAACGCGCCAAACGTGGGCATTTCCGTTTCCCAGTCCTTCCCTCTGGAAAAGCGGGAAGCGGCTAAGAATAGTGGTACAAAACCAACTTCCATGCCCACCCCGCATTCTCCTCGTGTTGAAGCTCTCCCCAATGGCCGCCTGAAGATTTCCACCTACCTCTGCGCAGGGCTTCACGCCCTGATCGTGGATGCGGATGCTAGCGCCTTCGACTGGGAGGAGCTTTATATTACCTTCAACTGCTATGGAAATAGGAACCAACGTACCGGGCCCTGGGACTTTAATGAACTGGACGAAAACCGGCCCGTAGCCCCCGCCTACTGGGTCTGGCTCAATGGAAGGAAGCTCGGCCTCTGGTATTTCAACCGCCTCTCCTCCACCCAGATTGCAGAAAGGCGTTTCAAGGGAGAGCTTGGTTTCCTGCTGGATGCGGACGGTCCTTGCGAGCTGGAGTTTCAACCTTATCGGCGTTTCAAGATCCAATGGGATAACGTCTCTCTGACTCCGGAACCGCATGACCGCATGGAGCCGCAACCGTGCCTGCCGCTGGCGCAGGCGTTGCTACCCGAAACCATGCCGCACAATCGCTTCACCCCGGGGTTTCTCAATGGAGTCGAGTTTTTCAAAAAGCAGCTTCACTCCGAACGCAACAGCGGCTTCCAGCTACCCTCGCTCGCCGCGGCATGGCACTGGCGGCGGGATACCGAAGCCCTTGAGGCGCTACGCAAAGTGATCCGCATCTACCTCGACCTCCCCGCCTGGGGCAACCCGCGCGAAGATGGCTATGGCTATAATGGGGACATGGCGGCGGCCACCCCGCTCTTCGGCATTGCAGCAGCGCTTCGCTGGGCAGGCCCGGCGCTTGACGACTGGCGCCCCGAAATCCTCGCGCGGCTTGAAAAGCAGGGCGACATTTTGCTGGAGATGACGCTCCTGCATCGAGGCTACTGGGGCGGCTGCATGTTGCAGGACCATGGCATTGTCACCATGAACTGGTTTGCCTGTGCCGCCTACCTGCTCTCCGACATTCTTCCCGCCAGCCGTCGTTGGCTCGCCTTCACGGTGCCCCGGGTGTTGCGGAGTCTCGACGCCATCCCGGCGGACGGCATCATCCCCGAAACCTCGTACCGCCGCTTGTGGATCTATGCAGACAAGTTCCCGCTCTTCCGCGAGCTCCACCAGTTGGCAGGTGGCGAGGATATCTATGCCCGTGCCGCGATCCGCGCGATCCCCTCCGCTCTCTGCGCCTTGCACCTGGCCGAGACGGGGCAGTTTGCCTTCCCGTTTACCTACGGAGATCTCTACCGAAACATTGGAGGCCATGCCTTTCTGGACCGGATGGCGTCGCTCGGAGATCCGGATGCGCGGTTCCTCCTTGAGACCCTCATGGATCCCACAAGCTTCACCCCTCCGCAGGATGGCTATGGCCGGTGGCATTATGAAAAGGAGTGGCTTTGGGCGCTTCTCTTCCATCGTGAGGAGACGCCGCTTCCTCCGCTGGAGGAGACGCGCATCTGCCGCTCCCGCAGCAAAAGCGGGCCGCTTGTGGCGCATTGGTTCAAGGACACGGGCGCGGGCGTTGTCCGCACCGGCGCGAGCCTCCTGGTGGCTCACTGCGGCCCTCCCATCGCCCACTCCAGCCTCGGAAAACTGAGTTGTTGTAATGATCGGCTAATCTCCAGCCACCTCTCCGGAAACTTCATTTACCTTCACGGAGGGCGGCTCGTCTTCTGTACGGCGGAGGGAGGGTATCGGCAGGAATCGGCCACGGGGAATCTTCTCCTCCTCGACGGCCACGGCCAGCGGGGAGACATCGGCATTCCCATGTCGTACCCCGATGCCGTCTATTACGGCGAAGCCATGCAAAGCGTTGAGGCCGCCTCCGGCATCACGATGGACCTTGCCCCAGCCTACGAAGCCACCCACCACTACCACCGCAATGTGCGGCTCGATGAACAAGGCCGCCTCCACCTTCTCGATCGGGTGGAAGCGGTTGCCGGTACCCACCTGCAATGGCGCTTCCAAACAAGCCTGCACAATGGCTGGCGGGAGCTGACCGCCGATACCTGGGAGCTCGAGGTCGAGAAGTTTCTCTACCGGGTATCCTTCGAGGTGGAGGGTGCGCCCGCAAATGCCCGGCTCGGAGAGACCCTGAGCGTCTGGGGCTATGTGAGCGCGTCGGGAAATGTCGGCTGTCACCACCTCGCGGTGGAGGCCCGAAGCAGCGGGGCTCCGGTGGCTCTCAGGCTTTGCGTGGAAGCAATCGGCCCGGCGGCGGAGCCACCGAGGCGTTCCTGAAAAAGACCGGCGCAAGCCGCACCGACTCGGTATCGCGCCGGTTCTGGATAATACGGCGGGCAAGGTGCCGCGCGTGCAATAGCGGGTCGCTATAGTACCAGGCTGGCAATGGGTTAATGCGCTCCAGATACGGCTCCCACTGGAAGGAGATGAGCGACACCTGCCCCGGCACCGCGATTCGCTGCTCCAGCAGCCAATCGTGAACGACAAGCAAATCCATCGCATGAGAGACGAGCATCGCCGTCGGGGGCGCCGCCGCGCCAAAGATCCGCGCCAGCCGTTGCCTGACCTGCCCGACCGAACCATCATGCCGCACCACCTTCGGAGCCAGATGCGGGTGCGGGGCAAAGGCTTCCAGAAACCCGTTCTCCTCGATGATTTCCCCCGCCGAGCCGGTGCGCCGCTGGAGGTAAACAACCCGCTCGTGCCCCAAAGAAAGAAATACACCCGCCGCGTGGCGGCTGGTGCCCTGCAAGTCGTCGTTGACCGAGAGAAAATCGATTCCCGGGAATGAGCTTCCCATCACCACGGCTTGAAGCCCCCTGCGCTGGAACCAACGCAACACTTCTGCCGACATACTGGCCAGTATCCAGAACTCCGCTGGGTGCTGCTCCACGAGGCGGTCGAGATAGCTTACCGAGCGGCGGCGGCGCAACCGTTCATCCGGAATAATGTCGAACTGGTAGCCATTTCCATAAAGCGTCTTGCGCAAGGCATCGATCGCCATCATCGGCCAAAGGCTGATCGAGCTTGCCGCGTCATCCCCATAAAGAAGGACGACCCGCTTTCCCCGCCCGGTTTTGGAAGACCGCTTTACCTGAGCTACCACCCGCGCGGGAGTCCCGGGTTTGATCTCCAAAATCCCTTCCGCCGCGAGCCGGTGGATGGCGCGGCGTACCACGGGGCGGCTCGCCCCGAGGCGCTCCACCAACACCCTTTCCGAAGGAAGGAATTCTTTCCAGATGCCATCCCGAATCTGGCGGTGGAGCCATTCCGAAATCTGCTCGACGAGCGAACGGGGGTGAAAGTGCGGGCGCGTCATGAAAATGCCGGGGAAGGGGGAAGCCTTCCGCGCAGATGACACTGCCCGCCCCCTCCCCGGCAATCAAAATCATTGGGCAACCGAATTGCCCACGGCTTCCGGGTCGATACCGGCAGGGCAATCTCCGAGAGTCGTCGGCATGACACCCCCTTTCCTTACCGAACCCTCCCGCACGATCCCCGTCCTTGGCGAATACGACCTTTGCGTCCTTGGTGGCTCCTGCACCGGAGTCTTCGCCGCGATCCGCGCCGCGCGGTTGGGGCTTTCCGTGGCGATTGTCGAACGCCTCGGATCCTTCGGTGGCGTGGCGACGCTCTCGATGGTCAACGTCTGGCACAGCCCGCTGGATGAAGTTTTTGAAAAAGAGATCTTCGCCGGGCTAACGGTGGAGGTCATGCAACGCCTGCGGAAACGCAACGCCGTGAAGGAGACAGCCAACAACCCGCATTGGGCATGGATCTTCAACTCCCCGGAGCTACAAATCGAGCTGGATGAGATAGTCGTCGAGCACGGCATCGACCCATGGTTGCACACCGCCTTCTGCGCGCCGCATGTGGAAAACGGGAAGCTTTCAGCGATCTTTGTGGAAACAAAATCGGGCCGGGGGGCGTTGCGGGCCCGGTTCTTCATCGATGCGACTGGCGATGGCGACTTATGCAAACGCCTCGGGCTTGAGACCTACCGCTCCGCCCATCGCCAACCTTCCACCACCTGCGCCCTTTTTAGCGGCTGGCATACCCTAGGGAAGGCCAACTGGCAGGAGCTGGTCCGCAACCAGGCGGCGGAGCACCGGTTGCCCGATGGCTTTTCCTGGGGCGTCACCGTGCCTGACTCCGACCTCTACCTCCTCGCGGGCACCCGGGTTTATGAAGATTGCTCGACTGCCGCCGGGTTCAGCCGGGCGGAGATCGAGGGGCGGCGGCAGGTGCGCGCGCTTCACGATATTCTCCGGTGCCACCTGCCCGAGGCGAAGGTCACCCTACAGGCGCTCCCCTCCCGCATCGGCATCCGGCAGACGCGCCATGTGCGTTGCCACCACCAGCTCACGGGAGAAGAACTCCTCCATGGCAAACGCTTCCCGGATGCGATTGCCAACGGCTCCTACTCCGTCGACATGCACCACGATGATAAACCGGGCATCACTCTCCGTTACCTCGATGGCCGGGAAACCTATGGCCGCCCGGGCCTGCCGCCGGAGCATCGCCGTTGGCGCGCGGAAACCCCGACGAACCCGACCTTCTACCAGATCCCGTATCGCAGCCTGGTCCCGCAGGGGCCTTATGAGAACCTCCTCGCGGCCGGCCGCTTTATCGATGCAGATGCGCTGGCCCACTCGGCCATCCGGGTGATGGTCAATATGAACCAGACAGGGGAAGCCGCCGGAGTGGCCGCCTACCTCGCCCTCAAAAATGAACAGGCAGCCGCCCGGATCGATGCCGAGCTTCTCCGAAAGACCCTCGTAGAGGGAGGTTCAGTCGTTATCTGACCTTTAAGGAAGCGCTCTAATACTAAGTTAGCTCGTTTGAAGGTTCGGTGCGAGTGTCTGAAATTGTAGGGCGTTTCTGTGAAACGCCACGGGGTTGGACTGCCGTCTCACAGAGACGGCCTACCACTCACGCTTCGCATGCGTTCCTGCCGCGATCAGCTTAACGTAGTCATACTAAAACGCGCTCCAGAAAGCCGTTGCCACTGGCTCAAGCCCGGCCTGGTGGAGGCGCTGCTCCAGCCGCCCCAGTGCGTTGCGCTCTCGGGCGAGGCAGGCGAAGGGGTGCTCGTAATAGCGTGGCAAGGCCACTTCCGGCACCCACTGGGTGAGGCTGCCGTTGACCTTGCGCTCCACATTGCCCACCGAAAAGAGCGAAAAATACTGGCGGAAGGAGATCCCCACAAACGGCTCAAACCGCACGGCGCGCCCCGGGTCTGCCAGCTCGCCCGCGCCATCCACCCAGATCGAATCAGAGAAGAGCCGCTTCGTGAAGCTCTTGGGGTACGGCTCCACGTAGACGACCCGCCGCAACCCGGAGGCAACGATGTGCTTGGCGCAGTTATGGCACGGGAAGGTGGTGGTATAGAGCGTGCACCCTTCCACGGGGATGCCGCGCTTGGCGGCGTCCATCAGTGCGGCCATCTCGGCATGCACGGAGCGGCCATACTCGATCACCTTCATCAACTCCGAGTGCCGGAGCGAAGAGCCCGGCTCCAGCGCGCGCTCGAATAGCGCCTCGGCCTCCAGCGCGCGCAGCCCCGGCTCCAGCCAGCCGCTCTCGCGCAGGCGCTCGAGGATGTCGCGCAGGAAGTGGTGCTTCATCTGGTCGTTAAAATCATACCCGCGCAGGTGGTCGCGGGAGTCGCCCTCATCTCCCTCCCAGTAGAGGCCGCCCCCGGCTTTGGGGACATCGTTGCACCCAAGGGCGATCAGCTCCCCATCTGGCGTGCAGATCGAGGCCCCTACCTGCCGCGCAAGCGAAGTGGAGCGCACCCCCGCGGTGACGGCGTGGAACATCCCATACTCATCCCGCGTGGGCGCGTGGAAAAGGTTCCCAAAAAACAGCTCCACAATGCGGAAGATGGAGTGCCGCAGTTCCCCCTCGCCCACGCTGGCGTCTACAAAGAAATCGGCCAGAGGGAAGGTGGCCTCTACATTTTGCCCAAAGCGATTCTCCGGCTCCGCCTCATCGCGCGAGAGCAGGTCGGTGAGCATCGCCTCCAGCGCTTCTCCCTCGGGGGCGTCCGCCCCATGGCCCACTACTTTCTGGCGCAAAAACGCGCGGCGCGCCTCGCGCGGGGCATAGGCGGCCAAGGCGAGGAAACTCTTGCCATACACTTCACGCAGGAGCGCCACCTCTTCCGGCGTTTTCAGAGAGCGGATGAGGTAGACGGTGCGCGGCAGCGGCGTGTTTTGCCCGTCGGCAAGGAGGCGCTCGCGGCGGATGGCGCTCATGGCCAGTAGCGCCACCCCTTCGCGCAGCGCCACCGCCTCTCGGAAGGCATTGCCCGCATCCATCTGCCCCGGGTACTCTTCCCCCAAAAACGCACGCCCGGCGTTCCACCGGCGGAATTGCTCCAGCAACTCAATGGCGTGGACTTCGCGCACCTCGTAGTTCACCCGGTCAAACGCGAGGCGCAGCGTTTCCGTCACCCGCTGCATGTCCGTCCCCACAGCCCCAATGAGGCCCACGACCATCTCCGGGCCAAGGACGATCGACTGAGGGTCGTTTTCGGGGGTGTGCATGAAGCGGGGGGAGAAACTGCAACGGGTTAAAGAAGCCCTTCCGGACGGTTACCAGAGAATCGGCCCGGGGGCAATTTTCTCCTTCAAAAACTCCCCATTTCTCCTTTTTGCAAAAAAAGCGAAGAATCCCCTTGTCAAAAACCCGATGGGAATAGTAGAGAATGAAAAGTCTACAAAACAGATAGACATAACCAACCCTTCTACCCAATGAAAACACAGCAACTACTCTCCGCTGGCCTCCTCCTCGCCCTTGGCGTGGGGTCCGTCCACGGACAGTCTCCGGGGGAGCTCAAGGCGCTTCAGAAGCGTCTCGCGGCTCTCGAAGCCAAGACCAACCGTCTTGAGGACGAAAACCGCAAGCTGCTCGATAGCAATCTGCACCCCGAGGCTCGCTCGGCGGACAAGATCAAGCTTTCCGGGCCGCTGAAGGAACTCTCCCTCTACGGCACGATTGGCCTGCGCTACCAGTGGAACTCCAGCCAGAACCAGCTCCCCGTGATCAATGCTCGCGGCGACCTCGTTAATGCGGAGAACGTCCACCAGTCGCGCTGGCGCTACCGGTTGGTGCTCAATGCCGACTTCAAGCTCTCCGATAACTGGTTTGGCGGCGTCGGCCTGACCAGCCAGAACCTGCCCGACAGCGGCTACCAGGATCTGGCCAACGGGTTCAACAACTACAACCTCTACATCAGCCGCGCGTTTGTAGGCTGGAACGCCACCGACTGGCTCACCTTTATCGGCGGTAAGCAGGCGAACCCGTTCTACCGCACCGACCTCACCTGGGATAGCGCCATCACCCCCGCTGGCATTGTCGAGCAGGTGAAGTTCCACAAGCTCTTCAACTGGGGCGGCGGCGGGAAGGAAGAGATCACCGGCTACACCAAAGACGGCAAAGCCATTGTCTCCTCCACCAGCGCTGGCGAAAGCCCCTTCGAGCTTACGCTCATCGCCGGGCAGCTCTTCTTCTGGGATAACCCGGAGAACGCCTTCGATAACGATGACGCCAACGACTCGTACATCTTTGCGCAGCAGTTGGTGGCTTCCTACAAGTTCAACAAGAGCGTAAAGGCGACGATCGCCCCGGCCTACCTGGCCTACAACGCCGCGAACGCGAACCCGACCAACGCCCGCCCGTTTGCCCCGGCCACCGCCGGTGTCAGCGGGGAGACGCGGGATCTCGCGCTGCTCCAAGTGCCTGGCGACCTTGCCTTCAAGGTCTTTGGGTTGCCTGCGAAGGTCATCTGGGACTTCTCCTACAACTTCAAGGGCAAGGAGCGCACCGAATCGATCTACGGGCTCAATGGCCTGCCGATCACGGTCGGCACCAAGACGCTGGCTGGCGGCACGCATAACCGCAAGGACGACTTCGCTTACCTCGTGGGCCTCCAGCTCGGCGAGAACAAGAAGAAGAACGACTGGTCGGTCTACGTCAACTACCGCCAGGTCGGCTTGGCCTCGGTGGACCCGAACACCAACGAAGGTACCTGGGGCGGCAGCCGCACCAACCTGCGCGGGTGGAAGGGTGGCGTCGCCTACAACTTCACCGACGCGGTGGTCGGCTCGCTCACCTACTACCAGGCAGACAACCTTCGCAAAGACCTCTACGGCGGCCAGGCTACCGGCGGAGCGGGAATTGCGGATCTCAACAACCACCGGATCCTTCAGGTGGATTTGAACGTCAAGTTCTAGAGCTTTCTTGCCTCGGCCCGCGATCACCACGCGTGGCCGGGGCTTGAACTCCCCCTGGGGGCCGGCGTTGTAAGTGTGTGGGCGCCGGCCCCCTACCCTATTTTCCTTTCATGTTCACCATCCCGATGCGCTCCACTTACGCACCCCGGAGTCTGAATTTGCCCGAACGGGGTCGTACCCGTTATCGTCGGGCAGCCATGGCTCAAGACCCGCTCTCACAACGGATGGAAGAACTCCGCACGCTCTCCGAAAACTCGGACCACCTTTTCTATTCCGAGATTGGCCGTTTTACCCACGCCGGGCGCGCCTACACCCTGCCGCGCTTCGTCTTTCTGGGCCCAGGGGCGGATGAAGACCCGGTGCGCGTCGCTATTTTCGCCGGCATCCATGGAGATGAGCCGGAGACGGCGCTCGCCGCCATCGAGTTCCTGCGCCGCCTCGTTGCCGAGCCGGAGCGCGCGCGTGGCTACCAGATTTTTGTTTACCCCGCCTGCAACCCCACGGGCCTTGAAGACGGCACCCGCCACTCCCGCACGGGGTTGGATCTGAACCGCGAGTTCTGGAACGGCTCGCGCGAGCCGGAAGTCTACTACCTTGAGCGGGAGCTGGGGGTATTAGCCTTTCAGGGCGTCATCTCCCTGCATGCGGATGACACGACCCATGGCGTCTACGCCTTCGTGCGCGGAGCCACCCTTACCGAAGCGCTCGCCCGCCCTGCCATCGAAGCGGCGGAAGCGTTCCTCCCCCGGGCCGAGGGCGACCTGATCGACAATTTCCCCGCCAAAGACGGCCTCATCGCCCACCATTGCTACGAAGGCGTCCTCTCCAACCCTGCGGAGTTGCACCCCGCGCCGTTCGAGATCATCTTTGAAACCCCGCAACAAGCGCCGCGCGATCTTCAGGTCGAGGCCGCCATCGCAGCGCTCAACCGCATTCTGGAGGAGTACCGCCCCTTCCTGGCCATTCAGCAAAACTTGTGAAACGTGTCCTGCCCGGCTTCGGCCCTACCCTTGGGTTTACCCTTTTTTACCTCGCACTCGTCGTCCTCATCCCCTTTGCGGCGTTGACGTTGAAGGTCTTTGACGGGCCGATGGCCGATGTCTGGAAGACCGTCAGCTCCGAGCGTGTGGTGGCCGCCTATAAGCTGAGCTTCGTCGCGGCGGCAGGGGCGGCGTTGATCAACGGCTTCATCGGCTTCCTCACCGCGTGGGTGCTCGTACGCTACCGCTTCCCCGGGCGTCGGCTGGTCGAGGGGCTCATTGATCTCCCCTTCGCGCTGCCCACCGCCGTGGCGGGCATCGCGCTTACCGCGCTTTACGCGCCCAATGGGTGGATCGGCAAGTGGCTTGGCGAGCTCAACATCCAGGCCGCCTATAACCGCACGGGCGTCGTCATCGCACTCATTTTCATCGGTTTCCCCTTTGTGGTGCGTACACTCCAGCCGGTGCTGCTCGGGCTCGCGGCAGAGGTGGAGGAAGCAGCGGCCACGCTGGGGGCCTCGCGCTGGCAGACCTTCTGGCGCATCCTCTTTCCCGCCACGCTCCCCTCGCTCCTCACGGGGATCGCGCTGGCCTTTGGGCGGGGCGTGGGCGAGTACGGCTCCATCATTTTCATTTCGGGAAATCTGCCGTTTAAAACCGAGATCACCCCGTTTGTCATCGCCTCCAAGCTGGAGCAGTTTGACTACCGGGGCGCGGCGGGCATCGGCTTTGTCATGCTCCTGTTTTCGCTCCTCATCCTCATCATGGTCAATGGCTTTCAGTGGTGGCACCGCCGCCGCACCGGCTCGCTCCACTCTGCGTAATTTTTTATGGCTGGCGTTATTCAGAATCTACCCACGCGCAGCGGCTCCTCCGCGCGCCCGCTCCGGGCCACCGAAGAGAGCCAATGGGTGCGGCGCACGCTCATCGGCGTCATGCTCCTCTTTTTCCTCTCCTTCCTGCTGCTGCCGCTGGTGGCGGTGTTTGGCGAGGCCTTCCGGCAGGGGGTGCGCGTCTACTTTGAGGCGTTCAAAGACCACAACGCCCTCGCCGCCATCAAGCTCACGCTGCTTACGGCGGCTATCGCCGTTCCGGCCAACACGATCTTCGGCATCGCGGCGGCCTGGGCGATTGCCCGGTTTGAGTTTCGCGGCAAACAGCTGCTTACCACTTTGATCGACCTGCCCCTCTGGGTTTCACCGATCATCGGCGGCATGCTTTACGTCCTCCTCTTTGGGCGGCACGGGTGGCTCGGGCAGTGGCTTTTTGACCATAACATCAAAATCATCTTCGCCACGCCCGGCATCGTGCTGGCGACGGTCTTCGTCACCTTCCCCTACGTCGCCCGGGGGTTGATTCCTCTCATGGAAGCCCAGGGAGCCGCCGAGGAAGAAGCCGCGCTCACCCTCGGGGCGCGCGGGTGGCAGGTTTTCTGGTACATTACCCTGCCCAAAATCAAGTGGGGGCTGATCTATGGCATCATCCTCTGCAACGCGCGAGCGGTGGGCGAGTTTGGCGCCGTCTCCGTCGTTTCCGGGCATATCAACGGGTTGACGAACACACTCCCACTGCAAATCGAAGTCCTCTACAACGATTACAACGAATACGCCTTTGTCTCCGCATTTGCCTTGGCCTCCGCCCTCTCGCTTGTGGCGCTTTTGACGATCGCCATCAAGAGCTACGTCGAGTGGCGCGCCGCCCGGCAGCTCGAAGAAGCCTAAACCCGCGACATCCTTATGGCCCATATTCACTCCGACGTCACTACCTCCATCGGCAACACTCCGCTCATCCGCCTCAACCGGCTTACGGCCGGGCTGGAGGCCACCGTCCTCCTCAAAGCCGAGTATTACAATCCCCTCGGCAGCGTGAAGGACCGCATCGGCCGGGCGATGATCGACGCGGCCGAGAAGGCGGGCATTCTCACGCCCAAGTCGCACATTGTGGAGGCCACCTCGGGCAATACCGGCATCGCGCTTGCCTTTGTAGCGGCGGCGCGCGGCTACCGACTCACCCTCACCATGCCCGAGACGATGAGCCTCGAGCGCCGCACTCTCCTCGCCCTGCTGGGTGCCCACATCGTCCTCACCCCCGCCGCGGGGGGGATGAAGGCCGCCATCGCCCGGGCCGAAGAGCTGGCGGAGGAAGACGGCAGCGTCTGGATTCCCCGGCAATTTGAAAACCCCGCCAACCCGCAGATCCACCGGGAAACGACGGCCGAGGAAATCTGGCGCGATACCGACGGCAAGGCCGACATCGTCGTCTCCGCCGTTGGCACCGGGGGCACCATCACCGGCGTTTCCGAAGTCTTCAAAGCGCGCAAGCCGGAGTTCCGCGCCATCGCCGTGGAGCCGAAGGATTCGCCCGTCATCTCCCAAAGCCTCGCGGGCCAGCCGCTCGTGCCCGGGCCGCACAAGATCCAGGGCGCGGGGGCGGGCTTCATCCCCAAAAACCTGAACCTTGGCATTGTGGACGAAGCGCTCACCGTCTCCAACGAAGACGCTTTTGAAACCGCGCGCGCCCTTGCCGCCAAGGAAGGGCTGCTGGTTGGCATCTCCACCGGGGCCAACGTCTGGGCCGCCCTGCAAGCCGCCAAACGGCCGGAAAACAAAGGCAAGCTCATCGTCACCTTCGGGTGCAGCACCGGGGAGCGCTACCTTTCCACCACCCTCGCCGAGCATGCCCGCACCACGGCGGGGGCTCTTGGCTGAAACGAACCACACCACACACCATGAGTATCGAAGTCACCCAAGTCTCCAAAGCGTTTGGCAAGTTTGCCGCGCTGCGGCCCACCTCCATCCATGTCGAGACGGGCAAGCTCGTTGCCCTCCTGGGCCCCAGCGGCTCGGGCAAAACGACGCTCCTGCGCCTCATCGCGGGGCTGGAGTTTTCAGACGCGGGCTCCATTTCCTTCCACGGGGAGGAAGTCACCCACAAGAGCGCCTACGAGCGCCGGGCGGGGTTTGTCTTCCAGCACTACGCCCTCTTCCAGCATATGACGGTGGCGGAAAACGTCGCCTTCGGCTTGAAAGTACGGCCCCGCAAGCTGCGCCCTTCGAAGGCGGAGATCGCCCAGCGCGTGGAAGAGCTGCTTACCCGTGTCCAGCTCGAAGCCTTTGCCCACCGGCTCCCGGCGCAGCTTTCGGGCGGGCAGCGGCAGCGGGTGGCGCTGGCAAGGGCGCTCGCCATCGAGCCGCGCGTGCTGCTTCTCGATGAGCCCTTTGGGGCGCTGGATGCCAAGGTGCGCAAAGAGCTGCGCGGCTGGCTGCGCAGCTTCCACGACCAGACGCACCTCACGAGCCTTTTTGTCACCCACGACCAGGAGGAAGCCTTTGAGCTGGCGGATGAAGTGATCGTCCTGCACGAAGGCGCCGTCCAGCAGGTCGGCAGCCCGGAGGCGTTGCTCGCCGGGCCAAGCAACGGCTTTGTGCGCGACTTCCTGGGGTTGGAGACCACCCGCATCGCGCTCGCATAGCTACGCCGGGGTCCCCCCCACCCCCGCGTGTTCGCTCGTTTTCTTGGTGAAATGTGGCCCCGGAGCGGCTACACTTCGCCCACAAATGTCTACCCCAGACTCGTTTGACCCGACACCGGAAGTCGGCGCGCAGACCGATATCGCGCCACTTGGCAGCCCCGCAGAGAAACCTGCCCACGAAAAAACCGCTGAGGAGGAGCGGGACACGGCGGATTGGGACGGCATCGCCGCGATGCCCGAGTTTCGCGCGCTGCTCGCCCGCAAGCTCCGCTTCATCCTCCCCGCCACGGCATTCTTCCTCGTCTACTATTTCGCGTTGCCGGTGCTGGTGGGGTGGTTCCCGGAGGTGATGGAGCGGCGCATCGGCCCGGTAAACTGGGCTTACGCCTTCGCGCTTTCGCAATTCTTCATGGCGTGGGTACTGGCGGGCATCTACGTCAAAGTCGCCGCCGGGTGGGACCGGGAGGCCAAAGCCATCCTCGCACAGAAAGGAGCCAAGTAACGCCATGGCCCTTACGATGTTCATTGCCTTTATCGTGCTGACGCTGGCGATCACCTGGTGGTCGGCCCGGCGTTCCTCAGGCGCAAACAACTACTTCGCCGCAGGCCGCAGTATCACCGGCTGGCAAAACGGCCTCGCCGTGGCCGGAGACTATATGAGCGCCGCCTCCTTTCTCGGCATCGCGGGGATGATCGCCTTTAAGGGGTATGACGGGTTTATGTACTCCGTCGGCTTTCTGGTGGCGTATTTGACGGTGCTGCTCATCGTCGCCGAGCCCCTGCGCAACGCGGGCAAATACACGATGGCCGACGTGCTGGCCTACCGGCTCAAAGCCCGCCCCGTGCGTGCCATGGCCTCGCTGAGCACGCTGACCGTCAGCACGTTTTACATGATCGCGCAGATGGTCGGCGCGGGCGCGCTGGTGAACCTGCTTATCCCCGACATCAACTTCCTGACGGCGGTGATCGGCGTCGGCATCCTCATGATTATCTATGTCGTTTTCGGCGGTATGCTGGCGACCACGTGGGTGCAGATCATCAAAGCCGTGTTGCTGCTGGGTGGCAGTGTTTTCCTGAGCTTCATGGTGATGAAGCACTACCACTTCAGTCTGGCGGAGTTTTTCGAGTCGCTCTCCAAAATCACCTACCACACGCCCGCCGGCGCTACCGTGACGCAGGATTTCCTCCAGCCCGGACATAAATTCCAGCCTCCGTGGGGCGCGTTGGACCTTATTTCTCTCGGCCTTGCGCTCGTCTTCGGCACCGCAGGGCTGCCCCACGTGCTGGTGCGCTTCTACACCGTGCCGGATGCGAAGACGGCGCGCTCCTCGGTCGTTTGGGCGATGATTCTCATCGGCGCCTTCTACATCATGACGACCTTCTTCGGCTTTGGGGCGGCCAGTATCCTCAACCCGGACCATATTGTCGACCCCACCGGCAAGCCGAACCCGAACATGGCCGCGCCACTGCTGGCCAAGGCGATGGGGGGCGAAATCTTCTTTGCCTTCATTTCGGCCATTGCGTTTGCCACGATCCTTGCCGTGGTGGCTGGGCTAACGATCAGCGCCTCCACTTCGTTTGCGCATGATTTCTACACCACCGTCATCCACCACGGCAAAGAAGCGCAGCCGGGGCAGGAGGTACGGGTGGCACGCATCACCGCGTTTGTGGTGGGGGCAGTCTCCATCCTCATCGCCATTGTGCTGGGGCCGGGGGTGAATGTGGCCTTCCTCGTGGGACTGGCCTTTGCAGTTGCGGCTTCGGCAAACTTGCCCGCCATCCTCCTCTCGCTTTTCTGGAAGCGCTTCAATACCGCCGGTGCAGTGGCGGGGCTTGGCACAGGCCTTGTCTCCTCGATCGTGCTGATCATCATCAGCCCTGCAGTGATGGGTAAGGAAGCCGCCCTCTTCCCGTTGGAGAACCCGGGGATTGTGAGCATCCCGCTCGGGTTCCTCGGCGCGGTGGTGGGCACCCTGCTCTCTCGTGAGCCGGAGGCCGAGGCGCGCTATGCGGAGCTGGTGGTACGGGCC
>JBBCKB010000037.1:0-27365 GCA_037189965.1 Chthoniobacteraceae bacterium | reverse complement strand
GCTCGTTCTCTCCAACTACGCCTTCATCAACCTCAACGACGAGCTGACCCGCCTGCCCGGTATCTCCAACGTGCAGGTGGCCGGGGCGGGGCAGTATGCGATGCGGCTGTGGGTGAAGCCCGAGGAGCTTGCGCGCATGGGCATCACCGTGCCGGAGATCGTGCAGGTCATCAAAACGCAGAATACGGTGAACTCTGCCGGGCAGATTGGCGCGGAGCCTGCACCGACCGGGCAGGTCTATACCTACACCGCCACGGCGCAGGGGCGCCTGGTAACGCCCGAGGAGTTTGGCGACATCGTCGTCCGGGAAACTGCGGAGGGTGGCGTGGTGCGCCTCAAGGATATCGCACGCATCGAGCTTGGGGCCGAGGTCTACAGCACCAAGGGGCGCTTTAATGGCAAGCCTGCGGCCGTTATCTCCATCTTCCAGGCCCCGGGCTCCAACGCGCTGGAGACGGCGCGGCAAGTGCGGGCGCGGATGGCGGAGCTCAAGCAGCGCTTCCCCACGGGGATCGACTATGAAGTCTCGCTCGACACCACCGAAGCGGTGAGCGAGGGGCTCAAGGAGATTGTCCAGACCTTGGTGGAGGCGCTGGTGCTAGTCATCCTCGTCGTCTTTATCTTTTTGCAAAACTGGCGGGCGACGTTGATCCCGCTGCTGGCGGTGCCGGTCTCGCTGGTGGGGACGTTTGCCATCTTCCCGCTGCTTGGCTTTTCCATCAACACGCTTTCCCTCTTCGGGCTGGTGCTGGCGATCGGGCTCGTGGTGGATGACGCCATCGTCGTTGTCGAAGCCGTGGGCGCGCATATCGAGAAGGGGCTATCGCCCCGCGAGGCCACGCTGAAGGCGATGAAGGAGATCACCGGGCCGGTGGTTGGCATCGCGCTCGTGCTTTCCGCCGTGTTTGTGCCAACGGCGTTTGTGCCCGGCATTACCGGTCGGCTTTACCAGCAATTTGCGGTGACGATCGCCGTCTCGGTGCTCATCTCCGCGTTTAACGCGCTCACCTTGAGCCCGGCGCTCTGCGCGCTCCTGCTCAAGCCGCACCAGCAGCAGCGCGGGTGGCTGGGGAAAGGGTTTGATGCGTTTAACCGCGTCTTTGGCCGGGCGACGAACGGGTACGTTTCGGTCTGCGCGGGGTTGATCCGCAAGGGGGGCGTTTCGGTGGCGTTGCTCATCCTCTTTGGCGGAGGCGCATGGTTCTTTGCCAACCGCGTGCCCGCGAGCTTTTTGCCGGATGAAGACCAGGGGTTCCTCTACGTCAACTTGCAACTCCCCAACGCCGCCTCGCTCCAGCGGACGGATGAGGCGTGCCGCGAGATCGAGGCGATTCTCACCAAAATCCCCGGTGTGGAAGCCGTGACGACGACCGTTGGCTCCAGCCTCGTGAGCGGCGTGGAGACGACCTATAACGGCTTCTTCTTCGTGAGCCTCAAACCGTGGTCGGAGCGGACGAGCGAGGAGGAGCAGGCGCTCTCGATCAAAGCGCGGATCAACCAGGAGCTGCTGAACTTTGCCTCGGGAGATGCGGTGGCGGTTTCGCCCCCGGCGATCCCGGGCATCGGCGCTTCGGGTGGCGTCACCTTCGTGCTTCAGGACCGCTCGGGGGGAGACATCCCGTTCCTCGCCAAGAATGTGGATGTCTTTATGGAGGCCGCGCGCAAGCGGCCCGAGGTGGCCCGCGTGAGCACCACCTTCCTGCCGGATGTGCCCGGCGTCTTTATCGATGTGGACCGCGTGAAGGCGCTCAAGCAAGGCGTGGAGCTGAGCGAGATTTACCAGACGTTGCAGGCCTTCATGGGGGGCACGTTTGTAAACTACTTCAACAACTTTGGCCGCCAATGGCAGGTCTACCTGCAAGCTGAAGGAAGCGCGCGTACGGATTTGGAATCCGTGGGCGACTTCTATGTGCGCAACCAGCAGGGGGGGATGGTGCCGATCAACTCCATCGCCCGGCTGGAGCGGCGCAGCGGGCCGGAGTTTACCATGCGCTATAACCTCTACCGGAGCGCGCAGATCAATGCCGACCCGGCTCCGGGCTTCACCTCCGCGCAGGCGATGAAGGCGCTTGAGGAGACCTTTGATGCCACGATGTCGCGCGAAATGGGGTACGACTACCTTGGCATGTCCTTCCAGGAGAAGAAGGCACAAGAGGGAGTCTCGGCGGGGGTTATCTTTGCCATGTCGTTCCTCTTTGTCTTCCTGATTCTTGCGGCGCTCTACGAGAGCTGGAGCCTCCCCTTCAGCGTACTTTTGAGCACGCCGATCGCGCTCTTTGGCGCGTTCTTCACCCTTTGGCTGCGGCGTGTGGTGGCCCAGGAGATTTCCCCGGCTTATCTCGTGCAGATGGAGAATAGCGTTTACGCGCAGATAGGCCTCATCATGATCATCGGGCTCGTGGCCAAGAACGCGATCCTCATCGTCGAGTTTGCCAAAGACTCCTACGAGAAAGGGGCTCCTCTGGTGGATGCGGCGCTGGAAGGCGCGCGGCTCCGGTTGCGGCCGATTTTGATGACCTCCTTCGCCTTTATCCTCGGCTGTATCCCCCTCTGGACGGCCACCGGCGCAGGCGGCGTGGCCCGACAGGTGATGGGCACCACCGTGATCGGCGGCATGCTGGCGGCCAGCTTGCTGGCGATCTTCGTCGTCCCGGCGTGCTTCTACCTTGTGGAGAAGATCTCGGGCGGTAGCCGTAAACCGGAGGGTGAAGAAACGCCTGCCCAACAATGATGACGCGCGCTCGCAAGCTGGCGGGCGGGCTTGCCCGGTGGGGGGCGGTGGCCTACCTGCTCGGGCTCGTGGCGCTGACGCTGTTGATGCGGCTGGTGGGCGAGCAGTGGTGGCTGAGTAGCGTGCTCATCTATGTGCCGCCGCACTTGTGGTTCCTGCCACTGCCGGGGCTCTTGGTGCTGGCTATCTGGGTGAAGGATCGCAAGGCGCGCTTTTGCCTGGGTGCGGCCTTTCTGTTTGCGGTATTGGGGTTGCTTGGTTACCGGTTCGGCTCTCCTGAGAAGCCCGCCCCTGGGGCAGAGGTGCTCAAGGTGATCACTAACAACATGGGGGAGGATAATGACCTGCCCGTGGTGCCGTTTCTGGTAGAGGAGGGAGCGGATATTATTGCGCTTCAAGATGTATCCCACCGGCGGCAACTGGTGCAGGAGACGTTCAGGCCACCCGAGTGGCATGTGAAATCGTGCGGCCAGCACCTTCTTGTGAGTCGCTACCCGATCCGCTCGGCGCGGCTGCTGCCGGTGCGTTGGCGGCGGAGCCCGGCGGCCGTCTTCGAAGTCGAGTGGAAAGGGCGCTTGCTCTCCATTTACTCAGTCCATATTCCCACGCCGAGGACGGAGTTTCGCGGGTTGGGAGCCGGCCGGTTGGAGAACCCGCAGAAACGGGTTAAACCCCGGAAGGATTACCAAGAGGGGCGAATCCGGTTTCTACGGGAGTCGATGGCGCAACGGGTGGAGGAAGTGCGCCACCTTACCGAAGTCGCCGCGGCAGACCCCAACCCGACGTTGTTGCTGGGCGATTTTAACATGCCAAGCTGGGGGTATCTGCACGGGGTTGTGGCGGGGCGGTTTACCGATGCGTTTCATGCGCGCGGGCGCGGCTTCGGCTTCACCGTGTTGGCCGAGAAGGGGAACCCGCTGCTCAAGCTCGGCCCGTGGCTGCGGCTCGACTACGTCTTTACCGACGAACAGTGGCGCCCGCTGAGGTGTTGGGTGGAGGGGAAACGGCAATCTCAACACCGGGCCGTGGTTGCCACCTTGGAGTGGAAGGGGGCCAAGCCATGAAGCGCCTTCTGGAGAAGCTGCGTGAAGCGGTGGAGGCGGGCACTTTCGTAAAGCTCACGCTGGGCCACCCGCTTTTAAGCGAAGGGGCGCGGCGGTTGCTTGCAAGGCCGGTGGAGATCCGCGCAGAGCGCCACATCGCCGTGGTGAGCCGGTTTGCCACGCGGGATGAAACCAAGAACTTCCTGCCCGCCGCGTTTCTGGCGCTCGTTGCCGAGCGGCTGGGCGGCGTCTTCGGCAGCGCCCACCTTTTTACGGAAACGGAGGAGATCCAATTTGACGGGCGGCGGCTCCGCACCCGCGCCGCCGAGCGAGCCCCGGCGTCTTTGGGGCACGACCGGCTTAAAGCCCGACGGCTCGACCCTCGCGAGCGCTACTTGGCCGAGCTGGGCGTGTGCGATGCGAAAGGCCGCGTGC
The DNA here is from genome assembly GCA_037189965.1 of Chthoniobacteraceae bacterium. Classification (GTDB taxonomy): domain Bacteria; phylum Verrucomicrobiota; class Verrucomicrobiia; order Chthoniobacterales; family Chthoniobacteraceae; genus DATMFV01. The sequence continues at coordinate 23,156 of JBBCKB010000037.1, read as the reverse complement.
GCGAGCGGATGGGAGATAAATTCCGCCAGATCGAGCGCTTTCTCGATCTGCTTGCCTCCGCATGGCGCGAGAGTGGGCTCGAAGGCGGGGGGCAGGCGGTGGAGCTTGTTGATATGGGTGCGGGCAAGGGGTACCTTACCTTTGCGGCGGCAGTCGATTTTGCGCGCCTTACCGGGCAGCCGGTGCGCGTCACCGGGGTGGAGGCGAGGGCGGAGCTAGTCACGCTTTGCAACGGCGTAGCGGAGCGGTGCGGGCTTGCAGAGCGGCTCCGCTTTATCGAGGGGCGCATTGGCGAGACACCGCTTGAGCGGGCTGATATCTTGGTCGCGCTGCATGCCTGCAATACGGCGACAGATGATGCCCTTGCCGCCGGAGTGCGGGCCGGGGCGGGTATTATCCTCGCTGCGCCGTGTTGCCACAAAGAGGCGCGCCCTCAGCTGGATGCAGAGGCGGGCAACTCCGGGCCGCTGCGCGATGTGCTCCGCTACGGCCTCTTTGCCGAGCGGCACGCCGAGATGGCCACCGACGCTTTGCGCGCTCTCTTGCTGGAGCGCGAGGGGTACAAGGTGCGGGTCGCCGAGTTTGTAGCGGCGGAGCACACGGCCAAGAACGTCATGCTGCTGGCCACCCGGCGCGGAGCCCCGCTGCAAGGGGCTGCCCGCGCGGAATGGGCAGAGCGGTTTGCGGCATTGAAAGCATTTTATGGAATCCGACACCACCACCTTGAGGAAGCCCTCCACCATTGATTGGGATGCGCTTCGGCGGCTGCGCGCCCGGTTTCTGGAGTTTGGCGAGCGTGGTGGCGGCAGCGGCGGGGCTTATTGGAAAGATGAGCGCGAGCTGGCTTCGTATGATGCCACGTTTGCAGAGCGCATCGGCTGGAAGTGGGATGCCGTGCTCACCGAGCTGAGCGCGCGCGGATGGGTGCCGCCGCAGGGGCGGGTGGTGGATTGGGGGTGCGGCACCGGAGTCGCCGCGAGGCGGGTGCTGGGGCACTATGCGGCGCAGTGCAGCGAGCTAATGCTTTGGGACCACTCCGCCCGAGCCCGGCAGTATGCGCTGGGGCGGGTGCGGGAGCTGCACCCACAAGTCTCGGCGCGGTGTGGCGAGCCGGGGGAGGAGCCCATCGCCCTGCTGTTGGTAAGCCACGTGCTCAACGAGCTGGCGGGCAAACAGAAGGCCGCTTTGCTTGCCTTGGCCGAGCGGGCGCAAACCGTGCTCTGGGTGGAGCCGGGGAGCGCGGAAGCAAGCCGAGCGCTTGTGAGCGTGCGCGAGCAGCTGCTCGGCGCGTTCCAACCCGTCGGCCCGTGTCCGCAGGCGGGGCCGTGTGGCATGCTGGCAGTGGGGAATGAAGCCCACTGGTGCCACCACTTTGCCGAGGCTCCCGGCTGGGTCCACCGCGATGGAGAGTGGGCGCGCTTTGCAAAGATGCTGGAGATCGATGTGGCCACGGTGCCCTATAGTTGGCTCGCGCTGGACCGCAGGGTAGCCAAGCCCGGGGGCGAAGCGCACCGGCTTATTGGCTCGCCCCGGCAGTACAAAGCATTCCAGAAGTTGCTTTGCTGTGGAGCGGAAGGCGTGCGCGAATGGATCTTGCAGAAGCGGGATGCGCCCGCTCTTTTCAAAGAAATGAAGAAGGCCCCCGGCACGCTCTACCATTTCCGTACAGAGGAAGGAAAGATCCGCGAAGGCGAGCGGATTGTTTGAACTATATAAGGGTTGCTATCCTCCAAAAGTTTATACACAATGCGTGTATGAACCTTGCCGACGTAACGTTGGTCAACAATACAGGTGTAGACCTGTGTTTCCTTCCAGTTCTGGAAGAGTCTATGGACTTATGCTCCGCCTTTACCGATCTGGGGCGCATTTATTTTGGGGGGAAGGCTCTCCATACCATCAAGGACTTATGGTCCATCTTTGATGAAGGGCGTTTACTAAGCTACCGGGAGCCGGAGGTTCGGCTCATTCGTCGCTTCTTTCGGGAGTACGCTTTCAAAAAGAGTACGGGCTGGGAAGGCGGCCTGGCCATTGCCCAATTGATGGATTATACCCGCTTCACCGCGTCGTATTGGCGTAAGTTGGTAGATGCAGAGAAGTGCCACCTCTTTGTCTGTAATAGCTTGGCTACCCGTGCGGCGTGCATCGCGGTTGGGGGGTGGCAGCACGCGGGCGCGGAGGTAAAGATCGTCTTCGGGCGAGACGGAATCCAGCAAAGCGTGCGCCTGCCTCGCGGTACGCCTCAGAGCAGAAATATAGGTGTGATCGCGCGGGGGCGCAGGCTGCCTTGTGGAGCGCGTCTACGCCCGGGCGAGTGCCTTACCTCAGCCAACAATAAATACCACTTCCTTTACTCCTCATCGGGTTCTCTTGAGCTTAAAGACACCCAATCTGGCGAGATGATCTGGAGTAGTGGCACCAACCATAAGGAAGACCTGGGCTCACTAGTCATGCAGACGGATGGACACCTTGTTCTTAGTAACCAACTCGGGGGCGAGCTATGGAGATCTGCTGCTGAAGGGGGGCGAAATTGGGGGAGCCATCTTTCAGTCACCGATGAAGGGGGGCTTACCATTACCAATGGGCTGGGTAAGGTGATCTGGAGTGCAAAGAACCCCTGAAACCGTATGGCTACCATTGTTCCCATGCTTGGAGAGATCGCTCTTTTTACCGGGTGGACGCCACCGCCACGCGGGTGGGTCTTTTGCCACGGGCAGGAGCTTTCCATTAACGCCCATCAGGCTCTATTTCAGATTCTTGGCGTCTACTACGGGGGAGACGGCCACGTTACTTTTCGCCTTCCGGATCTGCGGGGGCGTGTGGCAATCGGTGCTGGAGAGGGGTATCGGGTGGGCCAGACAGGAGGGCAGGAGTCGCTGCGCCTGACACAAGAGCAACTCCCTCCGCATACCCACGGGGTGGAGTTTACCACTACCCCGGTACGTCTCAAGGTTTCGACAGCAAACCAACCGTATGGTGCGCTCTCACGCAGCCCGAAGGGGCGCTACCTTGCCCCGGGGCGGCCACCAAGCGGCGGGGCGCTTAAAATGTACGCGCCTGATGGAGAGGCGCTTTACCCAACGGAGATTGGGCAGGCTGCCACCTCGCAAGTGGTGGGCAGGGGAGAGGAGATCCCGCTGCGTCAACCCTTTCTAACGATGGAGTACATCATCGCCGTGGAGGGAATATTTCCTACTCTGGAGTGAGCCATGAGCTACTACATCGGCGAAATTATTCCTTTTAGCGGAGAGTTTGCCCCGAGGGATTGGGCTTTCTGCCATGGGCAACTTTTATCGCGCGTGGTGTATGCGGAGCTTTTTTCCGTAATTGGCACCCGGTTTGGCAGCACCAGCGAGGCGACCTTCCGGTTGCCGGACCTTCGGGGGCGAGCCGTTGCCGGGGCCAACCTGGTTGCTGCCGAGGGCAGCCCGGCAGCTCTGGGTCATAAGGCAGGGGAAGAGACGATCACCCTCAGGCCGGAGCAGGTCCCGGTGCATTCACATCATGCCACTGCGAAACCTTGGCAAATTGGCGTTGCCGAAGTCGCCGCCACCGAAGCGAGCCCTTTGGGGCATGTGCTGGCGCAGGGGCGGTTTGGCACTTCGGACCTCAATATGTACGCGACCAACCCCTCAGCCAACGCCTATTTGGCTGATACCCTTGCGATTGACGCCAAAGAGCAAACCGTCGGAAGGGGGGAGCCCGTTTCTATCATGCAACCGTACTGTGTGCTGAATTTCATCATCGCGCTCAAAGGCATTCAACCCCGGAAAGCGACTTGATATTCTTATGCCTTCTCCCGCTTACATCGGCCAGGTCATGCTTTTCGCTGGAGACTACGCCCCGGAAGGGTGGGTCTTCTGTGACGGGCGCTTGCTTAACATTGCGGAGTATACCCGCCTCTTTGAATTGATCGGCGCCACCTACGGGGGGGATGGGTCGGAAACATTTGCCGTGCCGGACCTTCGCGAGCGTATCCCTGCCGGGCCGCCGGTGCCGACGCCTCGGCCCACCCGCGTCCCCCTCGCCGGGGGGGCGAAATCCGTCTCTTTGACGAAAGACCAGCTGCCGCCCCATGCCCACACGGTGGCGGTGGTGACGCTGAAGGTTGCGGAAACGGAGGGCACCCTTTCTTCGCCTGCCGGCGCGGCGCTTTCCCGAGGCCGCAATAGCGCGGACAATGCAATTCTCATGTATGCCCCTGCCGATGCTGTGGCTCCGGGCAGCCAGCTCGCGGAGGTAGAGGGGGGGCTTTCAGTGGTGGACCCCTCTGTGGGTGTCGAAGCTCCTGCACGGGCGCCCATCTCGATTGAGCAACCGTATATTCTTCTCAACTACCTTATCGCCGTAGACGGCGTCTCCCCTTTGGGAATGGGAGAGTGATTGATTCCCCCCCTTGCTCCACGAACCTTGAACTTTATGAAGAACCTGCCCCTCCAAAAATGGATCCCCCGCCGTGCCCTCTCTGCTGCGGCAGGGGTCGTCTGTCTCACCTTTGCGGTTGCCCCAACAGCCGGGGCGGACCCCGTTCTTTCCACAATGGGGGGCGATACCGCACCGTACTGGTTTACGTATCTGCCGGGGATCTACCTGGTGCCGCCTTTACCGTACTTTGCTCAATCCTTCACCACCGGTAGCGGGCCTGATTCGTTTTCTCTAAACTCCATCTCGTTTTTATTCGATGAAAGCTTTTCGCCGCAATACCCGATCGAAGTGGCGATTTATAGTAACTCGGGAGGGGCCCCGGGGGCTTTCGTGGGCTCGCTCAGTAGCCTTGCGCCCGAACCTGCCGGGCCCACGGAGTTTACCTCCACGGCGACAAACCTCATTCTGAGCCCGGAGACTTCGTATTGGATCACTCTATACTCCCCACTTCCGGATGGGGATAACGTTTATCAAATCGGTATGTCATACCAACCGGAGGTGGTCTTTTCCGCCGGGGGGTGGACAACGGATTTTGCCTTCCGTGTCTCTGCGGATGGAAGCTCGTGGACCATTTATGAGGAGGGGGAAGGTTCGGCCCTTCTCTTCTCGATCGATGCGACTGCGGTGCCGGAGCCTTCAGCTGTGGGCCTCGGGCTTGTGGTGCTGGGTGGCCTCGGCTGGTTGAGAATGCGGCGGAAGTCCGCATAGCCGCCATCCTCGAGTTTTGTGCAGGGGCTGTGTTTGGCTAGCGCCCGTGGCCCAAGCCGGAGGTGAGGTTGAATACGGCGGCCAGAATGCCGAAGACCACCAGCCCAACGACGGTGGCAATCACCACGATGACAAGGACGGGTACCACGGCTGAGACGAAGCGGACCTGTTTATCCAGCTCGCGCTCGTGGACATCGGCGATCATCTGCATCGTATCGGGGAAGCGGCCTGTTTGCTCACCCACGGCCATCATATCGAGAAAGAGAGGGGGGAAGAGATCTCCACGCCGGAGCGCGCCCGAGAGGCTGGCGCCATCCATCACCGCTTTGCGCGCCTCTACCATGCGCAGGCGCACCCATTCATTCCCGGAGATATCCTCCAAAAGCTCCAGCGCCTTGAGCAGGGTGACGCCGTTTTCTGCCAGCGTCCCCAAAGTCCGCGAAAACTGGGCGTAAAACCGGTACCGTGGGATGCGGCCAAACGCGGGGAGATGCCACATAAAGCGGTCCCACCGTTCGCGCCCTTCCGGGGTGTGTGTGGCCCCTTTCCAAAGCAGGTAAGCGCCTCCAGCCAGTAGGGCGCCGACCCACCAATACCCGCCGATGACTTTGTTGGCCGTGAGCAGGATCTGCGTGGGGAGCGGCAGCTTCCCCCCTGTGGAGGTGAAAAACCCGGTGATCTGCGGCACCATGACGGTGATGAAGACGATAATCAACCCCACCCCTGCCACTACCAGCACCGCCGGGTAGACGAGCGCTTGCTGCACCCGGTCGCGCAGGTCTTTGATGCCCGCAATATGGGTGACGAGCCGCCGCAAGATCTGTGGGAGCGCCCCCGAGGCTTCGCCCGCCGAGACCATGTTTACATACAACGGGGAGAAGATGCGCGGGTAGTCGCGCAGCGATTGCGAGAGGCTGCGCCCATCTACGAGCCCCTGGTGGAGCGCGCGGCAGAGTCCTTGGAGCTTCGGCTGCTGGAGCCTGCGCACGAGGATGCCGAGCGCTTCGTCCAGCGTCATCCCCGCCGAGAGGAGGTGGGCAAGCTGTTCGGTGAAGAGGAAGAGCTGAGCCATCGGCAGCCGGGCATCGGGGCCGAGGGCTCCATTAACCGAGGCGGCGGCGGTGCTGCGGGTGGGCTCCGAAGGCTCCGCGACGGGGGTGATACGGATGGGGACGCCATGCCGCGCCTCTACCTGGCGGATGGCGGTGGCGCGGTCCGTTGCTTGCAGGGTGCCTTCCGAGAGGTTGCCATCCGAGCTGCGGGCGACGTAGCGGAAGTCTGGCATGGGAAAGGCTTCCTTACAGCATGCCAAGCTGGCCCTTGAAGATCCACGTCAACGCTTTGACGCCAAGCTCCAGCAGGTTAAACGGTTTGGCGATAAAGTCGTTCCCCCCGCTCAGGCTCGATTGCACGCGGTTCTGCACGGTGACGGCCCCGGTTAGGAAGACGACGGGCGTCTTTTTGTGCTCAGGGAGCTTGCGCAGCTTGGTACAGAGCTCGAAGCCATTCATCTCCGGCAGGCCGACGTCGATAAAGATGAGGTCAAACTTCTGTTCGTTGAGGACGGCGAGCGTGGTCTTGGGGTCTTCCGCGCAGGTGACTTTGAGGGAGACAAGCTCCATCGCTGAGCGGATGATCTTGCGCGCATCCGAGTCGTCATCCACGGCAAAGATGTTGGCCAGGTACGGATCTTTGGTGCGCGAGAGGTTTTTCTCTTCGAGGAGGATGGCCAAAAAGTCCAGCGACTGGCTGACGGTACGCAGCGTGGAGGGGTTGATCTGCCCGGGGATCTTCATCAGATCATCCAGCAAAGACTCCAGCGCGTAGGCCATGGTGTGCACGGCCGTCAGGTTGGCCTGTGCGGTCTGCTCGGTAAGCTTGTGGAGGTTGACGAGGAGCTGCTCGAGGAGGCTCGTCTCATTCTGGTTTTTGATGAAGGCGTGCAGATAGCGACGCATGCCATTGAGCGCCTCGGGCGCGGCGTCGATGATCTTCTGGAGCAGCGCGCTATCGATCTCAAGCTTGATGGTGGTGGAATTCTCCGGGCGCCCTTGGTGCAGCACCGGCTTGGGGATCTTGTGGATCACCGGGGCGGCAGGGGCCGCGGCTGCACTCGCCTCGGTGGGCGCGGCGGTTGCGGCGATCCGCATGGGGATGGAGGGGGTCGCGGCATCATCCACCGAGGGTGTAGCGGGAGCCTGCTGGGCCGGCGGCACGGGCGGCATGGCGAGGCTGGGCGGCGGCAGCGTAGCTGGAGCGGGCTCTGCTACCACCGGTGCGGGGGCGGCAGAAGCCACGGCCGGGGCGGGTTTCGGAGCCGGAGCGGGGGCGGGCTGGGCTTGCGCTTCGGCAAGCTTGGCTTTGAGCTCTGCCACGGCGGCGCGGGCTTCATCGCGCTCTGCGGTGATTTGGTCCACCGTTTCCTGCGGGATGCCCCCGCGCGATTTTGTCAGCGTGATGAGCTGGCGACGGTGTTCATCAACCTTGCCATCCAACTCACGGGCCTGGTTCTGGCTGGTCTCAAGCTGGCGCTTGGCGTTGTCGAGCTCGCGCGAGAGATCTTCGCCCAACTGGGCGGCGGCGTCGCGCTCAATGCCGAGGACTTCGGCCTGCTGCTCAAGCTCGGAAATGCGTGCGGCCAGCGTTTCCTTCTCATCTGAGAGGGTGGCATTGCTGGCGGTTAGCAACTCGACGCGCTGCAGCTCTTCATCGAGCTTGGCCGCATTGCCAGATGCTTCGGCATCGGCAGCTTCGCGCTGGCGGGTCAACTCTTCGATCTCGACCTTGGCTTTCTGCAAGGTAGAGAGGTGCTCTTCGCGAAGTTTGGCAGCACCTTGCAGATCTGCCTGCAAGGCTTGAAGCTGTGTGGCGGCCTGGATGGCTTGGGCCGAGAGCGTCTCCTTCTCCCCACAGAGTGCTGCAAACTTTGCTTCAGCATCGGCGAGTTGCTTGCCGAGGGCGTCGCCGGATTGGGTAGCGGCGTTCTTCTCGGCTTGGAGGGCTTCGATGGCTTTGCGGGAATCGGCAAGCTCTGCGGAGAGGCGCTGTGCGTTTGCCTCTGCGTCGTTGCGGAGGTTGGCAAGTTCTCCAGAGAGGGTCTCTTTCTCGCCGGAGAGTGCGGCGATCTTTGCTTCGGCATCGGCGAGCTGTTTGCCGAGGGCATCGCCGGATTGGGTGGCGGCGTTCTTCTCGGCTTCGAGGGCTTCGATCGCTTTGCGGGTATCGGCAAGCTCTGTGGAGAGGCGCTGTGCGTTTGCCTCTGCATCGTTGCGGAGGTTGGCAAGTTCTCCAGAGAGGTTCTCTTTCTCGCCGGAGAGCGCGGCGATCTTGGCTTCGGCATCGGCGAGTTGCTTGCCGAGGGCATCGCCGGATTTTGCGACAGCGTTCTTCTCGGCTTCGAGGGCTTCGATGGCCTTGCGGGAATCGGCAAGCTCTGCGGAGAGGCGCTGAGCGTTTGCCTCTGCGTCGTTGCGGAGGTTGGCAAGTTCTCCAGAAAGGTTCTCTTTCTCGCCGGAGAGTGCGGCGATCTTTGCTTCGGCATCGGCGAGTTGCTTGCCGAGGGTATCGCCGGATTGGGTGGCGGCGTTCTTCTCACCCTCAAGGGCTTCGATGGCCTGGCGGGTATCGGCAAGTTCAGCGGAGAGTTTGGCGATGTTGGCCTCGGCGTCTTTGCGGGCGTTGGCTAGCTCGCTCTTTTCGTCGGAGAGCGCGGCGATCTTGGCTTCGGCATCGGCGAGCTGTTTGCCGAGGGCGTCGCCGGATTGGGTGGCGGCGTTCTTCTCACGCTCAAGGGCTTCGATGGCCTTGCGGGTATCGGTAAGCTCAGCGGAGAGTTTGGCGATGTTGGCCTCGGCGTCTTTGCGAGCGTTGGCCAGCTCGCTTTTCTCGCCGGAGAGCGCGGCGATCTTGGCTTCGGCATCGGCGAGCTGTTTGCCAAGAGCATCACCGGATTTTGCGACAGCGTTCTTCTCGCCCTCAAGGGCTTCGATGGCCTTGCGGGTATCGGCAAGTTCAGCGGAGAGTTTCGCGATGTTGGCCTCGGCGTCTTTGCGGGCGTTGGCCAGCTCGCTCTTCTCGCCGGAGAGCGCGGCGATCTTGGCTGCCGCATCGGCGAGCTGTTTGCCAAGAGCATCACCGGATTTTGCGACAGCGTTCTTCTCGCCCTCAAGGGCTTCGATAGCCTTGCGGGTATCGGCAAGCTCAGCGGAGAGTTTCGCGATGTTGGCCTCAGCGTCTTTGCGTGCGTTGGCCAGCTCGCTCTTCTCGCCAGAGAGCGCGGCGATCTTGGCTTCGGCATCAGCGAGCTGTTTGCCAAGAGCATCGCCAGATTTTGCGGCGGCATGCTTCTGCGCTTCGAGAGCGTCGATGGCTTGGCGCGCTTCGCCTAGCTCGGTAGCGAGCCGGCTGCTCTCTGCTTGGGCGGTGTCGAAGCTCTGAGCCATGGCGGCCAGCTCGCTCTGTACCGATACGAGCTGGCTCGAAATTTCCTTCTGTTTGCCGGTGGCGTGGTGGTGGTCTTTGCCAAGGGCTTCGGCCTTCTGCTCGGCGGCGGCCAGCGCTTGTTTGAGGTTGGCACGCTCTTTATCGACCTCGGCAAACCGGGCTTCTGCTTGCTGGGCTTGCTGACGTGCGGTTTCCTGCGCGATCTCGGCTTCGGCAAGGTGGGATTTTTCGCGCTGTTCGGCGGCTTTCAGGGCTTTGGTAAGCTCCGCTGCTCGGGCGAGCTCTGCCTCCAGCTTGCCGTTAATCTCGGCGACTTGCGCTTCATTGGCTTTGCGCCCGCTCTCGGCAAGGTTCGTTTCGTTGCGGATCGCCTCCAAGTCGTGGCTCAGGGCTTCGAGGCGCTTTTGCAGGTCATCTCGCTCGCGGGTAAGCTCCGCAGCGCGGCTGGCTTCCTCCTCAAGCTGGGAGGAGAGTTGCTTGTTATGGAAGTGGGCCCCGTCTCGCGCTTTGGCAAGCTCCGCAAGCTCGGCCTGGCTTTCGCTGATGCGGGCGGCCAGCGCCTCCGATTCACCAGCCACAGCATCGTGCTGGCGAGAGAGCTCGCCCACTTGGGCGTGGGCATCGGCAAGTTGTTGCTCCAGCTCGGCGGCTTGCTGGCGGGCGGCGTCGCGCTCTTTGCCAAGCGCGGCTTCTTTCTCAGAAGCGCTCTGGCTGGCACCGGAGAGGGAGGCGATCTCTTTGCGCGCGGCCTCCAGCTCTTTGGCAAGGGTTTCAGCGCGCCGGGAGGCTTCGGTCTGCTCTTTGGTGAGGGCTTCGAGCCGGTCTTTGGTGGCGGCAAGCTCGCCGGAAAGGGAGGTCTGTGTGCCGTCGAGCTGCTGGGTGAGGGAGGCCACATGCCGCTTCTGCTCTTCGAGCGCGGCGGCAGCCTGTTGCTGCTCGCGGTGGGCGACATCCAGCGCGGCGGCCTTTTCGGCGAGCGCTTTTTCGGCTTTGCCGAGCTGGTCGCCAAGGGTTTTGCTCTCCTTGGCGGCTTTTTGGATCTCGGCTTGCAGGCGAGCCTCTGTCTCTTTAGCGGCGAGGGCGGCTTTCTCTTCGAGGGTGCGGGCGCTCTCTTTGGAGGCTTCCGAAGTTTTGCGGGCAGAGGCGGTAGCTTCTTCAGCCGCTTTGCGAGCAGCATCGCGCTCGGCGTTGGCTTTCTGAAGCTCGGCTTGGAGGCGGGCCTCGGCTTCTTTAGCAGCGAGGGCTGCTTTTTCTTCGAGGGCGCGGAGGCTTTCTTTGGAGGCTTCCGCCGCTTTGAGGGCGGAGGCGGTGGCTTCCTCGGCGGCTTTGTGGGCGGCATCGCGCTCGGCGGTGGCCTTTTCGAGCTGGCTACGGAGATTTGCCAACTCTTTGCCCCCGGTGGCGGCTGCGGCAAGGCTGGCCTCCAAGGCGTTGATCTTGCCTTGTAGCTCATCACGCTGGGCCGCAAGCAACTCGGCTTTGCGTTGGGGCTCATCTACCTGCGCGGCGAGCTGTGTTTTTTCTTCGGTAAGGGCTTTCTGCCCGGCTTCGAGCTCTTTGATGCGGGCTTCCGCCTTGGCGAGGCTGGCTCCGGCGCGCTCCACGGCTTGGCGCAGGGCGTCGCGCTCGGCGTAGAGGGCGTCGCTCTCTTTGCGGGTTTCGCTCGTGCGTTGCTCGGCGATCTGCGTGGTGGCTTTGAGCTCTTTCTCCAGCGCGGTGCGCGTTTTGGTAAGCTCCTCCACTTCGCGACGGGCTTCGGCGAGCTGGTTGGAGAGGGCGGCCAGCGCTTTTTCGTCTGCAACGGCGCGGGGGCCGTTTTTGGAGGGCTTGGCTTCTGTGGCTGCGGCGAGGGTGATCGGCGTGGTGGCGGTGCGGGCGAGCGGTACCTTCGGGGTATTCGGGTCTGCCTTGGCGACTTTTGGCGGCTCTGCCCCGAGGACGGGGACCCGCATCTCGGCTTTGAAGATGGCCTCTACACCGCCAAAGCGGACTTTGTCGCCATCATTAAGCTCGGCTTCAATAATGGTGTGGCCGTTGATGAAGGTCTTGTTGGTGGAGCCGAGGTCTTTGAGCCGGTAGCGCCCGCCGACACGTTGGAACTGGGCGTGGTGCCCGGAGATGGAGGGGTCTTCAATGCGGACGGCGTTGTCGGCCTTCCACCCGACGGCGACGATGTCGGCCTCCAGCCGGTAGGTGGCTTCGGGCTTGCCGGGGTGAGAGACGACCAGCTTGCCCCGCATGGTGGCTTCAGAGGCGAGCTTGTGGTTTTCCTGCGCGGCAGTGGCGCGGAAGACGCACTCCACCGAGCCAAAGCGGACGTTGTCGGTGTCGTTGATGTTGGCCTCGACCACTGCGACTCCGTTGATCCAGCTCTTGTTGGTGGAGCCAAGGTCTTTGAGGCGGAATTCCTCCCCATCGCGCACCAACTGGGCATGGTGCCGGGAGATGGAGGGGTCTTTGATCTGGATCGTGTTATCAGTCGCCCAGCCGATGGAGATCACGGCGTGGTCAGAAAGCTCGTGCGTGACGGTGCCGGAATCGGGAAGAAAAATTTGCAGCGTGGGCATAGGGGAGGCGCCTTTGGGTGATCAGTTCCGTCCGGTCTCTCCCATCGGGAAAAGCCGGAGGGAACCGTTCACCGTGAACGGCAAGGATAGGGCGGTCTGTTCTCGGGTCACAAGCTCTAATCGTCGAATCAATCAGAGCGGAAATGTAGCAGGTTTCCGGCCCGGTCAAGGCAAAGAAGTCGCCTTTTTTAAGAGTAACTAAGCGCGCCGACGGCGCAGGAGCAGCCCGATGGCTCCGCCCCCGAGTAGAAGGGCCCACGTGCCGGGCTCGGGGACAGGGGTGTAAACGAGGACGAGATCATTCCCGTCGCCCCCGGTGTAGACGAGCGTGAAGGCTCCTTGCTGCCATACGCCGAGGTTTTCGGAGGCAAAGATGCCGTCGATCAACCCAGTGCCGGTGAGCTCTACGAGCGTCCACTCATGGGCGAGGTTCCAGAAAGAGTTGCCGGAGTTGGGGTCACTTACGCCGAGCAGGAAGTGGGAGGCATCGAGCGTGAAGGTGGAGTTAATACCCAGGACGAATTCCGCATCGGCCCCTTCAAGGCGGATCTGGGTGAAGCCAACGCTTTCGCTCAAGGCTCCGAGGTAAAACTCCAGCTTGCCGTCGAAAAGGATATCTGCCCCGAAGGTGAGCTGGTTTTCGCTCTGCAACACGGGGCTGAGGGTGGGGGTGGTGCCCGAGACGACACTCCCCGCCGTGAGCCGGCTGCCCGCGGCAAAGTAGGCGGTATTGGCGATGGAGCCATGCCCGGCGACCAGCCCGGCTTCCACCTGCAGGAGGCCGCTGCCGGTTGCGGAGCCGGTGGCGTTGTTGGCTACCAGCGTGCCATTGTGGAGGAAGGTCGTGCCGGTGTGGGTGTTGGCCTCGGAGAGGACGAGGATGCCGCTGCCGTCTTTGGCCAGCCCGCCGGAGCCGCTGTAGCTGCCGTTTAGCTCGGTAACGGCGCTGCCTTGGATGACAAGGAGGTGGCCGTTGTTATCCACATCGCCATTGATGATGAAGCCGCCTGCCTCGCCATCCCAGTATTGGGATTCGGTAAGGCGGAAGTCGGTATCAAACCGCTGGGCGTGGGTGTCGTAGTTGTGGATGCCCCCGCGATCGAGCTCAAAGGTGCCGTTGGTAAAGTGGAACCCGGCGCTCCCCGCGCTGAAAACCAGCCCCCGCGCCGCTACGGTGCCGCCGCCAAGGCCGGGCGTAAGGACGGCAGAGCTGCCCGTGGCAAAGCCGAGGTAGCGGGTAGCCCCCGGGCCGCCGGATGTCCAGTTGGCCCCGGTGGCCAGCGAGGTGCTTCCGGTGGAGGTCCAAGTGGTGTCTACGGGGGCGACGAAGCGGAGGGCGTACCCTTCGTCTTCCATGAGGTTGTTAATAGCGGCGATGCTGCCGGGCTGGCCGATGTAGTTGTGGAAGTTATAGTCTCCTCCGTAGGCAAAGTTATTGCCCAGCAGGGCGAGCTGCGGGTTGCCATTGGGGTCTGTCCACCGGACAAAGAGGGGGCTTGAAGAGTCCCACAACTCGACTTGGGCGACACTGCGCGAGGTGGCGACGCTGGTGTTGACTACGCTTGGCGAGTAAGGCGGCACCGGCGGGGTGACAAGAGTGGCGGCCGCTACGCGCGGGCTTTTGAGGGGGTTGGTTTGGCCTCCGTGGCCGTACATGAGTACGCCCAGCCCATTAGTAAGCGGGCCGTCATAAATGGCATAGGAAGTCACCCCCGAGCTCTCGGGCAGCGGGGCGACCAAGGTGCCAAGTGACATATCGGGGGTGCCCGCATTATCCGCCCCATACCCAGTGGCTTGGGTGGACTGGTTTGCGATGGTGATGAGGGAGCCATCTGCCTTCTGAAATGTAAGGGAGCCCGGGTACGGGGTGTTATGGACGGTGCCGAGGTAGTGCCTCGGGCTGAGCATGGCGTAGGAGCGCCGCTCGGCCCCACCTATCCACCCCACGCCAGAGAGGTCGTAGTCTTTAGCCGCGTAGAGCGGCGAGGTGTTGGCGACGGGAGCCCCCGCGTAGCCGGAGGCAAACCGATCGTTGACTGCCGAGTTGTAACCGGTGATTTGGAGGGCTATGGCGGGGTGCGCCAGCAGGCAAAAAGTGGCGGCGAGGGGGGCGAGGCCGGTTCTCATATAAGTCCAGGAGGTAGAATCGGTTATAACCGCATGGGCTGCCGTATGTCAACGCGGCCAACGGGAGTTGCGGCATCCGGCATAGGCCAGAAAGAGCCCGAGGATGACATGTGCCGCCAGCACCCATAGGCAGAGCAGCCCGGGGCTGATGACCGTCTGCGAGATGGCGCGCACGACATCGTAGAGCCGGGTATCGACCAAGGTCTGCAAGTAGCCGCTCCACCCCCAGTAGGCGGCGATAAAGGGGCGGGTGAGCCACCCCAGCCCCTCGGGCAGCGCCAATACCGCGCCCGAGAGCGGGAGCTGGAAGCCGACGAGGTAGATGGAGATGAGCGAGGCCTGCTCGGCCGAGCGTGCGAGGCTGGAGATGCCGAGGCAAAGGGCTGTCATCGCGGCATTAACGGCCAGCAGCATGAGCGCCTGCGGCCCGAGCTCCCCGGGGAAGCCGCACACCGTTTTGACAAAAAGCGCCATCCAGAGCGATTGCACCGCCACCAGGGTGAAGAGGAAGACCGCCTTGCTGGCCACGTAGGCCCCGGGGCGCACCCCGCCAAATTTTTCCTTCTCGAAGATGAGCCGCTCGCCCGCGATCTCCCGCGCTCCATTATTAGAGCCCATGAGTGTGAGCAGGATAACTTGGAACATCACCAACCCCGAGACGAGCGACCCCGCCCGGCTTGCCTGTGCGGCAAAGGCGGCGTCTTCTTGAATGTGTTTGATAACGTCTCCACTCAAACCAAGAGAAAGGTTCTGAATCTGCGGCAGCCCATCCAGCGCGAAAATGACGACCAGACACGGAAACCCCAGCACCAACGCCGCTTGGAGCCAGAAGCCCGAGGCATCGCGGAAGAAGAGCTTCCAGCGCCGCCCCAGCAAGGTCGCAAACTGAGAGCCAAAGCCGGGCACGCCGGGGGCCGGGGCTGGCTCTTGCGGAGGCTCGGGTACCTCGGCCTCCTCCGGCTTGGCGGGGGAGGGGTGGGGGGCTTCGGGGTCCGACCATGCGGGGCTCCCCGCCTGTGCCAACGCGGGTGCGGGGGCAAAAGCGTGCCGGTGCTTTTTCCAGGAGCGGTGCCACTCCTCGGGCTTGCGCACGGAAAGCCGGGGGTAAAGCTCGGCAGGCTCGTCGATCTGGAAGTAATGCTCCAGATGCTCTGGCGGCCCGTGGTAGGCAAGCTGCCCGCCGTGCAGGACGATGATGGTGTCGTAAGCCGAGAGGTGCCGCAACGAGTGAGTGACACTTACCACAATGCGCGAGCCGCCCCGCGCCAGCGCGCCGAGCAGCTCCACGAGCTCATCCTCCGCTTTGGGGTCGAGCCCGCTGGTCACTTCATCACAAAGCAGCAGGGCGGGCTCTGTTACCATCTCCAACGCCAGCGCGAGCCGACGTCGTTGCCCGCCCGAGAGTACCTCCACCGGGCGCTCGGCAATGGCCGAGAGGCCCACGCCCTCCAGAATGGCCGCGCACCGGGCCTCGCGGTCGGCCGCCGAAAGGCCCGCCACCCGCAGGCGTAGCGCGGTGCGGAGGTTTTCCTCCACGCTCAGGCGTTCATAGGCGATGGAGAATTGCGGCACATAGCCGATCTCATGAGGCTCGAGGTCGCCCTCTGTCTCCAGATTGCGACCGTTCCAGCAAAGCTCGCCAAATGTGGGCTCGCAGATCCCCGCGATCAACTTCAGAAGCGTGCTCTTTCCGCAGCCCGAAGGGCCCACTACCGCGACAAACTGCCCCGGTGCCAGCGTGGCGTTGACATCGCCGAGCAGGACGACCTCCTGTGGCTTCCCGGGGACGAGGAAGGAGACATCTCTAAGTTCCAGCACGGCGCAAGGATGAGCAGGAACCACGCTCGCGGACAAGCCTTTCGCAAAAAACCAGTGCAAATACGCTTGCCCTTGGCCTCACCCAAATTATGCTGCCCCCTCCACCCAAAACCCGCATTAACGAATCCTCTCCGAATGGCTAACGTCACCCTCCAAAACGTTTACAAAATCTACAAAGGCGACAAGGGCAAGGATGTCACCGCTGTGGAAGACTTCAATCTGGAGGTCAGGGATCGGGAGTTTATCGTCTTCGTCGGCCCCTCCGGGTGTGGCAAATCGACGACGCTGCGGATGATTGCCGGGTTGGAGGAGATCTCCAAAGGTGAAGTCGCCATTGACGGTAAAGTCGTCAACGACATCCCCCCGAAAGACCGCGACATCGCCATGGTCTTCCAGAACTACGCGCTCTACCCGCACATGTCGGTGTATGAGAACCTTGCCTTTGGGCTCAAGCTGCGCAAGTACCCGAAGGAGGAGATCGACAAGCGCGTGCAGGATGCCGCCTCCATTTTAGGGTTGGACTCCTACCTTGAGCGCAAGCCCAAGAAGCTCTCTGGCGGCCAGCGCCAGCGCGTGGCGGTGGGCCGCGCCATTGTCCGCCAGCCTAAGGTCTTCCTTTTTGACGAGCCGCTTTCCAACTTGGACGCCAAGATGCGCGTGCAGATGCGCACGGAGTTGATCAAACTCCACCAACGCCTGCAGGCCACGATGATCTACGTCACCCACGACCAGGTCGAGGCGATGACGATGGGCGACCGCATCGTCGTCATGAAAGACGGCGTCATCCAGCAGGTCGATGCGCCGATGCGCCTCTACAAAGAGCCCGCCAACCTCTTTGTCGCCGGCTTCCTCGGCAGCCCGCCGATGAACCTCGTGCAAGGCTCCATCCGCACCTCGGGAGATAATATTTCGTTCAAGGAGATTGATGGGGGGACGATCGAGCTCTCCTTCAACCACCGCCCCGAGCTGCGCGCTTACTCGGGCAAGGATGTCGTACTCGGCATCCGCGCCGAAGATGTGGAGCTCGTGCAAGGCGTAGAGCGCCCGAGCGGCGGCCGCTTCCAGGGGGTGGTGGATGTGATCGAGCCGATGGGCGCGGAGACTTACTTCTACGTTCAGACCGGCGCGCATACCATCGTAAGCCGCAGCGAAGGAAGTATGGACCATAGCGAGACGGGGCACCGCCTCCAGTTTGAGATCGATATGGACCGCGTTCACCTCTTCGACCCGGAGACCACGGCGCGAATTACCGCCAAGTAGGGAAGCCTCCGGGGCTCAAGCCATGGCCGGGAAGAACGCCTCGCTGGTCGCCGCCATCACCCGCGGCATCTTGCGCGACCAGCGCGCCCGGCGCACCGTGCTCTTCTTCATCATCCTCGCCGCAATGGGGATGCTCTTTATTGGTTCCGTGCTCATCCCCGGGTTTCTGGGGCGGCACCCGCTCTTCTTTCTCGCATGGTGGGGGGCGTGCCTTTGGCTTACCGTCCTTTCGCTCCTCATGGCGTTGTTTGATCTTTTGATGCTCCGCAAAGCCGCTAGGCAGGAGCGACAACAGCTTCGCAAGGAAGTCTTCAAAGAAGAGGAGGAGGGGTGATCCGCTCCCGCAAAGCCGCCCTGCGTTTGGAAGAGGCCACACTGGCACCCTATGCCCAGTACTCCGCTGCCTCTGCCGGGCGTCGCCACCCTGAGCCGCCCCACCCATACCGCACCGAGTACCAGCGGGATTCCGCCCGCATCATCCACTCCCGCGCGTTTCGGCGGCTGGAGTATAAGACGCAAGTCTTCCTAAGTGGCACCGGAGACCACCTGCGCACCCGGCTCACCCACACCATGGAGGTCGTCTCCATCAGCCGTTCCATCGCCCGCGCCATGGGGTTGAACGAAGACCTCGCCGAAGCCATCGCCCTCGGACACGACCTGGGGCATGCCCCCTTCGGCCACGCGGGCGAGCGCGCCCTTAATGAGAAAATGGCTGGCCACGGCGGGTTCGACCACAACGCCCAGAGCCTCCGCATCCTCGAGCATTTGGAGAAGAAGTACCCCGCCTTTGAAGGGCTAAACCTCACTTACGAGCTTCTCGAAGGGTTGCAAAAACACCGCACCCGGTTTGAGCCCCCGCTACCGGCGGACGCCGGGGCGGAGCCTGCCAGCTACACCAACCCCTCGCTGGAAGCACAGGTCGCCGACATTGCCGACGAGATCGCCTACTACAGCCACGATTTGGATGACGGGCTTGATGCCGGGCTCATCACCCCCCGGCAGCTTGAGGCCGTCGAGCTTTGGAGCAGCACCCGCCGCGAGATCGAGGGGCGGCACCCCGGTCTGCAAGGCGAGGAGTTGTGGGCCTACATCATCCGGTGTTTGATCGACCGGGAGGTCGAAGACGTTATCCAGACCAGCCACAAGGCGTTGGAGGAGCGGGGCATCACCTCCGTCGCGCAAGTGCGGCATGAGGGAGTGGCGCTTATCGGCTACAGCCCCGCGCTCGCGCAGGCCAACCGCGAGTTGAGGAAGTTCCTCTACCAAAACCTCTACTTCCACCCCACCGTTGCAGAGCTTAACGAACGCGCCTGCAACATGCTCCGCGATTTGTTTGACGCTTGCCTTGCCGACCCCACCCTCCTTGGCGAAGGGGCAAGCCGCCGCATCGCCACCGACGGCCACCACCGCGCCATCTGCGACTATCTCGCAGGAATGACCGACCGCTACCTGCAAGAAGCCCACCGAAGGTTATTCGGCAGGTAGGGTTTGCATCCAACGGCTTTGACTATTGACAATCTCAATTGATCGAATGGTGTTCTCTAAATTATAAATTGAACATGGAATGCCAATGTTAATGGCATGAATCTTAAAGCCATTTCTAGATTGAAGGTTGTGATTCTCTCTAGTTTAGCAGGGGCGTTAGGTGTTCTCTTCTTTTGGCTATTTATAAGATTTACAAATCAAACCGGTGAAGGAACAGACCGGCCGGATTGGTTGCCTGAAGAAGCGACGGACGTATCTTATCGAGTCTTTGGAAAGGTATTTGGTTGGATAAGATTTGCTGAGTTGAAAATTACCGAGGATGTTTTGAAAGCTTACGCCACCCAACGAGGATGGACGTTTCTTGAAAAGAGGGGTGTTACTAAAGTGGATTTGCTCCTTACAGTAGGACGATCTGAGGAGGAGCGTGCCGTGGACGACTATCTGCCTCTTCCAAGGGTTTTGGTTTACGAGAGACGGGCATCGAATGGTGGCGGAATTACGTTAATGTTTGATCCCACAACATCAAGGGCCTATTATTCGGAAAGTGACAGATGAGCTTTGATGCTTCCCTCAAATCCCACATTCTACTTGGCTGAATCATTTGGGCAACAGCCCGTCAAACATTAACCCCATTGCCCCGTTCCTTTTGGCCCGACGCGAGGAGTGATTGCTATGAAAAGAAGGGATGTAATAGTTTTAATTCGATTGTTTTGTTTGGTGTGTTGTTTTGTTTTAGTGACGATTAATTTATTAAATTTGGAGGGGCGAGGTGATCAGAACTGGTTTTTTCTACTAGTGATTTTGCCGGTTGGGTTTATTGTGTCTGCACTTGCGGGAGAGGTCTTTGTTCGTATTTTCTCTAAATGGTTGTTTGAAAAGAAGCGTGGCTCAGGCAACGATAAGGGGAATGGGTCGTAAGTTAGGGAAAGCCACCGCGGTCAGAAAGTCTTCGCAGGCGGGGTCAACCTTGAAGCGTGGATAGATATCTGCCTTTCTTCCATTTGCTGTGGTAGGGGCTGCGTCTTTGTATCCAGGCAAACGTGCAACTTCACTTCGTTTTTTGCCCCATAATGGATGCGCAGCCACGCCTGCCAAACGGATCTGCTCCTCTTCGACGGCTTCTCGGGCCACTTTCACTCGGGCCACGGCAGCGAGGGCAAAGAGCAAGCCGGGGGCACTGCTTGGTTTTTTGTGGAGGGGAGGCGGCGTCGAAGGGGTTGGTGCTTAGTATGTTGCATTTAACGGAGTATGTGATTCGTAATACTCTCAGGTGGATGGCAATGTTATATTTTTATTTATTCTTGATCGGACGCGACAGAAGCGGCTATCAATGACAAATGATCTGCCTAGGGAAAGAAAGGGGTTTGGCTATTGCTTTCTCTCCATGGAAAAGGGTGGCTTCGGGTTTTTTGGTTTTCTTAGCGATCGTTCTAAGTGCTTCATTTGCAATGGCTGCAGGCGAAGTTTGCGCGAGGGTGAAGATTGAGATTCTTCAGGAAATGACGTTTGAGCTGCAGGCATTTGAAGCGCGAATGTCCATTACAAACGGGATGCCGGACACGGCGATTGCCGATTTGCAGGTGGTGGTAAAGTTCCACGACAAAGATCGCAATGCGGTGACGGCGACGATGGTGCCAGACCAAGCAGGGCCACGCTTTTTCTATTGCTTGCAGGAGCCGGAGGTAATGCCAAGTGGGGTTGCCGGTGGTGCCGCGCAGACCGTTAAGTGGTTGATCATTCCCGCACCGGGCTTGGGTGGGTTTGGGGCGCTCGGAGAGCGATATTATGTGGGTGCCACGGTACAATATAAGATAGATGGGGTTCAAGAGTCAGTCGACATGGAGCCGGATATGATCACCGTGCATCCGATGCCAGACTTGGCTTTGGAGTATTTTCTCCCGAAGCAAGTGCTTGGCGATGATCCTCATACGCCGAATTTGGTGGAGGCTCCCGTGGAGCTATCTGCTGGTGCGCTGCTGGCGACGGCGGGTTTTACTCCATTGCCTGATGGTTCGGCTTATCTAGATTGGAACCCGGGCGAGAACCAAGTAGGCAGCTATTCGGTGGCGATACGTGCATCAGACGGCAATGCATGGGACGTAAAGACGCTGACACTACTGGTGAATGCGCAGCTGGAATCAGACCTTGAAATCTGGCGGGACCGACATTCTGGAAAGGAGACGGCTACAGAAATCATCGGAAATAGAACTGACCCAGACTCGGATGGGTTGCCAAACTTGCCTGAGTATGCGCTGGGGGTGAACCCCACGGTGCCGGATTCGGAGCCTACAGAGATCGCGGTGGAGGAGTTTACGGAGCCAGGAGAGCTGGTGACCCGCCATCTGACATTGACTTCCTTTCGTCGGCTGATCGCCCAAGGTTTTTCGTATCGCTAGCCACGATGGATCGTATTAGAAAAATATGGAAAGGAGGGTTTGTTCCACTTGTAGCTTGCTTACATGGGAGGCTCTCCATTCTGCAGATTAGTCATCAGCCTCTCAGGAAACTGCTTCCACCATGAAACGTATTGTCTTCGTCCTGGCTCTTTTCTTAGTTGGAATCTCGGTACTCATGGCGGGGCTGCCCGCTTGGTGGGGAGATCCGCGGGAGATTATTTTGGACGAGGTGGTTTTGGCGCAGGAAGGTGAACCTGCCAACTTTGGTGAGCTTAAAGAGGCGGCAATGCAGGCCAAGGAACATCTGGATGAGGTGCTTCCGGGAGGTGCGGGAGCCGAGATCGAGGAATTGATGGATATCTTCACGCTCTCGGCGACATCGGGACTAGGGTCTGAGGTGAATTCAAACCTGTCGATTGCGGACGATGTTTCGATAAATCTCGGCCAACTAAAGGCGATTGCCACGCCTTTTTACGACCGCTTGTTGGGAGTGGGATACGATACCCGATCCAATCTCATTCAACTCGGGTACCCCGTGGATTGGCCCTATGACTATCCGTGGAGCCCTCAGTCTTTGCTGGAGGAGGACGATGCTCCGGTAAACAAAGGCCAGTTAAAGATGGTTTTTAGTTTTAACCTTGGAGAAGGCGTAGATGACCTGCCTGACGATGTTCCAAGCCGGGGAGCAGGGGTTGGTAACGGGGCAACCGAAGCTCCGCTTTCCGATAGGAGCATTCAGAATGAGGAACCGACTATCCGCCGCGGGGTTCAAAGTCGGTTCAGTTCCTTCAGTGAAGAGGAGGAAGGTGGACCGCTGATTCTTAAAGACTCTGGAGATGGGCAGGCAGGCCTTCCGGGGGGCTTTTTGAGTCGACCATTGGTGGCTCTGGTTACCGATGCGTTGGGTGCCCCCCTGGGGAACGCTCCTGTAACTTTCACGGTTTCGACCGGAGGCGGAAAGTTGGCTTTGGTCGATACGGGAACAGCTTCGGAAACCTCTGTCTCCTTGTTTACTGGAACGAACGGAAAGGCCTCTGTCTATTACCAGCAATCCAACGGAGAAGCGATTGTCAGTGAAATTGCAGCCACCTCCGGTACCGCTGGCCCCGTGCTTTTTGAGGCAACCACCTCCCGCTTGGTCACGCACTTGCGTATGAACGAAGGGGTGGGAACGGCAATCATGGATCATAGTGCGGTTGGCAACCATGGTACGGCAATAGGGGGAGCGCCATGGGTAACAGGTAGCAATGGGTGGAAGGAGCTAACGATAGTTAGCTCGAACCATTACGTACGGGTCGAGAACTCGCCGTCGTTGCAGTTTGCGGATGGGGAAATAACGGCCTCTGCCTTTGTGAGGCTTGATCCGGGGGCTCCTTTCGAAGCAGACGAACATTGGTATCCATTTTTGTCAAAGGGACCTCATGGTGCCGGCTTTACGGTATCGCTTAGAGCAGGATGGTATCGGGGGATTTTGGTGCGGATTTCTGCCAACGGGGTAACCAATAACATGTCCCCGACAGTTGACCAATCGGAGGTTTTTAGAGACGGTAAATGGCACCACGTTGCTTTTACCCGGAGCGCGAATGGGGCTGCAAAGCTCTACCTCGATGGGGCTTTGGTTGGAAGCGTGAGCGGCATTAATGCAAGTGTGACTAACAACTCACTCCTGCTATTAGGGAGGTACGACGTGTTCCAATTCCGCGGAGGCATTCGCGAGGTCAAACTCCACGCTGATAGCTTGGACGAAGCGGGGGTGCTGGCGATGTATCATGAGGACACTGATGAGAATGGGATTTCCGACTGGTGGGAATGGAAATACTTTGGGCAACTTGGTCTTAACCCGCAGACCGTGGTGTCTGATGGCCTTGGGCTAACGTATGCACAAGAGGCATTGTTAGGAATCAACCCCAAAGCCTATGAAGGGGGCGAC
>JBBCKB010000036.1:0-7772 GCA_037189965.1 Chthoniobacteraceae bacterium | reverse complement strand
CACTCGTGCTTCTGCCGTTGCGGTTGCCCCGGGGGCGGCGGCTCTGGGGGGTGTTGCTTTTTGTGGCGGTGGGGGTGGCGCTTTTCGCGGTGGTAAACCTCCCGCTGTTGCTGGACTCAAACACCTTCCGCAAGAGCTTCTCGCGCGAGGTCGGCTTCGTGGTTGAGGGGCAGAGGGGGCTTACGCGTTCGGTGCCCCACGCGGTTTATTTCGATGTGTTTCGCACGAATGTTTTCTTCCTGCTTTGGCCGGTGCTGGGGTGGTTTTACTGGCGGTGCTGGCAGCGGCGGCGGGAGCTTTCGGGGGGAGATTGGCTCGTGGTCCTCTTCCCGGTGGTTTACATGGTGCTGCTTTCCTTCTCGCCCAAGGAAAATGACCGCTACTTCTTCCCGGCGACGGCGCTTTTCCTCTGCGCGGTGGGGATGGGGGCGGCTTCTTTGCGCGAGCGCTGGAAGCTGGGGCGCGGTGCCTCTGCGGCGCTGCTACTGGTGCTGGTGGGGGGGCAGCTTCCGGCGCTGGTGGAGTATGTACGCGCCTACCGCCACGATGATCTTGCGGAGCTTACCCAATGGCTCAATACCGAGCTGCCCGATGCGGTGCTGGCACAAGACCGCAAGGTGATGCTCCCCGCAGAGGAGCGCTCCAAATTTCTCCCTTACCAGCCGAAGCTGTTGCCGCGTATCGTCGGTAAAAACGTGGAGAAGCTCGGGAGCCTTGAGGCGCTGCGGGAGGCGGGGGTGACGCACGTGGTGCTCTCAGAGAGCTCCTACGGCCGCTATTTTCGCCGGAGCTTGCGCCCGCAGAAAGGGGGCGAGGATAAGTTTGAGCAGGCCCGCGCGCTTTATGAAACGCTACGGGCCAAGCAGCCGCCGCTTTGGGAGCGCAAGCGGGATACGGTGATCTACCTCCACCCGGGGCTGGAGGTTTACAAGCTGCCGTAGTATTACGACGTTAGATCGTTTGAAGGTTCGGTGCGAGGGTCGGAAATGGTAGGGCGTTTCTGTGAAACGCCATGGGGTTGGACTGCCGTCTCACAGAGACGGCCTACAATTCACGCTTCGCGGGCGTCCTCTCGGGGGCAGCTTACCGTAGTAATACTAGCCGCTACGCCACGGGCTCGAAGATG
Organism: Chthoniobacteraceae bacterium; assembly: GCA_037189965.1. Classification (GTDB taxonomy): domain Bacteria; phylum Verrucomicrobiota; class Verrucomicrobiia; order Chthoniobacterales; family Chthoniobacteraceae; genus DATMFV01. Next base: position 6,646 of record JBBCKB010000036.1, on the reverse strand, counting down.
GCCCCGCTTTCGACGAGCGCGTCGATGGCGGCGCGGCACTCGGGGGTGAGGGGGTAGCGGAGGTGGTTGCGCTCGGTGGTGAAGATGCCGAGGCGTACCATCAGGTACTTGAGGCCGGTGAGCCAGCAGGCGATGCCTTCGCCGTAGATGGTGAAGTTGATCTTGCGGATCGCCTCATCCCACCGGGCGGTGGCGGCGGCGTCGCCCGTGGCCACGGCTTCGCGCAGGCGGGCGCAGTAGGCGGCGTTGAAGATGGCCCCGCCGAGCATCAACCCATCGTACCCGGCTTGCAGGTAGGCGGCGCACTGGAATTCATCGCCATTGAGCAGGGAGAGCGCCGGGTTTTTGCCCCGGGCGCAGAGGGCGGCATCGCGGAAGGCGGGGTCTGCCGAGCTGTCTTTGACGAGGATGAGCTGTGGCAGCTCGCAGAGGGCGGCGGCTGTCTCGGGGGGGAAGGGGACTTTGGCGTTTTTGCCCCGGTAGTAGAGGGCGAGCGGCAGGGCGGAGCGCTCGGCGACTTCGCGCACGAGGCGGGCGAGGTGCTCGGGGGTGGCGTTGAGGAGGAAGAACGGCTCGGCGAGGATGGCGAGCTGGGCTCCGTCTTCGCGCGCGCGGTCGATGTTATCGAGGATGCGGGGCGCGGAGTTATCGGAAACCTGGACGGCAAGCTTGAGGCTCCCTTGCGCGGCAGCGGCGACGCCGCGCACCAGCTCGCGGCGCTCGGCATCGCGCAGCCATGGGCCTTCGCCACAAGTGCCGGCGAGAAAAAGGCCCTCCACCGGAAGCCGCTGGTGGTGTGCGACGAGCCGGGGAAGGGCCTCGATATCAAGCGAAAGATCGTCTTTGAGCGGGGTAGGGGTGGCAGACCAGGTACCGGAGAAGCGGGCAGGGTGTGTCATAGATGGGATGACCCCCTTTTTTGCACGCTAGGATACTAGTAGTCAACCAGATTCCGCCTCTACCACTTCTTGCGGCGGTTGCGCAGGAAGGGGATGACCCCCGCGAGCAACACGCTGCTGAGGAGGAAGACGGAGGGCTCGGGGACGGCATCCACCCTTACCGAAAGGGTGTTGTCCGTCAGGAAGAGGCTGCTGGTGAAGCCTTCCGGGGTGAGCCCGAGTTGAAACTGCCCCAAGTCCAGAATGCTGGATTCGCTGAAGGTGAGGAGGGTGTAGGTGGCAGCCTCCCAGGTGTTGCCGAGGAGATCGACGAGGACCGGGGTGCCACCGATGATGGAGAGCAGCCCCTCGATCTGCACGGGCGCGGCCGTGGCGAGGCTGAAGGTGAAGCGTGCGCCGGACTCCAGTGCGAGGCCCCCCTCTACCCGAAGTGCCTGCTCGCTTTGCGAGGCGAGGATGCCGCCTTCACGCAGGAGGACGCTTCCGCCGATGGTGCCGCTGCCGGTGAGGGTGGCGTCTTCCTGCACTTCCACGAGGCCGGTGCCGGTGGCGCTTCCGACGGAGTTGTCTGCCACGAGGGTGGCTCCGCTGGAGAGGGTGGTGGTGCCGGTGTAGACGCTGTTGCCCGCGAGGGTGACGGTGCCACTCTGGACGTTGACGGCGGCGAAGTTGGAGATTTCGCCCGTGTAGGTGAAGGTGTTGCCCGCGCCGGGGTCGAGGTGGAAGGTGTTGCTCCCGCCCACGCCACCCGAGACGTTGCCGACGATGGAGGCCGTGCCGCCACGAACGGTGAAGATGTTGTTTCCCGCGCCGAGGTCCACGGCTTGCTGCCCGGCTTCGCCGACGAGGGAGCCCCGGTTCTCTACGATGTCGTTGCCGCCGCCGGTGGAGATGACAAGGTCGCCCGTGGCGGCGATGGTGCCGCTTGCCTCGTTGGTAATGGTATTATCGTGGCTGCCGACGATCTTGATGCCGAAGCCGCTATGGCCTTGGATGGTGCCTGCGTTGGTGATGTGCGTGGCGGCGACAGCGCTCCCTTCGTCGCTGTCATCAATGAGGATGCCGTTGGCTTTGGTGGAGTTGCCGACGGTGGCTTGGCCGGAGATGACGGCCCCTGCGTAGTTGACGATGGTGCCGCCTCCGGCGGCGATGCCTTCGATGGTGTTGGTGCCGCCATGGCCACCGAGCCCGCGGATGGTGCCATAGTTGTGGAGGGTGATGACGCCATCGACATCCACGCCGTCGCCATCGCCCTCGGTGGCCCCGAGGGTGGCATCATAGGTGCCGGTGAGGGTGCCGTAGTTGGTGATGTGGGCGGCCGAGTCGAGGTTGTCGATATTGATGGAGGAGCCGTTGCGCCCCTCGATGACGCCGCCGAGTTGGTTGACGATGGTGACGCGGTAGTTAGGCTCTATGACGTCGCCCTTGCCACCGGTGATGCCGTGGCGGCCGGAGATGAGGCCCGAGTTAGTGATGGAGGAGCCGGAGCGTTCCTGCCCATCAATGCCGTCGCTCCCTTCGGCTTTGCCGAGGTTATCCAGGCCGAGGACGGTGCGGATGGTGCCGGAGTTGACGACGACGCCGTTGCTGCCGGTACGGATGGCATCGGCGATGTTGCCGATGATGAGGCCGGTGTTGTTGACGGTGTTGCTTCCGGTGAGGATGTTGTTCAGATCAATGGCCTGCCCGCCGGTGGCTTCGATGGTGCCATAGTTGTTGATGGTTACATTCGCTGCCGGAGCATCGGTGCCATTGGCCTGGATGCCGTCTTCGGCAACGGCGCGGATCGTCCCGCCGCTGAAGTTGTTGATCGTGTAGGTGCCGTTGCCCCGAAAGCGGACGGCGCGCCCGGTGGCACTTTGGAGGAGGAGGCCGGAGTTGTTGAGGGTGCCACTGGTGGCTCCATTGAAGCGGATGGCTTCGTTATCACCCGAGGTGATGCGTACCGTCCCCGAGCTGGTGACGGTGCCGGTATCATTGTTGCCAATGGTCTGGCGGCTCGTGACGTAGTTGCTGATGGTAAAGTTGGCGGCAGAGGCGGAGGCTCCCAGCACCAGCCCGGTAATGGCGAAGACAAGCGGTTTATGCATGAGCCCCATGGCAATAGGGCTCCTCTGTTACGGCCATGAGGCCGAAACGTAACATCTTTGCGTACGCAAAAATGCGGCTCCGGAGGAAGGCTCCGTAGCCGCAACGATTTTCTGTAAACCGCTCTGGTATTACGACATCAGGTCGTTTGAAGGTTCGGTGCGAGGGTTGGAAATGGTAGGGCGTTTCCATGAAACGCCATGGGGTTGGACTGCCGTCTCACAGAGATGGCCTACAATCCATGCTTCGCGGGCGTCCTCTCCGGAGGCGGCATTAACTAATGCCCCTGATTGTGCGCCTCGATCATCCAGAGGTTTTTGTCCATCGTGCGGGAGACTTGGGTAAAGAGGTCGGCGGTGTCGGCATCGCCACAATCTTCGGCATTTTCGATAGCGGTGCGGATGGAGTGGCCAAACTCGGCGACGGCAGCGGAGAGGGCGGCGACGTGGTCGGCGCAGTCGGTGATCTCAAGGTCGTACTCGGGTAGGCGCGATTTGCGGGCTGCCACGCGGGCGGTGCCCAGGGCGGTGCCGCCAAGCTGCACGGCGCGCTCGGCGATTTCGTCCATCGCTTCGCCGACTTCGTTGTAAACTTTATCGAGAAATTTGTGGAAGGCGATGAAGTTGCTCCCTTTCACGTTCCAATGGGCTTGTTTGACTTGGGTGTGAAGGTCGCACACATCGGCGAGGAGCTGGTTGAGGAGTTCCACCATCTTGCGCCGGGCTTTCTCGGGGAGGTCGTTTTGAGTCGGGTGCAGGGAGGTGGCGTGGTTGGGTGCGGAGTGGAGTCGTGTGCTCATAGTGAGAAGTCGAATTTGGCTGCGTTCTATTGAAGAACTACGTCGCAGCCCCTCATTCCGGGTGTTTCTCTTTTTTGCGGGGGGTGGCGATAGGTGGGCCCTATTGCCATGACAGGGAGAAAGACATTCCTCCTTTCGCGCTTTTGGCTCATGCTCCGGCGCAGAGATGAAGATCGAACGGGTTGAACTTCGCCGTATGAGGGTGCCTATCAAAGCACCGTTTGAGACCAGCTTTGGCCGTCTTTTCCATAAAGAGACGGTAGTGGTGCGGGTGCTGGGCGGTGGGCTCCACGGGCTGGGGGAGAGCACGGCTTTCCCACACCCCTTCTATAACGAAGAGACGAACGATACCATTTGGCACATCTTGCGGGACTACGCGGTGCCTGCGCTTCTCGGAAAGACGCTGGAGCACCCGCGCGAGGTTTCGCAGCTACTTGGCTGGGTGCGGGGCAACCGGATGGCGCTCTCGGCGCTGGAGGGGGCGGTGTGGGATCTTTGGGCCCGGCAAAAGGGCGAGCCGCTGGCGCGCTTGCTGGGGGGGACGCGCGGGGAGATCGAGGTGGGGGTGAGTATCGGGATCGAGCCGACGGTGGAGGCGGTGCTGGCGAATGTGGAAAAATTTGTGGCCGAGGGGTATCGGAGGATCAAGATCAAGGTGAAGCCGGGCTTCGATGTGGAGCCGGTAGGGGCGATTCGCGGGCGCTTCGGGCCCGGGCTGCCCTTGATGGTGGATGCCAACTCGGCTTACACGCTGGCCGACCTGCCGCGTCTGCGCGAGCTGGATGCTTTTGGCCTGCTGATGATCGAGCAGCCGCTGGCGCATGACGATATTATCGACCACGCCCGGTTGCAGGCGGAGCTGGAGACGCCGGTTTGCCTTGATGAAAGCATCCACACGCTGGCAGACGCCCGCAAGGCGCTGGAGCTGGGGAGCTGCCGGACGATCAATATCAAAATCGGCCGGGTGGGCGGGCTGGCGCATGCGGTGGCGATCCACGATCTTTGCCAGCAGCAGGGTGTGCCCGTCTGGTGTGGGGGGATGATGGAGCTGGGCATTGGCCGGGCGCATAACATTGCTATCGCCTCGCTGCCCGGTTTTTCGATTGCGGGGGATACCTCGGCTTCTTCGCGCTCGTTTGCGGAGGATATTGTGGAGCCGGTGGTCGATTTTTGCTCTCCCGGGAAGCTTGCGGTGCCGCAACGGCCGGGGATCGGCTACGAGATCAACCCCCACGCGCTGGAAAAATTTACCTTACACACTGAAACATTTGCCCCATGAGTCCTGCCCTTCGCCTTGCCGAATTGATTGATGTCCGTAAAGACCAATACATCGCCCTGAGCGATGCGATTTGGGAGGAGCCCGAGCTGCGCTTTGAGGAGCGGGCGGCTGCCGAGCGGCTTTGCCGGGTGCTGGAGGAGTGGGGCTTCGCCGTGGAGCGTGGGGCGGGCGGGGTGGAGACGGCGTTTGTCGCCACGGCGGGGAGCGGGGGTGGCCCGGTGATCGGGTTTTTGGGCGAGTACGATGCGTTGCCTTCCTTGAGCCAGCGGGCGGGCGTTTGTGCGGAGGAGCCGCTCTTGCCGGGTGGGCCGGGACATGGATGTGGGCACAACTTGCTGGGCGTGGGGGCGCTGGCGGCTGCGGTGGCCACGCGCGATTATCTGGCCGAGGCGGGGATTGAGGGCACGGTGCGCTACTACGGCTGCCCGGCGGAAGAGGGGGGCGGTGGCAAGGTGCTGATGGTGGCGGCGGGGTTGTTCCGCGATGTGGATGCCGCAATCACCTGGCACCCGAGTGATGAGCATTACGTTTTTTCGGCCTCCACGCTGGCGACGCAGGCGCTGGAGTTTTTCTTCACCGGGCGCAGTGCGCACGCGGCCAAGAGCCCGCATACCGGGCGCAGCGCGCTCGATGCGGTGGAGCTTACCAACGTGGGCTCCAACTACCTGCGCGAGCACATTCCGCAGGAGGCGCGGCTCCACTACGCGATTTTCGATACGGGGGGGAATGCCCCCAACGTGGTGCAGGCTCGTGCGGCGGTGCGCTACCAGATCCGCTCGCCCAAGGGGGGGCAGGTGGCGGATGTTGCGGAGCGGGTGTGCAATATCGCGCGCGGGGCGGCGTTGATGACGGGGACGCAGGTGCGCATTGAGGAAGGAGCGCGCTATCTCAACATCATCCCCAACACCGTGGTGGAGCGGCTCATGCAGGAAGGGCTGGAGGCGCTGGGGCTGCCGGAGGTTTCGGCGCAGGAGCGGGCGTTTGCGGCCGAGGTGCGTACGACTTTACCGGAGGAGGAGCGAAGCAACCGCCGCATCCCCGAAAATGGGGGGGCGGGCGATGTGGCGGAGGCGTTGCCGCCCTATCGGCCGCATATGAGTATCCACCCGGCGTCTACGGATGTGGGGGATGTAAGCTGGGTGGTGCCGACGGCTCAATACCGGAGCGCCGTCTGGGCGCTTGGCACGCAGCCGCATAGCTGGCAGGCCGTGGCGCAGGGAAAGACGCCCTTCGCGCACAAGGGGATGCTGCACGCGGGTAAGGTAATGGCGGCGACAGCGGTGGCGCTTTTCCTCCAGCCGGGCAAGCTTGCCGAGGCGAAGGCCGAGCTGGAGAAGGCGCGGGAGAGCGGGGTTTACTAGTGTCCTGTCAGCTAATTACTTTTCATAATTCCGGATGCTTTTCCGAATCTCCAGCGTTGCTCGTGCGGTCGGTATCTTCAGATACCGCCCTTACTCGCGCCTTGGAGATTCAAAAAATCACCTCGGAATTATTTCAATTACTTGTCTGACAGGACACTAGAGCGCTTTTGAGTTAAGTGTTTACAATGATTTGCGAGCGCCGTGGGTTGGTGCCCGGCGT
>JBBCKB010000035.1:0-31610 GCA_037189965.1 Chthoniobacteraceae bacterium | reverse complement strand
GTAACGATGTCGAGCCCGGCCTCCAGCCCCCGGAGGATGTAGGCTTCGTGCAGGTAGTCGGGCACGGCGACGAGGAGAAGATCGGGCCGGGTCTCGCGCAAGGCAGCGGCCCATTCCTCGGGCGCAAACCGGCGTAGAGGGAGGCCGTAGCGAGCCTCGAAGGCGGCGGTGCGCTCGGCATCGGGCTCGATGACGCCGACAACTTCGAGCGCTTCGGCAAGCGCGAAGCCGGTGGCATCGCGCGCGGCCAGCAGCGGCTCGAGAAAGAGCGTCACCGCGCGGGTGCTCAGGCCACACAGCAAGGCTCGCCGCCGGGCGGGAGCAGCAGCAGGGCAAGCAACGCCATGGGGGGCATGGCTTGCGCCGGGCAAGGGCGGTGCAGTGGGGGGCATTGAGGTGACTTTACGCATAGCCTATACGTATAGTCAATCCAAAATAAAGAAGCCGATTGGAAGAGGAAACTCCTTTTTAAAATCGAAGGCGCGTACTGCATACGAAAGCGGCGGAGGGCTACAGCGGAGCCTGCATGGAAAGCAGGCAGTGCTGTAGCCCTCTATAGCTTTGGCGTTTGGCGCTTATCGACACCCCTACTCTTCGATACCCAGCAGGCGGCGGGCTTCGGGGCTGTCTTTGTGGAGGGTGACGGGGATGTTGCGCACCTGCGGGCGCTTGGCGGTGCGGCGCTCTTCTTTGGAGACGACGACCAAGCTGTCGCAATGCTCGAAGGCATACGGGATGTTGCCGGTGCTCATGGAGAAGACACCTTGCAGCCCCAGCCCATTGAGCTTGGTGATACAGTCTTTGATGCGCTCGCCGCTGAGTTTGGAGAACGCTTCATCAATCGGCACGAGCGAGAGCGAGGCGAGCTTGCTGCGGGTATCATGCCGCTTATAGGCGCGCAGGTAGCTGGCGAGGATGGCGACGAAATAGGGCGACTGGTTCTCCCCGCCGCTGAATTTGCCGCTCTGCCGGTCCACCCGCGAGGTGGCGCGCACGTCGCCCTCGGAGTCGAGGTCATCGACCTCCATGTCATAGTCGTAGTAGAAGCGGTAATCCAGAAGCCGCCCGGCCTCGGCGCTATCGGGCTGCTCGACGAGGAGCCGCAGGAAGGAGGCGACGGTTTCTTTGAGCGTGGCGTCGGCCTGCTCGAAGAAGAGCTCGTCTTCATGCGCGAGGGCGCTCGCCTCCAGCAAACGGTGGTAGATGGCGAAGTCCGGGTTCTCCCACTTGACGATGCGGTAGCGGTTATTCCCCACCGGCTGCTTGAGGTAGCCGTTGAGCAAGAGCCGTGTGTTCTCGACCTCGGCTAGCGCGTGGCGCAGCTTCTCCAAGACCTGCGTGCGGAAGAGCTGCTCCCAGCTCCGCCGCTCGCGCGTGGCTTTCTCGGTGTAGTCGGGGATCTCGCTCTCTTCCAACGCGCGGAACGGCTTTTCGTAGGCGCTGTTTTTCTCCGAATCGATCGGTAGGTCGGTAAACTTCCAGTGGCGGATGGCCAGCTCGCGCCGGGCGGCTACCAGCTCGGCCCAGAGGGTGCGAGCATCCCCCTCCCACTCGGCGGTGCGGTCGTGAAAGCGCGCGGCGGCTACTTCCACAGCGGGGTATTTCTCCAACATCTCGGCGCGCAGCTCTTCCAAGCGCGGCAGCGAGGCGGAGACATCGTGCGCTTCAGTCACTGTGGCAAACCGGGCTTTCAACTCACCTTCCTCACTACGGAGCTGGCCCATCTCGCCTTCCTTAAAGCGGAGCGCACTGCGTTGCTCGCTCTGGTCGAGCGAGCGGCGCTCCTGCTCGGCGGCGGCGAGGCGCGTCTCCAGCTCGGCTTGCTGGGCGGTGAGATCATCAAACCGCGCGCGGTCGATCTGGTTGAGCCGGGCGATGCCGTCGGCCAGCTCTTTCTCCAGCTCGGGGAGGCGGCGCAAGCCGGCCACGGCTTCGGCCAAAGTGGCGGGCCATTGGAAGGCGGCCCCGGCAAGGACGGCCTCGGCAGCCTCTACACCGGGGCGCAGGGTGCGCTCTTCGGCGGCGAGGGCGGCGGCTTCGCGCTCTTTCCACGCGCGCTGTTGCTCCAAGCCACGGCTGCCCACGCTGGGGAGGTTATCGTATTGGCGCGGGCGCTCCACAAACGCGCCACGGATGCCAAACCCATCGGGGAGAATCGCGGCATGGTGCTTGCGCAGCTCCTCGCGCTTGTCCACACACACCAGCTCGCCAAAGAGGTGGCTTACAATCGCCTCGGCCACGGGGTGCGTACACTGGAGCCGGGCGGCAAGAGAGTCGGGCCGCGCCTTGCGCTTGAGCTGGAGCGCCTTCTCGGGGTTGAGGAGCGACTCGCCACGCGCCTCCTCCCGAAGCTGGTGGTAGATTTTCTCCGCCGCGTCGTAATCCTCCGGGGCGACGACGACGGCAAACTTCCGGGTAAAGGCGATCTCCACGGCGGGGCGCCACCGCTCGTCTTCCTCGCGCAGCTCGCAAAGCTCGCGCAGGTGGCGCGCAGCGGGCTCGCCCCGGCGGGGCGGGAGGGCGGCGTTAATGGCATCGAGCAGCCGCGAGGCGATGGGGAGCCGCCCCCGCTCCAGCGCGGCGACTTCCTCGCGCCGCCGCCCCAGCTCGGCGCGCACTTCGGCAAGGCGACGCTGCGCAGGGGCGATGTTCTGGGCCAGCGCTCCGGCGAGCTTGCGCGCGGCCTCGGCAAAGGCGGGCGCGGTAAAGGCAAAGGCGGCAGCGCCCTCTTGCTCCAGCTTGGCGAGCGCGCGCTCCACCTCGCGCAGGGCGGCGGGGTCTGGCGCAACGGAGAGCCCGGCGGCCTGTGCGCACCACTCCCGAGCGCTGCGCACGAGGCGCTGGTGCTCTTCCTCAACGCTCCTGCCGCGCTCTTTGAGCCGCGCGACCTCTTGCACTTTCTGGGCGTTTTGGCGTTTGTACTCTTGGTAAAGTTTGCCTTCGGGGGTTTCGCCGATGCTTTGTTTAAGCCGATCAACCTCGTCGCGCAGGGCGGGGATTTCTTTCTCCAGCTCGGTGAGGCGCGTTTCCTCGGTTTGGCACGCTTCGCGCAGGCGCTCCAGCTCGGCCTCGGCTTGCGTAAGGCGCTCTGCGGCGTGGCGGTGGCGCAGCTCGGCCTCGAGGTAGCGGGCAAGCGCGGCGTCTTGCCGCAGGCCGCCGTGGCGCTCGTAGCGCTCGCAAATGCCGCGCAGGCGCTCGTGCTGGTCGCGAAGGTCGATCAACTCTTTCTCATACCGGGAGAAGGCGCGGTAGCTCTCGGTGACGTCGCGCACGTCGATCCGGTCTGCCGAGAGGATGAAGCGGCGGCAGAAGTCATTAAAACTCTGCATGAAGGTGAACGACATCGCCGTCGGCAAAAGCGAGCGGAGGACGTTGCGATCAAAATTCAAATGCGCGGGCTGCGACATCTGCGAGAGGTACTCGCTCAGCTCGCCGTAGATGCGGCCACGCACGCCTTCGCGCCCGGTCTGCGATTCCACCAACGCGCGGAAGGCGGCAAAGTCGAGTGGTCGCTTTTCCTCATCCAAAAAGGCGCTCCGCTCCAGCGCGGCGGGGATGAAGAAAGGGGTGGTGCGCCCCTGCGTTTCACCCGCTCCGGCAAACTCGACGCGGAAGCCCCACGTCTCCGCGCGCTTGCCGTTGGGCCAGGTAAACTCGAGGGCCACGTAGGTGATGGCGGCATCGCGCATGTATTGGGTGACGCCCGCCTCCTCCTGCTTGGTATCGCCAAGGACGTATCCTTTGAGCGAGCGGTCCGAACGGTCCCCCGTGGCCGATTGGTTAAAGCGGACCAGGCGCAGATCTCCCACGAGGACGAACTGGATCAAATCCATCAAAATGGATTTGCCCGAGCCGGTGATGCCTGCGAGCAGGAGGTTCCCATCCACGGGGATGGAGTCTTTATACCCGTACCAGTTAAGCGCGTGGATGCGGGTGAGGCGGATGGAGCGGGGGTTCATGCGTCGGTTTCGTCTTCGGCGGCGGCGGGGGTGTCATTGGCCGCGGCAAGGTGGCGCTCGGCGTGGCGGTTCCACTCGGCAAGGTCCTGGAAGGGGATGACCTGGCGCAGGGTGGAGAAAAGCTCGATACCCGCTTCGGCAGGATCATCCGCCGGGTGGTAGCGCAGGAGGCTCTTGCGCTGGGCGAGCGCGAGGATTTCGCGCAGGCGGGTGGGGCTGGGGAGGTGGCGGCGCAACGGCTCAAACTTGGTGCGCAAGGCATCGTTGAGCTGGCCGACACTGAGGCGGATGGGGGGCGTCTCACTGCGGTCGCGCAGGGCGGTGTCGAACTCATACCAGAGGGTGAGCAGGACGAGCGTGGCATCGAGCTTAAGGCGCAGGGTAAAGTCGCCCCCTTCGGGCACGGCCTGCACGAAGCGCTGCGGGTGGTCCCAAAACAAGGTGAAGCCGGAGAGCGCGGCGATGTCGTTAAGCCACTCGCGGTTGAGGTGGGCCCAGTGGTAAAGGTCGTTATGCGCAGGCTCGAAGCCGAGGATCGCGCCGTGCGAAAGAAGGCGGCGCCACGCTTCGCCAAGGCGCTCGCGGTCGTGGTCGGCCAGCCGGGCAAAGAGGCCGGGGGTGGAGGGTGAGAAGTCGGTGCTCATTTGCGGGAGAGGGTAAAGCGCTCCACCCGGTAGGAGAGGTGGGCATCGTAAAGGGCGCGGTCGGCATCTTCCTCGCGCCGGGGCACGGCCACGCGGTAGCGCGCATCGGCCGCGCCGGAGTGCAGGAGGCAGGCGATAAGGTCTGCCAGGTCTTCCTCGCAATGCAGGGGGATTTCTTCGGAGGAGAGAGCGCCCTCTTCGGGGAGGATGTTATCAATAAAACGGTTGGCGCGGCCTACGGTGAGCGAGTCGCGCATGGCGCCTTGCAGGCGCAGGAGGGCGGCGTCCTGCTCATACTCGGTGGCGGCTTCATCGAGCGGCTCGATCTCCCCGAGCGAGCGGCGCAGGCGCGGGGTGTAGAGGGAATGGACGCCCGCAGGCAGCCGCGTCTCATGCAGGCGGATGGCGGGGATCTCCAGCGCCTCCTCATCCACCGCGCCAAGGCGTTGCCCGGCGAAGTGGTGGTTGAGCTGCTCGAAGAACGTCTGCACGTGGCTGCGGTTTTCACTCGCCGTCTCTTGCAGGTAGCGGAAGCGGGCGAGCGAGCGGCGGGTAAACTCGGCGGTGCGGCGGTCCACCGCATCGGCCACGGGGACGACGAGCTGCAAGAGCCCGGCCAACTCCTCGAGCCGCGAGCGGACGTGTTGGGCTGCCGCCTCGGGCGAGAGGGAGGCGTGGCGGCGCAATACTTCCTCGCGCATCAGCTCCTGCAAGGGCACATCCCACACCAGCTCCTCCACGCGGCGGCGCGCTTCGGCAAGCCGCAGCGGCAGCCGGGCGCGCACCAGCTCGGCGTAGCAGGCCCGGCCGATCTGCTCGGCAAAGCGGTCGAAAAGGATCGTCAAATTCTCCCGCAACGTCGCGGTGGCAAGCTGGCGGCGGGTGTGCCGCTCGATGGCGGTTTGCATACCGCGCAGCTCGGCGATCCCCTCCTGCAACGCGGCGATGCAGCTCTCCACATGTTGCCACGGCTCTTTGGGGAAGGGGTCGCTCTCCGGGTTCTCATGCCCGGCGAGGAGGTTGCAGACGCTCACGAGCCGGTCGGAGAAGACCAGCGCGCCGGGGTAGGCGATGCGGTGGAGCGTCTGGAGAAGGTGGAGCCCGTTGGGGTGGAAGTGGATGAGGCGTTGCCAGTTGCTCCGCTCTTCCTCCTCGAGCCAGCCGGTATCTCGCAGATGGTCGAGCGCGAGGCGGGCGCGCTCGCGGGCGGGGAGCGCGGGGGCCCCCTCCTCCAGCGGGGTGTCGCGGTGGGCTTCCACGGCTTGCTCCACAAGGGCGAGCGCATCATCGCGATCCATACCCGCGGGGTTATCCCGCGCGGCGAGGCCGATGCGGTCGAGCGCGTCGAGGTACAAGCCGGCGGCGCTCCCCGTGAGCACGCGGAAGAAGCCGGGGGCAACTTCGCGAAAGAGCGCGTCGGAAAGCGGAGGGGTAGCCATGAAGGTGGAAGTGTTGCCGCGGGGCCACGGGTGTCAAGCCCGGCAAGTACGCATTTCATGCCCCCCTGTTTACCTTGCCACCCCCGGAGCCCGCCCCTAAACTCCGCAGCCAGAAGAAGATGGAGCCAGAAATCACCCCATTCGGCGGCTGGAACCGCAACCTTCGCCTCGCCAATGGCGATGCGGAGCTGCTCATCACCCTGGAGGTCGGGCCGCGCATTCTCTCCTACCGCGCGGGGGGTGGGCCTAATGTCTTTAAAATCTACGACGAGCAGCTCGGCGGCACGGGCGAGGCGAGCTGGTGCATTCGCGGGGGCCACCGGCTTTGGGCTGCGCCCGAGGGGCCGCTTTCGCTTCTCCCGGACAATGCTGCCGTGGCTTACCAACGCACGGAGCGGGGCGTGCGCCTTGAGAACGCGCCGACCGCGCCATGGGGCATCCGCAAGGTGCTGGAGGTGGAGCTGGCCGAGCAAGGCAGCGGCGTCACCCTTCGGCACCGCCTCATTAATGAAGGGACGGAGCCGATCGCCGTGGCCTCGTGGGGCCTGAGCGTGATGGCCCCGGGCGGCGTGCTGGTGCTGCCCCAGCCGCCGCTGGGCGAGCACCCTCGCGATTTGCTGCCCCGGCGCGTCATCGTCCCGTGGCCGTATACCGACCTTGCCGACCCGCGCCTGCGCTTTGGCACGCGCTACCTGAGCCTGCGCCAGTGCTCGGCGGAGACGAGGCTCGCCAAGCTCGGCCTCTTCCTGCCGCAGCCGTGGGCCGCCTACCACAATGGCGACACGCTTTTTGTAAAGACCTTCGAAGCCCTCGCCGACGAAACTTACCCCGACCTCGGTTGTAATTTTGAAACCTTCACCGACTCGGAGATGCTGGAGGTAGAGGCGCTCGGCCCGTTGCGCACGCTCGCCCCCGGCGAAGCCACCGGGCATACGGAGACGTGGGCGCTCTTTACCGGCGTGCCCACACCCGCCTCGCTGGCTGATACCGATCTCGACGCTCTGCTTGCCCCGCTTTCCCTCGTTTGAGTAACCCCTTCTTTTTTGCCATGAAACGCCTCTTCCTCGCCTCGCTCTTCACCGTGTTTGCCCTCTTCCTCACCGGGTGCCAGACGACCCAGCAAGGCCCCTCGGCCGCCTCGCGCGCCGCCATGCTCTCGGAGATCGCCAATGAAAAGCCGGGAAACTACTACATTGGTCGCCGCTATTATAAAAACGACTACCGCTTCTGGGGGTACGTGCGCCGGCCCGGGCAGCCGTGGTCTTCGGCGCAGATGGTCATGCTGAACGAAAACCGCAAGCTTGCGCCCGACCGCGATGCGGGGACGTTGGGGATGGACAATGGGTTTGAGTACATCCTCCACGGCAACTTTTCGGGAGACCGCGTTTACGAACCCGCCAGCAACGGCATCTACCCCGAGTTTGTCCTCACCGGGTATGAGCTGCGCAGCCGCACGCCGGGGCCGATCTTTCAGAACTACGCCGCCGCGCTCGACCCGGTGCGCCGGGTGATCGCCACGCCGTTCTGACGCAGCCGCCACGCTGCTCCGTGGCGTAACCTTTATTGAAGCACGTTTGTGGGAGCAACCCTGTGAGTTGCTCCCCCTCCCCCCCCTTTGTCTTATGATACCTCGGTTCTTCCGAATGCTAGTAATCCTACCCGCGCTTTTGCTGCTGGCGGGGTGTGAAACGACCTCTGCCGACCGCGACCGGGAGATCACGATCCGCGACCGCTCACCCACGACGGGGCTTTACCCCAATGGGCTACCCTTCGTGCTCCAGCCGTACCCGGGCTCCCCGTAGGGCCTCGGCCCCTTCGCTCTGGCAGATGACTTCTGTGCAATACGCGAGGTAGCCAAGCAACAACGCGCGCTCCAGCCCTTCGATCTGCGCCGCCGCCGCGTAGCGGGCAAACGCAGGCGAGGCGAGCACGGCGCGCGCCTCCTCGGCAAGCCGCTCTGCACCCCACTTCTCCACAAGCACGCCGGGCTGGAGCGTGTAGTGAAACCAATCCCACCCCGGCACACCGCGCAGGGTGCCGCGCTCCCAATCGAGCACGCTCCACCGGCCCTCGTGCTCGCGGATATTCCACGGCGCGAGGTCGCCGTGTGCTACGGGGGCACGCACGAGCGCGTCTTCCTGGCGGCCAGTGGCGCGCCACGCCTCCAACGAGGCGAGCGGGGCTTGCGCGCCGTGTTCAAGCCAGTCCATCAGCAGCCGCTCCAGCTCGGGGCTGGCTCCCGGGGCGGGGGCCTCGCCCTCCAGATACGGGAGGGCAAGGGCGCTCGCCTCCTCCCCGGCCCAAAGCTCCCGCAGGCGTACCGCGCCCGCCAGCGTCTCAGGGAGCGCCCGGAGCGCCGCTGCCTCGGCCTCAACCAGCCGCCGCGCCTCGGGCTCCACCCCGGCTTTGACAATGGCGCACGGGCGTTGCGCGGCATCAAAAAGAATCAAGAGGTAGCGTCGCCCGGGGGCCTCCGGGTTCCCGGCCAGCATCCCCCAGCGCGGCGGGTGCGCCGCCCCGGCAACCCGGGCCAAAAATTGTGGAAACGGAGCCTCCCGGTCGACCGCCACCTTGGTAGAAGGAAGCGGCAGCCCGAGCGCGAGGTAAACGGCCCGGCGCAGCAGCCGCGCCTTGCCGCTCTGAGCAGGGTAGAGCGCAAGCGCCACCCGCGCCGCCTGCACAGCCCCTTGCGGCAAGTAGAGGAACGGGGCCCCTCCGCGCGAAAGAACGTGCAGCCGCTCGGTAGCCTCCCCCACACCCCGGGGGTTGAAGAGCGCCCCCAGCGCGGGGCGTGGCCCGAGCACCCTTTGGTAGAACCGCGTCATCACCGCCGCCTTGGCGCTCCACGAGTAGAGGGCTTCCACACGTTCCCGCGCCTTGAGGCCCATCTGCCGCCGCGCCTCCAACGGGAGCGCGGCCAGCCGCACCAAGGCCTCGGCAAGCCGCTCCACGGTTTGGGAGACGCTGCCCGGCTCCACCCGCAGGGCGATCTCGTCGGTCGTCAGCTCGCCCGGGCCGTGGTGGTTAAGGCAAACAACGGGTAGGCCGCTCGCCATGGCTTCGAGGATGGCGTTGCCGGAGGTGTCGTGCAGGCTGGTGAAAAAGAGCGCGTCTGCCGAAGCCACCACACCCGGTACTTCCTGCTTGGGGAGCCGCCCGGTGAGCGTTACCGCCTCGGCAACCCCCAGCTCGGCCGCCACTTTGCGCACCTGCGCTTCCTCCGGGCCGCTGCCCAGAAAGGTGAGTCGCAGCCGGGGCTCCTGCCGGTAGGCCGCCGCAAAGGCGCGCACCGCCAGCACCGGCGCTTTGAAGAGAATGAGCCGCCCGATCCAGAGCAGCTCAAACACCGGTTTCTCGCGGGTGGGGATGAGGGGGAACTCTTCGGGGAGCACCCCGCCATCGACCAACCGCGCGGTTTTTGCCCCCGCCAGCCAATGCGGGACGCGCCGCTGAGTCTCTACGTTGACGGTGAGGATGAGCCGCGCAAAATAGCAGCTCGCCCAAAACAACGGGCTATAGCGGATCGAAACGATCAACAACGAACGGAGCGCTTCCTTAAGCATCGCCCCGCGAAACAACGGCAGCAACCGCCACGGCACCACTTGCCCACCCCCAAGCGGCCCAAGGATGGCGAGCGGCTTGAAGCTCCAGAGAAACCCGGGCTGCACAAAGGAATTAAATGTTAGGTGCTGCACGATATCGTACCGGGGCAGAACCCGCCGCAGGTGCCACCGCATCCCCATTTGCCAAACCATGTAGAAGATCGGCACCGGCAGGCCACGCTTCTTCAGGCGGACCCAAAGGGCGGGCGGATCGTAGTAAATGAACTTGGGGTGCGGCCCAGGAAGCTCTGCCAGCCCAGCCTCAATCCCCGGGCGGTTATTGGGGCGGGTAATGACGGTGACCTCGAATCCCTCCCGCAGGTGGACGCTCCACTGCCAGCCAGCTTCCGGCTCCGAGCCGCAGCCGGGCTCGCACGAATACGCGGAGAGGAGGATCTTCGCTTTCATGCGCGCAGGGTAAGGAGCTTGGCCTCCACTTTGGCTGCAACCTCGGCCACTACCTCGGGCAGCGGGGCAGAGGCATCTACCAAAGTGCCGTGGTAGCGCTCCAGCAGCCGGGCGAGGCGCTCGCCCTGCTCGGCCATTTGCGCGAGCGAAAGCTCTTGTTTGCGGGCATGGAGCACCTCGGGAGCGGCGTGGAGCCCGAGGATGAGATCCGGCTTCGGAAACAGCGGCCCCAGCGCGGCCAAGAGCCATTGGGGCCCGGCATAACGCACGGAGGCGGCATCGAGCCAATAGTTGAACCAATACCGATCCACCAAAACGAGCGCCCCCTTGGCCCGCCACCCGCGCACGTGGAGCAGCCACGCTGCCCATGCCAGCCCGAGGTTGCGCACCAGCCGCGCGGAGGAAGCCGCCGCGTGCCAGGCGGTACGCGGCAGGGGCGCGTGCCGGGGGAGGTTGCCAAACGAAGGAAGCGGCAGCCGGGGCGGCTCCCACGGCTTGGGAATCCAGTGCAGGTAGCAGATGCGCTCGACCAGCTCGCCGGAGACTTCGCGGCGACACAAGGCGCGAGCGACGGCGGTTTTTCCCGCGCCATCGAGCCCCAACAAGACGCAGAAGAGCCCGGGCTGCCGGGCAGGGCGAGAGCCTTGCGCTGCGGCAAAGGCCGCGCTCACCCGCGCGGGCAGCTCCGCCGGGTCGGTGCAAACTTCGCAGAAGCCGCTTTGCAAATCGGCCACCACACTCCCCTCTGCCTCATAGCCGATGACGGCGAGCCGCGCGCTGCCGCCGCCGCCGGGGCGCAAGCGGGTGGCCGCCTTGGTGGCAGCGGGGTCATCTTCCACAACGGTCTGCCGCAGGACGACGCCACCCTTAAACAACGTGTGCCACTGGGCGAGCCGAGCGCGCAGACCGGGCCGCTGGCGGCCATCAACCACACGCGTCTTGGCTTCGGGAAAAAGCACCTCCAACGAGCCCAGCAGCGCAGCAGCATCGACCACGCCCTGCACGCTTACCACCTCCAGCCGGAGCCCGGTGGGGCGCGTGAGCCGCCGCAAAAGCCGCCGGGCATCCCACCCCGCATAGCGGAGCACGGCCCCCGGCTGGGCCAGTGCCCGCCGAGCCAATACCGAGCGGAGCCGCTGGATCAACGAGCGCGCTTCCCCCCCCCGGTGCGGCGCCTCGGGCAGCTCGGCCCCGGCCTCGCCAAAGATGCGGCGGCACAGGGCTGCGAAGCGTGCCGGGTCGGCAAATGCACCTAGCGCTTCCAGCCGCTGGCGGTAGCGTTCGCTCAGGTGCCCTGCCCCGATCGCCTGCGCCCAGAGGACAATCGCTTCGTGCTCCGGGCTGGGGATAAAGAAGCCGTCTTTGGGCGTGGCTGCCTCGAGAATCTCCCCCACCGGGAGGATCGGGCAAAGCCGCCACCGTTTGCTATACTCGATATCGATGTGAAACAGATCGGCCCCGCGCCGGTAAATATAGGAGCGGCAGACAAAATCCATCTCGCGCACGCACTCGGCCCCGACGGCCTCGCGCGCGGCCTCCAGCGCCTGCGCCACGCGCGGCAAATCTGCCGGGGCGACCAAGAGGTCTACATCCGAGCGGTTATCATCATAAAGCGCCGCATAATTGCGTAGCACGCAAAAGCGAATCCCCCCCCCGCGCAGCGCCTCAAAGAGGTGCTCCAGAAATGGGCGGCGGAAGGAATGCTCCATCATACCAGATCCGGAAGGCGCGAGCGGCCCAC
This sequence comes from Chthoniobacteraceae bacterium, assembly GCA_037189965.1. Taxonomy (GTDB): domain Bacteria; phylum Verrucomicrobiota; class Verrucomicrobiia; order Chthoniobacterales; family Chthoniobacteraceae; genus DATMFV01. The sequence goes on along the minus strand of JBBCKB010000035.1, from coordinate 19,817 downwards.
CCACTTCGCGGTCGGGCGCTCGGCCCGCATCTCCACCCGGTGGGCAGCCTCCCCGAGCCGGTAGATCGCATAGCTAAACGGCGGCACGCGCAGCGCCCCGGCCCGCACGAGCTGCCACCGCTGCACCCAGACAAAGAGCGGCTCCAACGCGCGGGCCCACGCCGGGGCCAGCCGCCGCCGCTCTTCGCGCTCGAGCTGGGCATTCGGGCGCAGGTTCATATTCTCGCCCGTGTCGGCGAAGACGGAGGTCACCCCCCGCAGCTCTCCAAACCGTGCCCCTTTGCGCACGGCTTCGATAAACCAGAAGGCATCTCCGAGGTCGCGCCACCGGGTATCGAAATAAAGCGCCTTCTCCTCCAGCGCGCGGCGGCGGATAAAGAGCGCGCAGGTGAGGATACTAAAGCGCACCCACACCATGCCCGGCAGCGGCTTCACCCCGAAGCGGTGGCAGACATAGTTGCCCTGTGCGTCGGTGATCACCGTATCTGAAACCACCACATCCACCTCCGGGTGGGCCTCAAAGTAATCGTGCACGGATTTGAGCGCGCCGGGCAGGTACTGCTCATCGCAGTTAATATAGGCAACGATGTCGCCGGTGGCCCGCTTCCACCCCCGGTTTACCGCATCGTACATTCCCTCATCCTTCTCGATATAGGCAGCCACGCGCGGGTCGTGCGGGAGCCACTCCTGCGTCCCGTCATCCGAACAAGCGTCTTGCACGATGTGCTCGAGCTCCACGCCCTGCTGGTCTGCAACAGAGGCGATACAAAGCTTGAGCCACTCCGAATTGCGGAAGCTTGGGGTGACGATGGAGATTTTCACACGAGTGGCAACGGTGGGTAGATGTTCTTTGAAATAACCAGCCCGGAAGTTCACACCGACCCCGAACGAAGGAAAAGCCTAAACTTCGCCCCGCACCGGCTCGGAATTGCCTTTGCGAGCCGCCCCTCGCCCCGTAAATTCGCGCACTATGACCTCCCAAACCTGCCTCATTGTTGGCGCTGGCTTCTCCGGAGCCGTGCTGGCGCGGGAGCTGGCCACCGACCCCGGCTGGGAGGTGCAGGTCGTCGATGAACGGCCCCACCTGGCGGGCAACTGCCACACCGAGCGCGACGCCGCCACGGGCGTGATGCTCCACCGCTACGGGCCGCACACCTTCCACACGAGCCGGGAGGATGTGTGGGCCTACATCCAGCAGTTTGGGAGGATGATGCCGTTTATCAACCGCATCAAAGCCTCCACGGAGCGGGGCGTGTTTGGGCTGCCGATCAACCTCCATACGATCAACCAGTTTTTCGGCAAGCGCTTCAGCCCTGCGCAGGCGCGGGCCTTTCTCGCCACGCTGGGAGATGCGCGCATCGAGACCCCACGCAATTTTGAAGAACAGGCGCTCAAGCTTCTTGGGCGCGAGCTCTATGAGGCGTTTTTCCGGGGGTACACGATCAAGCAATGGGGGGTGGAGCCGACGGAGCTGCCCGCTTCCATCCTCCAACGGCTGCCGGTGCGCTTCAACTATGATGACAACTACTACCACTGCCGCTACCAGGGCATCCCGGAGCACGGCTACACCCACATCATAGAGCGGCTTCTCGATCACCCCCGCATCCGCGTCCACACCGCCACGCGCCACGAGCCGGGGGCGGCAGGTGGGTTTGCCCATGTCTTCTACACCGGGCCGCTGGATGGCTACTTTGGCCACCGCTTTGGGCGGCTGGGCTACCGCACCGTCTCCTTCGAGCGCATCGAAACCTCCGAGCCCGACTTTCAGGGTAACGCCATTATCAACTACCCGGAGCTGGCCGTCCCCCACACCCGCATCCACGAGCACAAGCACTTCACCCCGTGGGAGACGCACGAGCGCACCGTCGCCTTCCGCGAGTTCAGCACGGAGACGCAGCCCCACCTGCAACCGTACTACCCCAAGCGGCTCGCGGCAGACAAAGCGCTCCTGCAGCAATACCGCGCCCTTGCGGAGAAGGAAGCAGGCGTCTCCTTCCTCGGGCGGCTGGGCACCTATCGCTATCTTGATATGGACAAAGTCATCGGCGAAGCGCTCGACTTCGCGCAGACCTTCCGCCGCTGCCTCCACGAGGGGACGCCACCGCCCGTCTTCCCCAACCGGGAAGGCTAGTCTCCCTGCGACCCTCCTGACTTTTGGGTGGCGCTTTCGTTCCCCGCCGGGATGCCGGAAAACACGAACTGTAGGCCGTCTCTGTGAGACGGTGGTCCAACCCCATGGCGTCTCACAGAGACGCCCTACAGTTTCCCCCTCCCGCACCGAATCGGCAAATCATCCAACGAGACAATACTAGTCATTTGACCAACGGGTAATGTCCGGGTCATCCGGGTCTTTCGTGCCCGGTTGGGTGGTGATGTCGTTATCGATCCGCGCGCGCACGCCGGGGTTGGTGGTGATGTCGCCATCGTTATACGCTTTGCTCCGCAGCGCGTGAGATTCTGCCCCCGTCAACATCCGAGGCCGGTAGACCGGGAGCGCCTGCGCATCGGGGATCATCACCTTCTCGACCCGCCAGCACCCATTGCGAAACGCGTGCTGGACCGTCACCGAAAGCTCGGGCACCAACGCCGACCACGGGGCGGGAAGGCCCGAGGCCGTCTCGACCCGCGCCCCTTGCAGCGCGCGGAAGATGATCGGCCGCCGCCGCTCCATCGAATAAATGAGAAGCGCCCCGGCTTCCTCGGGGCTCGACTCGATGATATACCCGGTGGAGACCGTTGGCCCGCCTCGCACCCCTTGCGCCGCCGCCAACCCCGGCCCAAAGGCCAGCGCCAGCAACGCCACGACCCAGCGATGTCGCGTTTCCATACCGGCAGTTTCGGCCCGGGCGGGCGGGGTGGCCCTTTTTACCGGCCCGGCAAAGTAAACCGCCGGAATTCCCCCGGAGCCAGCGTCAGCGTTTCCGCCCCGGCCGGGTGGTGGAAGAAACAGGTGTGGGGCCGGGCAAAGTCGATATTCTGGAGGCAGACACTCCCGTCTTCAGGGAAGTAGGCGTGGGAAATGAAGTCGCACTCCGGGCCGGGGGCGTGGCCGTCGTCGGAGATCCACGTCGTCCCCCGAGCTTCGCGGGCGATGTGGCGGTAGACCATCCCCACGAGCCCCGGCGCACCGAGCGTGGCTCCCGGGCCTTCATCCTGATCGAGCGCGCCGGGGTAGGCCCAGGTGTTGAGGAAATAGACCGCCCCCTTGCCCAAGCGGTGCCGGAGGAGGACCGGCTCCATCTCCTCATCATCCACGGCGAGCACTTCCAGGTCTGGGGCCACCTGCTCGATCTCGCCCATGCAGACGGTGAGAATCCCGAAACGCCGGGGGAAGCTGAAACCGAGCTGCCCCTTTCGGTCGGGGGCGGTAGCCCAGTAGAACCGCCGCCCCCGACCGCGCACGCGCACTCCGCAGAGTTCGGAAAAGTCGCCCCCGAAAAGGAGGTCATCCACCGCGAAGGCGGTGTGGTTACGGGCGGCATCCGTGGAAAGGTGGGGGATGGAAAGGAAGACCACCCCGCCCGCGCGCACATAGGCGCAAAGCTCGCGGTACTGAGCTTCGGAGGCCGTATTCCACCCGGTAAAAAGGAGCGCCTTGTAGTGCGCGGAGAGGAAGGGGGCGCGGAGCCGGTCTTCCACCAGCGAGACGATATCCACCATCCCATACGGCGTGCCGGAGAGGAAGCGGTTCGGATACGGGGCAAGCACCTCGGGCCGGGGGTAAAAGACACGCCGCGCGATCTCCCAGCCGCGCTCGGGCGGGCCGGGGTACCAGTTGGGGTTGCCGTCGGCGAGCGTATACATCCCTGCGATGGCGGCGTTGGGCTGGTACTCGTGGCTGCACAAGTCGCCATTGCCCTTGGCCAGTGCTACGGTGACTTCCGGCTGCCCTTCGGGGGTACCGTGGGCTTTTACATAGTCATAGAAATCGGAGATCTCTTTGCGGTAGCGACGCGCGTAGGGGGAGTGGTAGTCAATCTTCGAAAAGCTCTTCTGCGCTTCGGGGACAAACGGGGCCACGCGGTGGGGATCTCGCTCGCGGATGTTCCCCAGCTCCACACGCGGCATGTCGAAGAGCGGGGAATCGACCGCTTTTGTCGTCTGCAAAAACCAGTTTCCACTTTCGTTAATGAGGATCTTGGCCCCCGCCATCAACTTCTGGTAAAGCCCCGCGCGCAGCAGGGAGAACTTGTGTTCGCTGGAAAACGGGAGCCATGAATAGTGTTCATGCGCGAGGTGCGAGCCCCAGAGCGGAAGCTCAAACTGCCGGTACAACCCACGTGAAAGCGCCGAGGCCATATGCAGGTGGCTGAACGCAAAATCCTCCGCGAGCGGCACCTCGGCCCCTGCGGCCACTTCGTAGTCGAGGTAGAAATTGGCACTCGTGGCCATGACGCGCCCCCACCCGTTGGCCTTGCGCTCGGCCACATGGGCGCGCACTCGGCGCAAGAGATCATTCGTCAACGTGCGCAGGGAGATGCCCTCCTTCGTCTCCAAATGCGCCTCCTCCAGCCGGAAGCTGAAGATTTCCCCAAAGTCGTACCCGAGGTAAAACGGACCTGCCTCGTGGAAACGGCGCGACCACTCGGGGTGGGCATCCGTATAAAGCAGGATGCTATAGAGCCCCCGATCTGCCGCCGCCTTCACAAATTTGAGCACCCCCGCGCCGTAGCGCTCCGGGTAGTGGTGGGGAATATCCCACTGTGCTACGGAGAGGTTCTTGCCATTCTCCCAATCCGGGAGGGGCGCTTCGATGCCTAGTTCCTCCAGCGCGTGAAAACGGGCGAGGGTGACGGGCGAGCTTGCGCCATCAAAACCCCACCCGCCATTGAGCCCCCAGAACTGCACCAGGTTGCCCTGATTATCCGCGAGCACCTTATCGAGCACAGCTTCCGGGGCATCGCTCTGCGGCACCCAGGCCGTATGCGTGCGCCCCGAGCGGGCCAGGTAACCTGCCTGCCCATGATAGATGCCGGAGCCGATGAAAAGGCCACACGGCGGGAGGGCGATCTTCCCGCTCATCGGGCCGCCTCCTGCATCCGCCGCAATTCGTCACCAAGGTCGATCATGTTTTCGCAGTCGGGCCACTCTCCGCTCACAAACCCGCCGTACCCGATGGAACGCAGCGCGGTGAAGAATGCAGGAAGGTCGATCTCCCCTTCCCCACAGGGAACGATGCGGAGCGGCTCTTCCAGAAGGCCGTCGTGGATGTGGGTATGGATGATCCACGGGCGCAGGAGCGCAAACGCTTCCCCCACCGACACCCCGGCGGTACGCTGGGGGTGCATCACATCCCAATTCACGCCGATGGCAGGGTGCCCCACCTGCTGCATCACTTCCGCAACATCGGCAGGGTGGCACCAGGCATCATGCGTCTCCATACACAAGCACACGCCCGCCGCAGCAGCTGTAGGGGCTACGGCGCGAAAGACGGTAGATGCGGCCTCCACTGCCGCTTCGCGGGAAACTCCCTCGCCCAGTGGCCCGCCGAATACGCGGATCTGCGGGGCGCCAATATCATGCGCCAGCTCGATGTGGCGCAGCGTTTCTTCGATCACCGCCGCTTCCCTACCCGGCGCAGCAACGCGTAAGCCAGAGGCTAGGCAGCAAATGGCCACTCCGCTCTCACGCGCTAGCCGGGCGATCTTGCCGCGCTCGGCGGGTGTGCGCTCCAGCTCAATGCCATGTCCGTGGTTGCGGTCGGTGCGTGGCTCAATACCCGCATAGCCCAAGCGGCCAGCAAGAGCTAGTGTTTCCCCCAGCGTCAATGCCGGGGTGGAAAAGGACATAAAGGCAAACTGCATAGCTAGTTTACGGAAACGGCGAAAAGCTCCACATCATCCACCCATGTAACGTCGTCTGCCGATTGCTGCCCGGCAGCCACCAGCTCCACCCGGAGCCGCGCGGCCTCAGCCGGGGCACGCAAGGTGGCTGCGGCGGGTTGCCACGCATCCCGAGGGTCGTGCTTCGGCTTTACGGTGAGGGGCTCGCCCACGGGGGAGCCGTCTTCTGCCACCCATTGGAGCCGGGCGCTGGCATCCCCCGCCCCCATTTTGCGGAGCCGGACGCGGAAGTGGTAGAAGCGGTACGGCGTGATCGGGACCTCCTGCGCCAGCAAACCGGGGCGGCCACCCTCCAGCCGCGCGGCCCCTCCCGAGCGGTAGCCAAAGCGTTCATCCAACACAAAGGCGTCGGCAGGTTCCCATACGTCGTCTTTGCCGAAGCCTCCCCCGACGATCAGGTTCTTAAGCTGCCGCCCGCTAACGTTGCTCTTGCGCTCCATGACGGAGAACTCCCGCTCGGCCCTTGCTATCGCGGCTTGCTCGGGGTCCATCCCTTCACGAAGCGCGGTGGTAATGCCGGGGAGGATGGCTTCCCACGATTGCGGTTTGACCCGCTTGAAGTCGGTGGGCCACCACCGATAATGCTCGCCCCAGAGCCAGACGTACCGGTCGGAGATCTGACCCGCCGAGCTGACAGCCGCTTTGAGCCGATCTGCCAGCCGTTCACCCTCGCGCAAAGGCGGGTCGTTAAAGACATCGGAGTGGACGTTATCCAGCGGAAAGCCGACATAGGCATCAAGGTAGATTGCCAGGGCCGCTTCGACCTGAGATCGGAACTTTACTCGGTTCTCCGGAGCGATATAGGCAATGGCCGTATTGCGCACGGCATTGACATGCTTGAGGTACTGCGCCTCATCGCTATGCGGGTAGCTATATTCGGCACCGTCAATGATCGTCATCGTCGGGGGAATGACATCAAGCCATCCATTGACAAAGGCCGGAAAGAGGCTGTAGCCGCGCGCGGTCGAAAGCATCGGCAGCGGGTCGGCTCCCAGCGAGCCGAGTGCGGTACCGCTGTTGAGAAAGAGGGTGAAGAGCGTCATATCCGGGTACTCTTTGGCGAGCACCTCCATCATCTGCCGCCCCCGCTTTCTTGCCTGTGCCGCGTATTGCTCAAAGGTGTAGCGGTCTTTGTTCTTCTGGCGGGAGTAGTTGAAGGCGGGCTGTTTGAGGCCGATCTCGGCGTCAAACATCCACCCTTTGAGCCCCCCCTCCTTAGCCAGCCGGGCGGCGATGCGCGCATGCTCGAGGATGGCGGCCCATGCCTCGTCATCAAACCAATCGGCCCCGCCGCCAGGGCCCACGCTCAGGAAGTTGTCCGTGAGCTTCTGCGAACGCACCTTCTTCAAGGTGGCAACCTCGGATGCAAACCATGCCTCCTTCCATGGCACGGAGGTGAATAGACCTCGGAAGGAGTAGCGCTTGCCTTCTTCATCCTTCCCCTCGACGAGGACGCGCACGCCATCAAACGGCAGCTTCTCGATTTCGGAAAGGTGCTCTACCAGTTTCGCGGGAGTAGGGGAATCCCACCCGGCGGCGATCAGCTTCCGGGGGATGGAGCCGCCCCCGCTATCCTTGGCGTGGGAGGGTGCAAACAGCAACAGAAGGGCAGCCGCTGTGGCCAGCCCGGCAGGCAAACGAATCATAACTTTTCGGCTTTTCAGTAACGCTCCGGGTTTGCGTTCATGGTTTTGAGCTGATCCCGGGAATAGAAGTACCCGCCATTGGTAGCGGTGCCAAAGACGGGCTCGGCGCGCCAGTCGTTCCCGGCGGGGGTGACTAGCTCCGCATGCCCATCCAGAAACATAAAATGCAGCCCCCGGCGCTCGGCGGAGCCATGGTATTGGGCCAGCGCCTTGTTTTCATTCTGCGCAAACGACTCCACGGTCCCATAAGCCGGGCCTTCGCCAAGGGCCCAGACGGTCATGTTGAAATGGACGGAGTGGTTAAAGCCATCCGCCGTATAGTTCTCCGCTGCGAGCACCACGCGGGAATGCGCTACGGGGAGGTTTTTGAGAGTTGGGTAGTAGATGCAGAGGGCTCCGTTGCCTGCGTAGTTGAAGCGGTGGCGCACATCCTTGCGGATTTGCTCACTAGCCAATGGGCAGCGGAGCCGGGCATCGTGCTGTTTGTGAAGGTAGGGACGCACCCATGGCTCGAAGGTGGGCGCGGTGGAGCCGCCTTCCCTCCCTTTATCGCCCCCTTGCCCGTTCCACCAGGGGAGGCCATTGTTATCGCTAGTATAGGCAATGAGAGCCACTCCGTAGTTACGCAGGTTGCTCATGCACCGTGTCGCCTCGCCTTGTACCTTCATCCACCGGTACGCAGGAAAGAGGAGAACGGCGAGGGCGGCGATGATGCCAATGGCCATCAACACCTCCACAAACGTAAAGCCGTGGCGGCGCGCCGGGGAGTGGGGGGGGCGCTTCATCACATCAGGTATCGGCTTCGGCGAGGGAGACGACTTCGAGGTCGTCAAACCAAACAACTCCGGGCTTTCCCTCGGGGTTCTGGGCGGTGAGCTGGACGGCGATCCGGTTCATGATCGGCGGGACGACGATGACGCCCTGCGCGCGCACCCACCCATCGGCGGTGCGGGTGCTGGCGTCTGGCTCCAGCTCGATGTTATTAGCATGGGCGTAGAGGTAGGGGCCGCTCCCTTTTCTCCACCGGATGCGCACACTCCCTTTGGCCCCCCCTTCCTCGCGAACCCAGACGCGCACGGCGTAAATACCTTTGCCCTTGGAGACCGGGATATCCCGGGTGGAGACGCCGCTGGCATCCATCCGCAGCGCGCCAGGCTGGCGGTGGCCCACGGCGGAGTCGTAGACCGGGGGGTGGTTTCCCGCGCCCTCGGGGGCCCACCCGGCAACGCTCGTGAAATCTCCCTGCGTGGCAAGGTTGCGCCCCCCGAGGAGGGCATCGCCATCGCCCAAATGTTGCTTGGCCAGGGCCTCCAGCGATTGGCGGGCGCGGTAGCCAGGGTCGAGCCCAGCCCGAAGCGCCTCGGAGATGCCGGGGGCGACTTCCTCCCACGTCTCGGGGCGAACGCGCGGAAGATCCGTCGGCCACCAGCGATGTTTCTCTCCCCAGAGCCAGACGTAGCCGTCGGTGTTATTGAAGGCGTTGCGCACGGCCGTTTCAAACCGTTGCACACGCGGGGCATCGGCCCCCTCGTTCCCCTCGAGGTCGGGGCCGACGTAGTGGCGGGAGCCGGAGGGGTTGGTATAGGCATCGAGGTAGAGGCCAAAGGCGGCCTGCACTTGCGCGCGGTATTTGGCGCGGTTCTCCGGGGCAACCATCGGCACCGCCGTAGTATGGACGCCGTGCGCCCAGCGGATGAAGGCGTTCTCCTCCACGGCGGTGTAGGTGTGCTCCAGCCCATCAACGAGCGTCATCTGGGGGGGGATGGCGTCGAGCCACCCATTGAGAAAGGCGGGGAGGAGGTTGTAGCTCCCGCCTTCGATCCGCTCGACCGGGGCGATCTGCTCCTGAATCTCCATCGGCCCGCGCGGGCCGGAGGGGACGGCTTCCGTGCCGTTATGGTAGTAGTGGTGTGGCTGGCTCTGCCCGGTGCGGTAGAAGGGCGAGTAGCTGGCTCCACCGATCAGGAAGGTGGTGAAGATCGTCATATCCGGGTACTCGGCAGCCATGGCTTCCATGACTTGCCGCCCCCGTTTGCGCACCTGCGCGGCGTACTCGGCAAAGGTGTAGTCTGTGCGCTTGAGCTGGCGGTTGTAGCTAAAGGCGGGCAGGCGAGTCCCCTTTTCGGGGTCGAAGAAAAGCCCTTTGAGCCCCCCCTCCTTGGCGACCCATGCGACGATGCGGAAATGGTCGATCGCCTGCTCCCACCCGGCGTCGTCAAACCAGTCGATACTGGCTCCCGCGCCGACTCCCAAAAAGTTGTGCTTGAGCCGGGAATTCTGAACCTTGCGAAGCTCCGCGATCGTGCCCGCAAACCATTCGCGCTTCCACGGAGTGGCGTTGATCAAACGCTCCACGGCCACCTTCCGCCCCTCGTCTCCCTCGATCTCGAATCGAAGGCGGACACCGTCGAAAGGGGTCTTCTCGATCTCGGCGATGTGCTTGGCGAGCAACTCCGGGGTGGGAGAATCCCACCCCGCAGCGATGAGCTTGCGCTCGGGCATTTTGCTGGGGATACCCGGCGCATCTCCGGCCCGGAGCCCGGCCCCCGGCCAAACCACCAATACCCCTACGGCCCAGTATGTCAGCGAACGGATCACGCCTATTTCCGGTTAAGGGAGAACTTGCGAACGCCCGCACCAAGCGCCACGCCTGCACCCCCCAGCAGCAACGCCACGGAGCCAGGCTCCGGCACGGCCTGAAGGTCGATGTGAGTGATGTAGGATTTAAAAGAAGGAGCGCTGCCTCCGCTGACGGAATTTCCAACATAGAGCAGGCTGACCGCAGAAAAGCTGTCTGCGAAGGCGATCTTCTCCCGGGTTTCGTTGAAAGCAGAACCGTCGGAATACTGACCTGCGATGTTGATATCGAACTCGTGCGCTTCAAAGTCGATGGTCAAGGTAAACTCGTAGACGGCGTTCATCCGGAGCTGGTTCTTGCCGAGAAGCACCACGGCAGCACCCTCTCCCTTGTAGTAGAGGCCGCCGCCCGAGGAGAAATCGAGCCCGAAGACAATCGGGCTCGCCGCTTGTGAAAGATCGCGGAAGGCCACGGTCGTGGATTGGCTGCCCCTGTTCGTGTCGACAGGAAAGTCGAAAGCCATCCCCACCTTTAGCTCGACGAGCCCGGTAACTGCCTCAAAAGAGTTGTTGATCAGCCGGACAGTATAGTCATCGCTTGTTTCCTTAAAAACCCGCAACACATTAGAGCCGCCTTCCCACGGGGCGGCAACGACCCTCGCATTCTGATACGCGGAGGTCGTGCTGCTGCCGCCGGTATCGCGCCAGCCGTCGATGCCGACGGTTCTATCGGGACCGACGACGGTGCTATTGAGAACATACGGAGGAGTGGCAAAGTCGGTATGATACTCGGCCACGGCAACCACGGGGGCCAACACGGCCGCCGCACACACGAAAGGGAGGAAACGGAGGTTCATAAGGAGAGTTCGGAATAAGAGGTTACAACTAAAGAGAGCGCGTCTGCACAGCGCCCGATGGAGCTAGCGTGGCGACGGAGCAACGCTCCACCAGCCGGGGGGTGATCTCGACCTTGTGGGACGAGAGCGAGGGGTCATCAAAATGGTTGCCCAGGAGGTTGAGCGCCATGCGCGAGACTTCATCGGCGCGGACGTCGATGGAGGTCAGCGGCGGGGCGGCAAAGACGTCGGCGGAAATGTTATCGATGCCGATCAGGCTCAAGTCATCCGGGAGGGTATAGCCCCGGGCGAGTGCGTCTTTCTGCACCATCAACGCCGAGGGGTCGCCCGCGATGAGGGCGGTGGGCCGGTCCGGGCGGTCGGCAAAGAGATGCGCGCCAATCGCCTCCGGCGTATCGCAGGAGAGAAACTCTTCATAAACCGGCAGCCCCATGCTGCGGGCGGTATCGCGATAGGCACGGGCACGCCGGACGATGACTTCGGTATCCAACGCGCTAGAGGCGTAGGCAATGCGGCGGTGCCCGCGCTGGTGCAGGTACTCCATGGCAAGGTGGATGATCTCCTCCTGGTTGGCCATCACCGCGCTCGCGCCGGAGACGATCCGGCGGTTGATCTCGACCATCGGGTAGCGCTTCGCGATCCACTCCCCCAGCGCGGGTTGGTTGCCGTGCATGAGCACGCCATCCACCCCCCACTCAAGCAGCCAGCGCGTCAGCTCGGCTTTGCTCTCACACGGGCGCACAAGCAGCGTGTACCCCTTGCGGTGGGCCTGCTCGACGAGCTGGTTTTGCACCTGGTTGTAGAACTCATCATACGCCTCGAAGATCGAGGCATCCTGCGGTCCGTTGCGTACCACCACCGGGCGGACGTAGGCGATCACTTTGCCGGTGCGGTTGTTGGCAGGCGCGGCTTTTGCGCGGGCGGGCCGGGCTTTGGCCCCTCGGGGGCGCGGGGCATAGCCGAGGCGGCGCGCGGCTTCCCAAATGCGTTGGCGAGTGGCTTCCGCCACCTCCACCTCCACTTCGTTGAGCACGAGTGAAACGATGCCTTGGGAAACATCTGCCTCCCGGGCCACATCTTTTTGCGTTATCCGCCGCTGCGTCATTGGGCAGAGGTTTACAAAATAAATATTTCGAACGCAATAAATATTTATGGTTCCTACACGAATCTTCAGTGAATCACTCTGTATTTTGCCTACAAATATTTATAATCCCCCAATATCATTCCCTTGGGCGGCCATTTACCATACGTTCGCTTTTTTCATGATGATCCTGACATTGGTGAACACCGCCGGGCTCCCCACCGGCCTTGAGACGCGCGCTGCCGACTGGGGCCGCCCGCTGGGGCTGGAGCGCCTCCACCGCTTTGGCGACGCGCTTGATCTCCACTTCCCCGCCGAGCCCGCAGGCTGGCAAGCCGCTGCCACCGCATGGGGGGTGGATGCCGCGCTCCAACCGGCAGAGCACCGCACCAAGCGCCTCTTCGTCACCGATATGGAGATGACGCTCGTGCGCAACGAGTTTCTGGACGACATCGCCGAGATCGCGGGTGTGGGGCCGCAAGTCAGCGCCATCACGGCACGGGCAATGAACGGCGAGATCGCCTTTGCCGATTCCCTGCGCGAGCGGCTCGGCCTCCTGCGGGGCCGCCCGGTGGCGCTGCTGGAGCAAGCATGGGCCGGGCGCCACTGGATGCCTGGGGTAGAGCCGCTCTTCTCGGGCCTCAAGGCCCATGGGGTGCGCACAGTGGTTGTCTCCGGCGGGTTCCACTTTTTTGCCGACCGGGTGGCCGCACACCTCGGGGCCGATGCGGTCTTTGCCAATGACATCGAAATCGCCGACGGCTGCCTGACCGGCGCGCCGAAGGAGCCGATCCTCGGGCGCGAAGCCAAGCAAGAGGTGCTGGAGCGCGAGGCTGCAGCCCTGGGCCTGCCGCTCGGGGCCACGCTCACTGCGGGCGACGGCGCGAACGACCTCCCCATGCTCCTGCGCGCGGGCCTCGGCGTGGCCTACCACGCCAAGCCCGCCGTAGCCGCCGCCGCACGCTGCCGGGTGGAGCACTCGGACCTGCGCGCGCTGCTGGCTTTCGCGGGGATCTAGGCCAAGCCCGGCAGGGCGCCTGCGAAGCGGGAATGGTAGGCCGTCTCGGTGAGACAGCAGCCCAACCCCATGGCGTTTCACAGAAACGCCCTACCATTTCCGACCCTCGCACCGAATCCTCAAACGATCTAACGTAGTAATAAGGCTACGCCTCGCGCCGGTGCGCCCGCCGCCACGCTGCCGGGGTAAGCCCGGTCTTTTGCCGGAAGAACCGGTGGAAGTAGTGCGGAGAAGGGCAGCCGCACTCGGTGGCGATGTGGGCGACTTTCGCGTACGTCGTCTCCAGCAGGCGGCAGGCGCGCTCCAGCCGGAGAGCATCGCGCAGCGCCGTGAAGGAGCACCCCGTGGCTTCGGCAACGGCGTGCGCGGTACGCGAGGGCGAGAGCCCCAGATACCGTGCCACATCCCCCAAACGCGGGTTCTCGTGCAAGTGGTCGCGCAGAAACCCTTCGACTGCCTCGCGCCGGTAAGCCGGGGTGCTCTCGGTGGGGAAGGCCGGGCGCGCGGCCTGCGCGGCAAGGTACTCGCGGAGCAGCTCACCCACCCCCGGCAGCAACGCCCGCCGCGCGAGGGAAAGCCTCGGCAGCTGCTCCGGCTGCCCTGCCCCGGTGCGGAACGGCCCCAAATACACCAGCGCCACCAGCCGCCCACCGACATGAACCGGCACCAACCACTCTTCGCCCCCCGCGTGGCAACGGTGGAGAAACGCCTCCCCCTGCTCCGCCGCCCGTGCCGGGCGTTCCCGCAGGCAACATTGCAAACAAGCGGGCCGATGGTGACGCTTCGTTTCGTTGCAAAACGAGCTGCTGTGATACCGGCGCGTCGCCGTACCCACCCCGAGCGCTGTCCCTTCGGTAAACCGGGAGTCGAGCACCTTTACACAAAGCGGGAGGCCAGTCGCGGCTTCCACCGCTTTGAGGGCTCCTTCAAGCGCGTCGTCCACAGCATGAAAGTGCACCTTTTTGGCGCAGCCTGCCACTAGAAAGCGAAGCTGCCCCGGCACTACGGTAAAAGGCATGTCGCAAGAGATGCACGATGTCATTGTTCTCGGAGCCGGAGCTGCCGGGGTGGCTGCCGCGATCGCCGCCGCGCGGGCAGGGTGCCGCACGCTACTGGTGGAGGCCGGGCCGCTACCGGGGGGCGAGCTTCTGAGTGGGATGCCGGTGGACGGCGCCCTCAACGCCCGGGGCGAATGGATCATGGGAGGCGCGGGGCGCGAGTTGTTTGCCGAGTGCGAGCGGCTGGGCGGCTATGTCGGCCCCGTCAACGACCACCGGCTCATCCACTACGTGGCGTTTGACCCCGAGGTAATGAAGCTCGCCGTGGCCACCGTGCTCGCGCGGCACGGGGTGGAGCTGTTGCTGCACACCTTTGCCCTTGGCGTGGAGCTGGAGGGGGCGGGCCAGGTGGGCGCGCTGCGCGTCGTCAATAAAGCGGGCGAGCAGCGGCTCCGCGCGCGGGTGTTTCTCGATTGCTCGGGCGATGGCGACCTCTGCGCCCATGCCGGAGCCCCCGTACTCCGTGCGGAGCGGGCGGCGCTGCAACCGGTCTCGCTCATGTTCCGGATGAGCGGGGTGGAGGCACGGGCGCTCCTCGACTTCCAATGCGCGCACCCCGAGCACTTTGCCCTTGGCGAAAGCGAGGCGATCCGCGCCGGGCGCACTGATGTCGAGCTGGCCGCCGCACTCCGCGAAGCCGGGCACCCGGCGGCGTTCCTCAAAGGGGATGGCCCGCTCCTGCGCGAAGCCTTCGCTACGGGCGAGCTCTTCCCCACGGCGCTCATCATGATCCAGCCCACCTCGCCCGCGCGGCGGGAAGTCTGCCTCAACGCCACGCGCGTGGCCGGGGTGGATGCGCTGGAGCCGCGCGCCCTCTCCCGCACGCTCCCCGAGCTGGTGGCGCAGGTGGGCCAATGTGCGGAGTTCCTGCGCCGCCGCGTCCCCGGCTTTGCCCGCGCCGCGTTTGCCGGGGCTGCGCCGCGCCTTGGCGTCCGCGAGACGCGCCGCATCCAGGGCGAGACGCTGCTCTCGGGCGAAGAGGTGCTTGCCGCCCGCAAACGCGCCGATGGCGTGGCCAAGGGGAGCCACCATGTCGATATCCACCAATCCGGCACCGGGCAGGTGCGCATCCCCGTAGCGGAGGGTGGCTCCTACGACATCCCGTGGGGGTGCCTGCTCCCGCAAGGGCTGCACAATGTGGCCATGGCAGGCCGCTGCATCTCTGCCGACCGCGAAGCCAACGGCTCGCTGCGCGTCATGGGCTCGTGCCTCTCCATGGGCCAGGCCGTCGGCACTGCCGCCGCGCTGGCGCTGGCGGAAAACCTCACCCTACGCTCCCTCCCCGTAGAAGCCCTACGCGCCCGCCTGCGGGAAGCGGGGGCCGTGCTGGAAGGGGTAGCATAAATGAACCTCGACAAATTTTGTATTTTCAGTATTTATTGAAAATACATGAGCGAGAAACTTTCTTCCTCCGAGGCCCTCTCCGCCGCGCGGGATGAGTTCGTCACCCAATGGGGGGCGATTGGCAGCGCCTGGGGCATTAACCGGACGATGGCGCAGATCCACGCGCTCCTGATCACCTCGCCCCGGGCATTGACGACCGATGAAGTGATGGAGGAGCTCAAAATCAGCCGGGGTAATGCACATGGAAACCTGCGCGAGCTCGTGGCGTGGGGGCTCGTACGCAGCGTGGTACGCAAGGGCGAGCGCAAGGAGTACTTCGAGGCAGAGAAGGAAGTCTGGAAGATGTTTTGCACCATCATCAACGAACGCCGGCGGCGGGAGATCAAGCCCGCCATGGAGGTGCTGGCCGAGTGCGCCCAGCGCGCCAAGGGTGCAAGAGGAGCCGAGGCAGACGCCTTCATCCGGCAGATCCGCGCCCTCGGAGATTTCCTCTCTATGGCGGATAACGTCCTCTCCAAAGTGGCCTCCTCCCGCGAGAGCAGCGTGCTGCCACTCGCGCTAAAGTTCCTCAAATAGTCCCCATCGCCGGGGCGCTGAAGGCCACTTCTCTATATCGTTATTTTTCATAAAATACTGAAAATACCATAAATCATGAAGATTATCCTTGCAGGAGGCACCGGCCAGCTTGGCCACTTGCTGGCCCGGGCCTTTGAGGCCGGAGGGGATGAGGTGGTCCTCCTCACCCGCACGCCCGACCCTGCCCTCCCCTGGCGCACGGTGCGGTGGGATGGGGGCAACCCCGGGCCATGGACCACCGAGTTGGAAGGAGCCGGAACCCTCATCAACCTCGCGGGGCGAAGTGTGAACTGCCGCTACACCTCCCGCAACCGCCGTGCGATCCTCGACTCCCGCGTGGCCTCCACCACGGCGTTGGGCGAAGCTATCGCCCATTGCGCCGCACCGCCAAAGGTGTGGCTGCAATCGAGCACGGCAACGCTCTATGCCCACCGCTACGATGCCCCGAATGATGAGGCGCGCGGCCTCATCGGCGGCAATGAGCCCGGGGCTCCAGAGACGTGGCGCTTCAGCATTGGCGTCGCCAAGGCATGGGAGGCGGCGACCCGCCGTTTCCTGCCGCTGCCGCAGACGCGGTGCATCCTCATGCGCACGGCCATCGTCATGAGCCGCGAGCCGGGGGGGCCGCTGGATCTCCTTTCGCGCCTTACCCGGTGCGGTTTGGGCGGGCACTCGGGAAATGGGCGGCAATATGTATCGTGGATCCACGAAGCCGACTTCGTGCGCGCGGTGCAATGGCTCATCGCGGACTCCACGCTCGAGGGGCCGGTAAACCTAGCCGCGCCGCACCCCCTACCCAACCGGGAGTTCATGGCCGCGCTGCGGACCGCGTGGGGGGTACCCTTCGGCCTGCCCGCCACACGGTGGATGCTGGAGGCCGGTGCGTGGGTCCTACGCTCGGAGACGGAGCTGATCCTCAAGAGCCGGAGAGTCACCCCCGGGCGGTTGGTGGAAGCGGGGTTCTCCTTCCGCTTCCCCCAATGGGCCGGCGCGGCGCACGACCTCGCCACCCGGTGGCGGGAGCCGCGTTGAGGCTCAATCCGCCGCGGCCGCATTGACGCTGCGGGTGGCGATCTGGGTGAGCTTCTTGTCGGTTTCGACCTCCTCGTCCAGCGTGGTCTGGAGAAGCTTGGCCCCGCGCGTATCGCCCACCAGCTCGGCAAAGGTGCGGGCCGTGCCGTAACCGGCGATCTCGTAATGCTCCACCCGCTGGGCGGCGGCGATCAGGCCGGCGTCGCGCACATCGTCATCGGCATCGCAGTCGATGATCTCCTTGCCCTCTTCGAGAAGCCCCTCCATCCCTTTGCAGGCGGGGCCACGGGTGGTTTCATCGAGGTGGGAGAGGATCTGCTCCAGCCGCTCGGCGTGTTTCTCCGTTTGCGCGAGGTGTTTCTCGAACCCTTCGGCGAGCTTCTCGTTGGTGGTTGCTTTCACCATTTTGGGCAGCGCTTTGATGAGTTGCTTCTCCGCGCTGTAAAGGTCTTTGAGTTGATGGACGTAGAGGTCCTGGATGTTCTGAAGTTTCATACGGTATAGATCGACACGAACATCCAACGTGGCCCCATCGGGCGAAGCATGGGTATGCCTGCAAAATCCAAAAAACAGCAGATGGCGGCGGGGGCGGCCCTCGCTGCGAAACGAGGCGAGGCAAGCAAGGCATCTCTCAAAGGAGCCTCCCGGGAGATGGAGAAGTCGATGAGCGAAGCGGAGCTTAGGGAACTGGCCTCGACAAAGCGCAAACGGCTCCCCACACGAAAAGGTGGGCGGGCAAAGGCCACCTCACGATGATGCCTGCCACGGCCCTGCTATTGATCGACGTGATCAACGACCTCGATTTCCCCGGAGGCGAGGCGTTGCTACGCCATGCGCTGCCTGCCGCGCGGGAGATTTACTCCCTCAAAGCCCGGGCTCACGAGGCGGGGCTGCCGATCCTTTATATCAATGACAACTTTGGGCGGTGGCGTTCGGATTTTCGCCAACAGGTGGAGCACTGCCTGGCCGCAACCTCGCGGGGCCGCGAGATCGCCGCCTGCCTGCGCCCGCAAGAGAGCGACTACTTTGTACTCAAGCCCCGGCACTCCGGCTTTTACTCCACCTCGTTGGAAGTCCTCCTCCCGCAGCTCGGCGTGCGCCGCCTGATCTTGTGCGGCTTCTCCACCGAGATCTGCGTGATCTACACCGCCAATGATGCCTATATGCGCGGGTACGAGATCGCCGTCCCTGCAGATTGCGTGGCTGCCGAATCCCGCGAGGCCAGCAAACGGGCACTCCGGCAGATGGAGCGTTTCCTCAAAGCCGACATCCGCCCTGGCGCGGAGATCCCGCTCGCGTAGCACCTACATCGGCATGCGCCCCCCGGTGGCGCCGTAGACCTCCCCCGTCACGTAGCTGGCGCGTTCGCTGGCGAGGAAGACAAAGAGCGGGGCCAGCTCGGCGGGCTGGGCCGCGCGGTTAAAAAGGGTGTTTTCCCCGAAGTGCTTCACCTTCTTCTTGGAGAGAGTGGAGGGGATGAGCGGCGTCCAGACCGGCCCGGGCGCCACGGCATTGACGCGCACGCCTTGCTTGATCGCCAAGGCCGCCAATGAAATCGTAAAACTGACAATGGCTGCCTTGGTGGAGGCGTAGACGATCAGCTCCGGGCTGGGATCAAACGACTGGATGGAGCCGACATTGATAATGGAGCCTCCTTTTGGCATCCCGGGGAGCAGCGCCTGGCAGAGGTGGAACATGGCGAAGATGTTGACGCGGTAGGTCTCCTCAAACTCCGCGGGTGGGATCTCGGCGAGGCTTCCATACGCCCGCTGGTGGGCGGCGTTGTTGACGAGGAGATCCACCCCGCCCAGCGCGGCAACGGCTTTTTTGGCCACCCGGTCGCACACCGCCTTTTTCCCGATATCGCCCCGCAGGAGCACGCACTTGCGCCCCGCCTCGGCCACCAAACGCGCCGTCGCCTTCGCATCCGCCTCTTCGGAGAGGTAGGAGATGGCGACATCCGCCCCCTCGCGGGCAAAGGCGAGGGCGACAGCCCGGCCAATGCCGCTATCGCCCCCGGTGATCAGGGCGCGCCGCCCCTCCAACTGGCCCGAGCCGGTGTAATGGCCCTCGCCATGGTCGGCCTTGGGCTTGAGGTGGCGCTCCAGCCCGGGGGGCCGTTGCCGGTGGTAAGGGTAGGGAGGCCGGGGCCGCAGAGATCGCTTGGCCGTCATAGTCGGGGCTCCTAGTGTCCTGTCAGACTAATAATTAAAATAATTCCGAGGTGATTTTTTGAATCTCCAAGGCGCGAGTAAGGGCGGTATCTGAAGATACCGACCGCACGAGCAACGCTGGAGATTCGGAAAAGCATCCGGAATTATGACAAGGATTTGGCTGACAGGACACTAGAGCACTTTAACTTATGATGCACACCATTCATTTGCGGGCGCCGGAGGCCGTTGCAGAGGCTTTTGAGCGCAGCGGCTGTATGGATTCATACAGTCCAAGCTCGAAAAACTTTGCAACGGACTTCGCCGCCGCAAAGGAGGCTGTGCATCATAAGTTAAAGGGCTCCTAAAGATCGGCGAGCAGTTTGCGGACTTCGTCCTTGGTCTTGCCCAGCCGCTTCTGGATGCGGCCCAGGAGTTCGTCTTCCTGGCCCTCGGTGTAGACGAGGTCGTTATCCGTCAGGTCGCCGTAGGCTTGTTTGAGTTTGCCTTTGGCTTCGTTCCACGAACCTTTGAAAGTAAGCTTGTTCATGCAGTAGGAAACGCCCGCCCGCCCCGCTCCGGATGGGGCATTTGGCGATCGGGTATTCCCTTCTTCCCTACCGCACCCCTACTCG
>JBBCKB010000034.1:0-19512 GCA_037189965.1 Chthoniobacteraceae bacterium | reverse complement strand
CGGGGGGTTCATTTACCGGCGCGGAGGCGGGCGGGTAGGTTGGGGGCATGGATGCTTTGACGATACCCGATGAAGAATTCCGCCAGCGTGCGGAGCAAACCCGGCTTGCCATGGGGCGGGCGGGGCTCGATGCAATGCTGGCGTTTTCCACCGAGTCGGAGCCGGCGCTGGTTCGCTATTATACCGACTACTGGCCGAGTTTTGAGACGGCGGCGGTACTTTTTGACGCAAGCGGTGAGGAGCGCCTGCTGATCGGCCCGGAGAGCGGGACTTACGCCGCAGCGCGCTCGCGGATTGCCCAGATCACGCGGATGAGCGACTTCCGGGAGTCCTCCCAGCCGACTTACCCGGGCTCCCGGCTGCCGGGTTGGAGGGAGGTGCTGGGGGAGGGCGGCGGCATTGGCCGCTTGGGGATCGCCGGGTGGCATTTGCTGCCCGGGGCGATCCGCGATTCTCTTCGCGAGGCGTTGCCCGAGGCGGAGCTGGTGAACGCGGATGAGGTGGTGCGTGGGTTGATGATGGAGAAATCCCCCAATGAACTCCACTGCCTGCGGGAGGCGGCCCGCATTTCAGAGTTGGGCTTCCGTGCCGTTTTGGAGGCGCTGCGGGAGGGGATGAGCGAGGTGGAGCTTTGTGGCATCGCCACCGGGGCGATGCTGGCGGCGGGGGCAGAGGCCACGGGCTACCCGATCTGGTGTTGCAGCGGGCCCAACTCCCGCCAGGCGATCAGCCGCCCCACCCACCGCACGGTGCGCGCGGGCGAGGTGATCCACTTCAGCATCGGGGCGAAGGTGGCGGGCTACAGCGCCAGCGTGGGGCGGCCCGTCGTGTTGGGGCGTTGCCCCGCGGAGCTAAAACGCTTCCTGCAAGTCGGCCTCGACGCGATGGAGATGACCATCGGTTTGATGCGGCACGGGGTTGTCTCGGGGGAGGTGGCACGCCAGGTGCACGGGTGGATTGCCGCGCAGGGCTACGGGCACGCGATCCTCTACGGCCCGGCCCATGGCTGCGGGCAGATGGAATGCGAATACCCGTTTCTGGAAAGCTCCTCCACCTATCTTTTGCAGGAGAACATGGCCTTCATGGTGGATGTTTTTCTAGCGGATGAAACGTGCGGATTCCGGTGGGAAGACGGCATCATCATACGTGACGGCGCGGCGGAGGAGCTCTCGGGCTTCGGGCGCAACCTCAACCTTCTGGAGGCTTAAGAGCGAAATGATTATCGATGTGCACGGCCACCTGGGCCGGATCAACCAAGCCCCTTTCTGGGCGGCCGACGCGGCGCAACTGGAGGCTTCGCTGGAGACGGCGGGGGTGGATGAGCTCTGGATCTCCTCAGCCAAAGCGCTCATGTATGAAGCGCGCGAGGGAAACGCGGAGATGGTGGCGGCGCTGGAGCGTTCCCGCAGGCTGCGGGGGTATGTGGTTTGCAACCCCGTCTGCCCGGACTCGAAGGAAGACCTCGCGCTCTTGCGCAAGCCGGGGGTGCTGGGGGTGAAGCTCCACCCCGACTACCACGGCTACGATGCCCGCTCCGTACGGGTGCGGCCTTTCCTGGATGAAGTGGCGCGCAGCACGCGGCTGATCCTCACGCACATCTCTTGCATGCCGGGGACCGCGTTTTCCGAAACGGGGCGGCTGCTGGAGTTTGCCGCGCGCCATCCGCAGACGGACTTCATCTTCGCCCACCTCGGCGGGCTCTACCAGGATGGCCTCTACCCGTATTTCCCGAATTTCGAGGGGTTGGAGAAGATCGCCGCCGCCGGGCTCGGGAATGTCTACGTCGATACCTCGCACCACCTGATGTACGTCTACCCGGGGGTGATGGAGCGGGTTGTGGAGATCGCCGGGGCCGGCCGTCTTCTCTTCGGGACAGACATGCCCCTCCAGGGGCCGATGCAGGCCCGCTTCGCGATCGAGGCGATCCGGGCGCTGCCGATCCCCCCGGCAGACCTCGATAAGATCCTCTTTGCCAACGCGCGCCAGCTTCGCACCGGAGCGGCATGAGCAACGCAGAAAACTTTTTGGCGATTTAGATTTACAGAATCTAAATGTA
The DNA here is from genome assembly GCA_037189965.1 of Chthoniobacteraceae bacterium. Classification (GTDB taxonomy): domain Bacteria; phylum Verrucomicrobiota; class Verrucomicrobiia; order Chthoniobacterales; family Chthoniobacteraceae; genus DATMFV01. The sequence continues at coordinate 17,456 of JBBCKB010000034.1, read as the reverse complement.
TATTTAGTTTCTCCAGTAACGCTCCGTATGAAATTGGTCATCCAAACGTCCGACTCCGCAAGCAACCAGGTTGAGGCTTACTTCCGCAAAGCCATCGAAAAGAAGGAGCTGCGCCCCGGGGAGCGGCTCCCCTCCAACCAGGCGTTGGCGGAGCGCTTCAAGGTGAGCACAACGGTGATCCAGAATGCCCTCTCCCGCCTTTCGCGGGACGGGTTGCTGGAGCGCAAGCGCAAGGCGGGCACGTTTGTGCGCAAGTTCCAGGAGCGGGCCAACATTGCCCTGCTCTTTGGGGATAGCCTCGCGGATGAGACGGCACACTACTACCGGGCGCTGCTACGGCGGCTCAACGAAGGATGCGGGAGCCGCAAGTGGGCCTGCCGCCATTGGGGCGGGCTCAACGCAGAGATGTTCCCCGCCGAGGAGGTGGGGAGGCGCTCGGAGCAGATCCTCCGCGACCACCAGGGGCACCCGTTTTCCGGAGTGTTGGAGTACTCCCCCGGGAGCCGCTCGGTCATCCCCGCGGGGATGCGCAAGGAGGTGCCGGGGGTCTCCTACGGGCACAACCCGGCGGAGGTGGAGTTCAACGCCAGCTCCTATAGCTTCGGCCAGGAGGCGGCGCGGCACCTCGCCTCCCTGGGGTGCCGGAAGCTCTTCTATTTCTGCACCCATTGGCACTCCCGGCTTTTTACGGAGAGCATCGACGGCTTGCTCGATGGCGCGCAGCAACACGGCCTGCCTGCCCCCACCATCCACATGGAGCCGTATGCCGTGCAAGGCTACGAGATGGAAGCCGCCATGCACCAGCGCATGCAGGCACTCATCGCCGGGTGGAAGAAAACGGGGATGCCCGACGGGCTGGTGGTCAACGACGACGTTGCCATGCGCGCGGTGGCTCCCGCCTTGCTGGCGGCGGGCCTGCGCATCCCGGCGAAGATGAAGGTCTTCTGCGAGGGCAACGAGGATGTCCGCTTCCACTACGGCTTCCCGGTGACGCGCTATGAAATCTCCCCCAAGGCCGTGGCGGCCTTCCTTCTGGATGCCCTGGAGCGGAAGATGAACGGAGAGCCCGTCGTTCCCGCCGCACCTTGTGCCCTTCGCAACACCTTTTATGAAAACATGTGACCCCCTCCTCACCCCGCTTTGCCTTCGGCGCGCGAGCCTTGCGCTTGGTTTCGCGGGGCTTCTGCTCGGCCAAGGCTCCGCCTCGGCCGCCGATGTGATTTGGAACTCCTCCACGGCCGGAGCGCTCTGGTCCGCCCCTGGAAACTGGTCTGGCGGCACCCCTTCGGGGAACAACCTCTTCTTTAGCAGCGCCGGGCGCACCCCGGATGCCACGACCGTCGGCAACGTGGTGGACCAGAACATTACCGCCAATTCGCTCACCTACCAGGGCATCGCCAGTTGGCAGGTGACGGGGATCAACAGCGGCGTGACGCTCAATGTCAGCGGGGCCACGGGGAACATCCTCGATGTTTCCTATGGGGGAAATGCCATCGCGCGGGCGGCCGTTCGCGGCGCCGGGAAGCTGACGATCAACCAAAGCAATGCGACGATCCAAGTCACCGGGCGGGATTTGAACCACGGTGGGTATTACGCCCTTCTCGACCTCTCCGGGCTGGCCACCTTCGAGGCGGTGGTGGACAAGGTGCTCGTCGGCAATGCCCTGACCTCCCAGTTCTACGAAGGTCGCTTGAGTTTGGCCCAGAACACCACGATCACGGCGTCGAGTTTCCTGATCGGTGAGGTGGGTGCCAACACGCAGAGCAGTACCCGGCAGGTCGGAACGGTGACGCTCGGGACCACCAATATCCTCAATGTGGACCGGCTGGATGTCGGCTCGGAGCGCGGCTGGGGGACGCTCCATTTCGCCTCCGGCGCGCAGGATGCCTCGCTAACCCTCCGGGGCAAGGCGAGCACCGACCTAGCCCCGGTGCGTGGGTTGCTCAATGTGGGGATCACCGGAAACGGGAGCGCGACAGCGGCTAACGGCAACTACGGCGGGGTGGCCGACCTTCGCGGCGGCGCGGTGGATGCGTACCTGCAATCGCTCAACCTAGGGGTGATGTCGGCCAATACCGGGGTCTCGGTCAAAGGGGAATTCTGGATGGATGAGGGGAGCGTGGATGCCACGACTCTCATGATCGGCTGGAAGAGCGCCCCCGGGGCCAACGCGAGTGGTACGGCGCATGGCGTCTTCGACATTGGTGGGGGAAGCCTGGCGGCCGAGCAGATCGACCTCGCCTCGCAAGGGGCGCAGGGGAGCGCGGTCGGAGAGCTGCGAATCCATGGCAGCGGGGAGGTGGAAGTCACCCAAGCGGGCATCCTCATGGGCAACAACGGCTCCACCAGCGCGACGGTTTCTTTGAAGGATAGCGGCAAGCTCACCGTCGCGGGCGACATCGCCAAGGGCCTGGGGACGACCAGCGCCACGCTCTCCGTGGAGGGTGGCACGCTGGAGATGAACGGGCACGCGATCCGGGTGGACACCTTTGTGGCCTCGGCGGGGGTGCTCCGCAATCTCGGCCAAGTGAATGCCGGGGCCGCGTGGAGCAAGACCGGCGTGGGCCTCCTGCGGCTGGAGGGGAGCAACACCTACACCGGCAGCCTGCTGGTCGCCGGAGGGACGGTCCTGCTCGATGGCTCTCTCTCCCAAGCCAACGTGACGGTGGCGGCGGATGCGGCGTTTTCCATGAGCGAGGCGGCGGTCCTTGAGTTCAACCTCACCAGCTCCACCTCCGATTTGTTCACCGTGCAAAGCGGCGGGGCGGCTGCGTTTGAAGGCAACTTCGTTTTCAACCTCGGCCTCGCTCTCGAGGAGCGGAGCTGGAACCTCTTTTCCGGAACCGTGGAGGCGGATTACGCGGGCTTCAATGGCATCCAGCTTGCCGGGGCGCTCTCAGGGGTGTTGTTGGACCAAGGGGGCGGCCTCTGGCGCTATGAGACGCCGGAGTGGATGGCCTCCTTTAACGCCGGGAGCGGGGAGTTTTCCCTCGTCGCCGTGCCGGAACCATCCGCGTTGGCTTTTGGCGCGCTGGCTTTTGGCTCACTGGCCTTCCTGCGCCGGAATCGCCGGAAGCCATGATCTCGTTTCGTGAGTCTTACGCGCCGCCCGCCCGGGTGGACTGGCGTGGCCTGAGGGCCGTCGTTTTCGAGTCGGACGACTGGGGCGCTTGCGAATATGCCCCCACCCGGGAGCTTTGGTGCCAGACGGTGGCGGAGACGCCGCCCGAGCGGCTGCGCCCCGTGCAGAGCGCCCGGCTGGAGTGTGCGGCAGATCTGAAGCGGCTGGGAGACCTCCTCGCGCGGCACCCGGGCGCAGATGGGCGGCCGCCGGTCTTCACCGCCTTCTTCTGCCTGGCGAACCCCGATTTCTCGAAGATCGCCGCCACGGGCGAATACCACGACCTTGCCATCGACACCGCCTTCCCCCAAGGCTGGGAGCAGCCCGGCCTGCCTGAAGCATGGCGCGAGGCGGCGCGCAACGGCTGGTTGGCGCCGGAGTTCCACACCCGCTTCCACCACATGAACCCGGCGGGCTGGCTCTCCCTCCTGCGCGAGGAGAGCGAAGCCGGGCGGGAGGCGCGCCTCCGGTTTGAGCGGGCCATCTATTACCAGAACCAACACCTGCCCGAGTACGCGGGCCTGAGCCCGGAGCGGATGCAGCAATGGTTGCTCCCCGCGCTGGAAACCTTCCGCCGCCTCTTCGGCCATGGGCCGGGCGCGGGGGTGACGAGCGATGCGACACCGCTTACCGAAGTGCTCTGGGCGGCCAACGGCATCCGCACGTTTTGCCTACGCAGCTTCTCCATCCCCGGGGCGGAGCCGATCGTCTACCACACCAAGCCATGGAACAACCAGCACGCGGCCACGCCGATGGGCGGCTGGAACCCGGAGACCGATGTCATCTACCTTTCCCGCAATATCTTTTTTGAGCCCGGGTTCGACCCGGACTACTCGTTCGCGAAAACCATGCGCGACATCGAAGCCGTCTGGGCGCGCAACGAGCCTGCCATCTTGAGCACCCACCGCCTCAACTATGTCGCGTGGGACGAAGGCCTCCCGCGGAGGGGCTTCGCGGCGCTCGGGCAACTGCTGGAAACCCTTTCCCGGCGGGGGGATGTCCATTTCCTGACAACGGCGCAAGTCGCCGCCCTCTACCGCACGGGGAAACCTCTTCTTTGAGAATCGACGCATGACCAAAATCGCAATGATCGGCGCGGGGTCGCAATTTACGCTCAACATGGTGGAAGCCATGGAGCACGAGCTCTTTGCCGAAGCGGACTTCGTCTTGATGGATGTCCACGAGGGCAACCTGGAGCGGGCTGCCGCCGCCGCGCGCGAGCTCGCGGCGCAAAAGGCGCACGGGCCGTGCATCTCGGCGACAACTTCGCTGGAGGAGGCGCTCGATGGCGCGGCGTATGTGATCGTCTCCAGCGAACAGGATCGCTACCGCAACTGGCTGCGCGATGTGGAGATCCCGCGAAGGCACGGCGTCCACCAGCTCACGGCGGAGAATGGCGGCCCCGGCGGCCTGGCCCACGGGCTGCGCAATATCCGGATGCTCGCCGCCATCGTGGAAGAAATGGAGCGGCGCTGCCCCGGGGCGTGGCTGCTCAATTACACGAACCCGATGTCGATCCTCTGTGAGTGGCTCGACAAGCAGACGCGCATCCGGTACGCGGGGTTCTGCCACCAGGTGCACGGCTCCTTGGGGGTAATCTCCGAGCAGCTCGGGCTGGAGCCGGGGGAGCTGCGCGTCATCAGCGCGGGGATCAACCACCTCAACTGGCTTTTCGACATTCGCCGCAACGGCGAGAGCTGGATGGAGGAGTTTACCCGGCGCATCCAGGAATCCACTTGGTGGCGGGAGCACACCCCCGGGGTGCCACGGCAGGACTTCAGCCTGGAGATTTTCCGCCTCTTCGGGATGTACCCGATCGGCTACGACGACCATATCGCGGAGTATTTCTCCTGCTTTTATGAAGCGCCAGAGTGGGGCACCTTTGGGCTGGAGAGCATCGCGGAGAGCCGCCTCAAGCCGGAGCTTGAGCGCACCCGCAACGGGGCCTTCAAAGCGCAGCACCTCATCGGGGCCAACGGCGTGGTGCCCCCCTTCCCCCGGGATGTGAGCCACCCGTACTACCGCGAGACGGCCTGCCGGGTCATCGCCGCGCTCGAAACCGGGGAGCCCGCCTATCTCGACGCGATGGTCGGCCGCAACCACGGCGCGGTGCCCAACCTCCCGGCAGATTGCGTGGTGGACCGGCCTGTCGTCGTGGCGGGCGGGGAGATTCGCAGTGTCCATGTCGGCAACCTGCCGCCGGGGCCACTGGAGGTTTGCCGCAGGCAGATCGCCCTGCATGGGATGATCGTGGAGGCCGCCACCACCGGCGACGAGCGGCTGGCTCTCCAGGCGTTGTGCCTCGATCCCTACGTGCGCAGCGTCACCCAGGCCAAGGCGATCTGGCGCGACTTCCTGGATGCCTACCCCGGCCTGCTACCGCTCTGAACTTCCCCCCCATGAACGTTCCCCCCCCGGACTTGATGCGACGCCACGGCTTCTCCCTGACGGAGACGCTGGTGGCGCTGGCGATTGTTGCCGTTTTGCTGGTGCTCCTCATGCCTGCGACGATGTGGGTGCGGGAGATGATGCGCGCCACGGCTTGCACGAACAACCTGCGGCAGGCTGGAGTGGATATCCGACGCTATATCGCCGAAAATGGGGGGACGCTTCCCTCCGCGCCCTCGGCAAGCCTCAAGCAATTCTGGTGGTACGTCCTCTACGCCCCGGGGGAGTTCGAGAACTTCAACCAACGGATGGTCTGCCCTTCGGACCCAAACCCGTATGTTTACAACTTTACCTACCGGCCCAACCAACCGCTGAAGACGAGCTATCGCTATAACGTGCGCATGGGGCGCAAGACGAGTGATGGCACGGTGCTCTACCCGATCCTAAACCTCGCGCTCGTCTCCAATGCCTCGGTGGTTCCGGCCTTGGTGGAGTGGCACGACCCCAAGGGGCTCAGCGCCGGGGGAGACTCCGCCACTTTTGGCTCCGGGGCTGGGCGCGAGATTTATACCCAGCACCAGAACGGGCGCTTTGGCAATGTGCTCTATCTTGACGGCCACGTGGGCCGCATCTCCCGGGCTCCTGTGCAGCGGGCGGGGGAGTGGAGCTGGAGCCCTGCGTACTGATTTACCTCCCCATTTTCTTTATGAAACCGTTGATCCTGACGTTTGGCCTTTTGGCTTCGCTAGTCTTTCCCCTTTCGGCGGAAGAGAACCTTTTCGCCGATGGCGGCATGGAAGAGGTGGTGCACACCGGGGAGGCGGAAGCCCCGAAGGGGTGGCGCGCCATCGGGGTGTTGGAGATCGAGTCGGACAAGGGGGAGGCGCGCTCGGGGGAGCGCTCCCTCAAAGCACGCACCCCGGCAGATGCCTCCGTGGCACTGAGTTCTACCTCCATCCCCGTGCAGCCGAATACGGAATACGAGGTGGAAGCCTCTGTGTTGGCGCGGGGGGACGAGGCGGGGCGGCCCTTCGTGGGCATTCGCGTCGTAGGGAATGACCGGGTCCGCTACCCCTCAGACGAGGAGGCAGGCTTCCTGGTCTCCTGGACTTCGGGGGAGGAGGAGGTCGGGTTTGTGACGAAGAACGGGCGGTTCGTCACCGCCGACAACGCACGCTGGGTCGCGATTTACCTCGTCCTGCGCAAGCAACCGGCAGGGACGGTGAACGTGGACGACGTCACCCTCCGCCGGGTCGATTCAACTCAATCATCTCAATGATAATGAACAGGAAATATTGGATCATCGGCCTTATGGCCGTACCGGCGATGGCGGCCTTCGGACCGCTTCATGGGGCGGAGAAGCTCTCGCTCGTTGCGCCAGGCAAGCCGGCGGCGGTCATTGTCACCGGCTCGAACCCGAGGGAGACCGTGGCCAACGCGGCTTCGGAGTTGCAAGCGTATGTGGAGAAGAGCACCGGGGTGCGCCTCCCCATCCAGGCCGAGGCGGGGCAAGGCCCGGCCATCCACGTGGGGGAGACGCCGTACGTCGGCAATCGGGGGGTGAAGCCCCCCGGGCTGGACCACGACGGGTTCGTCCTGCGCGGGTTTGAGGATGGCAACTATGTCATCGTCGGCGGGAGCGATCTTGGCACCGAGTTTGGCGTTTACGAGTTTCTGGAGCGACATCTTGGGGTGCGCTGGCTGATGCCCGGGCCGGACGGCGAGGACGTGCCGAAGCGGGAGGCGCTGGAAGTGCCGCTGGAGGAAAGCCGGCAGGAACCGGTCTTCCTCTCCCGGGAGTATTACAAGCCGTCTGCCGGGGAGGAGGAGCTTTGGGCGCGGCGCAATCGCTTCCACGTCCGCGTAGAGCCGGGGCACAACATGCTGGAGCTTTTCCCCGTGGCAGAGTTTGGCGAGACGCGGCCCGACTTCTACCCCCTCATTGACGGGAAGCGGCAGATCCCCGGGCCCCGTATTCAAAACCCGAAGAACCTCCGCGAGCGGCGCAACCACCGCAACTGGCAGCCCAACTTCACCGCGCCGGGGATTGTTGAAGTGGCGGCGGAGAAGATCGACCGCTATTTCGAGAAGAACCCGGAAAAGAGCAGCTTCGCTCTCGGGCTCAATGACGGGAACGATCACTTTGACCAGTCGGAAGCCTCCCTCAAACGGCGCAGCGGCCAGCGCAACTCCATGGGGTATACAGACGCCTCGGACGACTATTTCCTTTGGGCCAACGCGGTGGTGGAGCAGGTGCTTGGGAAACATCCCGACAAATGGTTCGGCATGCTTGCCTACCGGGCGCTGACCGATGCCCCGGCCTATGCGGGCGTGAACGACCGGCTGGTGCCTTACATGACGCAGGACCGCCTTCGCTGGATCGATCCGCAACTGCGCAAGGCCGATCAGGACCGCACCGCGAAATGGGCCGCCGTGGCCAAGAACCTTGGGTGGTATGACTATACTTACGGCCTCGGCTACCTGGTGCCCCGGGTCTACCCTCGTTTGATGGGCGAGTATCTGGCATGGGCTGCGGACCATAACGTCCGCTTTTACTATACCGAGTATAACCCCAACTGGGGCGAGGGGGGGAAGGCGTGGCTGCTGATGCGCCTGCTCTGGAACCCGAAGCAGGATGCGGCGGCCCTGATGGACGAATGGCACACCCGAGCGGGGGGGCTCGCGGCCGCGCCCAAGCTCAAGGAGTATGATGCCATTTGGGAGAAGTTCTGGACGAGCGATATCCTGAAATCCAAATGGTGGCATGGGAAGGGCCCTTACCTGAGCTTCGCCAACGCGACTTACCTTCAGGATGTTCCGTTGGAATACGTTGAGCAGAGCGACCGTTTGCTCGACGAGGCGCTCGCTCTAGCGGAGACCCCAGCCCAAAAGGCGCGCGTGGGGGCAATCCGCGAGATGTGGGCCACGTGGTACAAACCGCACGTCCTTTTAAGCCAGATGGCGGACAAGATGGGCAAGATTCCGCAAACGGAGGCGGACGCCCTTCTGGCGCTGGAGGATGCGGAGCAAAGCATTGCCCTTGCGCAGGAGTTTGAGGGAACCGTCCAGCGTTTCTCGCGGGATGAAGCCTACCGGGAGAACCCGTTCTTCAAAACCTTGAGCCTGCGTCTGGGTGGGGGGCGGATGCTGTGGGCCGATGGGTATGGAGACATGGGCTTCCTGCTCTGGAGGGTGGAGCCGTGGGTATCCAAGAGTGCCAAGGTGCGCGAGCGGCTGGAGGCGCTGGCAGCGACGGACCGGCCCGTGCTGCGGGATAACGCCCGCGCCTTGCTTGCCGCCGGAGGGGGAAGAGGGCATTCGACAATTGAGAACCCCTCCTTTGAGGAGGGCGACGCGGGGTGGACGCTGGAGGTGGAGACCGTGCTCTTCCCGTCCGACTATCCGTTTCCTCATTCCAAAGGAGATACGGAGGGAACCTTCGAGATTCGGGAGAAGCCGGTGCGCAGCGGAGGCAAGAGCTTGGAGGTCCGCGCCGACCACGTGGCGGGGACGACCTCGGATATCCGCACGCCTGCCCGCATCAGCCAGCTCTTTCCCTACGAGCCCGGCTTCTACTACTCAAGGGTGAGTTACTATCTCCCCCGCACCTCCCCGCGCACCCCCCCTTCTAAGGGCCGTTTGCGGATCGAAGTCCTCGATGAGGCAGGCAAGGTGTTGCCCAAAGCGGAAGTCCCTCCATTGGACGTTACGCCGATCGCAGGAAAATGGGGGCGCACCAGCGGCGTCTTCACGCTTCCCGAAAACGCGGCAGCACGCCAAGTCCGCGTGACGCTGGAGCTAACGATGCTGACCCCCATCGGGGATTTCGACCCTAACCAGAAGATCTACATCGACGACCTTGATGTCGTGAAAGTGGACTAGATGCATGGAGTTTCCAACCACCCAATCATGGGAGGATGTCGATATTATCCCATCTCCCAAACACATTCGCCGTCATCCCGGTGTTTTAGGCATCGATCAAGGCTTTCCGGTCTTTCATCTTTCCCATGAGCCTGGCTTCCCCAGGATGGAAACCGTCCGGATTGTCGAGGGAGAGCTTCGGAGGATGGCTGGAGAATACTGTTCCTTCGATTCACGTGAGAAAGCTGACCTTACGATTTGCCTCAAGCCAGCCGGGAAAGGGTTGATGCCCTCCGGGGAGGCCTATCGTCTTTCGGTTACGGATGAAATCGGGATTGAGTCGCCGACCGATGCGGGAATTCTTTATGGAATCGCATCCCTGGTACAACTGCGGCGGTCGAATGCCAAGGGCGGGATGGCGTTTCCGAAATGTGAGATAGAAGACTATCCCGATGTGCCTTACCGTTTCGCCTCGCGATGGCTGATCGAACTGGAGTGTGCCCGGATGGCATATGACTGGGGGGACGGCCGGGAAAACCTGTTGGAGCGGTATCGAAAGAAGATTGACTTCTGCATGCGTTATAAGATCAACGCGGCATTCTTCGAGGGGTTCGAATGGAAGACGGATAAGTATCCGGGCTACATTGATGACATCAAAGGATTGAACCTCTACGCCCGGTCCCGGAATGTGCGCTTAACATTCGGCGGGCATGTGATTGGGTATGGCGGTGTTCCCGGGCATACGATGGCTGGAGCCAAGGGGTTGGGTGGGTTCAACCGGGTTTCCTATCCGGATGGCGCCATCTATGACTGTGGGAGAACCCCGGGAGGGTTCAACCCGTTCCAGCCTTCCGTTTCATCGGACACGATGCGCAACGGGACTTGCCGGTCCAATGATGCGTTGAACCGGCTCAAACAGTTGGAGATCGCCGATTATGTCCGGCAGGTGGAGCCCGGCGTCCTCTATCTTCATAGTGAAGATATTTCGATGTATGAAGAGTTCAGGCAAATGTGGTTGCATCGCTGCGAGGCGTGCCGCCACCGATGGCCCAGCGACGAAATTGCTTCGCGAGAAGGCGCAGCGGGGGCAATTGCTCACGGCTTTCAAAGTATTTATGACGGGATCGCCTCGGTCCGTAACCCCGAAACCGGCTTCAATGGAACGCGGGATTGTTTGGTGGTCTTCGTATCCCCGACTTATGGGAAGTACCATGAGAGCGATGCTGATTGGGGCGAGATCTCCGACTTCTGGACCACGATCAGTAAGGAACTGGGAAACCGTGAACGGATTCTCTTTGGCGTGCGGGAGCAGTTTTGGAGCGAAGACGGGAAAACGAAACGGATTCCGGCATTGGCGGAGCGTCTGATCGCGGAGGGGGGCGGGCACGGGCTCTTTGCATTTGCGGTGGGTGGGGCCGATCTTTTCAAGAATAGCGCTCTGTTCTCCGCCGCGCCACGGTTGAACCACTTTTACCAAGGGGCGGCTGGCATCTTCAATTTTAACGGAGGGCTTTTTGCTTCAGCCCAGGAGATCTACAATTCGGAGTATACTTGGAACCTCTTTTCCCCTTTCGGGCGGGACGAGGCAGGGGACCGTGAATCCGCGATCGTTCTTTACCGCAAACGTTCGGAGGAGATGGTGCATCTGCCCGAGGATCGACTCTTACGGATGGCGCTTCGACTTTGCTACGAAGACGCGGCCCCTGTAATGGAGGCGTTCTACGCTTTGAGGGATGAGGAAAACCACTTCCCGCTTGCGATTCCTTACCGGCTCTGCCGCCTCCTCTTTTCAAAGCGGTTCGAAGAGCATGACCGAGTGAAGCAGGAGCGACAGTGGCGGGGCTTGAATAAGGTTACGGTTCGAGCCGGGGAACTTGTTGACCGGGCGTTGGAATACCCCCTTTTTGAATCATTTTTCACGGAGGAGTTGCGTTACCTGAAGGGGTGCCTTGCGTTTGGAGCGCGCTTCTCGGAGGTGGTGGCGGAGGTGTTCGCAGCGACTTCGGACTTTAACGCGTTGCACCACCGTATTGAGGAATTGAGAAACTTCGTCTGCGAAGGTTACCCGAGCGATTTTACTTCGGTTGATGATGGAGAAATGAATCTTTGGCCTACCTACCTGGACCGGCTTGATGCCTTTATCGGAGAAACTGAAATGACAGTTCAAGGGTATCGGGAGGATGCCTAGATACTTCTGTAAACGTCAATGAAGGGCCATCAACCCGACGCCGAGCCTATTTTGAATATGACTAGTCAATCCACTATGAAAGACCGCTTTTGGCTCTGGGGCCAAGATGCGGGTAGCCACCACCTCGCCGGGGGAAACCAGCGCTGGAAACTTACCGGCGTGAACCGCATGGAACCGATGGAGGGCGCGCATTACCTCGGCATCCCCAATATGTGCCGCGTGGTCATGCGGGGGAAACCGGCTCCCCCCTTCGACGCCGAGTCCGAGAAGCTGCGGGGGATGCGGCGGGTGGTCTGGTCCGCCATTGGCGATAGCGGCTCCCGGCGCAATAACGAGCAGACTGATCTCGATGAAGTGCTGCGGCAGGCGGCGCTCTACCCGAATGTGACGGGGGCTGTCTTGGACGACTTCTTCCTCGAGCCCGACTCGACGAGCCCGCTCCGCGCGCGCGCCTCCGTGGAGGAGATCGCGAGGATGCGTGACCGGTTGCACGGTTTCGCCCCGCGGTCGCTCGATTTCTGGATCGTTTGGTACAAGCGGGAGATGCACTACGACATTGCGGACTACCTTTCGCTCTTCGACGTGGTGACCTACTGGAACATGATGGCCCCCGCCCAGCTCGGCGAGCTGGAGGACGACATCGCCCGCGTGGTGGAGAAGACGCCGGGCAAGCGGCGGCTCGCCGGGTTCTACATGTGGAACTACGGCGAGGGTAAACCGCTCACGCCGAAAGAGACGCGCATCCAGGCCGAAAGCTACCTCTCCTGGCTGCGGCGCGGGGAGATCGAGGGGATCGTCTTCTGCTCCAACTGCTGCGCGGACCTCGGGCTGGAAGCCGTGGAGTGGCTCCGGGGGTGGATCCGCGAAGTGGGGGACGAACCGGCGCCCGCCGCGAAAGTCGAAGCGTGATGGATGGCCACCCCTTTGGTTGCCGTGCCGTGCAGCTCGATCTGGCCCGGCAGAAAGAGAGCCCGGAGGCGGTTTCGCGCTTCATCCGGTTTGCTTCGGAGTGGGGGTTCAATACGCTCTTTCTCTATCTGGAGGGGGCGGTGCGCACCCCCTCCTTCCCCCAGCGGGCGCGGGAGAAGGCATACGAGGCCGGGGAGATCGCAGAGATCGTCGCGCAGGCCACGGCAGTGGGAATGGAGGTGATCCCCGGGCTGGCGACGCTGGGGCACGCGGGGCATTTCATGGAGCACCCGGAACTGCGGCCGCTCGATGAGCTGGCGCCGGAGGGCGTCTCCAACACGTTCTGCCCTTCCCGCCCGGGGACGCATGCCTTTCTGGAGGCTTATGTTTCGGAAGTGGCGGCGTTGTTTCCTTCGCGGAATGTCCACGTGGGGTGCGACGAAGTCTGGGCGCTGGCGCAATGCCCGGTTTGCCGGGAGCGGGGGCGGGAGGGGGTGTTTCTCGATCATCTTTTGCGGATGCACCGGCTGCTGCTACGGCTCGGCAAGCGGATGTGGATTTGGTCCGACATGCTCGAGAGCTTGCCCCCGGGGGCGCTGGAGCAGATCCCCAAGGATGTGGTGCTTTGCGAATGGCAATACGTTGCCGCGCATCTGGGGTACGACGGGGTGGCAGGGCATTTCAACAACCTCGCCCGGCGCGATGCGCTGGCGCTCTACGAGCGGAGCGGCCACGAGAGCCTGCTCTGCTGCGGCGGGGAGTGGAGTAACGGGCAGTGCGACTGGGCCGGGCCTCTTGAGATGACGGAGATGGGCCGTGGCCGCCCCGGGGTGCTCGGAGGGTTGGTCACGCATTGGAAAATGACGACGACCTTTCTCCCCGGGCTGGAGCCGACGGTGGCGTGGGTGGGCCATTGGTGGAGCCACCCCGGCGCGAGCGCGGCCGCGGCGCGCGAGGAGATGTTCGCACGGCTCTTCCCCCACGCCACGGTGGGGGAGCGCCTGGCCATCGCCCACACCTACAGCGGGCCGCTCTGGCGGGCTAGGCTGGAGGAGGTGGCCCACCGGGGCGTCTTGACGCAGGAGGAGCGCCGCTACCTGGAGGCGGCGCTTGGCCATGGCGGGCTCCTCGCTGGTTACTTAGCGAGGCTCGGGCCGGGCGCGGAGCGGGACCGGGTCGAAGAGATCCACACCCGCGTGCGGCTTCAGGCCGTGCTGGGGCAGCTGCGCGAGGCGTTCGCGCGTTTGGCGGAGCCGCGTGCTTCCGAAAGCGAAGCCGGGTGGGCCCGGCGGCAGGGGGGCGAGGCTTTGGTAGAGCTGGCCAGCCTTGCCCGCGAACGGGCGGGCCAGTGGGAGCGGTGGCGGCCTGGCATTGGCCCCGACGCCGCATCCGCGTCGCTCGAGGCTTTGTACGGGGAGCTTGGTGCGCTTTACGATCGCCTCATAGCGACACCCCCGCAGAGTCGGGGCCTCCTGAGCCTGCGGTTGTTCCTGATCGAGGCGTATTCTTCTCCACGGCTGGAAGTGGAGCTGGAGGATGCCTCCGGCTGGCATCGCGTTGCCCACGGCATTTATCGGCCGGTGAATTACCGTGATGCCGCCTATCTTCTGGAGGTGCCGCTCTTTGGAACAGAGGGTGCGCCACGGGGGCTGCGGATCACCGTATCCGGCTACGGTGGGCTGGGGGTGTCGTTCGCGCAGGTCGTCCTTGGGCGCAAAAGGTGGGTGCCCCTGGCGATCCGCGCGGCGGGGGGGATTCTGGAGAACCGCGAGGCCGTGCTGCGGGACGATGCGTTTCCCACCTACCTTGGGAAAAAGGAGACGCTCAAAACCCTCGAAGCCGGAAGCGCTGCCGAGAAAACTTTTATCGAAATGAACCTTCACTGCGAATGATGAAAAAGAGGATCTTTGGGCTGTGGCTTTGCCTATTGATTGGGGTGGCTCATGCCGAGCCGTCCGGCCTTGCTGCGGAGCTGCCGCGGATACCCGAAGGCTCGCGGGCCTCCACTTATCCTGTGCCGCGCACCGACTGGGTGGAGAAGGTGGCCGCTCTTTTTGCTGAGAGCCGCCGGAAGGCAGCGCAGATCGAAGTAATCCTCGATGGGGATTCCATCACCGCCGGGTTTCGCAAAGAGTGGGCGAAGCATTTTCCTAAGGTGAAGGCGTTCAACTTTGCGATGATCGGCGACCGCACGCAGCACCTGCTCTGGCGGCTTTCGCAAGGCCAGTTGGAGGGGCTGCGGCCCAAGGTGGTGGTGCTGCTCATTGGCACCAATAACCTCGGGCTCTCGGAGAGCGTGGCCGATACGGTGGAAGGCATTCGTGCGGTTGTGGCCGAATACCGGCGACAGTGTCCCGAAGCGGTGCTGATCCTCCAAGGCCTCTTCCCCCGTGGACGCGGGCCCGGCACCCCGTTCCTGCCCAAAGTGAAGGCGGTGAACGAGGCGATCTCCACGCTGCATGACGGGAAAAACGTCTTCTACGTCGATTTCGGCGCGCGGTTCCTCACGGCTGAAGGCGAGGTCGATGCCGTGCTTTTGCCCGACTATCTTCACCCCAAGGAGAAGGGGTACACCGTATGGGCTGAAGCGTTGCGGCCCGTGTTGGCAAGGGTGCTTGAGCCGGTCGCTCAATGAAGCTTGAGAAGGAGCTATCCCGACTCGGCGGACCGGAGTTTCTGGAGCCGCCACGCTGCTTTCCTGCGGCGGCGTTGACCGCAGAGCCGGGGGTGCGCTCGCTCTTCTTTGAAGGGCCGCCCTACCGGGGGCGCGCCACCCGCGTGTTTGCCTTCTGCGGTCTTCCCGAGGGCCGGAGCGGCCCGGTGCCTGGGGTTGTCCTGGTCCATGGCGGGGCGGGGACGGCGTATCCCCAGTGGGTGCGGCTCTGGAACCAGCGGGGGTATGCCGCTATCGCGTTTGATCACTTCGGCTGCCTGCCCGTGCGCGAGGGGGCGGCTTGGCAACGCAACCCCGAGGGAGGTCCCGATTACGGCGATTGCGATCAGGTTGATTGGCCCGTGGCGGACCAATGGAACTACCACGCAGTGGCCAATGCGCGGCTGGCGCTCTCCTTACTCGCGACCTTGCCGGGAGTGGACGCGGAGCGCATCGGGCTCACGGGGATCTCGCGCGGTGCGATGGTGGCCTCCCTCCTCGCAGCGGTCGAGCCCCGGCTCCGGTTCGTCGCCCCCGTCTACGGCTGCGGCTTCATTTCCCACGAAGGGGAGGATGGCTCTCAATGGATCGGCCGGGGTGCTCCGGCCTCGTGCTTGGAGAAATGGCGCCGCCTTTGGGACCCTGCCTGCTTTTTGCCCCGAGCGCGCACGCCGTTGCTCTGGATATCTGGGACCAACGACTTCGCCTTCACCCCGCGCGCCTGGCAGCTTTCGCACCGGTGCGCGCCCGGTACCCGTCATCTCTCCTTGCGGACCGAAATGCGCCACAGCCAAGCGGTTGGAGCGGCCCCGGAGGAGATCGCCGTGTTTGCCAATAGCATCGTGCGCGGTGGCCTGCCGATTTTGAGCATTGCCGCAAGCGGGCAGGAAGGGCGGCAGCTCTGGGTCCGGTACGAGGGGGAAGCACCGTTGCGGAACGCCTTGCTGGCGTATACGACCGACTCCGGCCCTTGGCAGGACCGGCGCTGGCTCCAGACCCCCGCCACGGCGTGCAAGACATCGCGGACGGTCTCCTCGCTTTCCCCGGAAGGCGTGAGCGCCTGCTTCCTGCAACTTGTGGACTTTCGGGGCTGCCTGGTAAGCAGCTCCCACTGGCCCTCGGAGTCGTATCCGGCGCGAGGGCTTTATTGCTAGCGGGCGATGAAATCGCGCGAGGCTTTGGCGAATTGCAGCAAAAGTGACGATAGAACGAAATAAATGATGAAGTTCACAGGTCTCCTTTCATGTGTAAGGAACTTGTGCATCAACGACTTACGTAAGTTGGGTCATCCCAAAATGGTCCCGACCAACCGTACAGGACTGCCTGTTAAGGTTCCTGAAAATCAACGACTTAAATATTTGAATTTTCGGCGTTTCGGGGCTTCTTCAAAAGCATTGGAGTCGCCAATCTCAAGCGATTCTATGGCTTTATTTAAAGGGATATTATCATTTGTTAAATGTAGGTATAAATCTCCCCTTGAGTGCTCCATTTCAACCCTTCCTTGCACCCCCGCTTACCTCGGTAACGCTATCTTGGTCTCTGGACTAATTCTACACGCTACCGGGCTCCGGATCGCGGTTCTGATCGCCACGATGGCTGACGGATGGCCCGCACCCCTGGAAGAGTTCATCCCACGAGGCCCCGAGGATCTCGCGCAGTTTGGTCAGGGTTGGTAGGGCGGGGAAGTATTCCCCGGCTTCGATGCTCTGGGTGTAACGGGTTGAGAGGCCCGCCTTCTCTGCCAGCACTTCCTGGGTGAAGCCTTTGCCCCGGCGTAGACGCACGACGTTCTTCCCGAACTGGGTGCGAAGGGGGCACGAGGGTGGTTTCCGTGAAGGCACAGCGGGATGTTCGGGGTTTCATGATCTTCGCAACACGAGGCTTTACATCGTGCTCTGTGTTTGGATAGCCTTGGCCCCAGTCTCGAGGTTTCCCATGTGCTCTGCGCTCTCACCACTCTGTTTGCCTTGCCTCAGCTCGGTGGCGGTTGGCGCGGGGTTGTTTCCCGACGGGGCGAAGTCGCCCTGTTTTGCGGCGCACTTAGAACCCACAGGAAATGAGGCCGCCCATTTGGCGAGGGCTTCTTAAAGCCTCTCGACCCGCCATCCCCTTAAACGTCTGCAACTGAAATGAACTCTTTGACTCAACTTCTAAAGACGGTTGGTGATTTCTTTGGGGTTACCCCCGCAAATGCGTCCACGGTATCCGGGGTGGGATACGGTTTGATTGTCCTTGGGCTGTGCTTGTTGGGGCTGCGGATTCTACTTGGTGCCACTCGTGCTTCACGAGGTAGCGGGTTTGTGCGGCGCAAATCGGAGGGAGGCTTTACTCTCTTG
>JBBCKB010000033.1:0-66808 GCA_037189965.1 Chthoniobacteraceae bacterium | reverse complement strand
CTGTTTCATCCTCTGGATGCTGTACAGCCCAACGCTCGTTGTCCATCCGTTAAATCAATCAAGGTACATTCATCGGGCGCGCCGTGACGCGCCGCTAGGAGATGCGCGAGATCCGCAATGCGGCGGCGAGAGCAGACTATGGGGCGATGGCGCGGGCCAACCGGGCATCGGTACGGATCTGGCGGGGGACGGCGATCGAACGGGGGATGGCGCGGCGGCGGGAGGCGGAGGCGAAGTTGATGGAAACTGAACCGTCAAGGAATCCTTGACGACTCAACCTACGCCGACACCGCCCGCCCGCGAGCGAATGATCGGGACGGTGACGGCGTTTGGCGAAAAAGGCGGCTGATTCGGCAGATTTATTTGGTTCGTGACTGGGTTGGAAAATAGTTTCTTTTCGTCTTGACGGTTTAGAAACCGGCGTTATGCGCGGCGGTTGTATGCCAGAAGACGATGAAGCGAAACAGCAGGCGGCGGCCGCTGAACGCGATAGCGAACGAGCTGACGGAGGCGATACGCCCCGGGCGGCTGAAACTGATGGCGATTTCCGTCCTGAAGATCTTGATCCGTCTGATCTTGAAGCGGCGAGAGCATTTCTCCGCGGGGAAGCCCCGGCAGATAATCAATCTCACCTATCCCGCCTAAGGGATAACCAGCACGGGGGCGGGGGAGGAAGCTCTCTCGCCCCTTTTCTCTGAAGTTATGAAATTCATTCTTTTCATTGAGCGGGGCCCTCGGAACCGGAACATCACTCAACGTGGGGTGGGGGGGGTGCCTTACATTTTCCAGTGGGTGGAAGCTCGCAGTCGGCATGAGCTGCGGATTGATTCCCGCGAGGCGTTCGTGAAAGCGGAGAGGGCCATCCGCAACGCGCCGCAGATCTGGGTGATCCTGACGGAGCCCGTGGCTGAATCGGAGGCAGGGCAGGAAAATAGCGAGCCTGAAGTGCAGGAGGCTGAAACCGTTAAAGAAGAGCGCACCCGGGGGCGGCGCAAGAGGGAGTAGCCAATGCCGAAGCTGCGTGAACTCGCTCTGGAGGCGCTCGACTATATCGTCGCTGATGGGGAGGCTGATCTTGATACGACAAGTGCCCGGCAGGTGTCGCGGATTGTCGCGGATATGAACGGTGCCGTGCAGGAAATGCGCGATGCTGCACCGCAACTCTTCCGGGGCGAGTTCAGCGCGGCAGTGGCTGGTTTGGAATCTGAGTTGCCGGTGCTGACGGTGGAAGCCGATGGGCTGAAGCTGGATGGGCAGGACCTAGTGCTATGCGCGGATGAAGCGCAGGCGGGGCGACTTGCCCAATGCGGCAGGCGGGTTTGCTGGGTGGTGCCAGATGTGACAAGCCCAGATCGCGGCCTGAAGCTGCGGTTGCTTGAAGGAGGGGCGCTGGTGACGGGGTGGGGGAGGTTTGCTGGTGCCGTGATTGCTGAGGGTGACTTGGCGGTCGATGCTGAAGATGCCGTAGTGGTGCCGGGTGGGCAATGGGATGGGGTGTTTCGCGCCATCTTTCTCCAGCGATGGAGTGGAGCCCCGTGGTGGAGGAATGAGGAGTCTCGTAAGGAGGTTGGGCGCCAGTATCAAGCGGCGATGCGGATGCTCGAGGGAATCAGGGATGAAGCTGGTGTGCTGACGATGCGGTCGGGTTGGTAGCTATGACGCCTCCGCTTTACATTCTCGACCAGATTCGAAAACTCCAGAGCGGTGCGCGCATCTCCTTTGTTGAGGGGGTGATGCAGCTTGAACGGGTTCTCACCGTTCCTAAAACGAAAGAGGCTCCGGGGGTTGGGAGTGCGGATGACCAGTTTGGCGAATATAAGCTTGCGGTGCCGCAGTCGGTGCTGGGTGAAGATCACCAGAATTTCGAGGTTTACCGGCTATACAAGAAGCTTCCGGGGCTGCCGCTTAAAACCGTCAATGCCATCGACCAGGCGGCGCTGGGGGGTAGGACGGAGACGATCACCACAACAGTGGGCGCAGACGCGCCGGAGCCAACGGGGGGCTTCGGGGTTCTGGCGGCCACGAAGCAGCAGATTGACGGATCTACGGCGGTGGTGATTACCAAAACGGCGGATATGCCGTTTCCGGTATTGGAGGGAGGGAGCGTAGACCCCCAGACCGGGATTGTGGTTTTGCTGCGCAAGACGATTGTGCCAGCGGGAACGCCCCCGGGAGTTTTCGATGGATTTTGAGGGGATCGCTTGAAATCGGTTCCGAGCGTTGGGCCGATGGAGCAACCACAAATTCATTACCGCTCCCGGTCACCCCGGGGCCGGAAATATCCACCTCTTTATCCCGTTGGGGCCCGCGCAGGCCGAGGCCGTCTGTCTGCCATGCCGGTTGCGCGGCGCGGAGGGCCGCCATCAAGGCCGCCTCGTCTGTGATTGGGTCGCTCATGTTTGCGCAGGGATCTTGGCCTTGGTCAAATACTTCACCCAAATGTCGAGCCGCCACTCTTCAACATGGACTTTGTGAATGAATTCTTCGCCCGGCGTGAGGGTTGCCGGGCTGGTAGCCGCAATATTTCCCTCGGCAAATGGCGTGATGAAGCAATGAGAAAGCATCAGCGGAAGAGGTCGGCTTCCTGAGATCCCTTGCCACCCTGCGCCGACTTTGAAGGTTGCCCATCGCTCCGAAATTGTACCGTGGAGGCAGCTTCGAATCACCCCCCTCTCATTCACCCAGTCGTCTCCGTCTGCAAAAGACCCATCGATTTGATGGCTTCTGGCATTAAATGGCGTCTCCGATTCCGTACTCGACGGCGGTGCGGCCAGAAAGGTTCGAGTCGTTTCCGCCTCACATGCCGCTGTAAATTCATCTTGGTAGTCGGCGCGGAATTTGATTGTCGGCGCGGCCCACGTCCCGTCTGCCGAAAGATAGGCCACGAAATATTGGTCTTTAAGTACCGCGGGAAATGACTTTTGGATCGTGTGTTTCCAAGATCGGGTCAGCGCGAGGAGGGAACTCGGGTCAACCTTCGAAGAAATACTGATCGAGTGCCACTCATCAAAGGGCTGAACCTCCCTGTGCCATGCCCAAGATGGAAACATTAGAGGTGCCGCTTTGCGATACTGAAAACCCTTCGGGTGATCCGGTGGTTCGGAAGTTCTATGTGGTGCCGGAGGTTGATTGATGGCTCTGACTTTCTACCGCAAGAAGGGTTCCGTATGCCGGTGCGGGTGCCAATGCGATCCGCTGGAGTACTGGCAGATTCGCGTCTTCAAATCCCGAATGGTGGGTTTTGAGCCGTTTGTGGAAGAGGAGGAGCCGGCACGTTATCTCAAGGCTGAATATACACATTCCTGCGCGTGGCCGTGCGGCACGGGAAGAGAGAACTATTGGTGCCCTTCATTAAAAAAATGTGACGATTCCTGTACCACCGAATGCTGTAACTATGAACCCGTAACGGCAACGAAGGGTTACGATCGATTTAGGGGCTGCGTGAAGGTTCTGAGCGATTGCGATTTGCTTGCGCCCTACTATACACCGTGCCCGGAGACGGAACGGACGGCTACGACGCTCCTTACGCAATGCGACACAAGCCCTATGCCATGCTGCGAGGCTTGGGAGACAGGCATCACCCTTTCCGAGCCGTATACGGTGGCGATGCTGAAGGAGGACGTTGCCGAAATGCGGGGGGAGGTGGAGTGGTCAGACTTCAAAGGGCCAAATACCGGGGGGGATGTGGTGGGGCTTGAGGAGGGGCAATTCATCTTTCCTCATGGGCCACAAACCTACCACGATGCGCACTACTACACTGACGAGGAAGAAACCTATATCGACAAGGCGTGGCTGAAAATAACGAATCCCACTGAGGAGGATATTTCGGTCATCAAACGATTCGTTCCCATGGACGGTGGGCCGGAGACGACGGAGGAAATCGTCATCGAAGCTGGAGAGTCTGTGGAGATTGAGCCACCCGAGGAGCCCGGGACGGTAACAGCGGGGCAACCTTGCGTGGTCTACTTTGTGCCGGTGGATCAGCGGTGCCAGACTCGAAGCAAGACTGCCACCGTTGATGAGTTTTGGAGTCATTGTACTTTTTGCTCTTACGTGGGGGATAAGGAAGGGTATCGCACGCCATACAAAAAGGAAAGTCTGGTGGGAACATCAAATGTTTCGTGGGCTTATGAGCTTACAACGACAGGGTTCTATGATGAGGAAGAAGGGTGGTGGTATTCTACCAAGCAGAACCAATCGCAAAGCGGTAGTCTAAATGTAACCGTAGACCGAGAATGCTCAGAACTAGGGCATTCAGTTGTTTGCACCGCGAAAGGTGATAATACTTGGACGGAAGATGTACAAATAGAAGAGGGGTGGGGCGGTACTGTGTATACAGAAAATTACGGCTCCAACTATAACTACGGGTATGATATTAGCGAAGAATCGGGTTCATGCTATTATCCCGGCGGCTACGCCACAAATATTAATTTATCTACTTATTGGGATGGAGGGAGTGATTCCTGCGAGGATGAAGAATGCAATTCCTGGACATGGATTGGCATAGGTCCATTTCCCATCGTTGAACCCACTTGCGTGACTGAAAATGAAATAGAGTGGCCTAGAAGCGCATTGTGGCCCGGCCCCGCCTTGGCTGATTCGACTTATAAATCTGAAATTACACGAACCGAAGATACGTTGACTTCCACGGCTACAATTGAAAACCCGACACCCAAAAACTCAAGTGCTACTGTGTCGGGCTCCCAGTCTACAACGGTTGTTCTCACGTTATCTGAGTCTATTTTTGCGGATGAAGTCAAAGACGGCGATGAATGGGAAGAGGAGGGATTTTGCGAGTCGTTGTGTGCTTCTTTCTTCATGGATGTATCCGCATCCAGAGGCGATGGCATTGCATACATCAAGAACGATTTGAAATGGAAACTCCGCTTTGACCAAATCACCAGCCCGAGCCCAGAGGCGTGTGAGGAAATCGAAGTGTTGGTGCGTTGGTGGAAGATTGTTTCCGGGGCGTGCGAAGTGCCCATTGAGGCTACGCTTGAAGAGCGGACCCATACTTTGGCGCGATCGGGCAGCGAGGGTTCCTATGAGTGGCCGCCAATCCCTGATGAAACTGGCGAACTCGACGCCTACGATGAAACGGGCGGGGAGAGCGGATCGGCTTGCATCCGGTATGCCACCGCAATCGTTGTTTCCGTTACTGAACCCGAGCCATGAGCTACCTCCTCCACCGCCGCCGTGCCGCGTGCGCGGCCTGCCGATCCAAATGCCCGGTCCAACTCGCCGGAGAGCTGGATCTTGCCGATGCTCAAACCGTGTGTCCCGCGGGGGCGTGGCCGCCGCCCGTGGGCGAATTCGCGGGCACGGTGCAAGCCCGGGACTTCATCCGCACCACCCCCAAGGGGACGTTGGAGCGGGCGGTGCCGAATGGGCAGATGGGGGCGGTGTTTGGATCGGCTGACCGGGCGATTTGGGGGCCGCTGCTCTGGAGGGGGCTTCACGAGGCGGCTGCGGCCGGGGAGATCGACGAGGAATGGCTGAAGCGCTTCACGCTTCGGGTGCCGTGCGGGGAATGCCGGATGCACTGGAAGCAGCTTCTAAAGGCGATCCCGTTCCGGGCGGGGGATCAGTTCGCTTGGTCGGTGGAGGTGCACAATGCGGTGAATGCGCGGCTGGGGAAGGCGGAGTGGGTGGTTGTTTGAAAATGTTTGAAAGTTTTGCACCAAAAAATGGGGCATTTAGGCACATTTTCATCGTCCTTTCGTTGTAAAAATAGGTGAATTTACTCTGAAAGCGCCATTTTATTACCGGGTTCAACTCCCCTCGCCTCCACTGATTTTAGAAATTAAAAAGGGTTTGAAGTAGAGCGAGGTGAGGTGATTTGCTTCTTCTTTCCTCTTCTCTCTTTTGTCTGTTCCCCAGCCTACTTTAAGATGGTACGACTCTTGTTTATCAGAGACAGTCGCGCCATGAACCTACGGACTATGTTGGTGCTTTTGGTCTTCGGAGTTGGTTGCGGCGATGGATTCGCGGTTGAGCCTTACCCAGTGGATGTTACCCAGCAAGAGATGGCGGGGGCGGAGGATCTCATTGACCATTTGGAACCCGTCGAGCGACCGGTTCCAGAAGCGTATTACATTGCTCAGTTTATCGAGTCGCCATCGTTTAATAAGGGAAATTATTTTGCGGTGTATCGAACCGATGACGAAAAGTACAAGCTCCGTGTCACCGATATTCCGGCCGATACTCGACCTTCTAAGGCACCCAAGTTTGAGACTGAGCTGGAGATTCCCGAATCGATGGCAAAGATCATTTATGAGATTTGGATAAACGCCCTCCTGGAAGTGCGTTACTACCGTCAGGGCTATCGGGGATTGGATGGAACGAACTACACCTTTTCTTCGTTTGTGCGCGGTGCAGGGTGGAGGCACGGTTCGATTTGGTCGCCCAGTGCGGATTTGCCTCCCAAATGGCTTGTCGATTCTGCCTATGGTATCATTGAGTTTGCCCGTGACCCAAAACGTGATGCCAAAAAGACGGAAGCATGGTTGGTCGAAAAGCGCGATAAGCTTCTAACGTATCTTAGGAAGCATGGAAAACATTAGCGTCTATACAAATTGGTGAGGGGCTAAAAAGTCGCCCTCAGAGCACTCCGTTGGGGCGTGATCTTCAATTCCTTCCGATTTGTCTCTTCTCACTCATACCGTAGCGCCTCGATCGGGTCGAGCTGGGAGGCTTTGCGGGCGGGGTAGAAGCCGAAGAAGATGCCGACAGCGGCACTGAAGGTGAAGGCCATGATGACGGATGCGGGGGAAACGGACGTGGGTCAGCCTGCGACTTGGGAGAGTACTTTCGAGGTGCCCACTCCGAGCAAGATGCCTACCAAGCCGCCGAGCGAGCTTAAGGCGATGGCTTCGATGAGGAACTGCAACAGAAATGATCATTTCGGAACTCTGGCACTTGAGAATATCGAGCTTTAAGGTTGTCTTGATCTGCGCGAAGTGAAGCTCGACCATTGATGGGGAAGCTTACAGCTCATTTCCCCCTCTGGGAATGACTCAGCTCCACCGTAACGTCACCAGATATACGCCACCCGGGGAACTGCGTCATTTCGATCCTATCCTGGCGGATCACGAAGCCGGGAGTATGTTTCAGGACAACACAAGTCTTGTCTCCCTCCTGTCTTACCTCACGAATCGGAATGCTGATGCGAATGACATCCCCGAGGTCGAAATGCGCAAGATTTAGCCGCTTGAGATCGTCGTCAGTGATGCCGTGATCCCGCAGCTCCACGATGGCAGAATCTACGTTATCTCCCGCTTCGACTCGAGTGGTGGCGTTTACTTTCCCAGAAAAGGGATGGTTCGCTTTGGCGATGATCTCTTCATTCCGTGTGAGGGCACCGCCTGCAAAGACTCTTCCACGGGCTGTGCCCTCTCTACTCGAAGCATATGCCAGTCTTCCTTGGAACTTCCAGTTGGCCGCTGCGATTAGGGAGTCATCCGATACGCCGCTAAAGAGATAGTCCGTTCGACCGTCGATCTTAAGCTCGATGCAAAGGTTCATCCCCGATGGGTGAAGCTTTACATCTTGAATGCGTTGTTTGCCGGTAAATGCTTCGTGCACCCAAACAAAGCAAGACTCCAGCGTCTCCTCAGGATTCTCCGTAGAACGCCGGATGATGGAAAAGGGCGCCTCACCATTGCGGCGAATTGCGGGAGCCTCTCCACACAACAGCTCCAGCTTGGCGGCGCCATTGCCACTCCCGGCCAGTAGGGAGCGCACTTGCAAGCCGTTCGGATACCGGGTGGTTGCAACAAGACGATCTTTCTCAATCTCTGCGCCGGAAGAGAGCCGGATGTAAGAGTAGACCGTTCCCTCCCGCTCGGTAAGCGGGAGGTCAAACGTCATTGTATAAGGATCATCCAATCCACCTCGCAGGAAGAAGTCGTGTTTGCTCCCCCCCTTTACCCGAAAGATATCGACAAGATATCCTTCTCCCTCTGCCAAGGGGACAAAAACGATCGTACGGCGAAAGAGCGAGGCAAGCCCGGGATAGGCATTCGGGGCCTCGGCTTCCATCGCCTGAACCTCGCCGGCGGAGCCATCCCAGAACAGGAGTTTGCCTTGGTTAGTGAACCGCGCAGCAGTGGGAAGGTGAGCCACTACCTTTGCATGGGAGCCCTCCGTCTTCTGCGGGGGGCGGGAAAGGAATGCCGTGCGCGGAAAAGGTTCGTTCACCGTCAACCCCTCACGGTTCGTGTAGTGGGAGATCTCGTCGATCGCCACGGTGTTGTGGCTGGCGGTGGCAGAGTTCCATTCCCGTGTGGAGGTGCTGCCGGGAGTCGGCCTATACCCCGTCTCACCAAATACTTCCCGCCCTCCGGCAAACCAGACAAGGTTCAAGGCATCCATGTGGTCATGCCCTCGAATGCCCGTAAATTTTAAGAAAGCTGACATCTTCCGCGCCCCTAGCCTGGCGATTCCTGCGGCCCCTAGAAGGGCAGGGCTGTCGGCAGCTTCAGGGGCTTCTGTCCTTTTACTTTTTGGCCAAGCGTCATTGATTGAGAGATACGTGCCATCGGGTAGTGCCAGCACTTCCAAACCTTGGTTCATGTTTGCAAACCGGTGCCTCATTGCCTGCTCCAGATCCAGGTTTTTCAGGTTGGGCTTACCTGCCGGGGGAAGATACCCCTCCGGAGCGGAGTAACCTTTTAGCAGAGCGGGAATCTCCTTCATCGTCCGGTTGGAGATCTGCAAGTGGTAGTTAGGCGTAGTTTCCCTCCAGAAACCATCGGCAAAGTAGCTCTCCTGAAGCAGACGGTTCCAAAAGTGAAGCACATCATCAATATAGCGTGGCTCCCCAAGCACTTTCCCATACAGGATCAGAGGCCCAAGGTGATATCCCATCAAATTCGTACTGCGGGAAATGTCACACTTGTCCGTAAACTCTTTCTGATGCCGGAACAACTGCTCCACCCGCGCTTTCTCTTCCTCAGAAAGCGTTGGCCTCACAATGTCATAAGCCCGTAGAAGCGGCAGCGACTCCTCCAGATCGAAGTAAAACCATTTCCCCCACAAGCCGCGTGCCTGGGGATCTTTCAGATAGGTCAGGTCAGTCTGCGAGCGCTGTTTACTATCCTGAAAGATCGACCATTGCGGTACCGCTTCGGCAAAGCGAAGCAGGATCGCCGTGGATCGTTTAGCCCAATCAGGTTCCGCCGTCAGCCGGTATAGCAGCGCGTATTCGAAGCAGAGATCCCTCGAGCGAAGGGTGGCAGCGGCCACGGATTCGGATGAAAAGCCTGTGGTGGTAACTTCGTCAATAGGCTCACTGGAGGCATTGGCCACTGCTGATTTGAGTCGTTTCACAGCCTCGCTTTTCGCCGTGTCTGTTGGCATTCCGGTAATCAGTTCTTCAATAGGATAGGCGCTTGCCTTTCTAGCCCCAGAGCGTTCCGGCATGCTAAAAGGCCACCGCATCTGTTGGGCGATTGCATCGGGGCCCAACACCTGCTCGGAGGTCACCGCTGCTCCAAAGGCAAGAATTGGAGCAACGGCAACCGCAAGGATGGGGTACATTTTCATGAATGGGGGCGACTACCTATTAGCCTTGTTGGCAGGGTTGTTGTACTGAGGTTGCAAATCTGCCGCTGTCGGATTGATCAACCGCCGTACAGATCCATCGCAATAGAGGACATGGATACCGTTTGTTGAAGAAGATCCATCGCTGTGTCGCTTGAGCGTTGTGTCTGGAATCATCCGGCTATGCCACGACGGGATGTAGCCCAGATTACCGCCATTCTCCGCCTCGATCAGAAGAGGAGTGACTGCGGGGCGGATGGAATGGAGATAGTGATAATAGCCACCGGGCTGAGATAGGACCGGGGTGTAATCAAAGCAACCCCATGTAGGAGTGCGGATCGTGTTCCCGTAAAGTTTATAGGCGGCTCCGCTCGGGCAGCGAAAGACTGCGCCGACACCCTTGAGCCCATCTACATACCGAAGGAAATACCTCCACCACCGACCTTCCGCCTCGTCAGATTCCCAATCCTTCGGCACGGGTAGTCTTTGGCTATGCTCCGCTGCAAAAGCGCTAGCAGCCGCGCCCAGCGACCGAAGATTGGTAGTGCACTGAACTGATCTACCATTCCTCGCGATCTTCGAGAACCCCGCAAATGCGAGAGTTAGAAGAATGGAGCCAACTGCCAGCACTGATAGGAGCTCCAGAAGCGTAAACCCTTTGAGGCTTTTTTCCGACGAAGGGGGGCGCAGATGGGGTGCAGTGTACGACATTTTGTGGGAAAGGGAGTCTGTTTTTCTGAGAAGGGCTGTTAACCCGGAACAGCTTTCTTTAAGAGGTTCGCTGTTCCTCCTTTACACCTTGCTACGAGCCCTTTCTTGCCCGACTTACCGGCCACGAAAGATCAGTTTTTCGTGGCCCACATCTGACGGCCCTTTCTTGCCAGTAAAGCGCCACCAAGAATAATGAATGCAACTGACTGGGGTTCTGGTATCGCAGTGATTTCGAGATCAGAGAAATAAGTCACAGCGTTCCCGCCATAACGTCCGCCCCGAAGGCCAAAGTAACCCGTTGAGGCCTGCGTGGCTTCTTCATACTTCACCTCCGCAAGGAGATTGATGAAATCTCCATTCTCATTTGCCCCCCAGAGCGAGGCAGACAAAACCGTGCCAATCGCGGAAAAGCGAAGTTGATAATCTCGATCGCTGGCTAGTGATGAAATGTCATCCGAAACCAGAGGCGTTATGGAAGGTGCAAAAACATGGCCTGCCGACCAATACAAATTTAGACTGGGGCTATCTCCCGCCGTTATCGCAAGGAAGTATGCATTCTCCGCTGCGTAGTTTTTATCTCCACTCCGGAGGATGACTCCCCGATGGTAGCTTCCAGCCAGCCCCCTTAGGACGACACTCCCACTGAAGTCGGAGAACTGATTTTCCTCTGTAGCGGTGGAAGCTCCGCCCGTGTAGAAGACAGCTCCACTGCCGGAATTGCTCGGAGTGCGAGAGATCTGCAGGCGATCTTTGTCTGCAATGGAGCTAATATTAATTAAAGGGTTGCTGCTAATGCTTGTAGCCCAGTTTGTTGGATAATCGTCCAGCGGAACTACCGCTGCACCAAGTTGGCTGCCGAAGGAGAGTAGCATTACTGGTAGCACCAACCGAAGTTTATGCAGAGAGGTCTTCAGGACAGCTGAATAGAGGGATGAGGAGAGCATAATTGAGGGGGTCTTTCTTCTTGTTCGGCAACTTGACACTCTTCCTAAAGAGGGTCAATCTGGGCATTACGAACCCGATTCGTAAATGGGGTGAATGTCCCCGATACCCCCTTACGTTATGAGCGAAAACCCCGCCCCGGAGCTGCGCGTTACGCATAAAACCATCGCCGTTGCTGCGGGTGTGTCGCGCGCAACCGTTTCTAAAGCGCTTCGGGGGGATGCAACCATTCCTGAAAGCACAACGGCCCATATCCGTGAGATTGCCACCGGACTAGGCTACAAACCGCACCCGGTAGTCTCTACTTTGATGGCCCAGTTGCGGAAGATCCGGTCGGTAGATCACGCCTCCCCGATTGCCTTTGTCACCACCTCCGAAAAGCGCCATGGATGGAAGGCTTCCTCCTCATTTTCCGCCTATTTCCAAGGCGCGGCCAGACGATGTGTGGAGCTCGGGTTCAAGCTTGAAACCTTTTGGATCGGAGATGTTGACGGGGATTGTGAACGGCTTTCCACGATCCTGCAAACCCGTGGAGTTCGAGGAATTTTGGTCGGTGGAGTGGCGACCGCACGTATGCCGCTGGATTTGAGGTGGAACCACTTTGCAACGGCTGCTTTTGGCTATCGCTTGAAAAGCCCTGCTTGCGATCGAGCGACAACTCATCAGTTCCGAAATTCTCTAAAGATGTTTCGCCGTCTGGATGAGCTTGGGTACCGCCGCATTGGCTTGGCTGTAGGTAGCCGTTTGGACGAGGGGGTCATCAATAGCTACTCAGCCAGCTATTCCGTTTATCAAAACTATATTCCCAAACAGCTTCAAATTCCCAGATACAAGCATCTTTTGGTAACGAAGGAACACTTCATAGAATGGCTGAAGAAGTATCGCCCCGAAGCAGTGGTGACGAACACGGGGGAGGTGATCGAATGGTGTCAGGAACTGGGCCTTGAAGTTCCGAAAGATGTAGCGGTTGGATTCCTCGGTTTGAATCGGCGGTCGTCAAAGTCCGGTCGCCGGGCGGGAATTGATCAAAACTCGGAAGAGGTGGGTGCGGCTGCGATAGATCTTATCGTCGAGAAGATCTACAATAATAGCTGGGGTCTTCCAGATTACCCAAAGATAACGATCATTGAGGGAACCTGGATGGATGGCTGGACGATAGATACCGAGCGCCCTCTCTCGCCGTCGATTGATTGGTTTGACTTCTCGTAGCCACCTCCCACCGGGACCTATGGTGTGATGACGTGAAAGCAAGAGGCCGTTTTCTCACTCATACCGCAGCGCCTCGATCGGGTCGAGCTGGGAGGCTTTGCGGGCGGGGTAGAAGCCGAAGAAGATGCCGACAGCGGCACTGAAGGCGAAGGCCATGATGACGGAGGCGGGGGAAACGAGCGTGGGCCAGCCTGCTACTTGGGAGAGTACCTTCGAGGTGCCTACTCCGAGCAAGATGCCTACCAAGCCGCCGAGCGAGCTTAAGGCGATGGCTTCGATGAGGAACTGCAACAGAATATCGCGCCCGTGTGCTCCGACAGCCATGCGGATGCCGATCTCTCGGGTGCGCTCGGTGACGCTCACGAGCATGATGTTCATGATGCCGATGCCGCCGACGACCAAGGAAACGCTGGCGATGGAGCCGAGCAGGAGCGACATGATGCGCGAGGTGGAGCCCGCCATGTCGGCGATCTCCTGCTGGTTGCGGACGGTAAAATCATCCTCCCGGCCTTCGCGGATGTTATGGCGCTGGCGCAGGAGGGAGATGATCTGCTCCTGCACGGGGGCCAGCTCTTCGGCGGAGCGGGCCTGGACGTTGATGGTACGCAGCATGGTGCCCCCGGTGATGCGCTTCATGGCGCTTGTGTAGGGGAGGATGACGACATCATCCTGATCCTGCCCCATGAGGGAGAGCCCCTTGGGCGCGAGCACGCCGACGATGACAAACGGCACGTTGCGCACGCGGATGACTTGCCCGAGTGGGTCTTCCGCCCCAAACAACGTGGTGGCGACGGTTTTACCAATCACCGCGACTTTCGCCGCGCTGCGGACATCTTGCGCGGAGAAGGGGGCTCCTTCGGCAAAAGGCCACTGCCGGAGGTCGAAGTAGGACTCGCTCTCGCCGAGGATCTGCGTGGCCCAGTTCTGGTTGCCCGCGGCGACCTGGGCGCTCGAGCGGACCTCCGGGCTCACAGCAATGACGCCGGGGATCTCCCGCTCGATCGCCTCGGCGTCTTCAATGCGCAGCGTGCCCGCGCCGCCCCAGCCGGAGCGCGCGCCGCCGCTGGTGAAACTTCCCGAGAAAATGAGGATGACGTTTTGCCCCAGGCTGGCGATCTGCGCCTCTACCTGAGAGCGCGCACCGTTGCCGATGCCGCTCATGGCGATGACGGCACCGACGCCGATAATGATGCCCAGCGCGGTGAGGAGGGAGCGCATCTTGTTGCGCCGCAGGGCGCGGGAGGCGATGCGCAGGGTGGAAAGGAGCCGCATAACGGCTAAGAGGATGCCACTACTGGGCGGCGGTTGCAACGGGTGGTTTATCCAGCTCCAGAATGGTGGGGGTGCGGTCGCGGCCGCGTTCATCCATTTTCTGGATGCGCAAGGTCTTGAGGATGTAGCCGCCGCCGGGGGCCTTCTGGACGCTGCGCACTTCAAAGCGCCGGGCGAGCTTGCCGCCCGCGTAGCATTCGGCCTTCATGAGGCCGCCGCTCTTTTCGATCCAGAGGCGCACGCGGTCGTACTGCGAGGCGGTTTTGCCCGGGGTAGCCTCTACGACCCAACAGCGGCGGGTAGAGAGGTTATCTTCGCCGGTGGTTTTGGCGGTGTTCCAGTAGAGGAATTTGAGGGATAAATCTTCGTAGGTAATGTCGGTGCCGCGCACGGGGGCATCAAGCTTCGCCCCGGTGATGTTTTGGGCCTTGCCCTTACCGGTGGTTTTTTCCAGCCGGGAGGCGTTCTCGCCGAGGTGGAGGGTGTAGGTCTCCTCCGGGTCGGTAAAGCGGTAGGTGTGGGTGCCTTGCTCCATTTGCAGGGTGAAGGGGACGACGATGCGCCCTTCAGTCGTAGACATCTTCAGCCGCCCGGCAAATTGCAGGTGCATCTGCGCGTTATTGGCACGTACCAGGGCGAGCAGCTCGCTGGCGGGGGGCAAGTCGGCCCGGGCGGCCGCCGAGGCCAGCCCGAAAAGGGCGATCGCGACCAACCAAAAACGGAAAGCATTCTTTACATGTGCAAGGCAGGCCATACTGTTTTTCTCCTACTTTAAAGTACCCCTTCTTTGTCTCCGTGAGCGGCATCGATCAAAAGCTTTTTTTTCTCATCAACCAGGAGTGGACCGGCCCCCTGGCCGACCGGCTCATGGCCACGCTTTCGAGTTTTGGGATGTGGGCACCTTTGCTCTTTGCGGGATTCGCGCTTGGGCTCGTCTTTGGCGGTTTCCGGATGCGGGCGGCGCTGCTTTGTACGGGGCTGGCGCTCTGTTGTAACGAGGTGGCGTTGGTGAACCCGCTCAAGCAGCTCTTCAACCGCGCCCGGCCCAACCAGACGGAGGGGGTACGGGTGGTGACGTTCCAGAAGGCGTCGCCCAAGTTCATGGCGCTCTTCAAGCCGATGAAGTTCCGCACCTCCAAGACGGCCAAGGAGCCGGTGGAGGGGCGCTCGTTCCCCTCGGGGCATACTTCCAACACCTGTGCGGTGGCGGTGGTGTTTTGGGCGTTTTTCCGGCGGCGTTCGTGGCCCGTATGGTTGGTGGCGGTAGGGGTTTGGTATTCGCGTGTTTATACAGGGTCTCACTGGCCGAGTGATGTTTTCTTCTCCATTTTTATTGGAAGTGCCGCCGCAGGCTTGACTCTCTTCTGGGCAGAAGGATGCTGGAGGCGCAGGGGGGCCAAGTGGTTCCCCGCGCTTTACCAACGCTACCCGACTTTGTGGACCCAACCCCAACCAGCCGCCCCGCAGCCATGAACCGCTGGCTTCTCGTTTTCCTGCTGGTGTTGACCGGGTTGCGGCTGGTGATCTCCAGCCAGAACGAGATCTCGCCGGACGAGTCGTACTACTACCAATGGTCGCAACGGCTGGATTGGGCCTACTACTCCAAAGGCCCCGGCGCGGCCATGGCTATCGCCGCAGGTACCTCGCTTTTTGGCCCCACAGAGATCGGCATCCGCTTTTGGGCTCCACTACTGGCGTTGGGCACAAGCCTGCTTCTCTACCAGCTTGGCCGCCGCCTCTACTCGGAGGAGGTGGGCATCTGGGCTGCGGTGTTGCTCAATATTACCCCCATTTTTCAGGCGGGTAGCCTGGTGTTGACGATCGATGCCCTCTCCATCTTCTTCTGGACGGCGGCGTTGTTGACCTTTTGGCAGGCGCTCCAGCGAGCCCCGGCATTTTCGGTTTGGTGGCCGTTTACGGGGCTCGTGATCGGGCTTGGGTTTCTGGCCAAGTACACCAACGTGGTGCAGTTGATCTCCATCGTCCTCATTCTGGCCTCTACACGGCGGTTGCGGGCCGAGTTTCGCAAGCCGGGGTTCTGGAGTTTGATCGGGGTCTTTTCGCTATCGCTCATCCCGCCGATCATCTGGAACGTCGGGCACCAGTGGGTCACCCTCCAGCATTTGCGGGAGCGGGGGAATCTGGAGGGGAGCTTCGCTTTTCACCCCGAAGAAGTGCTGGTCTACCTCGGGATGCACTTCGGGGTCTACTCGCCCATCATCTTTGGGGCCATGCTGGTAGCGCTTTATACCGGGTGCCGGGAGGCGCGGGTGCATTTCCGGCCCCGGTTTCTGGTGGCGTTTTCATTGCCGTTGTTGGTGATGTATTTCTCCCTCTCGATCAATAAAGCCGGGCAGGCGAATTGGACGGCTCCTGCCTTTATCAGCCTGAGCCTGCTGCTGGTGGCCTATAGCTGCAACCTCGCCCGGCGTGCCGTGTGGGCGCGGCGCCTGGCGGCAGGGGGGCTGGCGCTTGCCGCGGTGATGAGCCTTTTGCTGGCGAATCTCGACGCCGTCCGCGTGCTCGGCTACCCGCTCCCGTATACGTTGGACCCCTCCTCCCGCCTGCGCGGGTGGAAGACGGTGGCCGAGGAAGTCGGCCGCTTGCGCGAGCGCATGGAGAAGGAGGAAGGCAAACGCTTCTTCCTCATCGGCAACAAGTACCAGACGTCTTCCATGCTTGCCTTCTACCTCCCCGAGAAGCGGGTCGAGGGGCCGGGGCACCCGCCGGTTTACATCCCCGAGTCGCAGCACATCCAAAACCAGTACTCCTTCTTCCCCCGGTATGATGAGCTTACCGACATGCCCACCCTTGCCCGGTTGATGTTGCCGGGGGTGGAGGATGCCGCGCTTAAAGAGCGCCTTTCCAAAGCCCTCGCCGAAGCCGGGAAGGCAGACCCCAAAGACACCGGTGATGATGCCGTCTTTGCCCGTAAGGAACTGGTAAGCGCACTTTTGGCGGCAGATCCCACGCTGCCGGTGGATGAGTACGCCTCCGAAGAGGCCGCCATCAGCCTGTTTCACGGGCGCGATGCCCTATTTATCACCGATGCGCCGGGGGATGATCCTCCCAGCGCCTTGCAGAAAGGCTTTGAGAAGGTGGAGGTCGTCGCCCTCTGGCATGAAAAACGCAGGGGGCTCCCGCTACGGGAAGTCCGCGTTTTTGTGTGTCGCAACTACCACACCCTTCCATTGTAGGTTTTTTTTTCACATGAGCACCACCGACCCAGCGGTTTCCATTGTGATCCCGCTTTACAACGAAGAGGGCAACGTTGGCCCTCTGCAAAAGGAGTTGCACAACGTGCTCGAAGGGCTCGACTACGAAGTGCTCTTTGTCGATGACGGCTCGGTGGATGAAACCGCCGCGCGTATCGAAGAGCACCCCCGGGTGCGGCTCATCCGCTTTACCCGCAACGCCGGGCAAAGCGCCGCGCTTTACACCGGCCTGCACGAGGCGAGGGGAGGCATCATCGCCATGTTGGATGGCGATTTGCAGAACAACCCCTCTGACATCCTGCGGCTGCTGGCCGCCGTGGGCGAGGAGGCCGACTTGGTGTGCAGCTACCGCGAAAACCGGCAGGACACCTGGGTCAAAAAAATCTCCAGCCGCATTGCCAACTTCGTGCGCAGCCGCTTCACCGGAGATGGCGTGCGCGACACCGGCTGCACCCTCAAAGCGATGCGCCGCGAGTGTATCTCGGCGCTCATCCCGTTTTATGGCATGCACCGTTTTATCCCCGCGCTCGTCAAAGGAGCCGGGTACCGGGTCGTCGAGATCCCCGTGCAGCACCGGCCCCGTATTTCCGGCGTGAGCAAGTACGGGCTGGGCAACCGGGCGCTTAAAGCCACGATTGATATGTTTGGCGTCCGCTGGCTGGTCTCCCGCCAGGTCCGGCTGGATTACAAAGAGCGCCAACCCACTTTGAAGCCATGAGCAAAACCATCCAGTTTGGAATCGTCGGTACCGGCACGATTGCCGAGTTTCACGCAAAGGCCATCGCCTCGCTGCCCGGGGTCGCCCTCGCGGGGGTCTACAGTCGCAACCCGGAGAAGGCAGCGGAGTTTGCCAAACGCCATGGTACCGCCGCGGCGGGCTCTTTGCAGGAGCTGCTCTCCCTTCCGGGGTTGGATGCTCTTTGCATCACCACCCCTAGCGGCAGCCATGCCGAGGCGGCCATCCCCGCCTTGGAGGCCGGGAAGCACCTGCTTTGCGAGAAGCCGCTGGATGTCACGCTGGAGAAGGTGGACGCCATTATTGCCGCAGCCGCCAAGTCCGGGGCAAACCTCGCCGCCGTCTTCCAGATGCGCTTTGGGGCCGGGGCCGTACGGCTCAAACAGGCGATTGAGGAAGGGCGCTTCGGGCGGCTCACGCTTTGTAGCTGCTACATCAAATGGTGGCGCTCGCAGGAGTATTACGACCAAGGCGCCTGGCGCGGTACCCGCGAGCTGGATGGCGGGGGCGTCCTCTTCAACCAAGGCATCCATGGGATCGACCTGCTGCAATGGCTCGTCGGCATGCCCGAAGAAGTGCAGGCCCGCGTGGCCACGCTGGCGCATGAGCGGATTGAGGTGGAAGATACCGCCGCCGCCGTGCTTCGCTTCCCCAATGGAGCGTTGGGGGTGATCGAAGGGGCCACCTCGGCGTGGCCCGGCTTCTCCACACGCATCGAGATCACCGGGGACCGTGGCTCCGCCATCTTGGAGAATGACCGCCTGGTTTTCTGGAAATTTGCCGATGAGCGCCCTGAAGACGCCACCGTGGTGGATGCGGGCGAAGCCAAGCTCGGCTCCGGCGCAAGCGATCCCAAGGCGATCAGCATCGAAGGCCACCGCCGGCAGATCGAAGACCTTGCCAACTCGATCCGCGAGGGCCGCCGCCCTGCCGTGCGCGGGGAAGATGCGCGCAACGCCGTGCGCATTATCCTCGCCATCTACGAAGCAGCCGGGAAGGGCGCGCCGGTACGCCTATAGGCTGGCTCCTCTCCGCCCGCGAGGGCTACCCGCCGAGGTAGCTTTCGCGGACTTTGGGGTCTTCGCGCAGCGCGGCAGATTCGCTACCGAGGATGATGCGCCCCGTCTCCAACACATAGCCGTAGTGGGAGACTTCGAGAGCAAGGTTCGCATTTTGCTCCACCAGCAGGATGGTGATGCCCAGCTCGCGGTTGATCTCTACGATCTTCTGGAAAATCGTCTTTACCAAGAGCGGGGCGATGCCGAGAGAGGGCTCATCCAGCATGAGGCAGCGCGGCTTGCCCATGAGCGCCCGGGCGATGGCGAGCATCTGCTGCTCGCCGCCTGAGAGGGTGCCTGCGCTCTGGCTCTGCCGCTCCTTCAAACGGGGGAAGATGCCGAAGAGGTAGTCAAGATCTTTGGGGAAGTTGGCCTTGTCGCGCCGCAGGTAGGCTCCCATGAGGAGGTTTTCCATCACCGTGAGGTTGGCAAAGACCATGCGCCCCTCGGGGACGTGGCACAACCCGCGTGCGACAATCTTGTGCGCCGCGAGCCGCGAGATCTCCTGCCCCTCCAGGCGGATGGAACCACTGCGCGAGCGCAGGATGCCGGAGATCGCGCGCAGCGTCGTCGATTTGCCCGCACCGTTTGCGCCGATGAGGGTGACGATATGGCCCTTGGGTACATCCAGACTGATCCCCTGCAAGGCGGTGATGGCGCCGTAGTTGACGTATAAATCGCGGATCTCCAGCATCGTTACTCTCCTAGATAAGCCTCGATGACGCGGCGGTCTGCCCGGATGGCTTCCGGGGTGCCTTCGGCGATTTTGACCCCATAGTCCAACACCGCGATGCGTTGGCAAATGCCCATGACGACGCGCATATCGTGCTCCACCAGGAGCACCGCGAGCTTGAATTTCTCCTGAGTGAAGCGGATGAGGTGCATGAGCTCTTCCTTCTCCGTCGGGTTCATACCTGCGGCGGGTTCATCGAGAAGCAGGAGCTTGGGCCGGGTGGCAAGCGCGCGCACGATCTCCAGCCGCCGCTGGTCGCCATAGGGGAGGCCGAGGCACGGCGCATCCCGCAAGTGCTGGAGCTTGAAGATCTCCAACAACTCATCGGCGGTGGAGGAGACTTCCGCCTCCTCGCGTTGGAAGGCGGCCCCACGCCAGAGCGCATGCGAGATGCCGTGCCGCAGGTGCATGTTGCAGGCTGCGCGGACATTGTCGAAGACGGAGAGCGAGCCAAAGAGCCGGATATTCTGGAAGGTGCGCGCAATGCCACGCCCGGTGATCCGGTAAGGCCGGTGGCCAACGACGGAGTGCCCGTCAAAGCGGATCGCACCGGAGGTTGGCCGGTAGACGCCCGTAATGAGGTTGAAGACGGTGGTCTTGCCCGCGCCATTGGGGCCGATCAGCCCGACTAGCTCGCCGGGGGCGATGGTAAGATCTACCTCGCTGACGGCTTTGAGGCCGCCAAACTGCACGGTGCACTTCTCTAGCTCGAGGAGCGGGGGCGTTATCATGCCGTGCCCTCCTTTACCTTGCGTTTGAAGCGGGAGCCACCGCCGCCAAAGAGCCCTTGCGGGCGCGTGAGCATGAGGGTGATGAGCAGGAGGGAGTAGAGGATCATCCGGTTGCGGATGATCTCGCGAAGCCACTCGGGGAGCGCCTGCACCTTCGCCAGCTCGCGCAACCCTTCGGGGAGGATGGTGAGCAGAATCGCGGCGACAATGACGCCGGGGGTATTGCCCATTCCCCCAAGGATAACGATGACGACAATATCCACCGAGCGCAGGAAGTTAAACCCTTCCGGGTGGATGAATTGTTTGAAATGCGCGTACAAACCCCCGGCGATACCGGCGAAGAAGGCCGCGATAACAAACGCGATGACTTTGTATTTGGTCGTATTGATCCCCATCGCCTCGGCGGCGATCTCATCATCCCGCACGGTGAGGAAGCCGCGCCCGTAGGTGGAGTTGACCAGCAGGACGACGACATAAACGGTGATCGCCGCCACCATGTAGGTCCAAAAGAAGTTCGTGGGGGTGATCGGGAGGGAAAACCCGCGCGCCCCGCCCACCGCCTCCATATTTTGGATGACGACGCGGATGATCTCGCCAAACCCGAGTGTGGCGATGGCAAGGTAGTCTCCCTTGAGCCGAAGCGAGGGCACCCCGATCAGCAACCCCGCAAACGCCGCTGCAAAGCCACCGGCGAGCAGCGCGGTGATAAAGAGGCTCTCCTCCAGCACCCCGCCCTCTGCGCCGCCCAGCCCGCTGGCGACGTAGACGGTAAATGCCGCGCTGGCATACGCGCCCACGGCCATGAACCCGGCGTGGCCGAGGGAAAACTGGCCCGTGTAGCCATTCACCAGGTTTAGCCCAACACCCAGGATGATGTTGATGCCGATGGTGATGAGAATGTCGTAATGGTACGGGTTGATCTTATCCTCAAAGAGCGAGATGAGGAAGCTTACGACGATGATGGCCAGCAGCCAGCTCTTGGGGTGCGTGCGCATCAGACTTTCTCCCGCTCGGCTTTGCCAAGCAACCCACTCGGCTTGATGATGAGGATGATGATGAGCACCGCGAAGGCGATGGCATCCCGATACATCGGCGAGATGTAGCCGACGACCATCGTCTCCAGCACCCCGAGGATCAGCCCTCCCAGCGCCGCGCCGGGGATGTTGCCGATCCCCCCCAGCACTGCCGCTACAAATGCCTTGATGCCGGGGAGAATGCCCATGAGCGGGTCAATCGAAGGGTAGTTGATGGCGTTGAGAATGCCCGCCGCCGCCGCCAGTGCGGAGCCAAGGGCAAAGGTAAAGGAAATGACGACGGAGGTGTTGATCCCCATCAGCGAGGCCGCCGTGGGGTTGAAGGAGAGGGCGCGCATGGCGGTGCCGATGCGGGTCTTCATGACGATGAAGCGCAGCGCCACGAGCAGAACGCCCGTGGCGACAAGGAGGATCACCTGGTTGACGGTGATGGTCAGCTCGCCGACGCCTTCGATCGCGCGGTCAGGGAGAATTTCGGGGAAGTACTTGGGCTCTGCGCCAAAGAGGAACTGCCCGAAGTTCTCCAGAAAGATGGAGACGCCAATGGCGGTGATAAGCACCGTGAGCCGAGGCCGCGAGCGCAGCGGCCGGTAGACGAGCAGCTCGATCAAAACGCCCAACACGGCGCAGATGGCCATGGAGAGCAGCAGGATGGTGATCGCCCCCGCCGTGGTGCTCCAGCTAAAGCCGCCCCCCTCTGCAACGGGGAAGAAGCGGCCCACCCACGGGGCGAGGTAGAACCCCGCAAACGCCCCCACCATGTAGACATCGCCATGGGCGAAGTTGATGAAGCGCAACACCCCATACACCATCGTGTAGCCGAGGGCGATGAGGGCGTAGATCGCCCCGAGCGAAAGCCCGTTGATGAGCTGCTGGAGAAACTCGACCACAGAAAACGGGGTAAAGTAGAGGCCCGCCCTTACGGGGCGACGGTCTCAAGGAACTTGAACTTGCCGTTTTCGATCGTCTGGATGACAGCCGGTTTGTTGGCGTTGCGCTCCGGGTCGATGGTGATCTTGCCGGTCACACCGTTAAAGTCTTTGGTGGCGGCGATGGCGTCGCGCAGGGGGGCGCTCTCGGTGGTGCCTGCGCGGCGGATCGCGTCTGCAAGGATCATCGCGCTGTCATACCCAAGGGCAGCCATGTCGTCCGGTACGGTGTTGTACTTCTCTTTGTAGCGGGTGAGGAAGCCCTGGACCACCGGGTCCTGGTTCTCAAGGGAGAAGTGGCTGGAGAAGAAGGAGCCATCCAAAGCGCCGTTGGCCACTGTGAGTAAGGAGCTGCCGACCCACCCGTCGCCCCCCATGAAGGGGACTTTGAGGCCGAAGCGCCGGGCCTGCCCTGCGATCAGCGCCACTTCACTATAGTAGCCGGGCAGGAAGATGGCATCCGGCTTGGCGGCTTTGATGGAGGTGAGCTGCGCGCGGAAGTCGCGGTCGCCAGAGCTGTAGCTCTGTTCGCGGACGATCTCGCCACCTGCTTCAGTGAAGGCTTTGGTAAAGGCGTCTGCAAGGCCCTTGCTATAGTCCTGCTTTTCGTCGGTGAGCACGGCTACGCGCTTGAACCCTTTGGAAAGGGCAAACTTGGCCATCACCGTTCCTTGGAAGGGGTCAATAAAGCAGACGCGGAAAATATGGTCGCCCACTTCCGTCACCTTCGGGTTGGTGGAGGCGGGGGAGATCATCGGGATCTTGTTTTCCTGGCAAATGGGGGCGGCTTCCAAAGAGCGGGAGGAGGCGACTTCGCCCAACACGGCCACCACCTTGTCACTGGAGATCAACTTCCGGGCGATGGTGGCGGGCTCTCCGGCGGTGGAGCGGTTGTCTTCGGTGATGAGGACCAACTGCTTGCCAAGCACGCCGCCATTTTTGTTAAGCTCCTCGATGGCCAGCGCGGTGCCATTGTGCGCGGCCTGGCCGAAGCTGGCATTTGGCCCCGTTAGCGAGGCAAACTCCCCCACGGGGATGCCATCCTCAGCTTGGGCGGGAGCAAAGAGGCCCAACAGGGCCACGGCGAAGGAGACGCTCAGGAGTTGTTTCATGGGGAAGTAGGTTTAGGTTTAAAAAACCGAAGGAAGGCAGGA
Source organism: Chthoniobacteraceae bacterium (assembly GCA_037189965.1). Taxonomy (GTDB): domain Bacteria; phylum Verrucomicrobiota; class Verrucomicrobiia; order Chthoniobacterales; family Chthoniobacteraceae; genus DATMFV01. The sequence continues at coordinate 43,541 of JBBCKB010000033.1, read as the reverse complement.
AGAATGGGGATATCCGGTGTTTGAAGGCAAGAAAACGATGCCGGATACGCCAAAATTTAACCCTTTCCCGTAGAAAATACTTCTGGACACCGCTTGATGCGGTGCCTACCCGCTCGGGGCAAGATCCACCAAGAGTTCGTAGATCTGTACTACCGGGTCGCGCTCTTCGGGGAACTTCGGGATGTAGAAGCCGAGGAAATTTTCCCCTTGTTTCAACTCCGATGGTAAGAGTGTAAGGGTGATCTTCTCGTGGGGTGCAAGGTCGAACCCTGAGGCGATGCGACCTGCGGGCTGCGGCTCCCGCGTGATGCGCGCCTCTGGAATCTCCTTTCCATTCAACCAGTAGCTCACCCATCCAGCAGGGAGGGTTGCTTCAGCGATCTCCGGCGCATTGGCATGAGGGTTGGCCTCGGTGGCCTGGTGGAAGCTGATACTCGCTTGGGCGCTTCCGCTGGCAAGACCGGCGTTAAATACCGTGAAGGGAATGGTCTGGTGGTATTTGGCTGGGCGTCGCGATTCAAGCTCGACCGGCAGGTTCTGCCAAAAGGCATACTGCATCGGCTTGCCCAAGAGCGTCTCCTGCTTGCCTAGGTCGAAGAAGACATGGGTGAGAGCCCGGATTTCCTCGGGAGTACGGCGAACCTGAAAGAGCAGGCAGGGATAGTTGAACAGGTAGACTCCCTCCGCGCCTTGGGCCAGAAAGTTCTGCGCAAGGGCACGGTGCCGTTTGACGATCTCTCCCACGCTCTGGTTTGTGGTGTGGTTGTGGGCCGCGTTATGGATAGGCTCCATTTCGAGCGAGGGGTAAAACGCCACCCCTTTGTCGCGGCAGAGGGAAAGCCACGGCTCGATAGACTGGTTATAGTCATTCCAGCGGTTGCATAGGATCAGTTTGTCGATCAACCGTTCGTTTAACCAGGCATCGACATCCATTCCCGCACGGCGAAGTTTGTCCGGGTGGAAGGGGGCACGGATCAGGACTTCCACCTTCTTGCCACGGCGTGCCCCGGCCTCATCGGCGATGGCGCGGATCTCGCGGAAGAACTCGGTAAGCAGGCCCCGCTTCTCCCAGGCCTCCGAGGGCTGGAAGGTGTAGGGGTTGCGGCTAAAGTCGAGTTCCACACCATCCATGTCATACCAGGCGAGGCATTCGCGAATGGCATCCAACCGATGTTGGCGAACTTCCGCGTAGGAGTAGTCGAGGGCGGCATTGTAGTAGCTCCTGCTCTCGGTGATCTCCCACAGGCGGTAATCCTGATGCTCGCGCCAGAACCGGCTCGAAAGAATGCCAGACGGATCGCTTTTGACGTGGCAATCGTTCATGCGGAAGCTGCCGTAAAACTTCAGGCCCGCCTGCCGGGTTTTTGTGATGAGCGGGGGTAGGTAGTCAATACCCTGGCGGTGGAGGGTGAGCATGAGGTTGCGCGGGTCCTCCCCGGGCGAGCGTTTTGTGATGGGGCTATCAAAGCCCTTCTCATGGTCGAAAAGCAGGGCACTGGTGCCCTCCGCGAGCCTGTCGTAGTAGTTGTCGAGCACTTTGGATGGCCACGCGTAGGCGATATCGCCCGCGCCGAGCGACCAGCAAATCGCCCCCACCTGCGTGCCGATGAAATGCCGCAGGGAGATGTCGAGCGCATCCACGGTGTGCGGCTCGTCCACATAGCGGAGCGAACAGGTGTCGTCGTTATAAATGATCAAGGGGTGATGGGTATTCTCCATGTTCAATCCTTCGCGGCTTCTTTCACCCGTTGGAGGGCGATGCCGATGAGCGCGCGCCGGGCGGCATCGGCCGTGGCGTATTCGTCGGGCCGGGTGGTGACATCCCGACAGAGCTTCAAGAGCTCGGGGTGGCTCCTGGCATCCAGGGCTTTCTCCTCGCCAAACGCGGCCAGGGCGGTTTTGTAATCTTCGAGCCCCTCGCGGAACAACTCCCAGCGTCGGCTGCTGAGAAGCTTGCCGTCTTTGCTATACACGATGGCTCCGCCGCTGGAGGAACCCTTGCGGCCATCCCACTCATCGCTCTGGGCGACGTTGTGGACCCAGAAGCCGAGCGTGTCAAAGCCGCGCTCCATCAGGTGCCACGGCATGAGGCGGTAGTATTCGTGGATGTTCACGCCACGGTTGTTTCTCGACATCAGGCAGCGGTAAAACCCGCGGCGCTTGATAGTCAGGCGCTCATACCGGGCGGCATCTTCAGGGCGCGCGACGAAGAGTTGGTCCCAGTTTGGAAACCAGCAATCCGTAAGCTCCCCGAAGGCGCGGAGTTCCTTTTCATCCGGCGGAAGCGCCGAGCCATTTTCATAAAACAGGAATGAAGGGTCGATCTCGCGGATCTTCGCCATCCATTCCGCTTCCTCGCGCATTTCAGGCAGTTTGGGTTCGTCCCAAAGCATGAGGTAACGCTTGTCCGGAGCGACGTGATGGCGATCGAGCAAAGCGGCGAGGTCTTTGAGATAGGCCTCAAGCACGCCCGGCTTGCGCAGGGTGTCGCGGAGCTGCTGCTTTTGAAAGCCAAGCCAGACGACCACGAACTCCTCCGGGCGGATCTGGAGGGTATCCATCACCTTCGAAAAAATTCTCACGCTCTTTTCGTCCAGACCCTCATAGCCGCCCTGCGCATTGAGGCGCGGCAAGGGCGCTTGCGAGTGGTCAAGGTTCCAGGTGTCCATTCCGTAGTCGCGGAGATTGGCCACGGTTTCGGCTTCAAGCCCCTGGGTGGCCGGGGTGGAGCCGGTATGGAAGTAGGCCCAGTTCGTCAGCCCGATGGGCGGGCGCGCGGCGAGGCGCACGGCGGCGACTTCCACGCGGAGCGGGAAGGTGGTCTCCGGCTCCCCATCGCGGGAGACTTGGAGGGTGCCGAGGTAATCGCCGGGCTGGCTGCCGGGGCGCTTTGTATCAATCCAAAGGAGTACCTGTTCGGTCTGCCAAGGCTCCACCTGCACGGTGAGTTCCCGCACGGGGGTTCCGATGGCGTCTGCGGTTTCAGAGCCGTCGCGCGCGATCACAAAATGGGCGGGGCGCAGGGAAGCGAGGTTGTCGAGGCCGTCGAGTTTCACTCGCAAGGTTTGCGGCTTTTCCGCTGCGGAGAAATTAACGCAAAGCACGCGGTATTGATTCAGGCAGACCCACTCATCGAGCTTTGAAAGCTCGGCATCGCCAGGGGAAGGCAGCGTGCCCTTGCGAATGGGCAGCCCCAGCGGGGAAGACCAGACAACCAGGTCGCGGCCACGCCGGTTCATCGCGGTTCGGGCAATGGTTTCCTCCGTCCGAAGCAGCCATTTCCTCACGGAGGGAACGTAACCCGGCCTGCGCTTGGCAAAGGCCGACTCCGTTTGGTCCAGTAAGGTTTGCGCTTCCTGGATGGATTTTTCCTCCACACCTTTGGCGGGCGACGCGTCCTTGAGTTCCTCAAGCTCCCGCCGGACCTGGACAATCCGCCGCTCCAGGGCCGCCCGGCTTGAAACAAAGTCGGGGTTGGTGACTGCGGTGATGGATTTGAGCCGGTAAATATGCGTGGTAATCGGCTTGAACTGATAAAGCATGAGTTCCCGGATGCTGGATTGGTCCACCGGCGCGCCGTCGCCGATATTGAGGCGCACTTTGATCGTGCCGCGAGGCGGAAGCTCGTGGACCTGCCCGGCATTATCTTCCGGAACCGCCCGCGCCTTGACGGCAATGCTTTGCGCGACATCCAACGGGTTCTCCACCTCAAAGACGATTTGTGAATAGTCGGAAAGATCGAGCGGCGGCCCTTCCAGCGCGATGCGGGGCCAGAAATCGGAAGTTCCATCCGTGGCGGGTTTGATTTCGACGCGCAGGGCATCCTTCTCCATCTGCGAAAGCGCCTTTCCGGCGGGGATGGGCTTCCACCCCGGTGGGGCCGTAGGGGCTTCAAAGACGACTCTCTCTTGGGCGGACATTAGGCATGACGATGCGAGAAGAAGCAATACAGCCTTGATAAAGTGCATGGCGGTAAAGGGGTGGGGTTAACGCTCGATCTCGGGAACAAAGATCCGGTTCCGGGAGCCGCCGGGAAGCACGTCGGCGATTTTGATGGATTCCACATGCCCATCGAGAAAGGCGAAGTTGGCGAAGGCGCCATACCAGTTGGGAAGGAGAGCTACCGAAGCCGGGTTGGACGGGTCCACCCAGGCGGTGTCCGCCTTGGCGACGTTGTGATTGCAGAAAAGCATGAGTTTTGAGGGGTTCCGGATCATCGCCTCCCGCCAGGTTTGGGTTCGGTTGGATGTATCGAGAGTTCCGATGTTGAAGCTGTAGCTGCGCCTTTTGTAGGCTTGGCCGGGATTGGGGAAATTCGTGCGCGCACCTCCTTTGGCAGGGTCTCCGGGGGAAATGAATTCGGCGACGGAGGTATACGGATCGCTCAGGATCGCTCCGCAGTAGGGTCTCAGAACTTGGAACCATGCCTTGCTGCCATAATCGGGGCGGGTTCCATATTGGTCATTCGCCAGAAAGATGCGGCCCTCGTCGAAATGGTCCCGCTTGAAGAGCGAGATCGCCAGGCTGATCTTGCGCATGTTGCCCGTGTCGGCGGCCTGGTTCGTGGTAATAAGGGCCTTCTTTACACCACTGAAAAGGAGGGCGGCCAGGATCGCAGCGACTGCGATGGAGACAAGCAACTCCGTGAGGGTGAAGGCTCCCGTTGCCCGAAGCGAAGACGGGTTAGGGTTCATAAGCACCCTGGTTGGTCCAGCGGAGGAACTTCCATTCGCTGACGCCACCGATGGATGTGCTCATATCGCCAAAGGCAATAGAGTTGGGGAGGAGGACGCTGTCGGGGTGCTGCCGGTTGAGCGGTACCCCCTCAATCACGGTCGGTTCCCCCCGCTCTTCCATATCGTAAACGCGCGCCTGCCCGCTTTCCACAACGACACGGTAGGTTTTGAACTCCGGGTTCGTCAGCTTCACAGCAAAGGTCAGGTCATTGTTTTTGATGACAAGGTGAGCCGCCGCTTCGGAGTCGGAATCAATAGAGGCGGCTCTCATCCGGAACTCCACGGTGGTTGGGAGGGTGGCATCCCACCCGCCGTCTTCGGTAGTCCATACCCACGAGCCGCCGCCATCGGTGGTGGTGGTCAGTTCGAGGGTGTCGCCGGTAGTTTGGTAGACCGGGGCCCCGCGAGGCTCCCAGCCTAGATCAAGCTCGGGAGGTGGCGCGATGAAGGTGAAGGATTGCTCCCATGCGACCTCGCCCGAGCGCGCCTGCCCGACCGATGCAAGAAGAAGCGCTGCGCCAACAAAATGGACCCATTGCCGTAGATGCGCCATATCGTTGGGGCTATTGTGCCGTCGTCTTACGGCGTTTGGCTACAAGGAAGGCTCCCGTGGTGCCTAAAAAGATAAGCCCAACTGTGGAGGGTTCGGGAACCGTGGTAACGCTAAGAATCGGGCGGAACGAGGCCGAACCTTCTTCACTATCAATCACCGCCCAATCTCCACCGCCGACATTTGCGACGATGACAAAGCCCAGATTGGTGGAGGGATCGGCTACCCAACCTTCCACCGTCGCCGGATCGAGGTTGATGGTGATGGTTTGCCTGGCTGAGGTATTGGGTGCCAGCACATAGGTGGCGAGGGGAGTGGAGCTGTAGTCCTGGCCCGCAACGGGGCCGACGGTCCCGGTATTGGAGCTTCCCCACCCGGTGGGGGAGGTCGGGTCCCACGCGCTTGCGCTGTAGCTAACCGTGCCTGCCTGCGTCGTGCCGTTGACAGTCCCGAAATTGAGGCCGGTACGCAGGATGGGGTAGAGGTTCCACGTTACATTGCTGGTGCGGGTGGCGGTGGACTGGATGGTAAGCGTGAGCGTGGAGGAGACGACATCCAGATTGTCGGGGATGGAGGCCAAGTCGAAGCGCATAAAGGCGACATCGCGCCCACTTCCCGAGGTGTAGACGATTACGTTGGTCCGACCTCCGTAGTTATTATTGACGCCTTGATAGTTGACGAAAGTAGAGGTGTTTCCCGTATAGCTGTCGACCCCTTGCCGGAATTCATAGATGACGGCTGCCTCGGTGTTGGATATGAAGCCGAACCAGGCACCGAAGCAAAGGCAGAGAGCCGGCAGGATCGGGGGGGTATTGCGGATGGTTGTTTTCATCGTGTCTGCATTTTTCGTGTTTTCAGTGCTCCGCTTCCATCAGGGATTGTTGGGAAAATTTTTTTTCCACCAGAAGAGCTTCCCCCCGGTGTGGAGATGCGGCATCTTTGTCGGTAAGAGAAATGACGGGGATTTTTTCAGGCCGGGCTGTGTTCCAGAGGCGGACATTGGTCGAGCAGATCGCCGATAGCTTACGCGTGGCGATTCGCGATGGCTCGGTTTCAGGGCGCCTGCCGCCGGAGCGGGAGCTATGCAGGCTTCTAAACGCCAGCCGCCCGATGGTGCGCCAAGCCATTCACCGCCTGCGGGATGAAGGGTTGCTACGAATCACGCAGGGGCATCCCGCAGAGATTGTGGAAACGGGAGCATGGTCGGCGGCGCGGGAGAAGGAGAAGCGCGTGGTTCTCCTCTTTGCCGTTTCGGAGAATAGCCTTACGCAATGGTTTCTCCAGGTCATCGACGAGATGCGCCGGGTTTTTTATGATCTTGGGTTCCATTTCGAACTCGTCATGGAGCCGGGCCTGAGCCTCAAGCGCCCCGGCGCTCGGCTGGAGAGGTTGTTGGCCAGACATCAGGCCGAGCATTGGATTCTCGCCGGTGTCTCTGCAGCGGTGCAGGAGTGGTTTCAGGGAAAGGCGCTCAATGTCGTGACGATGGGAAATGCCTTTCCGGGGAGCGCGTTTCCATTCGTTAATGACGACTTGAAAGGGGTCACCCGCCATGCGGCGAGCGTTTTTCTGGGGCTTGGCCACCAGAATATCGTCTTCCTGATGCGGGATATGGGGCTGGCCGGGGAGGCGGAAGAGGAGGCCGGGTTTCGACAGGCATTTCGCTCCAGGGGGGAGGGGAGGGTCTTCCGGCACTCTGGCCGGGTGGAGCCGCTCCGCCAACGGTTACAGGCGATTTTTTCCCAGCAACCTCCGGTGACGGCTCTGCTCGTCTCCCACGCGGAAGATACGCTGGTGGTGATCAACTGGTTTCTGGAGCGGGGAATCCGCCTGCCTCGCGATGTATCGCTCATCTCCTTTCAGTGGGAGAGCTTTCTGGAGCGGCTGCGGCCCCAGCCCGCCTGGTACTACACCGATCCCAAGAAACACGCCCGCAAGCTGTGTCGGCTGGTTGCACACCCCGGCCCTGGGAAGAAAGCCCCTAGCCTTATTTTCCCGGTTTTCCATAAAAACGACACCCTCCGCGCGCTTTGACCCGCAAGGGGGGAGTAGAAAAAAGTGGAAAAATTGTTGGTAGAAAGCAGGGTTTCTTATAATTTCGCAAAAAACCGATCTAGCCGTTTCCGACGATGGTTCTCTTTTCATCTCCCTGTATTTGCCTCTGCCCCTCCTCTGCGGCATGGGGCGGCTAGTCCTGCCCTCTCGTCCATTTCCCGTGTTTTTTTCCCTCTTCGTCATCCCGTGAAAGCTCTGATCTCCTTTTACCAATCCTCCATCGGAAAGAAATGGATCGTCGCCCTGACAGGGGTGGTCCTCGTTCTCTTTGTCACCGGGCACATGCTTGGCAACCTCCAAGTCTTCCTCGGGGCAGAGGCGATCAACATCTACGCTGAGAAGCTCCAGAACCTCGGCGAGTTACTCTGGGTGGTGCGCGCGGTGTTGCTGGCTACGATCCTCCTGCACATCACCACCACGGTGTTGCTGGCTATCCAGAGTGCCAAGGCCCGCCCGCAGAAGTACGCAGTCACCCGGCGGGTGCAGGCGACGATCGCCGCGCGCACGATGCTCCTTAGCGGGCTGGTGCTCATCTCCTTCATCATCTTCCACATCCTCCACTTCACCGCGCAGACGGTAGACCCACAGTGGCGCCAGTGGCATGATGCCGCAGGCCGCCATGACGTTCATGATATGATCGTCGCCGGCTTCCAAAGCCCGCTGGTGGCAGGCTTCTACATCCTCGCCGTCTTCCTCCTCTGTCTGCACATGAGCCACGGCATCCAGAGCTTCCTGCAAACGCTCGGCGTGCGCACGCGGGCTCTGGCCGCGCCGGTCGCCAAGCTCAGCCCCCTCTTTGCCTGGGCGGTCTTTCTCGGGTATGCCTCCATCCCCCTCGCAGTGCAGTTCGGCTTTCTCAAACTTCTCCACCACTAATGGCCAAGCTCGATTCCAAGATCCCCGACGGCCCGCTTGAAAAGAAGTGGGCAAAACATTGCTTCGACTCGAAGCTCATCAACCCGGCCAACCGGCGTAAGTACACCATCATCGTCGTCGGCTCGGGGCTCGCGGGAGCCGCCGCTGCCTCCACCCTTGGCGACATGGGGTACAAGGTAAAGTGCTTCTGCTACCAGGATAGCCCGCGCCGGGCCCACTCCATCGCCGCGCAAGGGGGTATTAACGCCGCCAAGAACTACCAGAACGACGGCGACTCCGTGCACCGCCTCTTTTACGACACCGTAAAAGGGGGCGACTTCCGCGCCCGTGAGGCCAACGTCTACCGGCTTGCCGAAGTCAGCGCCAATATTATCGACCAATGCGTCGCCCAGGGCGTGCCTTTTGCACGCGAGTACGGCGGCTTGCTGGCCAACCGCTCCTTTGGTGGCGCGCAAGTCTCGCGTACCTTCTACGCCCGTGGGCAGACGGGGCAGCAGCTCCTCATCGGTGCGTATTCCGCGCTGGAGCGGCAGATCGCCGCGGGCACGGTCGAAATGTTTGCCCGTACCGAAATGCTCGACCTTGTAGTGGTCGACGGCCACGCCAAAGGCATTGTCGTGCGCGACATGGTCACCGGCGAAGTCTCCTCCCACGCGGGCGATACCGTGCTGCTGGCCACCGGCGGCTACGGCAACGTCTTCTACCTTTCCACCAACGCCAAGGGGTGTAACGCAACCGCCGCCTACCGCGCCTACAAGCGCGGCGCGTTCTTTGCCAACCCGTGCTACACGCAGATCCACCCGACCTGCATCCCCGTCGCCGGAGATTACCAGAGCAAGCTCACCCTCATGTCCGAGTCGCTGCGGAATGACGGGCGCGTCTGGGTGCCCAAGCGCAAGGAAGATTGCGGCAAACCGCCCTCGCAGATCGCCGAGGAAGACCGCGATTACTACCTGGAGCGCAAGTACCCGAGCTTCGGCAACCTCGCCCCGCGCGACATTTCCTCCCGCGCCGCCAAGCAGGTGTGCGACGAAGGGCGCGGCGTCGGCCCCGGGGGCCTCGGTGTCTACCTCGATTTTGCCGATGCGATCAACCGCCTTGGGGAGCATGTCGTGCGCGAGCGCTACGGCAACCTCTTCGACATGTACCACAAGATCACCGGGGAAAACGCCTACCAGGTGCCGATGCGCATTTACCCCGCCGTCCACTACACCATGGGCGGCCTGTGGGTGGACTATAACCTCATGTCCAACCTCCCCGGCCTGCACGTGCTCGGCGAGGCCAACTTCTCCGACCACGGGGCGAACCGCCTCGGCGCCAGCGCCCTCATGCAAGGGCTGGCCGATGGCTACTTCGTCATCCCGTACACCATTGGCAACTACCTCGCCACGCAGTCGGGCAAGAAAGTCACCACCGACCACCCCGAGTTCAAGAAAGTGGAGGCCGAGATCAACGCGCGTATTGCCCGGCTCATGGCCATCAAAGGCAAGCGCACTGTAGACTCTTTCCACCGCGAGCTGGGCCTCTTGTTGTGGGATAAATGCGGCATGGGCCGCACCGATGCGGGCCTCCGCGAAGCCCTCGAGAAGATCCCCAAAATCCGCGAAGAATTCTGGAGCAACGTCAACGTCCACGGCACGGCAGATTCACTCAACCAATCGCTGGAAAAAGCAGGCCGTGTTGCCGATTTTCTGGAGTTTGGCGAGCTGATGGTGCGCGATGCGCTGGAGCGCCGCGAATCGTGCGGCGGGCACTTCCGCGAAGAGTTCCAGACCGAAGACGGCGAGGCCGTCCGTAATGACGAGGAGTTTACCCACGTCGCCGCGTGGGAGTACACCGGAGACGACACCCCGCCGATCCGCAACGTCGAAGAGCTGGAGTTCGATAACGTCCACCTTGCCGTCCGGAGCTACAAATAAGAAGCCACACTATGAATCTTACCTTGCGAGTCTGGCGTCAGGCCAATGGCAAAGAGGCCGGCAAATTTGTCGAGTACGAGGCCAAAAACATTCCCGAAGCATGCTCCTTCCTGGAGATGCTCGACATCGTCAACGAAGACCTCGATGCCAAGGGCATCGAGCCGATCGCGTTTGACCATGATTGCCGCGAAGGCATTTGCGGCATGTGTTCGCTCGTCATCAACGGCGTGGCGCACGGCCCCGAGCGGGCCACCACCACCTGCCAGCTCCACATGCGCCACTTCAAGGATGGCGAAGTCATCTACATCGAGCCGTGGCGCGCTGCCGCCTTCCCGGTGCTCAAGGATCTCGTTGTAGACCGCACCGCGTTTGACCGCATCCAGCAAGCGGGCGGCTTTGTCACCGCGCGCGCGGGCTCCCCTCCGGATGCCAACTCCGTGCCAATCCCCAAGCAGAATGCCGACATGGCCATGGACGCCGCGGCCTGCATCGGCTGCGGAGCATGCGTGGCCGCGTGCCCCAACTCTTCTGCCATGCTCTTTGTGGGCGCCAAGATCTCGCACCTCGCGTTGCTGCCGCAAGGCCAACCCGAGCGGACCCGCCGCGCCATCAAGATGGTGCGCACGATGGATCAGGAAGGCTTTGGCAACTGCTCAAACTTCTACGAGTGCGAGGCGGTTTGCCCGGCAGAGATCGACGTCGGCTTCATCGCGCGGATGAACCGCGAGTTTGCACTGGCCACCGTCAAGGAAACCGTAGGCTTGTAAGGAGTCTACAGGCCGCCCTCTCAATAAAACGGCGGCCTCCACCAGCCCCAAGGCGGCTCAACGAGATGCCCTCCAGTTCTGTCGCGAAGGCGCGGGATGGAGATTGTAGGCCGTTTCTGTGAAACGGCGGTCTAACCCTATGGCGTCTCACAGAGACGCCCTACAACTCTGTCGCGAAGGCGCGAGCAGGGGGATTGTAGGTCGTTTCTGTGAAACGGCGGTCCAACCCTATGGCGTCTCACAGAGACGCCCTCTCCTCTACTTACGGCTCCGGTGTTTTCTCCGAAGGCACCACACGGGCCGTCTTCTGCGAGACGGAGAGATCCACCAGATCGTTGAGGATCGAGAGTGCCTCGTTGCGCACCGGGTCGATGCGAGGGGTCTTTTCATCCCCAGCGGCTTCGTCTTCATCCAGCTCTGCGGCTTCCGGGTCGAGCACTTTGGCGGCAGCGTCTCCCTTTTCATCGGAGAGGTCGTTCTTCACCAGCTCCAGCTCGGGGTTGGAGACGTTATCGAGGGTGACGATGTAGTCTTTGATCTCCGGGAGCTTGCGCTTGGCGCGCTCGGCGAGCCGCTTGGTGCGGCGGTCTTTATCGCGGGCGATCTCGGCGTTCCGCGCCTTTTCGTTGAGCGAGAGGCTGTTCTCGGCGAGCTTCTTCTTCATCCGCGCCATGTCGTCCTGAATGTACTTGAACTCCGGCTCTGCGCTGATACGGGCGGCGGAGCGGGTGCGCAGCTCCTCTAGGAAGAGGGGTTGGTTGACTTTGTCGAACGCCGCAGGCTCCACTTCGTCATACGGAAGGGGCTCTTTGAGCGAGCCTTCGCCAATATCTTCCCGAGCATAAGGGGAGGGGATGACGATGTCTGAAGCCACCCCATGGAGCTGGGTGGAGCCCCCCGCCACGCGGTAGAATTTCTGGATCGTCAACTTCAGCGAGCCAGCCTCGCCCTCGCTCCCACCAAGGAAGGGGATGAAGCGGGAAATATCGAGCATGGTCTGCACAGTCCCCTTGCCGAAGGTGCTCTTGTCGCCCACCACGACGGCGCGCCCATAGTCTTGCAGCGCGGCGGCAAAAATTTCGCTGGCCGAGGCGCTCAGAGTGTTGGTAAGCACCACGAGCGGACCTGAGTAGGCAATGTCGTTGTCGCGACTGCGCAGGGTGGTGGTACGCCCATTGGCACTTTTGGCCTGCACCACGGGGCCCCGCTTGATGAAGAGGCCGGTGAGATTTACGGCCTCCTCCAGCGAGCCGCCACCGTTGCGGCGAAGGTCGATCACCAGGCCGGAGATCCCTTCCTTCTTGAGGCGCTCGAGCAGCAGGCGCACGTCGGAAGTGGTGCTTTTGGCCCCCTTCATGCCCGGGTGCTCCATGTCGGCGTAGAAGGAGGGGAGGGTAATCCACCCCAGCCGCCGGGGGGAGCCCGCAGCGTCGTTCATTTCGATGATCTCGGCCTTCGCGGCCTGATCCTTGAGCTTTACTTCATCCCGCACGATGTCGATCACCTTCTGCGCGCTCGGGTCGGAAGCGGCGGCGGGGATCACCTGCAAACGCACGGTGGTTCCTTTTTTGCCCCGGATCATGGCGACCACCTTGTCGAGCTTCATCTCCACGACATCCACAAACTCTCCCGAATCCTGGGCCACGGCGCTGACGCGGTCGCCCACTTTGAGCCGACCATCTTTCTGCGCAGGCCCACCGGTGACGAGCTCCATAATCTTGGCGTACCCGTCTTCACTATGGAGCACCGCGCCGATGCCGACGAGCGAGAGCTTCATGGAGATGTTGAAGTTCTCCATCTCGCTCTTGCTCAGGTATTCGGAGTGCGGGTCGTAAGTCTGCGCGAGGGTGGAGAGGAAGATGTCGATGGCATCTTCCTTGGTCTGCTCGCGGATGTTCCGCAAAATCTGGTTGTAGCGCCGAGTGAGGACCTGGGTGGGTGAGTCAATATTCTTGGCGTCTTTGACGTCCACGGTCGCGGCAGGGGTCTTGCCACCTTTTTCAGCCGCTTTCTTCGGCTCAGCGGCCTTCTGCGCGGTCTTCTCAGGCTTCTTGCGGGCCAGCTTCTGCTGGAGGATCTCGCCCTCGATACGGTCTTTCCAGAGCTGGTCGGCCTCGGCTTCGTCTTTGGGCCACGCGGCTTTCTGCCGGTTGATCAGGACAGTGCGGTTGCTCTTGAAATCAAACTTCTGGTTGGCGATGAGCTTCTGCACCTTGGCGAGTCGGCTTTCCACCCGCTGCTTGTAGAGGTCAAAAATCTCGATAGCCGGGGCGGGGTTGCCCAGGAGGATGTCGTCATCCAGGGAATCGCCGTATTTCTGCACAAAGGTATCAATATCCTTTTGGGTGAAGAAGAGGCGGCTGTAGTCGAGCGCTTCAAGATAGTTGCGAATGAGCTTCGAGGAGACGTCACTATCGAGCTTCTGGCGGCTGTAGTGGTACTGCTCGAGAAGGCGGCCTACGGAGATGCTGACTTGCCCGGGGTCCGGGGCTTTGGCAAGCCCGGCGGGGGAAAGCATCACCAGCGGAAGAATCAGCGAACAAAGAGTGCGGAGCAATTTCATGGCAACAAACCGGAAAGGTAGAATAGCTACTTTAGGGCAAAATGCAAAAAAGGAAACGGTTTACACAGGGGCTCCGCGCCTTTGAGATCCCCATTCCGAGCCAGGTGCAAACGGGCTTGCCAATGGCGCTTGGTGGGCATCTATTTCTCCATTATCCCATGCAGATAGACACCTATACCGGCGGCTTGTTCGATACGAATTGTTTTTTCCTCCCCGAGGGGGGCATTTTGTTCGATGCGCCGCAGGGCTCCGCTGAGTGGCTCGCCGAGCAGGGGCACGCTGTAAAGCACCTGCTCATCACCCACGGGCATATTGACCACGTGGCCGAGGCGGCGCAGATCAAAGCCGCCCACGGGTGCCGCGTCGGCTACCATGCGGATAATTTGCCCATGCTCACAGAGCCCGGGTTCTTCCGTCGGCTTGGCTTTGGCTGGGAGATCGAGCCGGTGGCGGCCGACTTTCTGGTGGAAGAAAGCCCCTCGCTGGAGGTGGGAGGCGTGGAGTTCCAGACGCTGCTGGTGCCGGGGCATTGCCCGGGGTCGATCTGTTTTCTGGCCAGCAAAGAGCGTATCCTCTTTGGGGGAGACGTCCTTTTTGCCGGGGGGGTGGGCCGGTGGGATCTTCCGGGGGGAGACCGCGATCTTTTGCTCTCCGGCATCCGGGGCAAGCTCTTCCCGCTGGGCGATGAGGTGAAGGTGCTCCCCGGCCACGGCCCCGCCACCACCATCGGCCACGAGCGCAAGACGAACCCCTACGTCCAAGGGTAGCGCTGGGCGATAAGGAGGCGTTGACCTCCGCGCCCCGAAGCGGATACCGTGGCCCCATGCTTCAGGAAATCGAACGGCTTCTCGTGCTCCAGGACCGTGACCGGCGCATCCGCACCCTCAAAACTGAGTTGAAAAACGCGCCCTTGGAGCAAAAGGCGCTCGAAAAGCGGCTCGCCGAGGCCAGCGCCGGGGCAGATGATGCCAAACAACGCCTCCGCGAGCTGGAAGTGCGCAAAAAATCGCTGCAAACCGAGGCGGAAAGTAAGCGCGAGCAGATCGGCCGCTTCCGCACCCAGCAGATGCAGACGCGAAAGAACGAGGAGTACCAGGCGCTCTCCAACGAGATTAAACATTTCGAAAAGCTCGTCTCCGACTTGGAAGACCAGGAGCTGGAAGTCATGGAAGCGCTGGAGCAGTTTGCCCCCGTGCTGGCCAAGGCCGAGGCCGCCGTGGTGGAGGCGCGCTCTGTAGTGGCCACACAGATGGCCGATCTTGAGGCGAAGGTGCAGCGGGTGCAGGAGGCTCTCGTGCAGGTGGAGGCCGAGCGCGCCGGGCTCTCGCAGGGGGTCAATGAAGACGTGCTCAACCTCTATACCCGGCTCTTTGCCTCCAAAAATGGAGACGCCGTGGTGCCGCTGGAAAATGAAGTTTGCGCCGGGTGCCACATGAAGCTCACCACGCAGACGGCCCTGCGCGTGCGCGCTGAGAATGCGATTGTCCACTGCGAGCAGTGTGCCCGCATTCTCTATCTCCCTGCGTAAAAGAGGGGCAGGGAGGGCCACCAACGGCCCGGGCCGCGATACGGGGGGGAACTTACCCTTTTACCCCGTGAACCGTATCGCCGGAATGGAAACCGAGTACGGCTGCCTTGCTCTGGAAGAGACGGGGCAGTCTCAGGCCGACTCTTGGCCTGCCCGCATCCGCAACCACCTCTTCCGCAAGGCGCGGGCAGGCGCCATCGACCTGCATTACCGCGACTACGAGGAGCCTCCCGGCAATGGCGGCTTCCTTCTCAATGGCGGGCGGCTTTATGTCGATATGGGGCACCTTGAGTACGCCTCGCCCGAGTGCCGCACCGTCCACGACATCGTGGCGTACGACCTCGCGGGAGACCGCCTCGTACAAAGTGCCGTGGCTGCCCTGAAGGCCGAGGGGCGCGTGGCGTTTATCAAAAACAACATCGACCACCAGACAGGGGCCACCTTCGGCTGCCATGAGAACTACCTCATGCGGCGCGAGGCGCAGTTTTCCCCTCCGCTGCTCGGGGCGCTACTCGCCTTTCTGGCCACGAGGCAGGTCTTTACGGGC
This sequence comes from Chthoniobacteraceae bacterium, assembly GCA_037189965.1. GTDB lineage: Bacteria > Verrucomicrobiota > Verrucomicrobiia > Chthoniobacterales > Chthoniobacteraceae > DATMFV01. Next base: position 28,000 of record JBBCKB010000033.1, on the reverse strand, counting down.
GCGGGGCGGGTGGGGCAAACAAACCCGCTCTCGTTCGAGTTTGAGGCGGCGCAGCCGAAGACCGTCGCCTTCCAGCTCTCGCAACGGGCAGACCATATTGTAAACGATATCTACCAATGGGTGCAGTTCAACCGCGCCATCATCAACGCCCGCGACGAGCCGCTGGCCGACCACCGGCGCTACCGGCGGCTTCACCTTTTGATTGGCGACTCCAATATCAGCCCCTACGCCACCGCGCTCAAAATCGGGACGACCTCGCTCGTCCTCTCGCTGCTTGAGCAAGGGTGCCTGCCGCCGGGCGTGACGCTGGCCGACGCCGTGGCCACCACGCGCGAGCTTTCCCGCCAGGGGACGGGGCGCGGCGAGGTAAAGCTGGAGAACGGCCGCTATACCGATGCGCTCGACCTCCAACACCTTTTTCTGGAGCGGTGCCGCCGAGAGTTTGCCGGGGCGGACGAGGAGAGCGACTGGGTGCTGGAGAACTGGGCCTTCGTGCTTGAAGCGCTGGCGGAAGACCCGCTGCGACTCATCGGCGGGGTCGATTGGGTCTCCAAACGCTGGCTGCTGGAGGTCTTCTGCGAGGCCGAAGGGGTGGAGTGGGGGAACCCATGGCTCCAGAGCCTCGACTTGGAGTACCACCAGCTCGACCCCGCGCGCAGCCTTTTCCAGTCGCTCCGGCCCACGGAGCCACGCATCGTGGAGTGGAACGCCCGCTTTGCGACGGACGAGCCGCTCATGACTCCGCCGCGCGATACCCGCGCCGCCGGGCGCGGGGCGGCGGTGGCGCGCTTCCTCAAGGAAGAGTGCAGCTACCTGATCAACTGGGACTCCCTCGCCATCGAAGGCCGCCCTCCCTTGGCCATGCCCGACCCGCTGGAGACGTACCGCGACCGCGTGCGGCGGTTTCTAAAGGGGGTATGACCTGAGAGTTACCCGGTGTAAATGGTAGAAAATGGAGCTCACCCATAAGCGATGGTACTGCCGCTCCTTTGGTTCATCCTCAGTGTGATTATTGAAATGTTGATTGTTTGACGGGGAAGTGTTTTTCCCTTATAAAAAGCGCCGCTTCTTGCACCTTACATCCAAATGAAACCAAGCACTTTTGTCGTAACGGCCGGGCTCATGCTGGCCGGATTTTCCACCTCGCACGCCACCGTAGAGTTTGACTGGGCGTACATTGGCAATGCGGGCAACGCTGCAGACACCAGCGGGTATGGGGCGGTGAATTATGGGTTTTCGATCTCCAAGACGGAGGTGACCCTTGGGCAGTATACCGAGTTTCTCAACGCCGTTGCGAAGAGCGATCCCTACTCGCTTTACAGCTCCAGCATGGGGTCGGATGTTAATGTGCGGGGCATCAGCCGGAGCGGAGAAAGCGGTAGCTATATCTACAGCGTGATTGGCAACGCAAACCGCCCGGTGACGTTCGTGAGCTGGTATGACGCGGCGCGATTTGTAAATTGGCTGGAGAACGGCCAAGGAACTGGGAGTACGGAAATCGGCGTGTATAACCTGACCTTGCCGATACCGGTAAGGAACGCGGAGGCCACCTACTTTCTTCCTTCCGAAAACGAATGGTACAAGGCGGCATATTATGACCCCACCAAGAATGGCGTAGGCGGTTACTGGCTGCATGCAAATCGGAGTAACACGCTAGGAGGCAACAGGATTGGGGATACCGGCGCGGCAAACTATAACGATGGCAATACTGCCCAAGCCGAAAACGGGCTGGATAGCCGTTTGACGATCGGGGGAATCTACGGGAGTAGCTCAGCAAGCTCCTACGGGACTTTTGATCAGGGGGGGAATGTGGCTGAGTGGACTGAGGCGCTCAATGGTGCCGCCCGGGTGCTGCGCGGCGGCCACAACGGCAATGGCGAGATGAATCTACGCTCTTCTTACCGAAATAGCGGTTCCGCCACGGGCGAGAACAGCAATACGGGTTTTCGCGTGGCGACCGCTATTCCCGAGCCGTCCAGCATCCTGTTCGTAGTGTTAGGCGCGGGAGCATTGTTGGCGCGCCGGCTGCGGAAGAGAGGGTAACACGCCCCTCTAAACGCAGAAGATCGTCAGCCGTTTGGGCCCATGCGCGCCGAGCACGAGGATGCGCTCAATATCTCCCGTGCGGCTTGGCCCGGTGATGAAGGAAATAAAACTCGGCAGCGCCTCCCCATACTTCGCCCGTAAAAGGGTGTAGGCTGCGGGGAGGTCCGCAATGAGCTGCTCGCGCCGGGCGAGGACGACGTGGTGCGGCGGCAGCACCGAGAGGGTGCGCCCCCCGGCGCTCAAGGCGGTGATGAGGACGCTACCTGTCTGTGCCACCAGCGCGTCGCACTCGGAGATGCCCGCATCCACCCGCTCCAGCTCGGCGGGGTTGTAGCCGCGTGTGGTTTGCAGGGTGGGGAGGCCGAGGGCAGGTACGGTGGCATCTGTCAATACCCCGGGGTGGGTGGCTACGCGCTGCCACCCGTTTTCGCGGGCGTAAGCGCAGAGGGCTTGGGGGAGGGCGGCGGCATCCGGCAAGAGGTGAAACTCGGCTTTGAGCTCTGCCGCATTTTGCGCAAAGAGCGCAAGGCGGGCGGCTTCATCTTCCCCCACGGCGGGGAGCCAGTGGGTAAACTCCCCTGCTTCATGCGCCGGGGCGGCAGAGGCGTGGTGGCCCGGCACCGGCGCGGGGGTGCGCAAGGCTTCGCGGATGCGGGTGAGGATGGCGTCTTTGGAGCTCATGGCTTTTGGGTATGCTGATGCTCGCGCCAGAGGTCGCGGAAGCTGCGCGGAGCCACGGGCGGCAGGTCGCGCGTGGCTGTCCACGCCCGGGCGGGGTCCAGCACGCTGCCGGAGATGAGCGGGTGGAGCCACTGCCCCACGCGCCCGAGCCGGGTGAGGAATTCATAAAGCTCCGGGTGGCTAAAGAGGACTCCCGCAAGCCGGTACGCCTGCCGTTCCCACCAGCGGGGCTTGCCGCGGGCTGCGTTACGGCGGTTGTGCAGGAGGTGGTGGTGCAGGTCGATCTTTACGGGGCAGACGCTCGTACACGCGCCACAAAGCGAGGAGGCCCCGGAGAGGTGCTTCCATTGCTGTAGCCCGCGCAGGTGGGGGGTGATGACGGAGCCGATCGGCCCTTGGTAAGTCGTGCCGTAGGTGTGCCCGCCGACGTTCTTGAAGATGGGGCAGATATTCAGGCACGCGCCGCAGCGGATGCAGTGAAGCGCATCGCGCTGCTCCGGGTCGGCAAGGAGGCGGGTGCGATGGTTATCCAAAAGGACGACGTGGAACTCCTCCGGCCCATCGGACTCGCCGGGCTGGCGGGGGCCGCCGATCATCGAGTTATACCCCGTAAGTGCCTGCCCTGCACCGGCGGTGCCGAGCATGGGCAGGAAGAGGGCAAGGTCATCCAGCTTGGGGAGGACTTTCTCGATCCCCAGCAGGGCGATATGGACGCGCGGCAGCGCGGTGGTGAGCCGGGCATTCCCCTCGTTTTCGGTGATGGAGATCATCCCCGTTTCCGCAATGGCGAAGTTGGCCCCGCTGATGCCGATATCGGCCTCCAGATACTTCTGCCGCATGATGCGGCGGGCCACCATGGTCAGCTCCTCCGGGTCGTCGGAGGGGAGTTCGCCGACTTCGCGCTCAAAAAGCTCGCGAATCTCCCCCCGCGTAAGGTGCATGGCGGGGAAGACGAAGTGGTACGGGGCCTCTTTGCTAAGCTGGACAATGTATTCCCCAAGGTCCGACTCCGCTACTGCGTACCCTTCCTTCTCCAAAGCCGGGTTGAGGTGGATCTCCTCACCCGTCATCGCTTTGGATTTGATGATGCAGCGCGCCTTCTTCTCCCGGCAGATTTGCAGGATGATGTCGCGCGCCTCCGCGCTATGCGAAGCCCAGTGGACTTTGCCGCCCCGGGCCTCAAGCTTCTCGGCAAATTGCAGTAAATGCCGGTCAAGATGGTTGATGGCGTGCCACTTTGTCTCCGCAGCGGCTTGTCGGGCGGCCTGCCAATCCTGAAAGCGGCCCACCTGCCGGTCGCGGGCGACGTAGTATTTACCGAGCGCTTCGTAGATGCGGCCACGGTGCCCGGCATCTGCCGAGACGCGCGCGGAATCGCTCTGAAACTGGCCTGCGGCGTGGGTGGGGGTGCTCATCGGCTGGCAAGGATCTCGGCGAGGTGCATGGTGCGCACGGGCTGGTGCTGCCGGGTAAGGAGCCCCTGGATCTGCATGAGGCAACTGGAGTCGTTGGAGATGATGACCTCCGCGCCGGTCTCGACCGCAGAAGCGCATTTGACTTCCCCCATCGCGGTGGAGATGGCGGGGTATTTTGCAGCAAAGGTGCCACCGAAGCCGCAGCAGCTTTCGGCCTCGGCCATTTCCACCAGCTCCAGCCCGCGCACATGGGCAAGGAGCTGGCGTGGCTGGCTTTTGATGCCCAGTTCCCGCAGCCCGTGGCAACCATCGTGAAATGTGGCCCGCGCCGGGTAGCGTGCCCCAAGGTCGCTCACGCCAAGGCGGTCTACGAGAAATTGGGAGAACTCGAAGGTGCGCGCCGCCAAGTCGCGCGCGGCGGCTTCCTGCGCGGTGCCCGCAAATAGCTCGGGGTAGAAGGTCTTCACCATCGCCCCGCAGGAGCCCGAGGCGATGACGACGACTTCCGCATCTGCCAGCACCTCCAGCGCGCGCTGGGCGACGGGGCGCGCCTCATCCCAATACCCGGAGTTGAACGCGGGCTGGCCGCAGCAGACGAGCTCTTCGCGAAAAGCGACCGTATGGCCCAGCTCCTCAAAAATGCGCACCATTGCCATGCCCGCCTGCGGGTAGCAGGTGTTGATGAAGCAGGGGATGAAGAGGGTGATCTTCATGGATTATGAAAACGATTATGTAAAAGGGGCGCAGGAACTTCAACCGTACTTTCCTACCCCTCCACCGGAAGGTCTGCGAGGAAGGCACCAAAGGGCTCCAGCCCGGGCACGCGGGCGACGACTTCGCGCAAGCTGCCGAGCGCGACGGAGATATGCCGGAGAAACTCGGGCTTTTCCTTCACGAGCCCAAGGAAGCCATATGCCCCGAGCGCTTGCATGAGCCGTTGGATGGCGCAGAGATCGACGACTTCGCGGAAGTCTGCCGGCACGGCATAACCCGCCTCGGCGAAGAGGAGGGCGGTATCTGCAATGAGAGTCTCGCGCTCGGGCTGGGTGAGGGGGACGTATGGGTCGTAGAGGAGGGAGGCAAGGTCGTACTCTCCAAGGCCAAAGCGGAGCCCCTGAAAGTCGATAAGCCAGGCACCCCCGTCGCGAATAAGGATGTTTTGGGACTGAAAATCCCGGTGGATGAGCACGCGGGGCCGCTCGGCGAGCCGCGTGGCAAGGGCTCCGAGCGCGGGGCACGCATTGCGTGCGCTTTCCACCGTGGTGGCGGGTAGGCCAAAGTGCCTCCCGGTGCAGTTTTCAAAAAAGTAGCTTTGCTCCCAAAGGTAGAGCTCGGCTTCAAACGGTGCCTGAAGCTGCGAGGGGAGGGGGTGCTTATGCGCCCGGGTGTGGAGGTGCACCGCCTGCTCCAGCGTGCTCTGGTAGAGGGCGCGGCGCTCTGGCCACGGGGCGTGGCGGTGGCTCCAAAGGTCTACCTCGCCCAGGTCTTCCACCCAGATGAGCTGCTCTTCCGTATCGTGGTGGTAGATGGTGGGGACTCGTAGCCCGGTCTCCCGGAGAAACGTGGCGATCTCGCAAAAATGCCGGTTTTCCTCCCGCTGGATGCCGTATTTGACGAGGATGAGCGACCCTTCCCCCGGCATGGCGATGCGGTAGTATTTGCGGTCGGAGCCGCCTTTCTCCAGCGGCTCGATGCGCACGGAGTCGCGGGTGAAGCGCGGGAAGCGGTGAGCGGTTTGCTCCAGAAAGCCTTCGGGGATCATTTAAAAATCGGTGTCGCGGTGGGTACCGGAGACGGTTTGGCCATCGGTAAGGATGCACCGCTCCACGAGGCTATTTTCACCAAGGCGGGCGTCGTTCCACAAGAGCGAATCTCGTACTTCCGCACCGGGGCCAATGGTGCACCCGGGGCCGACCCACGTAGCTCCCGAGAGGCGTGCGGTGGGGTGGACGCTGGCGGTAGGGTCCACGAGGGGGGCGCTCCCTTGCAGACGCCGGTGGGCGGCGAGGTATTGGTCTCGGGTGCCAAGGTCCCACCAGCCCCCTTCATCAAGCACGATGGCGGCGGGGGGCGTGCCCTCCGCGATCATTTGCAGAAAGGCGGCGATGACGGAGCTTTCCCCCGGCGGCAGCCGACGCAAAAAGCGGGGTGAGAGGAGGTAAATGCCAGTAAAAAGGTGGGTGCCCTCTCCGTGCCCAAGGCGGTTGCGAATGTCGGTGATGTGGCCTGCGGGGCCGGAGCCTTCGGCGACAAAGCGAAGGTGCAGCGGGCCGCCGTGGCTGCGGAGGATGAGAGTGGCCTCGGCCTCGGTGGCAAGGTGGTGGGCGATGGCAGGCTCCAGCGGCAGGGTGGCCAGAACATCGCCATTGTAGACGAGGAAGGGGGCGTCTTCGAGAAGGTTGGCAATGTTGGCGATGCCGCCCCCGGTATCGAGCAGCTCGGGCTCGTGCCGGAAAGCGATGGGGGCTCCCCGATACTCCCCCTGCGGGAAGGCAACTGCGTAGGCCGGGGCCAAGTGGTGGGTGTTGACGACGAAGCGGCGCACACCTGCGGCCAAGAGGTGGTCAAAAGCGTGCGTGATGAGGGGCCGCCCTCCGAGGGGGATGAGCGGCTTGGGCCGCGCCGCTGTGAGCGGGCGCAACCGGGTACCAAGCCCCGCCCCGAGGACGAAAGCTTGGGTGATGCTGCCTCCCGTAGAGGGGCTAGCGGGTCCGTTCGACGATTTGGACATCGTCAAAATAACAAACGCCAACCCCGGGTGCGACCGTGGCGCGGATCTCAAGGATGGCCCGGTAAGTGGGCTTCACGGCTCCGGTAAAGGCAGCGGGGTTGTTGAGCTCCTTGTGCTTGGTGAAGTCAAACCGGAAGTTCTGGGTTACGGCCCCCCAGTTGCCGCCGACGTTGAACTTGGCCTGGTGGAGAAGCCCTTCCTCCATACGGGTGTTCTCGCGCTTCACGGCGCCGCGGTCGGTGCGGCTGATGATCTTTGCCTCGCTCTGGGCGGCGGTCCCCACGAGGTGGATGTAGACTTCCGCGCCATGGATGGAGCGCCCCTTGGTGTTAAAGCTCAGGGTGTAGTTGGTAGCCGGTTTGATCTGCCCGCCATCCAACAATTTGCGCATGATGAGCATGTTGGAGTCGGTATTGTAGCCCGCCTGTGTAGCCCCCACCATACGGCGCATGAAGGCGTTAGGCTGGGCGATTTTGATCTCCTCCGGGTCGTTTGTGGGCCCGATGACAAACGGGGTGTAGCGGATGATTTTATTTAGCGAGGGGAAGTAGCCGACTTTGAGGACGTACTTGCCATTCGGAATCGGGGCCGCACCGGGGTCTTCGGTTTCGTTGACCACGCCGGTAAAGCCGTAGAAGTTGCCCTTCTCCTGCCCGAAGTCGATCGTCCAGTCACTCGGCTTGCGGGTGGTGGTGCGGTTCCAGACGTCGGTGCCTTTAAGCTCCACGGGAGCATCAAACTTCGGCTGCTCTTTGGTGCCTTTGTTCAAGGCAAGGGCGATGCGGCCATTGGATTTGCCGATGACGATGTCGAAGAGCCCGTCTCCGTTAAAATCTCCCACAGCGGGGGCGACGGAGGTGTTGAACTTCGAGATATTGCCAAAGGTGATCGCTGAGGCAAACTTGAGCTCCTTCTCTTTCGTCCATGGGCCATCGGCGAGGTAGACGTTTACGTTACCCATGCTATCGCCAATGAGGAGATCGGGGTTGCCGTCGCCATTATAGTCTACAATGGCGGGAACGAGCTGCTCGCGGCCATCGCCATACGCGGCGTAAAAGTGGGCATCCTCCGAGAAGCGCGGGGCGGAGTTGTTCCCTTGGTTAAGAAGGACGTGCACGGCGTTGGCCGAGTAGCTGCCTTCGCCGATGAGGAGGTCGGTACGCCCGTCCCGATCCCAATCCCACGCGGCGGGGGCAAAAAGGTTGCCCCAGAGGTTGCCCGCTTTGGTGGTGTTAAGGACGATGCGGTTGATATCCGGCGGCTGGCGAAAGTCCGGCACCATGGGCGAGCCGGTGTTTTTGAGCATCCAGATCTCGCCTGCGTAGTTGCCGATCAGCAGATCGAGCGTGCCCGAGCGGGTAAAATCAACCACGTTTGCCTTGAGGACGCTGCGGAACTCCCGCTCCCAGTTAAACCGGGTGAGGTAGATGGGGATCAGCTCCGAGTTGGTGAACTTCGGTTCTGTCTTCGTACCGCTGTTGAAATAAACGCGGAAGTACCCTTCGGAATCGACGGTGACAAGATCGAGCAGCCCGTCGCCATTGAGGTCTCCGGTTTGCACGGAGATTGGCATTGGGATGGCGTCCAAGGTGCCGCGCTCGGAAATGGCGCGCGCCCGGCCACGCGAGCCGGAGAGGAAGCCGCTGCTATCTACCCCGTCCCAATAGTTGTCAGCCTGGTAGAAGGACTCGAAACTGCCGTTGTAAATAATGGCACGGGCGGGGCGTGGGGTCGGGGCCTGAGCGTGCAGAAGGCCCGGGAGCAGAGCAAAAGCGAAGAGAGAAAGCGGGAATTTCATTCGATGGGGGTGCCAGAACTATCTCCTCACTCTAAAGCTTTATCGCGCGGTGGCAAAAGCAAAATCAACGTAAGGCAGGGGGTGACAGAAGAGGGGGGGATTCGCTACGCTCTGGCGGTAACGCATGAAGACATCTCAAACCACCGAGGGCGGCGCGGGCCGCATCCCCACCCGCGAGGAATTGGCCCCTGCCGACACGTGGGACTTGGCGCTGCTTTACCCGGAGGATGCCGCGTGGCAGGAGGCGTTTGCCCAGGTGCAGGCGCAGTGGCCCGCGCTTACCGGGTACAAGGGGCGGGTGGCGGAGTCCGCAGAGTCGCTGCGCGAGGTGCTGGAGCTGGAGAAGAGCCTGAACCTCCAGATCGAGCGGCTCTACCACTACGCGATGTTGCGCGTTTCTGAAAATGCCTCCGACGATGCCCACCTCCAGCGCGAGGCGGTATTGCAGAACCTGCTCACCCGCATCGGCGAGGCGACGGCCTTCGTCGCCCCGGAGATCCAGGCGGTGGAGGACGAGCGCTTTGAGAAATACCTCAAAAACCCGCTCCTTGAGCCTTGGATAACGCCGCTGCGCAAGCTGCGCCGGCTGCGCCTGCATACCCTTAGCGAGCCCGAGGAGCGGCTTCTCGCGCTTGGCTCCATGGCGTTGCATGGGCACCGCGATACCTTTGAGCAGCTTACCAATGTGGACATGAAGTTCGGCACCCTTGCCGATGAAAAGGGCGAGCCGCGCGAGCTGAGCCAAAGCTCCTTTTCCTCGTTCCTCGTCAAGCGCGACCCGGAAGTGCGCAAGGCGGCGTTCCACCAGTTTTACCGCGAATTTGCCGACCACGAGTACACGCTGGCCTCCACCCTCGCCAGCTCGGTGCGTGCGGATGTCTTCCGCGCCCGCGCTCGAAACTACCCTTCGGCGCTGGAGGCGGCCCTCTTTTCCGATGACGTCCCGGTGAGCGTGTATGATAACCTCATCTCCACCGTGCGGGCCAACCTTGCCCCGCTCCACCGCTACTACGAGCTGCGCCGCCGCGTGCTCGGGCTCAAGGAGATCCACCATTATGACACCTACGTGCCGATGGTCGCGGAGATCGAGACGCGCATTTCGTTTGATGAAGCGACCGAGAAAGTGCTCGCCTCGCTTGCCCCGCTGGGGGAGGAGTACACGAGCATCCTCGGGCAGGGGCTGCGCACCGGCCGCTGGTGTGACCGCTTTGAGAGCAAAGGAAAACGCTCCGGCGCATTTTCCTCCAGCAGCTACGGGAACCCGCCTTTCATCCTCATGAACTACAAGGACGACGTTTTCTCCGACGTCTACACCCTTGCGCACGAAGCCGGGCACTCCATGCATTCGTGGTACTCGCAGCGGCACCAGGAGTTCCAGACGTACGATTACCCGATCTTCCTTGCTGAAGTGGCCTCCACTTTCAATGAAGAGCTGCTCACCCACCATTTGCTGGAGGAAACGAGCGACCCGGCCATGAAGGCCTACCTGCTCAACCGGCAGATTGATGACATTCGCGGTACCGTTTACCGGCAGACGATGTTTGCGGAGTTTGAGAAAGCCATCCACGCCATCGAAGAGCGCGGCGAGGCGCTTACGCTGGATGTCTTCAAGGAAGTCTACCACGGGCTGCTGGAGGCGTACTTCGGCAGCGCCTTCGCGCTTGACCCTGAGCTGGATCTGGAGTGCCTCCGCATTCCCCACTTCTACAGCGCCTTCTACGTCTACAAATATGCCACCGGCATGTCTGCCGCCGTGAGCCTTGCCGGGCAGGTGCTTAAAACCGGGCAGACGGATGCGTACCTCGGCTTCCTCAAGAGCGGTGGCTCGCAGTTCCCGCTGCCCACACTGGCCAAAGCGGGGGTGGATATGTCGAACCCCGCGCCGGTGGAGCAGACGCTGCAACTCTTCGCCCGCCGCGTGGAAGAGTTGGAGGCGCTCCTCATCCGCTAACGTTTGTGGACCCACTGGAGCGCACACTCTTGGCCGCGCAGGGCTACTTCGAGCTGGAAATGCCTGCCGAAGCCTTGCGCCAGCTCGATTCCCTGCCCCCCGCCGCGCAAATGCGTGCGGATGGGCTGGAGCTGCGGGTGGTCATCCTCATGATGGCGGAGCGGTGGCGGGAGGCTGCGCGCGCCTGCGAGCGGCTCTGCGCTGTGGCGCCGGAAGTGCCGGGCGGCTTTATCCACCACGCCTTTTGCCTGCATGAGCTGGGCAAGACGGGCCAAGCCCGCGAGGTGCTTCTGGATGGGCCGCCTGCATTGGTTAAAGAAGCGACTTACCACTACAACCTTGCCTGTTACGAATGCGTGTTGGGCAACCTCGAAAGCGCCCGCGCCCACCTTGCCATGAGCCTCAAGATGGATGCCGGGCTGCGAGAGCACGCACGCACAGACCCGGATCTGCGCCCCCTTGGAGATTTGCATGAAGCCTGATTTACCCGCCGCCGAGGCGGCCTTTCGCGAAAACTTCGCCCTGCGCGGCGAGCTGGGTGCCTCGCTCTCCGTCTGGTGGCAGGGGCAGGAAGTGCTCTCGCTGGGCGAGGGGTACCACGACCGCCAACAGCAGACGGTGTGGACTCCCGAGACCTCGGTGCTCGTCTGGTCGGCCACCAAAGGCCCGGCAGCCGCCTGCCTGCTGCACGCGCTGGCGCGCCACGGCGAGAGCCTGCACACCCCGGTGGCCGCCGTCTGGCCCGAGTTTCTGCACGGGGGGAAGGAGGGCGTCACCTTTGGCGAGTTGCTCTCCCACCAGGCCGGGCTGGCCGCGCTCGATGAGGAAGCTCCCATTACCGACCACGCGCTGGCCGCTGCTGCGCTGGCCGCGCAAACGCCCAACTGGCGCTTGGGCGAGGGGCACGGCTACCACCCGCGCACCTTCGGCTTTTTGCTCGATGAAGCCGTGCGGCGGCTGGAGGGCGAGCCGCTCGGCGCGTACTGGCGGCGTTGGTTTGGGGTGCCGCTGGGGCTGGAGTTCTGGATCGGCGGGGTGCCCGAGGGGGTCTCCATCTCCCCCGTCCATGCCGCCCGGCTCAAGGCGGGGGCCGAGCCCTCGCCGGAAGATATCCCCTTCCAGAAAGCGATGGCCGATGCCACCAGCCTCACTGCGCGCGCCTTCCGCTCGCCCGCAGGGTTGCAAGGGGTGGCGGCCATGAATAACCCCGCCCAGCGGCAAGCCTCGCTGCCGAGCTTCGGTGGCATCGGCACGGCGCGGGCGCTGGGTAAATTCTACGCCATGCTGGCCGAGGGGGGCGCGTTGGATGGTGTCCGCCTTTTTGAAGATACGGCCGTGATGTCGCGCCCGCTTACCAATGGCCCCGACCGCGTCCTCCTGCGCGACACGGCATTTGCCGCCGGCTTCATGCAAGACCCGGTGGATGCCTCCGGGCGCAAGACACGGCAGCTCTTTGGCCCCTCCCTGGCCGCCTTTGGCCAGCCCGGCGCGGGCGGCTCGCACGCCTTTGCCGACCCGGAGCACCGGCTTGCCTTTGTCTATGTGATGAACCAGATGGAAGCCGGGGTGCTTCCCAACGAACGAGCACTCGGCATCGTCCGCGCGTTGTACGGTTTGTAGGCGCACCCTTGCGCCATTTGGCGGGCACGCTAAAGTGGCGGCACTGTGTCGACCTTGCCCGCCCTTTCCATCCCCCCGCTGCCGCGCCCCCGTTGGCCCCGGCTGCGGCGTTGGGTGGTGTGTATTTTCTGGGCGCTTGTCTGCGCGAGCGTGGCGTTTGTGCTCTGGGCGCTCTGGTATGTGAACGACCGGGGCTTTACCCGCAAGTGGCGGCGCATGGTGGAGAAGGAGCTTGCGCAGCAGGGCATCCATGCCGATATCCGCCGCCTTACGTTGAACCCCCTGCGCGGCCTCGTGGCGAGGGATGTGCGGCTCTTCGATGGGCAGGAGCGCCAAGCCACGCTCGCCTCGGTGAGCGAAGCCGTGCTGGATATTGACTACGCCAAGCTCTTCAACGGCGAAGCATTTGTAAACGCGCTCGACCTCCGGCACGCCGCGCTCTCGCTACCGCTGGAGCGCAAAGGCGAGCCACTGGAGATCCGGGGGCTCAATGCCCGCATCCTCCTCCCCCCCGGGCAGCTCACCATTGCGCAGGCCGAGGCGGTGGTGCATGGCGTGCGCGTGAGTGTAACCGGGCATCTGCTCAACCCCAAGGAGCTCCCCGCCCTTTCCGGCACCGGGGGCGGCGGAGGAGGGGAGCGCGCGCGCAAGGCTATCGCATGGCTTCGGCAAATGGAGCTTGGTGCGGGCTCTCCGAGCCTCACGCTACGGTTTGAGGGCGACCTCGCCGCGCCCGATCGGCTCTTTGCCGAGGCTGTCTTCCAAAGTGGCGCGCTCGATAGCCGGGGCGTGCCGCTTCTGCGGGCCGCGCAGGTGGTGGCGACGTACCGGGAGGGGACCTTACGCCTGCGCCAATGTGCCATCGCCGGAGTGCGCGGCAAGCTCGATGCTGCCGGGACCTGGAGCCCCGCGAAGAGCGAGGGCGTTTTCCAGCTTCGCTCCACGCTCGACTTGCCTTTCCTAGCCAAGCGCCTCGAGCTGGGCGAGCGGTGGAATAACGCCACCTTCGAGCACCCTCCGGTGTTGGAACTCCGGGGCGAGGTGGAGAAAGCCGCCGATGCCACCCCGCGCGTAAAAATGCAGGGGCGCTTTGAAGCTGGGGCCTTCCGTTTGCATGAGGTGGCTTTTGAAGGAGCCGCAGCCGACTTTTCGTGGGATGGCGAGCGGTGGTTCCTCCGCAACGCCCGGGTAGACCACGCCAGCGGCCGCCTCGCGGGGGATGCGCTGCAAACCGCCGAGGGCCTGCGCTTCCGCGTGCGCAGCGGGGTAAACCCGAGCGCCTTTGCCCCCTTTCTTTCGGACCAGGGGGAAGAGATCCTCTCTGAGTGGGAGTTTCTGCAACCACCGCAGGTCTCGCTGGAGGGGCATGCCCCGGCCTCGGGCTGGCAGGGGCTGGTACTTCAGGGGCACGCAGCGCTGGGCAAAACGCGGCTGCGCGGGGTGCCCATGGAGGCATTGGAAGCGCCGATCGACTACCGCGACCGCATCCTCACCATCAAAGACTTCCGCATCATCCGCACCGAGGGGCGCGGCAGCGGCACCTTCGTGCTCGACCTGCCCGATAGCGTGGTGCGCATTGTCAACGGCCGCTCGACGATGACGCCGGTGGATGTCGGTATCTGGATCGACCGCCGTGGCGAGCTACCGCGCAACCTCGCCCCTTACCGCTTCAGCACCCCACCCGACCTTACGGTAGAAGGCACGGTGGAGCTGGGCCGGCGGGATGATAAAACGCGCCTGCGCATCGGAGTGGACGGCAAGGGGCTCGAGTACGTCTTCCTCGGCGAGACGCTCCCCGTGCCCCGCGTCTTCGCCACCTTGTGGATTGAGAAAGACCGCCTCCGCATTGAAGACCTGCGCGGCACCCTTTTTGGCGGCAAGATCCGGGGAGATGCCGACATCTCGCTGGAGGCAAAAAAGGGCGACTACACGGTGGATGCCGCCGTGGAGGAGGTCGATTTCCCCGCGCTCACGAAGCTTTATTTTAACTACGATACCTCCAAGGGGAAGCTGCGGGGCGAGGGGCGCTTCTCGGGGCGCGGCCCCGTGGCGCGCAACGTGGTCGGCAGCGGGCGGTTGCTGGTGACGGATGGCAACGTCTTCGCTATCCCGATCCTCGGGCCGTTCTCCGGCATTCTCAACGAAGTTTTGCCCGGCACCGGCTACAACCAGGCCCGCAAAGCCACTGCCACCTTCGAGATGAAGGAGGGCACCATCCACACCGGCGACTTGCTGGTGGAAGGCAAGGGGTTCTCTATGATGGGCGGGGGCACCCTCTTCTTTCTGGAGGATAAGATGGACTTCTCCATCCGCATCAATGCCCAAGGCGCTGCGGGGATGATTCTCACCCCCGTAAGCCACCTTTTCGAGTACACTTCGGATGGCCCGCTTTCCAACCCTGTCTGGCGGCCTCGGCGTTTGCCTAAGAAACTCTTCGGACGCTAAAACTTTATGCCCACCTCACCCCTTATCGGCGCGCACATGTCCATCGCAGGCGGCCCGGCGCTGGCGATCGACCGGGCGCTCTCGGTCGAGTCCACGGCCATGCAAATTTTTGTGAAAAACAACATGCAGTGGTTTGCCAAGCCACTGGGCGAGGAGGAGGTGCGCGCCTTTACCCGCCACCCGCGTCGAGGGGAGCTAAAGGCTGTCTTTGGCCATAGCGGGTATATGATCAATCTCGGTGCGGTGAACCCCGAGTTTCACGAAAAATCGCTCCGCGCCTTGCGGGAAGAGCTGGCTCGAGCCGAGCAGCTCGGGCTCCCCTTCCTCGTCCTGCACCCCGGCGCGCACATGGGCACGGGGGAGGAGGCCGGGCTTGCGCGGATCGCGGAGAGCCTCGATACCGTCTTTGCTGCCTTGCCCGGGGGGCGCACCAAAGTTGCCTTGGAGACGACGGCGGGGCAGGGGAGCTCGCTCGGGCACACCTTCGAGCAGCTCGCCTCCCTCTTCGACCGCTGCGCTACGCCGGAGCGGCTTTGTGTCTGTATCGACACCGCGCACCTCTTTGCTGCTGGGTACGATCTTTCCACCGACGAAGGGGCCCGCAATGTCTTTGCGGAGTTTGACCGCGTCGTCGGCCTCGGCCACCTCGCTGCCATCCATTGCAATGACTCCAAAACCGCTCTCGGCTCCCGCGTAGACCGGCATGAGCACCTCGGCAAAGGCAAGATCGGCCTTGCCCCCTTCCGCTTCCTCATGCAAGACCGGCGCTTCGCCAAGATCCCCAAAGTGCTGGAAACCCCCAAGGGCAAAGAGCTGGCTGAAGACCGGGTGAACCTCGGGGTGCTCCGGGAGCTGGCGGGGTAAAACGAAAGCGGCATCCGCCCCTCGAAAGGGACGGATGCCGAAATCTCTCTTTCCCACCTCGGCTATTCCAGAAGCCGGTCGGCCTCAAGAAGCAGCGTATCAAGCGCCGGTTTCACCCGCTCGCCCACTACGGGGAGCGCAAGCACAGGGGCTGCGGCCTCGCGGAGTTTCCCTACCAACGGGCGGAACTGCTCCTGCGCCATTTTGCGGGCTGGCTCCGGGAGCCGGGCGAGAAGGCCCGTGAGGCTCTGGAGCTTCGAGGTATCTTCCCGCAGCTTCGGTAGCGCGGCTTCGGCGCTCGCTTCATCGGTGATCGAGGCGAGCTGCGCGTGCGTGTTCTTGAGGAGCGTGGAGCCCTCCGAGATCACCGCTGTTTCGTTGATGCCGATGCTCTCCTCCACTACCACCGCTTCTGCAACCGGCTCCGGGTGGCCCCGGTCGCGGTGGAACATTTTCGGAATGAAGTAGAGGGCCAGACAGATCGCCGCCAGCGGAAGCACCCACCGCAGGGCCGACCAGTCGCTCCCTTTTTCGTGCCGTGCACCTACGGGTGTGCGGTCCACGTGCTCGTGCTCCGGGTGGTAGTGGCTGCCGGTAGAGTACGAGGCTTTCTCAAACTCGGGGAAGGCGGCCCCGAGGGTTTGTTTGAGCTCGGGCGGCATCGCTTCGGCAATATTCTCCTTCTGGCCTTTGAGCAGGTTGAGGATGCCCATGGCATCCATCCCCTTGGTGTGCTTGGCCAAGGCTCCCATGACTACCGGGGCCACGAGGCCCACGAGCTTGCTGGTGATCCCCTCGCCAAGCCCTGTGAAGCGGGAGAGCGCCCCGGTGAGCTGGCCCATCATCGAGCTGCCGAGCACGGGGGTGAGCGCATTGCCGCCCCCCGCAGCGGGTGCTTGGAAGAGGCCGGAGGGCGCATCCGCCCCTTGCTCGTGCTGGGCAAGGGTATTGGCTAAATTGGCGGCTCCCCCAGGCTTTGTGGCAGAGCCGAGCAGCCCGGCCAGAAGCGTAGGCACGGTGGCCCCGATTCCTTCCCCGGCTTGGCGTTGGCTAATCCCCAACAGGGAGGCGATTTTGCCGGTGGTATCGCCGCTGGAGAGCAGATTCAGAATGATTTGTACGATATTCATGGTCTTGGGTTCCTGGCGTTTCTCCCACCCGGGGAAAATGGGTAAACCTTCTTCCCCTTGTTCGGGGCAGAGTTCGGCCTTGGCCCCTTTGCCAGTGGCTATCGTACCCTCAAAGCTGCCGTACCCTCAAAGCTGCCGCCGCCTCTTCGGCGGTGACGGCGTGCATGCAGCGGAAATCGAGCGGGCACTCGCGCTGGAAGCACGGGCTGCACTCGACCTGGTGGCGCAGCACGGTGTGGCCCGGCCCGAGCGGGCCAGTCAGCCGGGGCTCCGTAGAGCCAAAGACAGCGACGACGGGCACCCCTAGCGCAGTGGCAAGGTGCATGGTGCCGGTGTCATTGGTCAGGAGGCGCTCGCAGGTGGCCAGCTCATCCATCAGCTCGCCAAGGGTGGTCTGCCCGATGCGGTTGGTCACTTCACTGCCGTAGAGCTTCACGATCTCCTCGCCCAGCGGCGCATCGCCTTTCACCCCAAAGAGCACCCACTCGGTAGGCTGCTCTCCGGCGACATCGACCAACTTCATCGTCTCGGCAAAGCGCCCGGGCATCCACCGCTTGGCGGGGCCGTACTCCGCCCCGGGGCAGAGGCCGATGCGGCGGCGCGCCCCCGCGGGCGGTGGGCTGGTGCGCAGCGGGGCGGGGGAGAAGAAGGCGGCGGGGTCGGCCTCTTCAGGCACCTCGGCCCCCATGAAGCGGGCGAGCGCGAGGTAGTGGAAGACCTGGTGCCGCGCCGGGAGCGGCTGCTTGGGTTTCTTTTTGGGTGGGGGGAGCGGCTGGTTGAGCAGCCGCTTGCGCCCCGCGCCGGGGTGGCCGACGCGGCGGGGAATGCCCGCGAGCCACATTTCCAGCCCCGTGCGGATGGAGTTGGGGAGGATGACGCCGACCTCAAACCGCCCCGCCCGCAGCTTCCGCGCGACGGAGAAGACCGTGTCTTTGGCGGTGATGGGGAGCACGGAATCCACCTCCGGCACGCGGCTCCAGAACCCGGCGAGCTTTTCTTTGACGAGCACCGTCACCTCCGCATCGGGCCGCCCGCGCTTGATGGCTTGCACGGTGGGCAGCGTCATCACTGCGTCTCCGAGCCAGTTGCTGGAGCGGATGACAATGCGAAACGGTTTCAATTTCTCCGGCGCAAACCCTTCCGGCAGCACGACGCCGCGCTTGTACCCGGAGAGGAGGAAATTGGGCTTCGGCGTCTTCCAGCGGTTGTGGACCCAGAACCAATCTTCCGGCGAGGTGCGGATCAAGCCTTCAAGCGCTTCATTGACTGAGGCGGTGAGCGCCTCGGCACCCTGGCCTTGGGTGGGGATCGGCGTGCCAAACGAGACGCGCCACCGCCCCGGCCCGAGCGTGCAGACCCCCGCGGGCAGCAGGAGCGCATCGGTACGCAGCGCCATGGTGGCGGCCAGCGGGGTGGTGGAGGCCAGCCGCCCGAAGAGGGGGCACCAGAGCCCTTTATCGCCCGCGTGCTGGTCAATGAGAATGCCGACACCCCCGCCTTCGCGCAGGAGCGTGATCGCTTTTTGGAACCCCTCCTTTCGCTCGAAAAGCGCGAGCCCCTGCCGCGCGCGGGCTTGGCGGATGTCGGCATCAATATACGAATTGCCGAGGCGTTGGTAGATCGTCCCCCCCTTGCCGGGGAAAAGGAGCGGGAGCACCTGCGCGAGGATCTCCCAGTTCCCCATATGGCTGATGACGAGCACCAGCCCGCGCTTCTCGCGCCCGGCGCGTACAAACTCCTCGGGCTCCTCCCATTCCACGCGCTTGAGGATTTCCTCCTTGGGCAGGGTGGCGATCTTCAGGCTTGAGAGGAGATTCCCCCCCAGCCGGGCAAAGTGGCGGCGCGCCATGCGGCGGCACTCGGCGGCATCTTTCTCCCCCTCGAAGGCGAGCTGCAAATTGGCCTGCGCAAGCCGTCGGTACGGGGGGAGGAGGGCGTAGCAGAGCAGCCCCAGCACGCTGCCCAGGCGAAACGCTACCTCCACCGGCAGAAGCGCCACGGCTCCGGCAAAAAGGCGGTAAAGAAGATGGATGAAGCGATCTGCCACGCCCTTTTAAGTAGAAACGGGGGCATGAAAAAGCAAACTAACACTCGCGCCGGGCCCCGGTTTTGCGCTAAACCTCCGCCCGTGAACCGTTTTGAAAACCAGATTGCGATTGTGACCGGAGCCGGTCGCGGCATTGGCGAAGCCATTGCCCGGCGCTTGGCAGACGAGGGGGCCAAGGTAGCGTGCGTGAGCCGTTCGGAGGCTAATTCTGCCAAAGTTGCCGAGGCGATTAACGCCGCCCACCCCGGAGCCGCCAAGGCGTACGCGGTGGATGTGGCGAGCCGCGCCGCTGTGCAAACGTTGGCCGAGCAGATCGTGGCAGACTTCGGGCGGGTCGATATTTTGGTGAACAACGCGGGCGTCACCCGCGATGGCCTCGCCATGCGCATGAGCGAGGAGGATTGGGATGTCGTGTTGGATACGAACCTCAAAGGCGCGTTTAACTTTACGCAGGCGTTGCTGCGCGGCTTTATCAAGCAGCGCTCGGGCCGGGTGATCAATATTGCCAGCGTGGCGGGCCTCATGGGTAACGCCGGGCAGGCCAACTACGCCGCCAGCAAAGCGGGGCTTATCGGGTTGACCAAGACGCTCGCCCGCGAGCTGGCCAGCCGCAGCATCACCGTCAACGCCGTCGCCCCCGGCTTCATCCAGACGGATATGACGGACGTCCTCCCCGAGGCAGTGAAAACGGGCGTCATCGGCAACATCCCGCTGGGCCGCTTTGGTGAGCCGGGGGATATTGCCGCCGCCGTTGCCTTCCTAGCCGGGCCAGAGGCACGCTACATCACCGGGCAGACGCTGACGGTGGATGGCGGCATGGTGATGTAACCTCTTCCTTCTGCACGCTCTGCCGATGCAACTCCTCCTCCTGCGCCATGCCGATGCGGAGCCTCTTGCCGCCAGCGATGCCGAACGCTCGCTGACGGAGAAGGGGCTGCGACAGGCCCACCGCGCCGGGCGTTTCTGCCGGGAGCGCGGCATCCGCCCCGAGCTGATTCTTTCTTCCCCGTTCAACCGCGCTACGCAGACGGCGGGTATCGTGGGCCGTGCGCTTGGCGTGGAAGTTACCGAGTGCCCCTTCCTCGCCTGCGGCATGGCCCCGGCCACCGCGTTTGCGGAGCTGCGTGGCTTTGGCCGCTTTGGCACGCTGCTCATCGTCGGGCACGAGCCGGATTTTGGGCTGCTTGCCGCCACACTCCTTGGCTTGCCCACGGCAGAGGCGCTTAAAGTGCGCAAGGCCACGTTGCTGGGCTTGCGCATCGCCCATTTCCGCCCCGGCGGTGCGACGCTGGAGCTGCTCATCCCTTCGCAGTGGATGGATGCTGCGCAAAACCTTGCTTCTGATGATTAAACCGACTGTTCTCCACACCTCCTCCTTCACTCCGGATGCCGCGCGGCTCATCGAAACTGAAGCCGCCCGTGCCATTGCCGAGCGCGGCCTCTTTCGCCTCGGGCTTTGCGGCGGGGGCACCCCGCGCCCTGTCTATGCAGCCCTCGCCAAGGCCGAGCTGCCGTGGGGGAAAATCCAGATCACCTTTGGGGATGAGCGCGCCGTGCCGCCCGACGACGCACAGAGCAACTACCGCATGGCCCGCGAAGCGTGGCTGGGCCACGTGCCGCTGCCGGAGGGGAATGTCTTTCGCATGCGGGGCGAGCTGCCCGCCGCGGAGGCCGCCGAGGAGTACCAGGCCCGGCTCTCCGCCGTCGCCGCGCGCTTTGGCGAGCCGCGCTACGCGCACGACCTGCTCCTGCTTGGCATGGGGGATGACGGGCACACCGCCTCGCTCTTCCCCGATACCGCCGCGCTGGCGGAGACGGAGCGCGACGTAGTGGCCAACCACGTCCCCAAGCTTGGGGTGGAGCGCATTACGCTCACCTTTCCGTGCATCAACGCATCGCGCAAGATCGTCTTTTTGGTGAACGACCCGAAGAAGCAGCCGGTGGTCGATGCCGTCCTCTCCGGCCAGAGCGCCTACCCTTCAGGCCGCGTGGCCCCGGCCTCCGGAGAGTTGGTGTGGCTGCTGGGAGATGGCCAATGAGCACCACCACCGCCTACGCCCCCGGCCGCGTCGAGCTGCTCGGCAACCATACCGATTATAACGAAGGCTTTATCCTTTCTGCCGCGATCGATCGTGGCATCACCCTCACGGGAGAGACGCTTGCCGACGGGCGCATTGTCCTCGAAACGCGCGCTCTTGGGCAGACGCACGAGGCCGACCTTGCCCGGCTCGCCCCGCAAGGCGAGTGGGTCGATTATCCACTCGGCGTGGTGGAGACCTTCCGGCAGGCGGGCTACCCGGTGGGGGGCTTCCGCGCGGTGATTGAGAATACCCTCCCGCTCGGGGCTGGGCTCTCCAGCTCTGCCGCGCTGGAGGTGGGCACCGCCACGCTGCTGCGCAAGCTCTTTGGCTTCGATATCGAGCCACTGGAGATGGCGCGCCTCTGCCGCCGCGCCGAGAATACGTTTGTGGGGATGAATTGCGGCTTGATGGACCAGGCCTCCTCCGTCTTCGGCGAAGCCGGGCACGTCATCTTTCTGGACTGCCGCTCCGAGCAGGTGCAAACCCTCCCGCTCCCCGAAGGGGTGGGGCTGCTCATCACCCCCTGCGGTGTGGCCCACCAGCTTACCGGGGGGGAGTATAATGAGCGCCGCGCCCAATGTTTTGACGCCGCTGAGCGGCTCGGCAAACCGGCGCTGCGCGATGTGGCCCCCGCCGAGCTGGAGGCCGCCCGCGAGCGGCTCCCCGAGCTCTCCTACCGGCGTGCCCGCCATATCGTGGGGGAGAATGACCGCGTGCATCGGGGCGTAGCCGCCCTGCGCGCGGGAGATGCCGCCGCGCTTGGGGCGCTCATGTGGGAGAGCCACGAAAGCTCGCGCACGAATTTTGAAAACAGCACCCCGGAGCTGGATGCCTTGGTGGAAGCCGCGCGCGGCATCCCCGGCGTCTACGGCTCGCGCCTTACCGGGGGCGGCTTTGGCGGGGCGACGATCACCCTCGTAGCCCACGCCCGCGCGGCCGAAGCCGCGCAAGCACTTGCTGCCCGCTACCAACAGGCCACGGGCGTGAGCGTGGAGCCCGTCATCTGCCAAGCGGCGGATGGCGCGAGGTAGCCTTTCCCGCGGGGTAGGATTGGCTGGAACTTCAGCTCTGGTTTGGCTATCTTCGGTTCGTCGGAAACCCTATCCATAAGGCGAACCTGCGATGAAGAGAGACCACTGGATGGCTGTGCTAATGGTGCTCGTCTTGGTGGCGGGCATTTGGTACCAGATCACCAAGCGATCCAACCCCGAGTATCTCCGTCATATTGGTGGGTTACTCAACGAGTGTCGCACTAAAACCGGGAAGCTCCCGCATTCCATCGAGGAATGCTTGAAGGAACTGGACGTCATGCTGATGCACCGGGGTGATGCGAACGGGAACCGTTTGTGGTTTTTCAGAGTGGATGATGATGCCTTCCTCCTCCGTTCTTATGGCCCCAATGGAAAGGACAATAAAGGACGAGAGGACGACGTACAGGTGATGTATCTGAACGGCAAGGAAGTGCCTGAACGCGTGCTGGTGGAGTATTTCAGCTCCAGATACGAACATTTATTGCCGCTATATTCTCAAATATTCAATGTCCGCGTTAGAGACTCCGATCCTTGATCGCAAAGCGCTTTCAACGGTCTGATTTTACAACGTTAAGATCACAATCTCGCGATCCGAGGTCCATTTGGATGGCGCTTCCGTTTCCCGCCGGGATGTCATCAAGCGTGACCTGTAGGCCGCCTCTGTGAGGCGGCAGTCCAACCCCATGGCGTCTCACAGAGACGCCCTACAGCTTTCCACTTTCGCTCTGAACCTTCCTATCCCCTAGCGGAGTAATGTCAGCCAACTATAACCGATCAGCGCCGGAACCCCTTGTGAAAAAGGGGTTTTGGCCTGAGGCAATATCAAAGACTTTGCGGTAGCCTCCCTACAGCTTGTTGGCGAGCACGCCATCCGCCGAAGCCTTGCCGCCGCCGCTGACGACGAGCGCCGCAGCCGCGATGGCGAGGGTGAGAGGGTACTCGAAGCCGCCGTCGCTAGCGAAGAAGCCACTGCTGGCGTGCACCGAGACGGCCACCCCCATCGTCACCATAATACCAAAGGCCGAGAGCCGCGTGAGCAGCCCGAGCACCAGCGCCAGCGGCGCGAGGAACTCTGCCGTGATGGCCAGCAGCGTGAGGGCGGGCGGAATCCCCATCTTTTCTGAAAACACCGAGAGCGTGCCGCTCAGGCCCATGCCACCCCACCAGCCCAGCGCCTTTTGCGCTCCGTGAGGGAAGACGGCCAAAGCCACGCCCAAGCGGAGGATGAGAAGGCCCCAGTTTTCCTGAGTTTGAAGGAATTGCTTCAGTATTTTCATAAAAGGTTCTGCTATATGGTCGGTTTCTTTGACATTTCCACCCGTTTTTTTACGGAATGGCCCCAAACTGCCGGAAATCCTCCGGTATCGGCGCTTCAAAAGCAAGCCGCTCGCCGGTGCGTGGGTGGGTGAAGCCAAGCTTCCACGCATGGAGCATCTGGCGCGGGTAGACGCCGCGTTTGCCGTAGAGCGCATCCCCCAACAACGGATTGCCGAGGTGTTTGAGATGCACACGGATCTGGTGGGTGCGGCCGGTGTGCAGCGTGCACTCCAGCAGCACGGCGGGGCCCGGTAGCTCCTTGAGGCGGCGGAAGTCGGTCTTTGCCGTGCGGCCCCGCTCCACCACAGCCATCTTTTTGCGGTGCACCGGGTGGCGGGCGATGGGGGCCGTGATCGTGGCCGAAGGGCGGGGGAGGCGGCCGCTCGCCAGCGCGAGGTAGATTTTGCTCACCTTGCGCTGTGCGAACTCGCGAGAGAGGTGTTGGTGCGCCAAGTCGTTCTTGGCCACGACGAGGCAGCCGCTGGTATCTTTATCCAGCCGGTGGACAATGCCGGGGCGCTCTTCCCCGCCGATCACCGAAAGCGCGCCGCAATGGTGCAGAAGGGCGTTGACGACCGTGCCCCCCGGGTTCCCCGCCGCAGGGTGGACGACCATCCCCGCCGGCTTATCGAGCACAATAAGGTCGGCATCTTCATACAGAATGGAGAGGGCGATCTCCTCCGCCGCCACGCCCGCCGCCGGGGTGGGTGCCGGGATTTCCAGGAGGACTTGGTTGCCCGCGCGCACCTTCTCGCTCGGCTTTACAGCATTCCCCTCCAGCCGGGCGTGCCCTTCCTTGATAAGCGCCTGCACCCGAGAGCGGGAAAGCTCCGGTAGCTTTGCGGCAAGGTAATGGTCCAGCCGCACTCCGGCTTCTTCGGGGGAGACGGTGTATTGGGCAGGAGAGGCGGCGGAGTCCATGGGGCGTATATTGATTGCGAAAAAAACCATTCTCGTCCAGATTGACAGGTCCAAATCCTGCTGCCCCCCTTTTAGTGCCATGTCTTCAGAAGTGGAACCCCTCATCCATTCGTGCCCCAAGTGTGCCGCCATGCTCGATGTTTCCGAGCAAGAGCCGTTTGCCGATATCACCTGCCCGAGTTGCGGAGAGCGGATGCGCGTACGCACCCGGTTCGACCATTTTGAGCTGGTCGAAGCGATTGCCTCCGGCGGCATGGGCACGGTCTACCGCGCCAAAGACCTTACGTTGGACCGCGTGGTCGCCCTCAAGCTGCTGCGCAAAGAGTTCAGCGTCGATCAAGACTACATCGAAAAGCTGGAAACGGAGGCGAAGATCACCGCATCGGTGAACCACCCGCACGTCGTCAAAGTCTTCTCCTTCGGTTGCGACCAGGGGCTTTACTACATCGCCATGGAGCTGGTGGATAAAGGCTCTTTGGACGATCTCATGAATCTCCAGCAGCGCATTGCCGAAGTGCAGGTGCTGGAGGTGGGCATCCAGGTCGCCCAGGGGTTGCGCGCCGCGTACCAGGCGGGGCTGATCCACCGCGATGTGAAGCCGGGGAACATCCTTTTTTCCGATGCGCGCACCGCCAAGATTGTGGACTTCGGTCTTGCCATGCCGCTGGAGCAGGCGCAGGAGGCCGAGGAAGAGATCTGGGGCACGCCCTACTACGTCGCCCCGGAGAAGCTCAACCACGAGCCGGAGGATTTTCGCTCCGACATTTACAGCCTTGGCGGCACCCTCTTCCACGCGCTGGCGGGCCGGCCTCCGTTTGAGGCGGAGAACGCCTCGCTCGTCGCGCTCAAGCACCTCAAGAGCCAGATCGTAAGCTTGCAGGCGTTTGCGCCGGATATTTCCAGCCCCACTTCCTACGTCATCAACCGCACCCTCGCGAAGAACCCGGATGACCGCTACCAGTCGTATGACGAGCTGATCGAGCACTTTGAGTACGCCCGCACCAAGCTGCTGGAAAATAGCGGGAAGCCCCGCCAGGCCAAGACGCGCGTCGTCATGGAGGGCGAGGAGCAGCAAAAGGCGTTTGGCATCATCATCATGGCGGTGCTGGCCTTTATCGTCGTGCTCGGCGGCGTCCTTTTCCTTTTTAAAGACAAGATCGTCAACCGCAACCGGAGCCTTGCCGAGATCCAGCGCGAGCGGCTCCTGCAAGCCAGCGGCTCTGCCGAAGAGGCGTATAACCATACGCGCAAGCTCATCAGCGAAGGAGATGCCGTAGAGGCCTTCCCGCTCCTCTGGCAGCTTGAGCACCGGCCCAACCTTTCCCAGCCGCTCAAGAGCTGGATCATCCTCCACGCGGGCATGGCCGCTTACCAGGGCAACCTCCCCAACGAAGGGCGGCGCATTTTCCAGAAGCTGGGTGCCGCCCCGGCTTTCTCCTCCAAGCCGGAGGATGCAGAGCTGGCCGCATTCTTCTCCATGATGGGGCGTGAAATGGGGCGCGACGGCGCGCTGCCGCTGGCCACCATCCGCGACTACGAGGGGAGCGAGTACCAGCCGCTGGCCCTTTACCTCTTTGGCCTCAAAGAATGGAGCGGCAGCCGGTTTGAGAACGCCGTCCGCTTTTTCGAAGCCTACCAGAAGGCCAACCCCACCGGCGCGTGGGAATGGGTGAGCCAGTACAAGCCCATCGCCCAGCGTTATCTCGATGACGCCGCCGGGCTGCCCGAGCTGCTCAAAGAAATTCGCGCCGCCCGCACGCCGGAAGCGCGCCTCGCCCTCCTGCCCAAGCTGGAGGCGATGCGGGCCAACCTGCAAATGGGCGGGCGGCTCCCAGAGTTCCTCGCGCTTCAGGAGCGGCAGCTCCAGGGGGCGGCCCCGCGCCGCCCCGGGGCCGGGAGCGTGGCTTCGCTGGTGGCCCTGCGCGAGCAGGCGTTGCGGCTGGTGCGCGACTTCCAGCCAGACCAGGCCCGCAAAATGGTGGAAGACGCCACCGTCCTCCCCTCCGACGAAGAGGCGCGCGCGGCGCTGCTCAAGCGCATCGCGTATGTCTCGGAGTTCAAGAAGCGGCTCATTTCGGATCTGGAGACCATCGGGTACAACGGCTTTATCAGCCGCAAACGGGGTGGCACCGTCTCGGGGAAGGTGATCAAGGCCGGAGACTTCAGGCTCGATGTGCAGCTCGATGGCAAGCCCACCTCCCTCCTTTGGACGGATCTTACTCCCGAGGGTATCTCCACGATCGCCGTCGGCATGGTGCGCACCCGCCCGGGCGAAACGCCGGATGCGGGCGATATCGACCGCCTTTGGTTCTGCGGCGTTTACGATGCCATGAGCGGGCGGCGTGAAGACGCCTTCCCCCGGCTCATGCGTGCCGCCACCTACAAGCGCGAGTACGCCTACGACCTGCCGTTGTTTGACTAGCCCTGCCTCCTCGTGCGTCTTCTCAAAGCCTTCCTAGCTTGTGGCCTTTTAGGTGTCGGCCTTGGCATCCTCGCCCACGCTTGCGGCGGGTTGGATGGGGGCGATCGCTTTTTACCATGGGCGGTGGGGCAGCCTCCCGCGCCATTGTGGGCGCAGTGGGTCGGGGCCGCCTTCGTTGGCCTCGGGCTGGGGTGGACGAGCGTGGCCATCCGCTCCGTGTCGCTGCGGCTCGCGGTGGCCGGGGTCGCGTTGCTTGAGGTTGTGGGGCTCTCGTGGGTCATTGCCGTGGCGGGCGGCGGGTACTGGGCCCCATGGGCCTCGCTCCTGGCAGGGGGGGTGGCGCTTTTGGCCGGGCTCGGGTGGAGCCGGAGCGCGGGCGGGCGTCGGCGCGATCTTTTAGAGACGCTTTTTACCGGGCGCGTCGCCCCCGAGCGGCTGCGGCAGTGGGTCGATTCTGACGAACCGCTTCCGCTTGCCGGAGAACGGCGCGAGGCAAGCCTTGTCGTTTGCGAAATGTTTAACCAAAACATCCTCGCGCAGGAGCTTGCTCCCGAGGCGAGCGTGGCGCTTACCAACGGCTTCCTCAAAGCCGCTGCCGATACGCTTCTCCGTGCCGGGGGAATGTTGGAGACCTGCGGCGGAGAGCGGGTGCGCGCCCTTTTTGGCCTGCCGCTGAGCGACGAGGCCCACGCCACCCGCGCGTGCGAAGCGGCCCTGCTGCTGGGCGAAGCGTTGGAGGCCTTTTGCCAGCGCGCGCAGGAAGAGTGGGGCGCCGTGCCGGATTACCGGATCGCAGTGCATGCGGGTGAAGTCATCGCCGCAGCGTATGGCGCGGGCGGGGTGGGGGGCTTCTCGGTTACCGGAGAGGCGCTGGAGTTCAGCCGCAAGCTCTGCCTTGCCAATACCTTCTACGGCTCGCGCATTTTGCTGGGGCCACGGGTCCACGTACTGGCGGGCGGCGCGGTGGAGGTACGGCCCATGGAGCTGATCCGCCTGCCCGGCCAGCGCGCTCCGGAGGAAATTTATGAGCTGCTTGCCCCTGCGGGTGGGCTCGATGAAGGGGAAGCCCAGCGCCGCGAGATGTTCTGGAAAGGCGTCATCCTCTTTCGCGAACAACGTTTCGAGGAAGCGGCGGGGCATTTTCAAGCCATCGTCAACCGCGAAGGCGGGGAAGACGCACCCGTGCGTTTCTATCTGGAGCGCATCGAGCACGCCCGCGAGAGCAGCCGCTCTCTCGATTGGGAGCTGCTGCGTTAAGAAGCCAGGGGCAAAGGGAGCCCTGTAGGCCGCCTCTGTGATGCGGCCTGAAACAGATCCCTCCAGAGCATGTTAGCTTCAATCTTCCCGCCCGAGGGTCGTTTGGCGAATTGTAGGCCGTCTCTGTGAGAGGGCAGTCCAGCCCCATGGCGTTTCACAGAAACGGCCTACCATTTCCGACCCACGCACCGAACCTTCAAGCGCTCTAATGCCCTGAAGACGCCTTCTCCGCACCGAGGCCCG
>JBBCKB010000032.1:0-8701 GCA_037189965.1 Chthoniobacteraceae bacterium | reverse complement strand
TCCTTACGGAGTTCTTTATCAACGGCCACGGGCAAGGCACCGGTACCGCCTCGGAGGTGGATGACGAAGCGGACGAAGGCGCGCCTCCGAAGGCCAAGCCACTGCGTGCCGCCCCGTGGGAGGGGGAGGCGGTGTTCGGCGCGCGCGGGCCGGGCTCGCCGGAACTGGTGCTCGGTGGGGTGCGCTTTTCGAGCGGGTGCCGCTACTCGGACGATTTTGATCCCGCGCAGGCCGATACCCTCGCCGCCGATGCCCAGACGACGGGCCTCTACCTCTTTAACGAAACGGCAGAGGGAGCCACCGGCAATGGCGAGCACCTCTCGGGGCGGATCTCCACAGGGCGTTAGCGGCTCTGGAGAAAGGAAGGGATGAAAGTGCCCGCAAGAGCCCGAAAACGGCGACGTTTTGGAAGCTCCTCTAATGGCATCGGACGCGAGCAAGCCAATCGACTCAACCACGTTTGGAGTTACGACTTCGTGCACGATCAGACTGAAGAAGGCCGTAACCTCAAATGGCTGCCGGTGCTTGATGAATACAGCCGTGAATGTCTCGCCCTTGAGGTTGACTATTCAATGACGGCGCAGGATGTGGTGGAGACGCTCCAGCGCCTTGTGGCCCAGCGTGGAGCCGCGGACTATATCCGCTCTGATAATGGCCCGGAGTTTGTCGCTAAAGCCGTCAAAGAATGGCTTGATGGGGCGGGAATCAAGACCCTCTACATCGAACCTGGCTTCCTATGGCAAAACGCCTACAGAGAGAGCTTCAACAGCTGGTTTCGCGATGAATTCCTCAATCTGGAACTCTTCGCCAGCCGACTGGAGGCAAAAGTGCTGGGCAAAGAATATCAGCAGAAGTACAACCATGTGAGGCCGCACTCGTCACTGGGAGATTTGACCCCGGTGGAGTTCGCTGCACGCTGCCTCGCTCCGCTTCGGCCATTCGACTCCGTCGAAACGGCCTACGATCCGCAAGGCAGCGTTTTTAGCCCCATAAACCAACCCATTCTCTCATAGCGAGTTGATCAAAGTTCGGGGGCACGCCAACGCAACTTTCGAAAGGCAACTTCGGATTGAGAAGGGATTCAGGGGAGTTGACATTCTTTATAGTAAGTTGTCAACAGATGTGAGGGCGTTGGAATTCCCTGCCTCCGGCGACCGCC
The DNA here is from genome assembly GCA_037189965.1 of Chthoniobacteraceae bacterium. Lineage (GTDB taxonomy): Bacteria > Verrucomicrobiota > Verrucomicrobiia > Chthoniobacterales > Chthoniobacteraceae > DATMFV01. The sequence continues at coordinate 7,542 of JBBCKB010000032.1, read as the reverse complement.
CTTAAGCTTCCGCGCCGCCCCCATGAAGGGTGAGCTTAAATAGCAACTACCAGCTCATAGATAGAGACATAGGGATCATCCGGCTCTGGGAATTTTCTAATATGAAACGCCAATGTATTCTGCCCCTCTCTGAGTAAGGCAGGAGGAGTGCGCAGCGTGATCTTTTCATGCTCCTGCAAGGTAAACCCCGAGGCGATTTTTCCCGCACTAACTAGTGTCGATTCAATCCACTCCTGCGGAACCTCTTCCCCATTGAGCAGGTAGGTGATCCAGCCCTTTGGCAAAACGGACGGAAGGGGGTTGCCCGTCTCTCCATGTGGGTTGGGAATGCAGTGCTGGTGAAAAGATATCGTTACTTCCGGGGTTTCTCTCTTTTGCATGGATGCATTTACGATAAACCCGATTGTTTGATAAAACTCCGGCGGCCGCATCGACTCTAGCTCTAGTGGCAACTGATCCCAGAACACAAATTGCGCCGGCTTCTTTGCCATGGCATCGGAGTCGTCCAGCTCCGACAACATTGAAACCAACGCGTTGGCTTCCTCCGGTTGGCGCCGTACCTGATAGAGCAGGCAGGCATGGTTGAATAGATAGACTCCCTTTGCTCCCTGCGCCAGGAAGTTGATAGCTGCCCCCCGCTGCCGTTGTACAATCTCGTCCACCGTCTCAATGGTAATGTGATTGTGCGCGGGTGCAGCATTCACAGGCCCTTGCTCCACAGAGGGGTAGAAGTCTACGCCGTGGGCCGTGCAGAGGGACTGCCACGGTTCAATTTTCTGTCTATAATCATTAAGCAAAGAGCTCATCACCAGAATGTCTACCAGCCCTTCACAAATCCACGCCGCCACATCCATCCCGGCTTCCTGCCTTAGCTGATCAGAGAAGGGTACGCGCACCAACAGATCCAGCTTGTGCCCCCATCGCTCTTCCGCTGCCTTTAGTGCCGCCCTTACCTCCCGGATGAAGCCTGTTAAAATGTCCCTTTTCTCCCAGCCCTCGGCTGGCTGAAACAGATAGGGATTTCGGCAGAAGTCGAGCTCAAGCCCGTCCATATCATACCACTCAAGGCATTCCACAATCCCTCGAAGATGGTGGCTCCGGACCTCGGGGTAAGAGTAGTCGAGTGCCGCATTGTAATACGTTCTTCCCGCCTTCACACCCCAAAGCCGCAGCTCCTGATTGTTTCGCCAGAAGCTGCTTGAAAGAATCCCGTCGGGATCAGACTTGAGGTGACAATCGTTCATACGGAACGAACCGTAAAATCGCATTCCCGCCCGGCGCGTTTCCCTAATGAACAGGGGGAGGTAGTCCACCCCTCTTCGGTGAAAGCCAAGCATGACATTGCGCGGATCTTCCCCCGGTGGCAATGCCTGGTAGGAACTGACCTGTCCCTCATCCGGGGCAAAGCCGATCTCATCATCAAATGCCAGAATGGCGCACCCCTTCGCTAGTCGCTCGTAATAGTTATCCCACGCCTGAGAAGGCCACGAATGCGCAATGGTATGCCCAAGAAGCCAGCAGAGCGCGCCCACGTTGCCCGCTTTCAAGCGCTCAATGGGAAGCCTGATATCCTCCTCTGTGTGAGGCGGCTGGGTATAGCTATAGCGTAAAGATGAAGTGTCGTCGTTGTAGATAATCATAAAAAAGGTGGCTCCGATGGCTAGCCACTACCGCGCATCCCCTGCCTGTAGGCGTTTCTCCCGGCGAGACAGCGCAAGATTGATCAACTCCTCGCGCACCTGATCTGCCACCCGTGCGTTATCGGGGTTTCCCGTGACCTGATCGACAAAGCGCTTGAGATCGGGGTTAAACGCGGCATTCAGGATGTTTTGTCCAAACACCGCCTGCGCCAGCCGATAGTCATCCAGCGTCTCGCGGAACAGTTCCCAGCGTCGGCTAAGGTAGAGCTTCCCATCCCGTGGGTAGATCACCATGCCCCCGCTTGAGCTGCCGGTTGTACCGTCCCACGGGTCTTCAGGGCCTACGTTGTGAACCCAAAAGGCGATCTTGTTGAAGCCATGGGTCATGGCATGCCATGCCATCAGACGGTAATACTCGTAAATGTTTACGCCACGGTTGCTTCGCGACATCAGACAACGGTAGAAGCCCATCTTCTCTGAGCGAAACTTCAGCGCGCGAGGCACGGCATCTGGCCTCCCAAGGAAAAGCTGATCCCAGTTTGGAAACCAGAGGCCGCACAGCTCGGTGTAGGCTTTCATCTCCTCGTCATTGTCAAAGACAACCGTGGAATCTTCATAAAGCTGATATCGATACCCCAGCGCGTTAACCCGCTTCATCCAGGCAATCGTCTCCCGCACCTCGGGAATTTTGGGCTCATCCCAGAACATCAGGTAGCGGCGGTCTGCACCCACCTGGTATTCATCCAATACGGCCGTGAGGTCTTCGAAATACCCCTCCAACACGCCCGGCTTTTCAAAAAGGGCTTTGAAATCTTGCCGCTGAAAGCCTAGCCAAATGACAAAGTACTCCTCGGTATTTCCTTTCAACAGCTCCAAAACCTGCCGGAATTTCTCCTCAGACTCCTTTTCAAACCCGGCGTAGCGCCCCTCTGCATCGACCTTTGGGTAGGGAACCTGCGTGTAATCGAGGTTCCATGTATCCATTCCGTAATCACGCAAGTTATCACGAATCTCCCGCTCCAACCCCCGACTGGCAGAGGCGCCGCCGACAAAGAAATAGGCCCAGTTGCTGCTTTCCAACCCCACCACATTCTTCGCCAACCCCACATCTACCAGGTCGATTGAAAGGGGGATCTGCCGGGCCGCTTCGCCTTCCACCTCCACCATCAGCTTGCCTTCCACGCGCCCTGCCTGCGGGCTGCCTTGCCGGGCGTCTACCCATATCAGCAGTTGTTCCGTACGATAAGCAGGCAGATCCCACGAAACCTCCTTGTCTGGCTGCCCGACAGCATCTGCGGTCATCGACCGGTCGCGGGCCTTTACCCACAGCATCGGCTTGAGAGAAACAGGCGCTTCAGCCGCCGTTTCCAGCCACACCTTCACCTTAGCCCCCTGCGCTCCGGTAGAAAAGTTCATGGGGATGGCCCGATACTGCCCCAGACAAACCCTTTCGTTAATGGTGGTCAACACCTCTACATCTGGAAGAGGCAGTGTTTCCTCGCGAATCGCCATGCCCAAGGGAGAGCTCCAGAGGGTTACCCTCTCCTTGCGCGATCTCATGGCGCTACCCATGATCTTCTGCTGTGCCATGAGGAGATGGCCCTCCATCTCCGAGGCATACCCCGGTCTGCGGCCTTCGTAGAGCTTCTTCGCAGCGACGATCAACCGCTTTGCCTCAACCATCGGCCCTTTTGCCTGCCCCTCGGCTGCTTCAAGCAGCTCATACATCCGCTCTGTCTCTGCCATCAACCCTTGCATCGAGGCCCTCTTGGAAACATGGTCAGGGTTGCTAATAGCGACCACCCTCTTTAGCAGATAAGTTTGCGTGACCATTGGGCGGTGTTGATAGACCGTGCAATAGATCACACTCGATTGTTCAAGCCGTGAGCCGTCGGCAATATTAAGCCTTACCTTTACCTCCGCGCCGGGGGGCACCTGACTGGCCTGCCCCTGACTCCGGTCCGGATCAGTCGATACCCCCACCGTGATGCTCTGGTCCCGGCCCGTCTCGTTAACCACTTCAAAAATGACATGCGTGTACTGCGAAAGATCTTTAGGCTCGCCTTGAAGCAGAAGACGCGGCCAAAGGTCACCGCCTTCCGGGACAGGGTTGATCGTAATGGAAAGCCCACGCGAGCTCTCCTCGTACGTTACCGTTCCCACAGGGGATATGGACCACCCTTCCAGCAGTCTGCCCGGCTCATAAATGACCAGCTCGTCACTAGCCCGCCCGCGCGAGGCGAGTAGGCCTATCAGGAACAACAACAAAGTAACAGCGGTCTTCATGAAATCTTAAAAAAATGGTCTTATTGAAACACAGGTCTGAAAATGGAATGCCTCACCCCTTCCGGCAGGACATCTTTTACGGGAATGCTCTCCACGTGGCCGTCGAGGAATGCAAAATGCGCTCGCTCGCCGCTATACCAATCGGTAGGAATCCCATTGAGCGAAGCTTGAGAGCTGGGGTCGATCCATTGTGTCCCAAGAGCGCCAGCGCGGTGATTTGCAAAGAAGAGAAGCTCTGAGGGTTTGGCAATCTGAAGCTTCTTCCAGGTATACGTCCTGTTATAAGTATCCAGCGTTCCCGTGCTGAAACTATAGCTTCGGCGGAGAAATGCTTGCGCAGGAAGAGACAGATTGCTCTTCCTCCCCCCGGCGGAGGGGTCCCCTGGCGCAATAAAGGCAGGCACCTGAGTATAGAGGTCGTCCAGATCGTAGCCCATATAAGGGCGCAGATATTGGAACCAGGCTTTGAACCCGTATCCATAACGATCTTCGTAGCGATCGTGAGCCAAGAAGATCCTGCCGCCGTCGCGATGATCTACGGAGAAGAGATCAATGGCCAACAGCATGCCTCGCATGTTGGAAATATCCTTGGTCGATCTCATTCCGCTCCCAATTCTCTTGCTTATGCTGAAGAGCAGAACCGCTAAGACAGAGATGATGGCCGCCACCATTAGAATCTCTACCAGCGTAAACCCTCTGGTAGTTGGGCGTCTGATAAGCAAAGCGGGCATTCAAGCCACCCCTCCTTTTCCGCAAATGGTTACTTGGCGAGGCGGTATCCGAAAAATAAAACACTTCCGCCAAGAAGAAGGGCGACTGCGCCGGGCTCCGGGATTGTCTCTACCTGTAAATATGGCCGCCATTCCACGGTTGTCTGCCCCTCTGTGCGTATCAATACTGAATCCACATCATAGGGGGATTGGGGCTCGCCGATAATGATAAATCCATAGTTGGTGGATGGATTGTTAACCCACGAGGCAATGACTTCGGGGTCGAGAGCAATCGTCATCGTCGTGCGCGTCGTGTTATCTGCGGTAAGGGTAAAGCTCCCGAGCAGTACATCGCTGTAGTCCTCCCCAGCCACTGGCCCTTTGGTAATGGTACCGCTCGTTCCCCAGCCGATTCGCTTTTCAGGATCGCTGGAATATAGAGCGGAGCTATAGGAAATTGCTCCCTCCACGGGCACCGCGCCATTCCCGTTCCCATAGTCCAAACCGGCCCGGAGAACAGGGTAAAGGTTGTAGGTGGCAGAGTACCCGGTTGCCGATCTCTGCTCTCTGCCGTCAATCGTTAGCTGTAGAGATGCCTGAGCAATGCCTGCGGAGCCGTCCACATCAGAGAGGTCCCAGCGCATGAATGCAATAACGCTGTGCCCGTTGCGAACCGTCCAATTCAAAGCCTGAACGTAAGCAAGGCCGCCGGAATTGTTGTCGGGGGAGTAGCTGCTAATGTAACTACTGGATTGGCCGTTATAACCATTCACACCATTGCGGAACTCATAAGTCACAGCCGTTGCGGCGTGAGCGGTAAAGTAGGTGCCCAGTATGAGGTGAGCAACACAGATTAGGGGGGCTGTTGTTTTCATAGAGTAGGTTTGGTTCAGGTTGATTTTGACGAAATTTCCACCTCGATGCGCTCCGGTGTGATCAGCACCGGTGCCGGATCCCGCAAGCTGGAGCGGCCAAGGCGTATCTCTAAAATATCGACCAGGCTTTGGGCTATCTTTGAGATCGGGAGACCGACTCCGCACACGGGAACTCCCACGGAAAGGTCGATGCTTTCGTTGACCAGACTGACCACGCGAATCTCGTCAGGAACAGAGATGCCCTCGCGCAACAGGCAGAGGCTGGCTGCTCGCATCTGGATATCATCAGGGAAGATCAAGGTATCAAAGCGCTTCCCTGGAGGGAGTTGCTTCCAGATCTCAAGCTCTTTCATCACGGCGGCCTCTGTGGCCTCTTCCAGCGCAGACTCCCTATCGCCCTCAATGCAGAGGATCTTCTCAATAAACACCTCATGCACCCGCGCAGCGTCCCAAAGCGCTTCCAAATAGTCTACGGCAACAGAGAAGGAGGGATTTTTGGAGACAATAATCGCCCTGCGCCCCCCGTTCTCTGCGGTAACGCGGATCAGCTCCCGGTAGATGGCGCAACGGTCGATGGAGACATCGGCATCGTAGTTGATGGGGCGAAACGACACCGTTGGGCGGCGGCGTGCCTGCCCCACCTCTGGGAACCGCAGGAGGATAAAGTCGATCTCGATCACGGCCAATGGATCAAAATGTGCAAGGTCAGCCAGAAGCTGGCGTCGGCGTCTTTCCGGAGAGGAATATGCGAAGACGCGAGAGAGTTGATCGTAAATCAACGGGTTATACCCTTTTTCTTCCAGCATCTCCTCGATCAAACGGCTCAGCCGGCGATAGAAGTGGTTTGCCTCCTCCCGCAGGTCCAACCAAAAAAGTACAAACACATTTTCCTGCCCTTTTTTGGGGCTGCGAATGTTCACCACGGTTCCGTAATTTGTCCTGCGCGTCAGGAACCCTCGAGCCGCAAGGCGGGAAAGCGCCTTCTGAAGAGAATTAATGCTTACCCCCAGTTGCCCCGCCATCTCGGCAGTGGACGGAAGGCGCACTCCTTCGGGGATCTCTCCATCAATAATCTTCTGAAGCAAATGCTCCTCTAAGGCAGCATCCCGATTGATCGTTCCTGCTTTATCACGCGGAAATGGATCCAAGGGAAACGGGGAAGGCTCGTTCATCGCCAAGCATCGAATCCAAAAAATGACCTCAAGTCAACGAATATTTGATATTATTCCAAAGATAATGCAGAATTATAGAGAATAATAAGGTGCGGCCTCGCTTTCAAAAGGGGCCATTTAATTGCCCCCTTAAAGTATGCCGTTTATTCTTCACGGCTTCGGGGTGCCGGGATGAGCTTTGCGCGTGACGATATAGTCGAGGTTTACGGCGAGCATTTAGGCCAGGTCGCGTTGCAGCGGTATGGGGCCGCAACTTGCGCCGCTGATGCCTTGAACCTGTGCCCATACATGAACGCCCGTCTTTGTGCGTGGCCCAAGCTCGTGTGCATGAGTGGCATTGATTAGCTCTTCAGAGGTGAAGTGCTATCGCCCGCAGGAACCCCCTCGCTGGAAGCGTGCAGCCTGATGAATCCTGGGATCATGAAGGGAGGGATTGCCGCGCCGTATCGGTGCCGTCAGGCCCCCTCCGCTACGCTCCGGGGGCCAGCCGTCCCCGATACGAAACCCTTTGACGACTCAACCCTTTAATCCATAACCATCATTAATTCTACTTTGTTATTAAATCTTCAGTAGTCATCTCAGCGCGTCGCCGAAATCCGCCGGTATGGGGAAATGTCGGTGACGGCGCTCATCCCCGGGGAAAACGGGGGCACGCAGGAGGCCAACGCCGGGGTGGCGCTAGAGGCTGGGCAATGGACGCACATCGCCTTCCAGTGGCGGCAGCAGGGAGAGCATCTCCTTACGGAGTTCTTTATCAACGGCCACGGGCAAGGCACCGGTACCGCCTCGGAGGTGGATGACGAAGCGGACGAAGGCGCGCCTCCGAAGGCCAAGCCACTGCGTGCCGCCCCGTGGGAGG
>JBBCKB010000031.1:0-65900 GCA_037189965.1 Chthoniobacteraceae bacterium | reverse complement strand
CGGCGGGCACGCCTTCGCAAAGCATGCTAGTGAGTTTGGCTTTACAAATCCCGCTCAGATGGCATCGCACGCACCCGCAGGTGGGGTCAACGCTTGAAACTTGAAATTTTTGAGACAAATTTGACCGCGAATAGCAGAAGTGAACATTCAAGTTTCAAGCGTTGACCCCGTTGACGAAAACGAATAGCAGAAGTGAACATTCAAGTTTCAAGCGTTGACCCCGTTGACGAAAAGGACAAGCTCGAACGACGATATAACGGGCTCAGGAAGGCCTACCACGAAGACTTCCACAAGCTGCACCCGACGCTGCATTTTGTCGATGCCGCCGCCGAAGAAGAGCGCAGGCTCATGGCCATTTTGCGCCGTGCCTTCCTCTTCATGGAGAACAAGGCCTTACTTTTTTCAGCCCTTGAGGGCGATCCTCACAAGGGCTGGGAAGACCTGTCTTTGTTCACCCTCGCCTATAACGGGTTTCTGGATCGCTCAAAACTCGGTCCGTATTACCTGGTCATTCACGCGCCGTAATCTTTTCGCTGACGGTCTCGCATTTCGGCACCGATGTTTTGATTTTGGCCTCGCCGTGATAGCCTCCGTCTATCGCCTTTCCGGCATGCGGACCGGAGATGTTGAGCACCAGTGTGGCTTTATCGCTCCACTTCGTTGGCACGATCCAAGGATTATCATAGCCCTGAGCCAGCATCGGCATCGGGGCATAAACGAACGTGTTGCCTTGGCGGATAAAAACGTACGTGAGTAAAAAACGCGGATCGCCACCAGCAACCGCTACGGCCTGACTGCTTGGACTCCACACCACATGGTCAGGATTAAATTCCGTGACGGTTTGCAACTCTGGGATATTCCGTGAAGAGAGTAGAGTTTTCCCATCGGCATTCTGGATGACGAATGTGAAGCGATCTTCCGAGATAACTATAGCGTGCTGCTTATCAGGAGCCGGGCGGACCAAAGGAGCTTCGGCGCTCAGACCGTTCGCTACGGGGAGGATCAGCGCGAGCAGGCTCAATATTACGAATTTTGATGCATTCAAGGCGTGATCTGCTGCAACGTCACTGAAGTTCGGTGACTATCAGACAGGTATTGATCGTAAACGGCATTACCATTTTCGGCATTATACTCCGCTAGTAGCGTCCTTTTCAGATGGCTTCCATCTACCGTGTAGGCATAAATACGTGATAGACGAACGCCAGAGACCGTCGCATCCGTTTGGACAGTAACGATACCCGATACTCCTAGTTGGCTAATCGCCCCTACGAAGACTTTCTCTGGATCGATCTGAGGAAGAAGCGGGCTGACACCATCACCTCCACCATCGTCAACACCGGTTGCTTGCTCGTAACTACCGCCTCCGGTGGCAGCGATATAGACACGCCACGAAGGCACTTGCCTATCAATTTTGTCCTCTTGGTAGTCTGCCTTCAAATCGAGAAGAACATCGTTTTGACCATCACCATTTATATCAGCCGTCCATTTGTATAAAATATCTGATGAGGTGAGGCTTTTAGAGGATTTATAGTCCGCAACCGGATCTGAGGTCCCAGCACGTGCAAGCACGCAAAACATGATTCCGCTCAGCGTTAAAATTGTTTTTTTCATTTCATTCACTCCACCTGCTGATCCACCGCATAAACGTATCCGGTCTTCGCGTCCGTATCCACATAGCGATTGTGCAGGAATGTCCAACCGCCTGAGCGTGGCACCCAGCAAGTGCGAGGATCATTTTTGTAACCATTCACCGGAATGCGTCGAATTTGACCACCCGCCATACCATTGTAGTAGGTGACGACGATGGCATCTAGGCCACTAAAATGACGGTACGCCGGTATGGTTCCTGAGCTGGTATAAGTGGCCTGTAATCCGGTTAGGAGGCTTTGCGAGGCGCTCAGTTTACCCTGCAATTCGGTCACAGCTCCTCGAACATTATCTTGCCAATTCCAGATTTCCTTTCGTTGGATAAAGCCCTCTCCTCCCGAGGGAATGGTTGCATTTGGCGTCTTTGGTCCCAGCGTCAACTGGTGTCGACGGGGTCAGTCCTTGTTTTTTACAATGATTTGGAGACGGCGGCGGTAGAGGATGGTTGCAGCGGCTCCACCTGCGAGGAGGACCCAACTAGCGGGCTCCGGGATTACGTTGATTGTCAGGGAGTCCGCGTTGGCGCCCTCGCCCCAAGTCCAGACATAGCTCCCTGTTTGCAGGCCCAGCGAGGCCAGGGTGTGATTTTCCCAGACGGAACTTCCGGAGTAAAGATGGTCTGCTGGCCGTCCGTGATGGACTACCAGAACACTACGACCGAACCGGTTGGAAACCCCAATCATGTCGCCGGAGCCCGAAGTTGCCTTGATGGATGCTCCGGCGCCAAAGGTTGCCGGTCCGGTCAAAACGTTGTAACCCATGGTGCTATGAGTGGGGTTGCCGGTGACAAGAAATCCCTTACCCGCCTCTAGCCCGCCTCCGAAGATGGCAAAATCTGCGCTGCCTAACGCGGAGACATCGACTGTGCCGAGCGCTTCTGCAATGACGTCATCCCCTACCTGATTGACGTTGATGATTAAAGCGGCATCCCCTTTTTGGGGGCTCAGTAATATGCAACCGAGCGCCAAGGTAAGCCTAAGAACTTTTCGCATCGATACGATTGGGGGAGAAGAAAGAGGTGGAGTCATAAATGCAATGGTTGGGGGTAGGCAGCAGGAGCCGGACCATTCAAAACTAAAGTTTCCCCGCGTGTGGAGGCGAGGAGCCCCGTGGCCATTGCGCTACCCTTCGTACTCGATGGCGGCGATGGCTTGCATGACCCGGTCGCTCAGTTTCTGGTAAACATCGCGGCCGCCTTCGGCGAGGTCGGCCTCGGTGAAGTGGATCGGGTGGCCGACGACGATGGTCACCGGCACGGGGTTGAAGCGTTTGCCACTGCGGGGGAGGGCGTCGAAGGCGCCGAAGATCCGCATGGGGACGACAGGGGCCAGCGTTTTGGCGATGACAAAGCCGATGCCCGCCTGCGCGGGTTGCAGGCTGCCGTCTTTGGTGCGGGTGCCTTCAGGAAAGAGGAGTGCGCCGTTGCCAGCTTTGAGGACGCGGATGACGGCTTTTAGCGCGGCCATGTCGCCCGCGCCGCCGCGGTCTACGGGGATCACGCCGACCTTGGGCATCAACGGCCCGAGGATGGGCCACTTGAGGAGGCTGCGCCGGGCGAGAAAGAAGATTTCGCGGCGGCAGCAGAGCCCGGCGAGGGGGGGATCAATAAAGCTCTGGTGGTTCATGGCCAGGATGGCGGGGCCATGCTCGATCATCCGCTCGGCGTGGATGACTCGGAAGGAGAAGAGGACGTTGCCGAGGAATTTAAAGAAGTGGTAGCCGAACTGGTAGGTGACGTTCATTCCTCTATACGAAGGTGGGGGAGGATGGCGGCGACGACGCCTTCGATGGTAAGCTCGGAGCTATCAATAACCACCGCACCGGGGGCGATGGCGAGCGGCGAGGCGGCGCGGGAGCTGTCGATGCGGTCGCGAGTGGCAAGGTCGTCGCTCAAGCCTTGGGCGGCGCGGCGGCGGGCGCGGACTTCCGGCGAGGCATCGATGTAAAACTTGAAGGGGGTGCCGGGGAAGACGGCGGTGCCGATGTCGCGCCCTTCCATGACGAGGTTGCCCTGTGCGGCAAACTCGCGCTGCCGAGCGACGAGGTAGGCACGCAGGGGGGCAATGGCGGCTACGGGGGAGACGGCGGCGTTGACCTCCGGGTTGCCGAGCTGTGGGGCGGGGTCTTCCTCGCCAAGGCGGATGGCGAGCTCCCCGTTTTCTACAAAGAAACGGAGCCGTGGGAGCGCGGCGACGAGGGCTTCCGGGTCGGTAAGCCCTTCGCGCACGGAGAGCCACGCGGCGGCGCGGTACATGGCGCCGGTGTTGATGTAGATCTCTCCCAACTCACGCGCCAGCGCCCGGGCCACGCTGCTTTTGCCGGAGGCTGCGGGGCCGTCGATGGCGATGACGCGGTGCGGTTTCATCGGGTGGGTTACTGGCCCGGGAGCGGGGCGCTGACGGGGGTCTGCGTTTGGCGCTCGGAGGTGAGCTGCTCCAAGGTTTCGTGGAAGGTCGGGTACGAGGTGGCGACGCACTCGACACCATCAATGGTGGTGACGCCCTCGGCAAAGAGCCCGGCGATGGCGAAGGCCATGGCGATGCGGTGGTCGCCATAGCTGGAGAGGTGTGCGCCTTTGAGTGGTGCACCGCCGTAGATCTCCATGCCGTCTTCGGTTTCGGTGATCTGCGCGCCCATGGCGCGGAGGTTGTTGGCGACGGTGGCGAGCCGGTCAGACTCTTTGACGCGCAGCTCCTTGGCATCGGCAATGATGGTGGTGCCCTGCGCGAGCGCCCCGGCGACGGCGAGGATCGGCAGCTCGTCAATGACGTTGGGGATCTCTTTACCGCGGATCTCGGTGCCTTTGAGCTTGCCGCCGCGGATCTCGATGGAGCCGAGCGGCTCGCCTTCTTCGACCTCCACGATCTCGTGGATCTGCGCGCCCATGCGGATGAGGACGGCGAGGATGCCGGTGCGCGTGGGGTTGAGGCCGACGTTTTTGATAAGGAGGTGGCTGCGCGGCTGCGCGGCAGCGGCGACGAGCCAAAACGCGGCGCTGGAGATGTCGCCGGGGACCTGGAAGTCGCGCGACTCGGGGGTGGCCGGGCCGTGGATGGAGGCCGTGGCCCCCTCGACGTGCGGGTGGAGGAGGAACCACTCCATCATCTGCTCGGTGTGGTTGCGGCTCTGGGCGGGCTCGGTGACGCTAGTCTTGCCCTTGGCAAAGAGCCCGGCGAGGAGGATGGCGCTCTTGACCTGCGCGCTGGCGACCGGGGAGTAGTAGTGGATCGCCTTGGGCTCGGCGGCCCCTTCGATGACGAGCGGCGGGGCCGATTTTTCGCCCTCGGCGTGGAGCTTGGCACCCATTTCGGTGAGCGGCTCGATGATGCGCTTCATGGGGCGGCGGGAGAGAGAGGCATCGCCAATAAGGCGGGAGCGGAAGGGCTGCGCGGCGAGGAGCCCGGCCAGCAGGCGCATGGAGGTGCCGGAGTTCCCACAATCAATATCGCCCTTGGGGGCGGTGAGCTTGCCGCGCTGGCCGTGGACGACGAGGGTGGTCGGCTCGGGGTTCTCGATCTCAATACCGAGCGCGCGCATGGCGTTGACGGTGGCGAGGCAGTCTTCACTCGGCAAGAAGCCGGTGATGACGCAGGTGCCGTTGGAGAGCGAGGCGAGGATTGCGGAGCGGTGCGAGATGCTTTTGTCGCCCGGGACGGTGATTTCGGCCCGGATCGGCGGTGCCTGTTGGATTTTCCAGCTAGCCATGAGAGGTGGTGTGTAAAAAGGGGTTATGAGAGGGTGTCGCGGTGGGTTTTGGCCCGGCTAAGGAGTTCGTGCATCGGGGCATCATCAGCCCCGGTTTCAAACGTGTCGCAAGCTTTGCTTAGCTGGGTGATGAAGCTGCGGAGCTGGCGGGTAAAGGCAGGGCGGTTGGCTGCGAGGATGCCCAGCCACATATCCGCAGGGCCGGAGGCGATGCGGGTGGCATCGCGAAAGCCGTTACCACAGTAGGCGAAGGCCCCGGCGTTTTCGGTGGCGACAAAGTCGACCAGCGCCGAGGCGAGGAAATGGGGGAGGTGGCTGATGAGGCTGATCGTTTCATCATGCTCCACGGGGCCCAGCGTGCGGAGCTGGCAGCCGAGGAGGCGCCAAAAGGCGGAGACTTCCTCCACGCTCTCCGGGGTGGCCCCGGGGTGGGGGGTGAGGATGCAGACCGCTCCCTCAAAAAGATCGCCCCGCGCGGCGGAAAGCCCGCTCTGCTCTGAACCCGCCATCGGGTGGCTGCCGACGAAGCGGCCCCGGGTGTGGAAGATCGCCGAGAGCGCCTCGACAACGGGGGCTTTGGCGCTGCCGACATCGGTAACCAGCGCGCCCGGCTCCAGCAGCGGCTCGACCTGGCGAGCCAGCGCGGGCATGGCCTCTACGGGGACGCAGAAGATGACAAGCCCGGCTCCCGCAAGCACGGGGGCGAGATCGGTGGAGGCAAGGTCTGCCACGCCACGCTCGCGAGCCTCGGTGGCAGCGGCTTCGCGCCGGGCCCAGAGTGCCGTCTGGCAACCGGGCAGCCGCGCCTTGAGGGCCAGCGCGAGCGAGCCGCCCAGTAGGCCGGGACCAAGGATTGCCACTTTCTTCATTGGGGAAAAAACAAGCCGCCCGGTGCTGGGGCGGCTTGTTTGTGATTTTTAAAGGTAGGGATGTTTTACAAACAGGCCTTCGCGGCTGGCGCTTTAAAAGCCAGCTTTAAGGAACGAGGAAGATTTTGTCCGTATACGGGTCCTTCACCTCGGTGCCCTGCGGGTAGCCGCGCACATCGACCAAACCGGAGTTGGGCGCGTAGGGGCTGTAGACGTAGCCGGGCTTGTTGGGCACTTTGATGCCGTAAACGGCATTGCGCTGCACGGGCGGCGGCGTCGGCTTTACGACAGGAGGCGGCGGTGGCTGCGTGGAGGCCGTGGACTCTGGGGCGGGGGTGTTCTGCTCTAGCGCCTCTGCATCGGAGAGGGAGGTCCCCCCTCCCGAGGGGGTGCTCTCTCCGCCTTGGAAGCCGAAGCGGCCCTCGGAGGAGGAAGAGTCAGAGACGGTCTGCGTGTCCGGCCGGTCGCGCTTGCGCGGCTGGTTGGCGCACCCCGTCACGAAGAGGCACGAGACGAGCGAGAAATAGAGGAGTCGCTTCATAAAGGCTGGGTAGGATTACTGGAATTTGCCGGGGGTGACAACAGCAAACTCTCCGTTTTACCTCCGCGTCCGTGGGGGGGCTTGCGGCGGGGGGCGGCTTTGGGGCAGAGTGCGGGGCAAGATGCGGACGTTTCTCCTCTATGCTGCCACGGCGCTGGCCGAGATCTTTGGCTGCTACGCAACTTACCTCTGGTGGCGCGAAGGGCGCACGGCGCTCTGGCTCCTACCGGGGGCGGTGGCGCTGGCGGTGTTTGCGTGGTTGCTGACGCTCCACCCGGCCGCCTCGGGGCGAGTGTACGCGGCGTATGGGGGTGTTTACATCGCCGCTTCGCTGGCGTGGCTTTGGCGGGTGGATGGGGTGCGCCCCACGGGGTGGGATGTGGGGGGCGCGTCGCTTTGCTTGTTGGGGGCGGCCATCATCTATTTCGCGCCCCGGGCGTGAGCGCGGGTTTTCCGCTCGCGCGGAGGGGGCTTTTCGCGTTTAGTGCAGCGTTATGAAACTCGGCTTCCTAGGTTGCGGTAAAATGGCCTCGGCCCTCATCGGCGGGGTGATCGAAGCGAAACTCTCCCGCCCGGAGTCGATCCGGGTGAGCGATTGCACCCGCCCCGCCGTGGAAGCAGCCCACAAGGCCCATGGGGTGACGATCTGTGAGGATAACGCCGCTCTTGTTAATGAGAGCGAGACGATCCTGCTCTGTGTAAAGCCGGCCGATGCGGTGGATGCCCTTGCCTCGCTGGGGAGCGAGCTTTCCGGCAAACGGGTTGTCTCCATCGTGGCGGGGCTCTCGTTGGCCCGGCTGGAGGCGGCGGTGGGCGGCCCGGCGCGGTTTGTGAGGGTCATGCCCAATACCCCCGCTCTTATCCACCGGGGTGCGGCGGCCTATGCGCGCGGCACGTATGCGACGGATGCGGATGCAGACGCCGTGAAGGCGATTTTTTCCGCCGTGGGTCTTGCCGTGGAGGTCAAGGAGGAGCTGCTTGATGCGGTGACGGGCCTGAGCGGCAGCGGCCCGGCTTACGGCTACCTGCTCATCGAGGCTTTGGCGGATGGCGGGGTGCGCGCGGGCCTCTCTCGGGAGATGGCGCTCAAGCTTGCCGCCCAGACCTTGCGCGGTGCCGCCGAGATGGTGCTGCAAACGGGCCAGCACCCGGCTGTGCTCAAAGATATGGTCACAAGCCCGGGTGGCACCACCATCGCCGGGCTGGAGGCGCTGGAGGCCGGCGGTACACGCGCCGCGCTCATGGCGGCGGTGGCCGCGGCCACGGCGCGTTCGCGGGAGCTGGGGGCCTAAAGATCTGCGTATGTGGCGTTTCCTGTTTGTATTATGCCTTCTGGGTGCGGCTGCCAGCGCCGAGGTGAAGGAAGACCCCCGGCAGCTCGCGCTGGATGGGGCGGTAGCGTTTGAAGGGGGCGACCTGGAGGCGGGCCGCGCCAAGTTTACCCGGCTTCTGGAGCTGGAGCCCGAGAACATTGTCGCGCTCGTCAACCTCGGCTCGCTGGAGTACCGGGCCGGGCGGCTGGAAGAGGCCGAGGCGCACCTGCGCCGGGCCACGCGGCTCTCGCCCGAGTCGTTCTCGGCGTGGTTGACGCTCGGCGTCACCGCGCACGATGCCGGGAAGCTCGACCTTGCGCTGGCGGCGCTGTTTCAGGCCGTCCTTCTGGACCCCAAAGATGCCCGCACCCACAGCTACCTCGGCGTCACCCTCGGGCGCAAAGGGTGGCTGGATGGCGCGGAGGCCGAGTTCCGCAAAGCCGTGGAGCTCGATGACACCCACCGCGAGGCGCATTTTAACCTCGCCGTCCTCTATCTTCAGCACCAGCCACCCGCGCGAGAGCTGGCTCGGCGGCACTACCGCCGCGCGCGGGAACTTGGGGCCGAGCCCGATTCGTTGATTGAAAAACAGCTCGCTCCGGGTAAAGAAAAATAGCTGCCCCGGTTTTTTGCCCTTTCTTGTCCCAACCCCAATGATTCGCTCCATCCTCCACCGCGCTCTCTTTTTCGCTGTTGCCGCCCTTTTTGTTGCCGCCCCGGTGGTGGAAGCCGCCCCGGCTTCCAGCCAAAAGAAGAAGACGACGGCCTCCTCCAGCCGCAAGCCCGCCCCTAAAAAGAAGAGCGCGGCCAAGCCCAAAGCCAAGCCAAAGGCGAAGCCCGCCGCGCGGCGTCCTTCCGCCCCGGAGGCAGACCAGCCGATCTACCCCCAGCCGTTTGTGGGCGTGCCCGTTACCGGTGCAGCCTCCGAGCTGCTCTTCGACGCCGTGAGCGGGCGCATCCTCCACGAGAAGAACGCCGACGAACGCCGCCCCCCGGCCAGCACGCAGAAGCTGCTCACGGCGCTCATCATCGTCGAAGCGGGGAATCTGGATAAGCCGGTCGTCATCCAGCACATCGACACCCTTGCCGAGCCGGTGAAGCTCTACCTCAAAGCCGGGCAGGTGTATACCCGGCGCGAATTGGTTACAGCGCTCCTGGTAAAGAGCTTTAACGACGTTGCCGTGGCGCTCGCACGGGATAACGCCGGGTCGGTAGAAGCCTTTGCCGCCAAGATGAACCGCAAGGCCGCGCAGCTCGGCATGGTGAACTCCAACTTTATGAACCCCAACGGCCTCCCCGCCAAGGGCCAGTACTCCACCGCTCGCGACATGGCCCGCGTGGCCCGCGCGGCGTACCAGAATGGGGCCATCCGCCAGATGGTGGCCACCAAGGTCTTGAACTTCCACTATGCCGACGGGCGGGTGCGCCAGTTCAAAAATACCAACCGCGTTTTGCGCGGCTGGCCATATTGCAACGGCATGAAGACGGGCTACACCATCGCCGCCGGGCATTGCCTGATCTCCAGCGCCTCGCGCGATGGGCGCGCGGTCATCTCCGTCATGCTCGGGTACAACCGCGCCATTTGGCAGGACTCGTGCTCGCTCCTTGCCTGGGGGCTTGACCACTAATGGCGCGCTCCTTCGAGGATGAGCTTGCCGCGCTGGAGGCGCAAACACTGCGCCGCCGGCTACGCGAGATCGGCAGCCGCGAAGGGGCGGACATCACCTACGCCGGAAAGGCGCTCTACGATTTTTCTTCCAACGACTACCTCGGCCTTGCCGGGGAGCCGCGGCTGCGCGAAGCCGCCATTCGCGCCGTAGAGGCGCACGGCTTTGGCTCCGGCGCTTCGCGGCTTGTGAGCGGCACGCGCTCGCCCCACCTGCGGCTGGAGGAGCGGCTCGCCGCCTTCAAAGGCACGGAGGCCGCGCTCACCTTCTCCAGCGGGTACGCTGCCGCTGTGGGTACGCTCGGAGCCATCGCGGGAAAGGGGGATGTGCTGGTCGTGGACAAGCTCATCCACGCCTCGCTGGTGGATGGAGCGCGGCTCTGCGGAGCCACGCTGCGCGTCTTCCCTCATAACGACCTTGACCGGCTTGAGCACCTCCTCGGCTGGGCCCGGCGCGAAGCCCCGGAGGGGCGCGTAGTGGTGGTTACCGAATCGGTCTTCAGCATGGATGGCGACCGCGCGCCGCTCGCCGAGATCGTGCAGCTCAAGGAGCGGTACGGGGCGATGTTGATGCTCGACGAGGCGCACGCCATCGGTGTCATCGGGGCCAACGGGCGCGGCCTTGCCGAGCGGCTCGGGCTTGCCGGGCGGGTGGAGATCCAGCTCGGTACCTTGAGCAAAGCACTGGGGGGGAGCGGCGGCTATATCTGTGGGAGCCGCGCGCTGGTGGAGCTCTTGCTCAACCGCGCGCGGGCGTTTGTCTACTCCACCGCGCCGCCGCCCATGCTCGCGGCGGTGGCTCATAGTGCGCTCGAGTTTCTCGATAGCGCCGAAGGCGAGGCGCGGCGGCTCGCGCTGTGGGAAAACTTGCGAACCTTTGCCGCCGCCGTGCGCCCGGGCGTCACGCCCGCGAAACTCAGCAGCGCCATCATCCCCGTCGTGCTGGGGGAGGAAGAAGCGGCGCTGGCGGCTTCGCGGCGGCTTTATGAGGCTGGGTTTTTCGTCCCTGCCATCCGCTACCCCACCGTGGCGCGCGGCGCGGCGCGGTTGCGCGTCACCCTCTCCGCCGTCCACCGCCCCGAGGCGATTCGCCAGCTCGCGGTGGCTCTGTAGCCAATACCGCCTGCCGCTCCGCAGGACCCAGCTCGCACCATTGGCCGGGGGGGAGGGGGCCCAGCTCGTAGCGGCCTATGCGCACGCGCAGGAGGCGCAGCGTCGGGTGGCCGATGGCCGCCGTCATCCGCCGTACCTGCCGGTTTTTGCCTTCGGTAAGCTCCAACTCCACCCAGCAATCGGCCACGTTTTTGCGGTAGCGCACCGGTGGGTCGCGCGGGGGCACGGTGGGCTGCGGCTCCAGCAGGCGCGCACGGCAAGGGAGCGTCTGGTGGCCTTGGATGCTGACACCCCGCTCCAGCGTGGCCAGCGCCTCGGGCGTGGGGATGCGCTCCACCAACGCCCAATACGTGCGGGAATGCCCGCGTGTCGGGTGGAGCAGCCGCTGGTTGAGGCCCGCCTCATCGCTTAGAAGCAGGAGCCCCTCGCTATCGGCATCAAGCCGCCCGATTGGGTAAACGCCGGGCGGGAAGCCGAAGCCGGAGAGCGGGTGGTTTGGCGAGCCATCCGGCGTAAATTGCGAGAGCACGCCATACGGCTTGTGGAAGGCGAGGAGCATTGAGGTAGTTGAAGCGGCCCAAGCGCGGGGAGGCAAGGCCTCTCTGCGAAGTCTGCCTCGAAGAAGCGCCCAACGGAGATTTGCGGCTACCGAAGCCGTTGGATGAATTGTAGGGCGTCTCGGTGAGACGCCATGGGGTTGGGCCGCCGTCTCACAGAGACGGCCTACAATGATCCCGCTACCGTGTCGGTTGTCTCCGGAAGGGGAGGACACTCATGGCCCCATCTGGAGCGGAAGTTGCGGGGTGGGCTCTTCCTCCGGCTCGAAGCGGACGCCGATGCCCAGAAGGCGCACCGGCTTGCCCGTGCGCGCCCACCCTTCGTCAAGGAGGGCTTGGTAGCGAGAGACTTCCGGCTCCATCGCGATTCGCTCTACTGTAGTCCGGGTAAAGTCCGCAAACTTCATTTTGATGAAGAGCTTGTGGATGCGCGCAGGCTGCCCGGCTTTGGCTTCGTGGCGGGCAAGGTCTGCCGCGAGGTCGGCCATCAGCTCCGGGAGCTTGGCTTCACATGCGGCAAGGGTGGTCAGGTTCTCAAGGTAGGTGCACTCCGTGCTGAGTGATTTGCGCTCGCGGTCGGGCTCCACGGGGCGCTCATCCACGCCACGGCAGAGGTCGTAAAGCTCCAGACCCCAGCGGCCAAAGAGGGTGTGCAGCTCCATTTGCGAGAGGCGCTGTAGATCGGCGCACGTCTGGAAGCCGCGTTCGTGGAGCCGCTTGGCCGAGACTTCGCCCACGCCCCAGAGCCGTCGCACGGGGAGCGCGGCCATGAAGGGGGTGGTGGCTTGCGGGGTGATTTCGTATTGGCCGTTGGGTTTGTTCCAATCACTCGCGATCTTGGCCAGCAGCTTGTTATGGGCGATGCCCGCCGAGGCGGTGAGCCCCGTCTCCGCGAAGATGGAGCGCCGGATCTCCGCCGCTACCGCTGCCGCGTCCTCCGGGCGGTGCGAGACATCGAGGTACGCCTCATCGAGCGAGAGCGGCTCGATGAGATCTGTCCACCGGTGGAAGATCTCGCGGATGCGGGCGGACTCTTTTCGGTAAAGATCAAACCGCACCGGCAACACCACCAGCCCCGGGCAGCGCTGGAGGGCGAGGAAGGTCGGCATGGCCGAGCGGATGCCGTACTTGCGTGCCTCGTAGTTGCAGGTGGTGAGCACGCCGCGCCGGTCCTTCGCGCCGCCAACAGCCACGGGCTGCCCCGCAAGCTCGGGCCGCTCGCGCAGCTCGATGGCGGCGTAAAAGCAATCCATATCGAGATGGATGATCTTGCGCATCACGCCAGCTCATAATCGACCCACCGCACCAACGGGGCAAGCACCGGCTGCCCATCCTGCCGCCAGGTAAGCGGAGGGCGCTGCATCTGGCCGATCGGGCAGACGCGCGAGACACCCGTGGCCGCCGCGCGCTCGGCATGGGCCGGGGTGGGGGGCCAAATGCCCGCGCAGCTCAGATAAGCGCGCACCGGGGCCACGGCGGCGGGGAGGTCTGCCGGAAGCGGTTTGATGAAGACCGTGCGGTTCAGGCAAGAGGGGGTAAAGCCGGGGCGCGGGTCGTAGATGACGCTCCAGCGCGGGGTGGCCTCCGCGTTTTGCCAAAGCCGCGCACCGGGGATAAAGGCGGCCTCTTCCCGCACGGCCACGATGGCGGCCACTTCCTCCAGCGTCAAAACCGGGTGCGCCGGAGCAACTGCCTCCAGCGCCTCCGCAAGCCGCTCGGCATATGCAAGCGCCTGCTCGGGGGCGACGTAGAAAAGGTGTGGCGAGAGGCACCCTTGTTGGTCAAAAAGGCAGACATCCTCCACCGCTCCGGGGAGGGAGGCCAACGCGGAGTCGTCAAACACGATCCCGAAGCTCACCCGGTGCCCATGCGGAAGAAAAATGGCCTCTGGGCGCACCTGCTCGCGGAGCGCCTGTACCGTGGTGTCGGAGCCGAAGACAACCACCGCATCTGCCTCCGCCAGCCACTCGGGGGGGAGGGTGCGCGCCAGTTCCACACGCCGCGCCAGCGCCTCGGGGAGCCGTGCGTAAAATGCCTCCAGCTCCGGGAGCCCGGCCGAGGGGAGCTTGCAGCGGTTGTGCGAGCCGAGGAGCAGCCCGCGCAGCAAGCTCTGGAGCCCTGCGTGTGGCGTGTTGCCGCTGATGATATGCAGAATCGTACCTGGGGCCACCGCGCGGGTGCGGCGCGGCGGTGCCCACGGCTCCAGCGTATCTTCCGAGCCCAGCTCGGTGTGGATGAGATGAAGAAGCGCTTCTTCGGAGCCGGGGCCAAACCCGGGGAAAGCGCTGGCCGCTTGGGCAAGGGCACGGGCTCTTTCGCGGGTGTTCATGAGAGAAACTCGTCTGCCGCGCGCGAGCAACCGCGCGGGAGGGCTGCCGGGTCGCGCCCCAGCAGTTCGAAGCCTTCCCCCCGGCGAAGGGCAAGATCCTGTGTTTGCAGGGCGAGGACGCTCCCCGCGTTGGCAAGATCAAAGAGCCGGACAATGCCGCGCTCGCCCTCAGCGACAGGGAGGCCGCTCGCAGGGTCCACCACCAACGCGCGTGCCCACGGCGGGCCATGGTGCGGACGGCCAAGGCCATGCGTGTACCATTGGGAGGAAAGCTCCGTCATGCTGTATTCATTGAACACCGCATCGGCCTCCAGCGCCAGCGTGGTGGTAAAGCGGGCGTAAAGCTCGGCCTTGGGAAGGGAGCGGCCCGTGCCTTTGTAGCCGCCCGTTTCCATGGCAAAGCTCCCGGGAGCCAGCGGCAGGCGTTCTGCGCCGAGCGCCTCAAAAAGATGCAGAAAGGCCAGCGCCGTGCCGAGGAGAAGCACCGGCCCACTGGCCACAGCGGCACGGAGCGCGGGGAGGTCGAGCTGCCCTTCCTCACCCAGCACCCAAGTCTGCGGCCCGAGCGCGCCGAGCGTGCCCATCATGTGCGAAAGGGAGGAGTGGGGCGCTTGCGCGGGCGGCTGCACAAGGAGGACT
The DNA here is from genome assembly GCA_037189965.1 of Chthoniobacteraceae bacterium. GTDB lineage: Bacteria > Verrucomicrobiota > Verrucomicrobiia > Chthoniobacterales > Chthoniobacteraceae > DATMFV01. The sequence continues at coordinate 51,521 of JBBCKB010000031.1, read as the reverse complement.
TGGGGCAGCCGGGGGAGCCCCAGCCGCGCCCACATTTGCAAAATGGAGGCCTCATAAAGCGCCAGCGTGGCGAAGTGGTGGCTGCCGAAGCCTTCGCCCGTCGTCCCGCTTGTGCGGAAGGTGGCCACCGTCTCTGCCTCGGGGAAGGCGCGCAGCGCCGCGTGGCGAAACGCCCCGGTGGGGACCGCAGGGATGGCGCTCCAGTGGGCGGGCTCGGGTCGCCCTTCGCAAAAGCGGGCGTAAGGCGCGTTCTGCCGCCGCTGGAGCGCGAAAAGCTCCAGCGCAAGGGTGTTGAACTCCGGCTCTACGATCGGAGCCGGGTCGCGCAGGCGGGCCAGCAGGCGCGTTACCACACCTGCACTTCGCGGGCCTGGATCATGTACTGCACCGTTACCCGTTTGCCTTTGCGGAGCTTGCCGCGCACTTTGGTGGAATCCGTATAGCGGATGTTGGTGCGCTCTCCGCCGCGCGTGCGGATGGTGAAGGCTTTGTCGCGCACGTCGGTAACGATGCCGGAGATCTCAAAGGTCTCGGGCGCGGCCTGAGTGGCGGGTTGGAAGGCGAAGAAGAGGCCAAGGGCAAGTAGGGCGATCGTTTTCATGAAGCGTAAAAACCGTTTGATCCGGGAGGCTCTCCCGGTAAGATGCCCCGCTTCTACCAATGCCCACCGTTTTTATCAAGACCTACGGCTGCCAGATGAACGAGCGTGACTCTGAGCAAGTCGCCCAGATGCTCGTGGAGCGCGGCTATCGGATGACGGCGGACGAAAAAGTCGCCGACGTCGTGCTGCTCAATACGTGCAGCGTGCGCGACATGGCCGAACAGAAAGCCATCGGCAAAATGGGCAACCTCATCCACACCAAGCGGGGGCAGCAGGCCGTGCTCGGCTTTCTGGGCTGCATGGCGCAGAGCCGGGGCCCCGAGCTGGCCCGGCAGATGAAGGTGGACCTCGTGGTCGGCACCCAGAAGTTCCACAAAGTGGCCGACTATGTGGACGAACTCCTTGCCCGCAAACGGCGCGAGGAAGTCTCCCCCTTCATGGATGACGAGCGCTTCTCCATTGTGGATGTGGCCGAGGAGCCCGGCTCGCAAGAGGCGATCCGCGACCACGCCCTCAAGCCCCGGCAGGTGAGCGCGTTTGTCTCCATCATGCAAGGGTGCAACATGAAGTGTACGTTCTGCATCGTCCCGTATACCCGGGGTGGAGAGCGGAGCCGGGCGATTTCAGAGATCGTCTCCGAAGTGCGCTCGCTGGTGGATCGCGGGGTGAAGGAGGTGACGCTCCTGGGCCAGATCGTCAATCTTTACGGGCGGCACGAGTTCCCCAAAGTGGATGGCAAAGGGCCCTTTGTGCAGCTTCTCGAAGCCGTACACGAGGTGGAGGGGCTGGAGCGGCTGCGCTTCACCTCCCCGCACCCGATCGGCTACAAGGCCGACCTCATTGATGCCTTCACCTACCTGCCCAAGCTGGTGGAGCACATCCACTTGCCCCTCCAGTCGGGCTCGGACCGCATCTTGCGCGCCATGCACCGCACCTACACCGCGCGCAAGTACATGGAGCTGGTGGAGCGCATCCGCGCCGTGCGCCCGGATATGGCGCTGACGACCGACATCATCGTCGGCTTCCCCGGGGAGACGGAGGAGGACTACCAGGCCACCCGCGCGCTCACCGAGGCGGTGGGGTTTGATAATGCCTTCGTCTTCCGCTACTCGCCCCGGCGCGACACCCCCGCCGCCACCCTGGGCGGGCAGGTGGAGGAAGCGGTGAAGGAAGCGCGCAACAAAGATTTGCTGGAGGTTGTGGACGCCAGCGCCAAGCGCAAGCTGGAGGAGCTTGTCGGCCAGCGCGTGGAGATCCTCTGCGAAGGCCCGAGCAAGACGAACCCGAACCGCCTCACCGGCCGCACCCGGGGCAACAAGATCGTGATTTTTGACGGAGCCGAGCGCCACGTGGGCGAGCTTTTTGAAGTCGAGATCACCCGCGCCAGCGGCTTCTGCGTTTATGGAGACCCGGCGTTGACGCTGGCTTAAAAGAGCATGAGTGCTGACTCCCTTCCTCAACAGCTCGGCATTATTGCCGGAAGTGGAGCCTACCCGCTCGCGCTGGCGCGAGGGGCGCGCAAGGCCGGGGTGGCGCGCATCGTCGTCGCCGCGTTTGAGAATGAGACGGACCCCGCCCTTGCCGAGCTGGTAGACGAAGTGGAGTGGATGCGCGTCGGCCAGTTGGGGCGGCTCATCCGCTGCTTTGCATCGCGCGGCGTGGGCGAGGCGATCATGGCCGGGCAGATCGCCCCGGGCAACCTCTTCGACTTCCGGCCCGATGTAAAGGCGCTCCTCCTATTGGCAAAGCTGCGGCAGCGCAATGCGGAGTCGATCTTCAGCGCCATCGGTGGGGAGCTGGGCAAAAAAGGCGTCACCCTCCTGCCTGCCACCCGCTTTATGGAAGACCACCTTGCCGCCAGCGGCCTCATCGCCGGGCCGCGCCTCTCGCGCCGCGAGGAGGAGGATGCCCGCTACGGCATGGAGGTGGCCAAGGAGATCAGCCGGCTCGATATCGGGCAGACCGTCGTCGTCAAAGGCGGTACCGTGCTCGCTGTCGAGGGGTTTGACGGGACGAACGCCACCATCGAGCGCGGGGGGCGCCTTGGGAGGAAGGATTCGGTGATGGTCAAAGTCTCCAAGCCGAAGCAGGACTTGCGGTTTGACGTCCCCGTCATCGGCCCTGTCACCGTTGAAACCGCCGCCGCCGCCGCGCTGCGCGTCATCGCCATCGAGGCGGGGATGACGCTCGTGCTTGAGCGCAAACGCGTGGAGGAGCTGGCTGCGCGGCACAAAGTTTCTGTTGTTGGCGTTTAGGAGAACCATTTTATGCAACCCATCAGAGTCGGAGTCGTCGGTACCGGGTCCATCGGAAAAAACCATGCGCGCATCATGTCGGAGTTGCCGGGCGTCACCTTTGCCGCCATTTGCGACACCAACGAAGCCACGGCCCGCGCCATCGCCGAGCAGTACGGCGTGCCCGCCGTCACCTCGCTGGAGACCTTCGCCGAGCTGGTGGATGCCGCCACCATCGCCACCCCCACGCCGTACCACTTCCCCGTAGGCAAATACCTGCTGGAAAAGGGTAAACACTGCCTCGTGGAGAAGCCGATCACCGAAAACACGACCGAAGCCAAGGAGCTTGCCGACCTCGCGCAGCGGATGGGGCTCGTCCTCCAAGTCGGGCATATCGAGCGCTTCAACCCCGTGCTTGGCGCGCTGGAGCAACGGCTCACGCGGCCCCAGTTTATCGAGGCGCACCGCCTCTCGCCCTACCCGGGGCGGAGTATCGAGATCGGCGTCGTGCTCGACTTGATGATCCACGATCTGGAGATCGTCCTCCACCTTGTGCGCTCGCCGGTGAAGTATGTGGACGCCGTCGGCATCCCCGTTTTAAGCCGGGGGGAGGATATTGCCAACGCCCGTATCCGGTTTGAAAACGGGTGCGTGGCCAACCTCACCGCCAGCCGCATCAGCCCCGAAAAGATGCGCAAGATCCGCGTCTTCCAGAGCGATGCCTACCTCTCGCTCGACTACCAGGAGCAGACCGGTGAGATTCACCGGCTCGGGCCCACCGGCATCGTCCGCGAGACCGTGGAGATCGAGAAAGACGAGCCGCTCAAGCGCGAGCTGGCCGCCTTCGTGCAGTGCGCCCGCGAAGGGCGCGAGCCCAAGGTCTCCGGGTACGCGGCGGCGGCGGCGCTGGAGCTGGCGATCGAGATCACCCGGCAGATCGAGGCCAACGCCCCCGCCCGCACATTGTAAGTATAGCCCATGAAGCTCTACCTCATCGCCGGAGAAGCCAGCGGCGACGCGCGCGGGGCCGAGGTCATGCAAGCCCTCGGCGCGCTGGAGCCCGGCGTGGAGTTCTTCGGCGCGGGCGGGCCCAAGATGCAGGCCCTTGCCCCGGCGATTGAAGACTGGAGCGGCGAAGCCGTCGTCGGCTTGTGGGATGTGCTCAAAAAGTACGGCTACTTTCGCCGCCAGTTCCACGCCATGCTTGCGGAGATCGCCCATGTGCAGCCCGACGCCGTCGTCTTTATCGACTACCCGGGCTTCAACCTCCGGCTTGCCAAGGCGCTGCGGCAGCGGGGCACCCGGGCGCGGCTCATCTACTACATCAGCCCGCAGGTCTGGGCGTGGAACCGCCGGCGCATCCCGCAAATGGCGCGCATTCTCGACCGCATGCTCTGCCTCTTCCCGTTTGAAAAGGCGCTCTACGAAAAGAGCGGCTTGCCGACCGAGTTTGTCGGCCACCCGATGCTCGATACCCTTGCCGCCAAGCGCCTCCCCGTGGAGCGCGAGCCGGGGTTGGTGGGCCTCTTCCCCGGGAGCCGGGGTAAGGAAGTCTCCCGCATCTTCCCCCCCATGGTAGAGGCCGCCCGGCGCATGCGCGAGGCGCAGCCCGATCTTCGGTTTGAAGCCGCCGCCGCCTCGGAAACGCTTGCGGAAATGATGCGCGGCATGGCCGGAGAGGGCATTACCATCCGTACCGGCCATTTCCACGAGCTCATGCAGCGCGCCGGAGTGGGGATGGTCGCCTCTGGCACCGCCACGGTAGAGGCCGCCTACTTTGGCCTGCCCTACGTGCTTGTCTACAAAGTCGCCCCGCTGACGTGGGCCGTGGGGCGGCGGCTCGTGCGGGTGCCGTACCTCGGCATGGTCAACATCCTCGCCGGGCGCGAGCTGGTGCGCGAGTTTCTCCAGCACGATGCCGAGCCCGGGGCCATTGCGGACGAGCTCCTCTCCCTCCTCAACAACCCCGAGAAGCGCGCCGAACAGGCTGCGGGGCTGCGCGAAGTCATCACCGGGCTTGGCGAAGGGGGCGCGGCCGGGCGGGCCGCAGAGGCCATCGTGGCGGAATTGCGCTCCCCCGGGCGCTTCCGGTAGGGTGGGGGGTATGTCTTTCCCGCAACACCTCGCAAACCTTTGGGCTCCATGGCGCGTCGAGTATTACTCCATCGACCGCTCGCGCGATTTTCTCGCCGAAGCCGCGCAAACCAGTGACGACCGCGCCCACCTCGTCGTCCGCCGCTTGAAAGAGACCTTCCTCATCCTCAACCGCTTCCCGTATGCCCCGGGCCACCTCATGGCATGCCCTTATCGGAAGGTGGGCGACCTTGCCGACCTTACCGATGGCGAACGCCTCGAGCTTTGGGAGCAGGCTGCGTGGGCCCAGGGCCGCCTGCGCGAAGTCGTCAAAGCCGCCGGGTTCAATGTCGGCCTCAACCTTGGCGCCGCAGCCGGGGCGGGCTTTGCGGATCATCTGCACCTCCACATCGTCCCCCGCTGGGAGGGAGATACCAACTTCATGCCCGTCCTCGGCGGGGCCCGTATCATGCCGCAGGCGCTGGAAGCGCTTTGGGATCTGTTGGTTGCGGAAAAAGAGGGTGCCTGAAAAGCGACACACGAATGTAACAAAGGTGGAGATTGAGACGGAAAATTTTCATTTCAGTCTGATTTTTTGCTAGCCAAGGGGGGTGAACGGCCCGAATCTGCTGCCCCATTTTCACCTCCCCCCGGTTACCGAAAAAAAAGAATGAGTGCCTCGCTTCCGTCTCTCGACGCCTTCCTGACCCAGATCCAGCAGCGCGACCCCAGCCAGCCCGAGTTTCACCAGGCGGTGGAGGAAGTGCTCGCCTCTCTTTGGCCGTTTCTGGAGCAGAACCCGAAGTACCGCAACAGCGGGCTTCTGGAGCGCCTCGTGGAGCCCGAGCGGGCCATCCTCTTCCGAGTCCCGTGGGTGGATGACGCCGGGCAAGTCCACGTCAACCGTGGCTACCGCGTGCAGATGAACAGCGCCATCGGGCCATACAAGGGGGGCATCCGCTTCCACCCTTCGGTGAACCTGGGCATCCTCAAGTTCCTCGCGTTCGAGCAGACCTTCAAAAACTCGCTCACCACGCTCCCCATGGGCGGCGGCAAGGGTGGCGCGGATTTCGACCCCAAGGGGAAGAGCGAGGCCGAAGTCATGCGCTTCTGCCAGTCGTTCGCCACCGAGCTTTACCGGCATATCGGCCCGGATACCGACGTCCCCGCGGGCGATATCGGCGTCGGCGGGCGCGAAGTCGGCTATATGTTTGGCCAGTACAAGCGCATTACCAACCAGTTTGTCTCCGTCTTTACCGGCAAGGGCCTGAGCTTTGGCGGCAGCCTCATGCGCCCCGAGGCCACCGGCTACGGGTGCGTCTACTTCGTGCAGGAGATGCTCAATACCCGGAGCAAAGAGTTGGATGGGTTGCGCGTCTCCATCTCGGGGTCGGGCAACGTTGCCCAGTACGCCGCCGAGAAGTGCCTGGAGCTGGGGGCCAAAGTGCTTACTTTCTCCGACTCGGGCGGGTTTGTTTACGACAAAGATGGCCTCACCGGCGAGAAGCTGCGCGGGCTCATGGAGATCAAAAACGTCCGTCGCGGGCGCATTGCCGAGTACGCGCAGGAGTACGGGCTCGAGTATTGCGAAGGCAAGCGCCCGTGGGGCGTGCCGGTCGATGTGGCGCTCCCGTGTGCCACCCAGAATGAGCTGGATGGCGAGGAAGCCAAAACGCTCGTCGCCAACGGCTGCTTCTGCGTCGCCGAAGGGGCCAACATGCCCTCCACGCTGGAGGCGGTGGATACCTTTGTGGAAGCCAAGATCCTCTACGGCCCGGGCAAAGCGGCCAACGCCGGCGGCGTCGCCACCAGCGGTTTGGAAATGAGCCAGAACGCCCTGCGCATGGGCTGGAGCACCGGCGAGGTGGACAACCGGCTGCACGCCATCATGCAGGCCATCCACCACTCCTGCATCCAGTACGGCACGCAGGAAGACGGCACGGTCAACTACGTCAAAGGGGCCAACATTGCCGGGTTCGTCAAAGTCGCCGACGCCATGCTCGCCCAAGGGGTGATCTGAAGTTTCCCAAGGCCGATGCTTTGGGCTGGCTTGGGTGGGGTTATTAAGGGTAAAAGACCGACGTGCGAGTTCAACGGACTTACCCCACCCAATGGCAGCGCAAGATCCTTTGGTCTGCGCTTACGGCGCTGGCCATCGCGCTTTTCTTTGTTCTCGCAGTCATCATCATCATCGGCGCGGGGCGCGTGCTTGGGTATCTCCAGCCGATCCTCATCCCCGTGGCGGTGGCGGGCATCATGGCCTACCTGCTCAACCCGCTGGTAGACAAGCTCGTCAAACGCGGTATCAAGCGCATCCCGGCGGTGCTTTATGTGTTTGCGCCCGTCATCCTCGCGCTCACGGCCATCGGCTTTTGGGTGATTCCGCAGCTTTATGACCAGAGCCTGGAGTTTGCCAAGCGCTTCCCCGATTTGGTGACGCGCGGCAAGGGGCTCATCATGGGGTTTATCGAGCAGTTTCAGGTCCGCTATGCGGATAACCCCTACGTGTTGCAGGCGACCGAGTGGCTGCAACACCAGATCCCGCTGCTGCCGCCCAAGATCTGGAACTTTGTGAGCGGTGGGTTGCAGGGCTTCCTCGGGGCGTTTGGCTTTTTGCTGGGGTTGATCGTCGTGCCGATCTACCTCTTCTTCTTCCTGGTAAACGCAGGGCCGATCTCCGAACGCTGGAGCGATTATCTCCCCCTGCGGGCCTCGCCGTTTAAGGACGAAGTCGTCTCGTGCCTCAAAGAGATCAACGATTACCTGATCGCCTTCTTCCGCGGGCAGATCATCGTCACGATCATCGATGGCACGATTTTGGGAACGGCGCTTTTCGTCATGGGGCTCAACTTCGCGCTTCTTATCGGCATCATGGTCGCCGTGTTGCAGTTGATCCCGTATATCGGCGTCTTCCTGTGTTGGATCCCGGCTGTCCTCATCGCGTGGGCGCAGTTTCAGGATTGGAAGCACCCGCTCATTGTCACGATCATTTTCTTTGTCGTCACGAACCTTGATGGGCTCCTCATCGCCCCGCGTATCGTCGGCAACTCGGTCGGGCTGCACCCGATGACGATTATCATCTCCGTCTTTGCCTGGTCGATGCTGGTGGGCGGCTTGCTCGGGGCGCTGCTGGCCGTGCCGCTCACCGCCACGCTCAAGGTGCTCCTCAAGCGCTACGTGTGGGACCGCCAGCTCAACAGCCCGCTCAAAGGCGACCCGGACCCGCCACCTCCACCGCCGGGCCCCCCCGGCCTCTCCCCTCAACCCTCATGAGCCAGAACCGCGTTGTTATCAATACCCGCCGTAGGGATCTTGTCATCAGCCTTATTGTGGCCGGGGTGGTCGCCTTTCTGATCTACCTCGCCATTGCCAATATGGGCAGGGGCGTCGTCGGTGAGATGCTTTCGGGGACGATCGTCAACAAAAGCTTTACCCCCGCTCCGGAGGAACAGGTGACGGTGGGCAAAGGTGGCGTCCACGCCCGCCATGTGGATGGCGAATATACGTTTGAAGTCCGCTCCGGGGAGAAGACCTTCAATGTTTGGGTGGATCGGGAGATCTATGAATCCCGCAAAGTGGGAGATTCCTTCGCCTTCCCCCGCCCGAAGTAAGAAGCTTCGGAGCGAGGGTCGGAGATTGTAGGGCGTTTCTGTGAAACGCCATGAGGTTTGGCTGCCGTCTCACAGAGACGGCCTACAATTCACGCTTCGCGGGCGGCTATTAGAGCATCTTTGCCACTGCGCGGCAGCAGAGCAGGAGTACACACCCGGCGGCCACCACGCTATCGCCCAAGGGCAGATCCCACCGATACGCGGCAGCGCACCCTGCCAGCGCCGAGAAGGCTCCGGCTCCGACGGCCAAGCCAAGGTGCGCCCGCAGGCTCCCCGCCAGCGCCGCTGCAGAAAGGACAGGGAGCACCAGCCCCGCAAACGCCACCAGCGGCCCTGCCGTTGCCACCGCGACACTGATCACCACGCCATTGAGCAACGCCGCCACCGCGAGCCAACGCCCGGGGCGGATGCCCGCCGTTTGCGCAAAAGCGGGGTCGCAAAGGGCAAGCACGATGCGCCGCCGCCAGAGCAGTGCCAGCGCGCCACACCCGACAAGGACCCCGGCGAGGATGGTGAAGCTTGCATCGTCGAGCAACAGGAGCTGGCCGTGGAAGAGATCGTGCGTGTACGCCTCGCCCGTGGCATTGCCACATACAAAGAGGTGGGCTGCCGCCGCTGCGCCAAGGTAGAGGAAGGCGAGCCCCGCTTCGGAGAGCCGCTCGCGCCGGGCCACCAGCGCCAGCGCGGGGAGGGTAAAGAGCGCTGCGCCGAGAAACGCGCGCGAGGCATCCGCCTCCCACGCGCTGCACCAGCGCCACCCGAGCCCTGCGCCCATGAAGACAAACGCCACCCCGGCGAGCGACACCTGCGGCAGCGCCAGCCCCAGCAGCACCGTGCGCCCCAGCACAAGGTGCCGCCCAAAGAGCGGCAGCAGCGCGCCGAGCAACACGGCGGCCCAGACCGTCTTCTGCCCTAGGAACATCGCCAGCCAGCTCCCCTCCGTCATAGCGCGGCTTCCTCCCGAAAGGCACCGCCCTCCACACGCGCGCGGCGGTGGGGGATCTCCCGGAAAATCTCTGGTGCATGGGTGACGACGAGGACGAGCATCCCCTCCTCCCGGTTGGCGCGGGCCAGCCGGTCGGCGAGGAGCGTGGCGGTCTCGGGGTCGACCCCGGCCGTTGGCTCATCGAGCACCAGCGCCGTGGGGCAAACGGCGAGCGCCCGCGCGAGGAGCACCCGCTGGCGTTGCCCGCCGGAGAGTGCCTCAAAGCGCTGCCCCGCAAGCGCTTCGGCGCAGCACTCGCGCAGGCACTCGAGGCAGAACTCCCGCTCTTCGCGAGAGGAGCTGGCGACCGGGCCACGCCGGGTGGCGGCCCCAAGCTCCACCCACTCCAGCGCGGTGACGGGGAGCGGCGGCTCCACCTCTGTCTGCTGCGGCACGTAGCCAAAGCGCAGCCCCGGCGCACATGTGCGCTGGCCCGAGAGGAGGGGCAACAACCCTGCGATCGTTTTGAGCAGGGTGCTTTTTCCCCCGCCGTTGGGCCCGCCAATGACCCAGAATTCCCCCTCGCCAAACACCGCATCCACCGGCCCAAGCACGCGGCGGCCCCGGTACCCGGCCACGGCGGCGGTAAGCGTGAGCGCGCTCATGGCGTGGGCCCTCCTCCGGCAAAGGCTTCGACAATGGCATCCATCATCGCGAAGTAGTCGCTCGCCGCCGGTGTGGCGTTGACTTGGGTGGGCACGCTGGCGAGCCGCGCGCCGGTGGCAGCGGCGATGCGCCGGGGCAGGCGGTCGGAGAAGTAGCTCTCTTTAATGATGAGGGGCACCTTTTGCTCCCGCATTTGGGTGATGAGCGCTTCCACCGCTCGCGGCCCGGGCTCCACCCCCGGCTTGGGCTGGATGGTGGCCACCTGCTCCACGCCAAAGCGCTCGGTAAAGTAGGCCCACACCGGGTGGTAGGAGACGAAGCGGATGCGCTTGCCCGCGAGCCGTTGCTTCCACCGGGCGGTGCGCGCCTCCAGCTCCGCACCAAGGGCGCGGGTGTTGGCGCTATAGAGCGCGGCGTGGGCGGGGTCGAGCCGCGCAAGGCGCTCGCCGATCGCCTCCGCCGCCCGCTTCATCCGCAACGGGTCGGTATTGTAGTGAGGGCTGCCGTGGGGGTGCTGGTCGCCCTCGCTGCGGTCGATCCGTTTGGGAACGTCGAGCGGGGTGATGCCCAGCGAGCAATCCAAGTACCCCGGGCTGCCGGGGCGCAGGCGCGGGTTGCGGGCCTCGGCCAGCAGGGCGGGGGCATAGGCGTGCTCCAGCTCGAGACCCATGACGACGAAGAGATCGGCCCGGGCGAGCCGGGTGATCATGCTCGGGCGCAGGAGGACGTTGTGCGAATCTTCCTTGCCGGTGGCCAGTGCGCTCACGCGGACATGGTCGCCACCGATGCGGCGCACAAAGTCCGCAAGGTCGGGAATGGAGGTGACGACCTCCAGCGGTGCACCGCGTACGGTGGCCGCCAGCAGGAGCAGGGTGCAAAAGAGGCGCAGGAGCTTCATGGCATGAAGGGGTGCTTGTGCGGCCCGAAGAGAACGGTCCATTGCAGGAAGGCCTGCAAATCGTCGCGGCTGCCGTTGGGGGCAACCTGGCGGTCGCTGGTGACGTAGTTGAGCTGGAAGCGCAGACGGTTCGTCTCGCTGAGGTGGTAGCTCAGGTAGGTGGACCATGTCCAGAGGTTGGCGCTCTCGCGGCCGTTGGCGTTGGCGGTCCCCTCGGCGTAGGTGTCGGTGTGCAGGTAGTCTACGCGGAGGCCGGGTTGCCACCGTTTGCCGAAGCGGTACTGCGCGTAGGCGTAGCCACCCCAGGCGGTGGCGCTGCCGTTGGGTGAGCCGGTGGGGGGGAGCGCGTCGTCGGCCAGCGTGCCGTGCTCGCGGGTCCAGAGCCCTTCGGCCCCGGCTTCGAGGAGGTCGTAGGAGGCCGGGTCGGGCTGCCACTCCAGCTTGGCGTCGGCACTGGCGATCTGCCGTTTGGTGCCTTGGCTGTTCTGCGCGTAGTCGGCCCCGACGCGGAGGATCGTTTGCTGCCCCAGCTCAAAAAGCGTGGCCCCGCGCACGTACGCGGTGAGCGATTTGAAGGGGCGGTTCTCCCGCTGGCGGAAGGCGGCTTCGCCATGGTCGTGGCCGTGGTCTTCCCCGGCCTCGTGGTCATGGCCATGCTCATCCACCACGGCGGCTAGCCCGAGGCGGTTGGTGATCGGGCGTTCATGGCCGATCTTATCCACCAACCCCGCGCTCAGGCGGAAGTAGTGCTGCGTGGGAGGCACCCAGTTCAACTCAAAGCCGCGCGCCTGGGTTTCGCCTCCGAGGATGGCATCGAGCGAAGGCGGGCGATCGACAAACGGGAGATCGTGCGAGTGGACTTTGCCAAGCCGCGAGAAGTCGGCAAAGAATTGCCCCGCCCGCAGTTGCAGCCCCCCGGGGAGGCTGGTGGTCTCGATAAACGCCTCCTCGACGTTGATCGAGGTGTGCTCAAACAAATCGCGGTTCTCGGTGGGCACCAGCTCGCTTTCGGCGTTAAGGGTGACGACGGCGCGCGCGTAGGTGTCGATATTCTGTTGTACCATCAGCTCCACGTTGCGGAGGGTGAAGTTCCACTGGTTGGCCTCTTTGGAGTAGGAGGTGATGAAATCGACCGCGCCCGAGATGTCGGGGTTGAAGAGCCCCGTTGTGCTCCGCTGGCCGGGGGCGGGGCGGTCATTTCGTAAAGCGGCGACTTCGTCGCGCAGCGCGGCCACCTCATCTGCCGAGGCGCTGCCGGGCAGGGCGGCGGTGGTGGGGGCATTGAAGTTGGCCCAGCGGTTTTCCTGCGTGTGGAGTTGGGTCTGGAGTGTCTTTACCGTTTGCGCCAGCGCAGCGACTTCCTCGCGCAGGGCTTTGAGTTCACGATCGTTATCGGCAAAAGCCGGGGTGGCAGCGCAGAGAAGCGCCACCGAAAGGATGATTTTCAAGGGAATTGGAGAATGGGTGGTGCCATGGTGCAAAAAGGTTGCACCACAACACGTAGGGAAAGAATGCGCCGTAACCACGGCAGCCACGAGGTGCGGCGGGTGGTGTACGAAGGAGAGTGGGGTGGTCTGTCCTAGACCTCCGGGGGCGCATGCTCCAGCACGCCGTTGGAAAGGCACGGCGCGGAGAGGCTAATGCCATGGAGCGCGTAAAACGGGGTCTCCTCTACGGGCTCGGCACACAGGGGAGCCTGTGGTGCGGCGGCCCCGGCATCCAGCAAGCCGTACTGGTAGAGGGTGACGGCGCATTGGTGGTCTGCCTCATGAGCATCGGCGTGAGCCAGCTCGTGGAGGTGGACGAGCCCCGCCATCGCCATCATCGCCAGCAAATGCAGCACGAGCAGCGCGGCAAAGACGCCGCACCAGGCGCGTGGCTGGGCTCTGGAGATTCGAGGCATGAAGAGGAGGGTAAGGGAACCACGCAAGCCCCCTTAGTTCAATGCAAAAGACTTGCGGGAAATGCAAAACGGCGGCTCCCTTCGAGAAGGAGCCGCCGTTTTGGAAAAAGCGTTAACAGGGTTTAGCCCAAGGCTTCCACCTTGGCCAGGAGGTCTTTCTTGCTGGCCATGCCAACGATCTGTTCTTTGACCTCGCCCCCCTGGAAGATCAGGATGGTGGGGATGGCGCGGATGCCAAACCGGGCGGCAATGCCCTGGTTCTGGTCCACATCCACCTTGGCGACTTTGAGGGCTCCGGCCTTTTCATTGGCGATTTCGTCAATGATCGGCGCGATCATCTTGCAGGGGCCGCACCAAGTGGCCCAGAAGTCTACGAGGACCGGGACGGAGGAGTTGGCAACTTCTGCTTCAAAAGTCGCATCAGTGAGGTTGATTACGTTTTCGCTGGCCATGGTGGTTTTTAAGGGATGAAAGAAAGGCTCAGGACGCGAGGAAGGCTGCGGCCACGGCAAAGGCTGCGGCCACGGCGGCAACGACGCTCAGCGGGACGATGAGCGGATCTGCCGGAGCTTCGGATGCCGAGTCGGTGGCGGCTGTGCGAATGGCCGGTGCCGGAGCGCTGGCCGGAGCTCCCTGCTGGAGCTTTACGGTTGCCTTGGGGAGGTTCTTCGGGTCAGGCGGGAGCTGGATGCGCGTGGTCTCCTTTTTGGGAGCCAGCGGCTTCTGAAGCGCGGGCGCAGGGGCCTCGGGCTTGGCAGGAGCTACGGGTGCCGCCGGGGCGGCGGGTGCTGCCGGAGGCGCAGGGGGCTTGAGCCCACCGAGGCCGGGCGGCTTGGGCGGGGCGGGAGGCGAGGGGAGCTTGCCACCGGGAGGCGGCGGCAGCGGGGCCTTGGGCAGCGGGGCCGGAGGCACGAGCTTGGGCGCGGGGATCTCCGCAGGCTTGGGGATCGGCGCGCTGGCGGCGATCTGGGCGGAGCCCTTCTTGGTCGCATCGGCAGCGCCTGCTTCAGGAACGTTGATGCGCATGGTGGTGCGCGATTCCGCACTGTCAGGAACGTTAATGCGCATGGTGGTGCGCGATTCTTCCCCGGTAGAGGGGGCATCAATCCGAATGGTGTCGCGCTTGCCAGCCTGCGGCGGGAGGCTGATGCGGATCGTCTCTTTCTTGGCTTCGCCGATGCGCACGGTCTCCTTCTTGCCTGCGGCGGAGGGGTGCGGAAGGGTTACGCGGATGGTTTCCTTCTTCGGGTCTGCGCCGGGGGCCGACGGCTTGGGGGGGAGGGTGATGCGAACGGTCGCCTTTTTGGAAAGGTTGGGGTCTGCCGGGGGATGCTCGTCTGCCATAGGAATAAGGGAATGAGAAAGTTGGGGTCTTCTTCTATGTCACTGGAGAGGGGGGGTGTCAACCCCTCTTTGGGCACAGAGGTATGGGGTGGCGCGAGCGGTGGGAACTTTTGCTTGCCGCTCATTTGTCGCCCCCGCTAGCTTGTGCCGATGAAAATCCTGGTTACCGGAGGCGCGGGCTTCATTGGCTCCAACCTTGTCGCAAAGCTCCTTGCAGAAGGCCACCAAATCGTTGTGGTAGACGATTTTAACGATTTTTATGCCCCCGAGGTGAAGCGTGCGAACCTGGCGCCGGTGCTCTCGCAGGTGGTTCTTCACGAGGCAGATATCCGCGATGCCGGGGCGATGGAAAAGATCGTGGCCGAGGGCGGGTTTGACTCGATCATCCACCTCGCGGCGCGCGCCGGGGTGCGCCCCTCGATTCGCGAGCCGAAGCTTTATATTGATACGAATATTACCGGGACGTTTAACCTCCTTGAGGCGGCGCGCAAGGCGGGGGTGCAGCGGTTTGTGTGCGCCTCCAGCTCGTCGGTGTATGGGGTGCTCAAAGAGGCCCCCTTCCACGAGCGGCTTTGTTTGAACCAGACGATCAGCCCGTATGCCGCCACCAAGCTGGCGGGCGAGCAGCTTTGCTCCAACTACTCGCACCTGTATGGGATGCGGACGATCAACCTCCGCTTCTTTACCGTTTATGGCCCGAGCCAGCGGCCGGACCTTGCGATCCACAAGTTTACCCGCGCGATTGATGAAGGCCGCCCCATCGACCAATATGGCGATGGCTCCACCCGCCGCGACTATACGTATGTAGACGATGTGTTGCAGGGGATCACCGCCTGCCTCACCTACGAGGGCGAGCTGTGCGATGTCTTTAACCTCGGCGAGAGCGAGACGACGACATTGAGCCGGTTGATCGAGCTGATCGAGCAGGCGCTTGGCAAGAAGGCGATCATCAACCACCTGCCCGAGCAGCCGGGGGATGTGCCGCTCACTTATGCCGACATCGCCCACGCGCGCGAGCGCCTTGGCTACCAGCCGAAGACGAAGATTGAGGAGGGCATCCCCAAATTCGTCGAGTGGTACAAGCAGGCGCGGCGGTAGATTTATTTTATATGAGCGAAACCAAAAGTGCGATTTCCCCCCGTCGGGGGGATGATTTTCCCGAGTGGTACCAGCAGGTGGTGCGTGCCGCCGAGATGGCCGAGAACTCTGAAGTGCGCGGGTGCATGGTCATCCGCCCATGGGGCTACGGCCTTTGGGAGACGATGCAGCGGCAGTTGGACGCCATGTTCAAAGCCACTGGGCACCGCAATGCGTACTTCCCGCTCTTTATCCCGCTGAGTTACCTGGAGAAGGAGGCCGCGCATGTGGATGGCTTTGCCAAGGAGTGCGCCGTCGTCACCCACCACCGGCTGGAGGTGGGGCCCGATGGCAAGATGCGCCCCGCCCCCGCTGCGGAGTTGACAGAGCCGCTCGTGGTGAGGCCGACTTCGGAGACGATCATCGGAGCCACGTATGCGAAGTGGGTGCAATCGTACCGGGATCTGCCGATTCTGATCAACCAGTGGGCCAACGTCGTCCGCTGGGAGATGCGGCCCCGCCTCTTCCTGCGCACCGCCGAGTTTCTCTGGCAGGAAGGGCACACCGCCCACGAGACGGAGCAGGAGGCGGTGGAAGAGACGGAGCGGATGCTTGGCGTCTATGCCACCTTTGCGCGCGAGCACCTCGCCATCCCCGTCTACGCGGGCGAGAAGAGCGAGAGCGAGCGTTTCCCCGGAGCCGTGAAGACCCTCTGTATTGAGGCCATGGTGCAAGACCGCAAGGCCATCCAGGCGGGGACTTCGCACTTCCTTGGGCAAAACTTTGCCAAAGCGAGCGGCATCCGCTTCCAATCCCGCGAAGGGCGCGAGGAAACGGCGTGGACCACAAGCTGGGGGGTGAGCACGCGGCTCATCGGCACGCTGATCATGGCGCATGCGGATGATGACGGCATGGTGCTTCCCCCCCGGGTGGCACCCACGCACGTCGTCATTATCCCCGTTACGCCGAAGCCTGAAACACGCGATGCCGTGCTGGAGGCCGCCGAGAAGCTGGCCGCCGAGCTACGCGCCCAGAGCTTCCATGGCGCGGCGGTGGAGGTGGAGGTGGATAAGCGCGACATCGGCGGTGGTGTAAAGAGCTGGGAGTGGATCAAAAAGGGCGTGCCCGTGCGCATCGAGATCGGCCCGCGCGATCTGGCCCAAGGGACGGCTGCCGTGGCCCGTCGCGACCGTGCTCATAAAGACAAAGCCTTCCTGCCGATGGAGGGCCTTGCCGCAGGCGTGCCCGCGCTGTTGCAGGAGATTCAGGACGCGCTCTACGCCCGTGCCTTGGCTTATCGGGATGAAAACACCATCGACATCGATACGCGCGATGCCTTCTACGCCTTCTTTACACCGAAGAATGCGAACAAGCCGGAGATCCACGGCGGCTTTGCCCGCGCCCACTGGTGCGGCAGCGCCACGTGTGAGGAGACGGTGAAGAGCGACCTGAAGGTGACAATCCGCTGCATCCCCGAAGATGCGCCAGAGGAAGCGGGGGCGTGCCCCATCTGCGCCGCGCCAAGTCGCAAACGGGTGCTCTGGGCGAAGTCGTATTGATCGGCAAGAGGGAGATGACTCGCTGGACAGCCAAGCTGGAGCGACTCGAAACCTCAAGGCATTGGATTGCCGCAGGGGGGCTCGGGTCGCTTTTGCTGCTGGCGCAGCCGGTGTTTTGCGCCCTCCACTTCTTTTGGAACCTGATGATGGGGGCGTACCCCCCGGAGGCCGATTCGATCACCATCCCGATCTATCACGGGGTGATCGCTTGGATGCTGGTGGCACCGATCGGGTTTTGCTGCCTTTGGTGGGCGATCTGGAAATGCCCGGGCGGGTTTCCGATTTTTGGTTGGAACCGCCGCCGCCCGATTTGGAGCACGCTCTGGACGACGGTGTTCTTCTTTCTGGTCTTCGTATGTCTCGTCGAGATTCCCTACCATCTCCGGTGGGTAAACCTGCCATCCTTGATCAATGCCGTGGCTTGGGCGATCGTCTTCATCTACCTGCGGGCGGCCGTCACCTTTAAGAAGTTTTTGGTGACCTGAACGCCACGGCGCTGCCGCGCCGGTATGGGGAATAGCGTCTCGGAGAGACGCTCTAAAATTGGAGGGCGTGCCTCCGTGCGCGCCTTGCGTTGGACGCCGCAGCACGCGGCGCTACGATCTCTACGCCGCGCTGAGCTTGAGGCGGGGCTCTTTCTCCAGCAGCTCGCCGAGCGTGCTCCAGCCGCCTTGGTCATCCAGCGCCTGGAAGGTGTGGAGGTAGACGGCGACGACCTGCGGGTCGTTCTCGGCGAGGAGGCTATCCACCACTCCGGCCAGTTTCTCTAAAGCCGGGGCGGAGGGGAGCTCCTCTACGGTGCCGTTTTCATCATGCTCGATGCCGAGGCCATCCAGAAAGGCACACAGGAGCTTGCTCTGCTCACCAATGAGCCAGATCTGCAAGAGGTGCGCGCCCACGCCGTCGCTCGCCTTGCGGCCCAGGGCCCCTTGCATCCAGGTGAAGCGTTCTTCCCTCGGTTTGCGCTCGACGAAGATGGGGCGCAGGTTGCGCTGTTTGGCCAGCGACTCGATGGCGGCTTTGTAGAGCTTCTTCTCGTTTTCAAAGAGGAAGCTAAAGATGGAGGACGCCGTCGCCGGCGTCATCTGGGCAAAAATTTCGTGCGGAGCCATAAAAAGGGAAGGTCGGTTTTCTAAAGAGGTTTGCCGGTTTTGGGAACCGTTTTCTTATCCCGGAGGGTAAAACAAAGAGAGGCGGACCCTTTGGCCTTCGCAGGCCCGGTGTCCGCCCCTCCTTGCTTTGAAAGATGCTTTACGCGGGTTGGTACTCTGCCACGTGGCGGGCAAAGGCGCGGTCGGCGCGGGTGAGCGCTTCTTCCACGTCGGCCTCGGTGTGGGCGAGGCTCATGAACCAGAGGCCACGCTCGATGGCGCGCACCCCTTCTTCCAACAGGCAGCGGCGCAGGTGGCCAAAGCGCGGCCCATCATTGCGGGCAACGAGGTCGCGGTAATCGCGCAGCGGGCCTTCCTCCGCGCCGTTTTTGAGGATGGCGGTGTGGAAGACGAGCCCCGGCCCTTGCGGGCGGATCGGCACGCCATGCTTGTCGCCCAAGGCGCGCAGGCCTTCCATGAGCTTGTTGCCGAGCGCGATGACGGTCGCGGGGTGTTTGTCGCCCTGGGCGGCCAGCTCGTCGAGGCACCACTTGCTGGAGGCGAGGCAGAGGGGGTTGGAGTTCAAGGTGCCGGCGTGGACCACCTGCCCGTTGATGATCTTCTCAAAAACGGCCTTCTTGCCCGCCAGCGCGGCAAACGGGACGCCGCCACCGATCGCTTTACCGAGGATGGTGAGGTCCGGCACGTAGCCGAAGTGCTTCTGCGCACCACCGGGGCCGAAGCGGAAGCCGGTGATCGTTTCGTCCGAAATCATGAGGATGCCGTCGCGGTCGCAAAGCTCGCGGATCGTCTCGAGGAGGCCGGGCACGGGCTCGATACAGCCGGTGTTGCAAAGCACGGGCTCGAAGATGATGGCGGCAATCTGCCCCTTGAACTCATCGACCCGGCGGCGGAGGTGCTCGGGGTCATTCCACCGTACCACAACGAACTTCTCCAGCACTTCGGGGATAACGCCCTGGCTCGGGTGCAGGCTGGCGGGGTGCTCGGCATCGCCCCATTTGTCTGCGGGGGTGCCGAAGCCGACGAGCCCTTCGTCGCCCCAGCCGTGGTAGTGCCCTTCAAACTTGAGGATGAGCGGGCGGCCGGTGTGCGCGCGTGCGAGGCGGAAGGCGGAGTTGACCACTTCGGTGGCCGAGTTGTTGAAGCGGACGTACTCGGCCCCGGGGATCATCGAAGTGAGCCGCTCGGCGACATCGATCTCCAACTCGGACTGAGCGGCCCAGTGGAGCCCCTTGGTGGCTTGCTCTGCAATGGCTCGGGCCTGCCCCTCGGGGGCGTGGCCGTAGAGGAGGGCCCCCTGGCCGGTCTGGAAGTCGATCGATTCATTGCCGTCCACATCCCACAGGCGGCTGCCCTTGCCGTGGGAAAAGAAGAGGGGCACGGGCTGCTCCAGCTTGCGGATGCCGCTATTGACCCCGGCGGCGATGACTTTGGTGGCGCGTTCGTAGAGTTCCTGCGATTTTTGGAAGGAGTATGGCACGGGGGTATTTCCTATAATGAAACGCAAATTTCATCAACGGAAATGTGAGTCCTCCGAGGCGAGGGGAGGAGAGGTGTGAGGTTGGGCCTCCGTTGTGCGTCGGAGCTCGATGCCGCGGCGCGCACGGAAGCGCGCCCTCCAAGGAGCTACCGCTCCAGCGCGGCGCGGCAGCGCCGTGGAGGGACGACCTCCGTGTCGTCCGCGGCGTTTGAGGAGGAAAAACCCAGGTAGGAGGGCGACCTTACCCAACGGAAGCCTATCTTGAACCATGGCGCTGCCGCGCCCATCGCTTCATCTCTCCGGGGCGAAGCCTCGGCGCACTTCGTTTTCGGTGATGAGGCGCTCGTGCAGAAACGCCTCCACGTAGCCGCGCCCCCCGGCCTTGGGGCCGGTGCCGCTCATGCCGAAGCCGCCAAAGGGGTGCCGCTCGACAAGGGCTCCGGTGATGCCCCGGTTGAGGTAAAGATTGCCCACGCGAAGCTCCCGCCGAGCGCGCTCCAGCGTCTGCGGGGTGCGCGAGAAAACGCCGCCGGTGAGGGCGTAGGGAGTGTCGTTGGCGAGGGCGAAAGCGTCGTCCAGCGAAGCGGCGCGCAGGATGCAGAGGACGGGGCCGAAGATTTCTTCCCGAGCGAGCGCACTGTGCGGGGGGACTTCGGTGAAGAGGGTGGGGGCGATGTAGAAGCCTCCCTCTGGCGTGTACCCTTGCCAGGCAAGAGTGGCCTCGCGCGCGCCTTCGCGGATCGTGCGGGCGATGCGCGCTTGCGCGTCGGCGTCGATCACGGGGCCGACGAGGGTCTCCGGTAAGCGCGGGTCGCCCACGGGGAGGGCGGCGGCGGCTTCCAGAAAGCGGGGCAGGAAGGTATCATAAATGCCCTCCAGCACGATGAGGCGCGAGAGGGCCGAACACTTCTGCCCTGCGTAGGCAAAGGCCGAGTGGAGCGCTGCGGGGATCGCTTCGTCCAGATCCGCCGTGGTGTCGAGGATGAGGGCGTTTTTGCCCCCCATTTCGCAAACGACTTTCTTGAGCCCGCGCTGCCCTTCCCGGGTGCGGGCCGCTTGTTCGTAGATGGCGGTGCCCACGGCGCGCGAGCCGGTGAAGGCGATGAAATCGACCCCCGGGTGGCTCACCAGCGCGGGGCCGATGCGCTCGCCCTCGCCCATGAGGAGCGCGCCGACGCCCGGTGGCAGCCCGGCCTCCTCCAGCAGGGCAAAGAGCGCCGCGCCAAGGAGCGAGCTTTGCTCCGCGGGCTTGAGGATGACGGCATTGCCCCCCACCAGCGCGGCCACCGCCATGCCGCAAAGGATGGCGAGCGGGAAATTCCACGGCGCGATGACGACGCCCACGCCGCGGGCGAAATAGCCGCTCTGGTTGCTCTCGCCGGGGGTGGGCTGGGTGGTCCGCCCCGGGGCGAGGCGGCGCATTTCCGCAGCGTAGTAGCGGCAGAAGTCGACCGCTTCGCTCACGTCGGCATCGGCCTCGGGCCATGGCTTGCCGGCTTCCAAAATCTCCAGCGCGGTGAGGTGGGGGCGGTGGGCTTCGAGCAGGGTGGCGAGGCGATCGAGCACGGCGGCGCGTTCCGTCACCGGGGTGGCCTCCCACGCAGGCTGGGCGGCGCGTGCAGTGGCGATGGCGGCCTCCACCTCCGCCTCGGTGGCCACGGCCCAGTGGCCGAGGAGTTGGGCCGGTTGCGCGGGGTTGTGGGAGGCGTGCCACTCGCCCGTCTCCACGCTGAGCCCGCCGATGCGGAGGGGCCAGTGTTGTGGCGGCGAGGCTTGCAGGGTGGAGAGCGCGGCGCGAAGAGGGGCGGCGGCTTCAGGCTGGGTGAAGTCGGTATTCGCCGCGTTGCGGAAGGCGCGCGGGGTGGGTGGGGGCGGGGGCTCCGGCACGTGGGGCGTTTGCAGCAGGAGCGCCGAGGGGGTGCCCGCCGCGCGGGCGTGCAGGAAGCCTTCGTTGCTGCTATTCTCCAACAACCGCCGCACGAGGTAGGCCATGCCCGGCAGCCATGCGCCCAGCGGAGCGTATTCGCGCACGCGGTGCCCCTCGGCCACGAGCGCGGCCTTTAAGTCGCCCGCCATGCCGTAAAGCGCCTGGAATTCGTACGCCTCGCGTGGGAGGCCCAGCGCCTCGGCTTGCGCGATGGCGTGGGCGACGCTGCGGACATTGTGCGAAGCAAAGGCGGGTGTGATGAACTCCGTATGCTCCAGCAGCAGGCGGGAGAGGGCTTCGAAAGCGAGGTCTGTCTCGGCCTTGGTTTCCCACACGGGGACGGGCCAGCTCCGCTGCCGGGCGGCGAGCACCTCGTAATCCCAATACGCGCCTTTGACGAGCCGCACCGCGACGACCCGCCGCCGCGCCCGGGCGTGGGCGATGAGGGCGCGAAGATCCCCCTCCGTTTCCCGCAGGTAGGCTTGCAGGGCGATGCCGAGCGCCGGGCCTTGGGCAAACTCCGCCTCATCCAGCACGCTGGCAAAGAGCGCAAGCGTGAGTGGGCGCAGCGCGTACGCCTCCATATCGAAATGCACAAGCACCCCGGCATCGCGAGCGGCTCGCAGGAGGCGGTGGAGAGGTGGTTTGAGCGCCGCCAGCGCGGCCTCGGGCGCGGCGGGGTTGAGCCCCGGGGCGAGCGCGGAGATTTTGAGCGAAAGGTTCCCCCGGGGGAAGCGCGCCTCGCCTTCGCCCTTTACGGAACGCAAGGCGGCCAGCGCGGCAAGGTTGCGCTCTAAAAAGGCGTCCGCTTCCGCTTGGCCGAGCACCGCCTCTCCCAAAAGATCAAACGTCGTCTCCCAGCCGCGCCGGGCATTGGCGCGCAGGATGCGGGGGATCGCCCCCGGCCCCGGTCCGGCCACAAACTGCCGCGCGACCAGCCGCACACCGAGCTGGATCGCCGCGCCCGCCAAGGGGGGCGCATAGGCTCCGAGCCGCAGGAGCGCCTCCAACGGCGGGGCCTTGCCCGCGAGGAGTGCCTGCAAATGCCCCACTTTCTCACGCCCGGTATGCAGCGAGGGGAGCAGATCCACATACCGCAGCAGCGCCGTCTTGACCTCGGGGGCCGCCGCGCCCAGCGCCAGCGCGCGCGGGAGCAGTGCACCCCGCTGCCGCGCCATCTGCCGCAGCAAGGCTTCGCCCACCGAGCGAGTGGCTGCCTCCACGTTCATCCTTCCAAGATACGCCGGGAAGAGGCGGCATTCCATGGTCAAAATCGGCCAGCGGTGGTTCTCTTTTTCCAGCCGGTACCTCAAATTCCTTGTTCCCCAAGTGAAAATGCGCTTGTTAATGAGATAAGCAACCAATCTACCACTCTCCTCATGAGCAATAACATTGAGTCTCATCTCGTCGAAAACCGGGTATTTAACCCGGCCCCCGAATTTTCCGCCCAATCCCGAGTCAAAAGCCTCGAAGAGCACCGCGCCTTGTGGGAGGCGTCGGTCAAAGATCCCGCCAAGTTCTGGGCTGGGGAGGCTGCCGAGCTTTCCTGGTCGAAGCCGTGGGACAGCGTGCTCAAGTGGGAAGAGCCGCATGCCGAGTGGTTTGTCGGCGGGGAGCTGAACGTCTCCGAAAACTGTATCGACCGCCACCTCTCCGGCCCGCGCAAAAACAAGGCCGCCATCATTTTCGAAGGCGAGCCGGGGGATAAGCGCATCATCACCTACCAGCAGCTCCACCGCGAGGTCTGCCGGTTTGCCAACGTCCTCAAGCGCAACGGCGCCAAGAAGGGCGACCGCGTGCTCATCTACATGCCGATGATCCCCGAAGCCGCCATCGCCATGCTGGCGGCGGTGCGCATCGGCGCGGTTCACTCCGTCGTATTTGGCGGCTTCAGCTCAGACTCCATTCGCGACCGTATTGCCGACTCCGGGGCCACCCTCGTCGTCACGGCGGACGGCGGCTACCGCCGTGGGGCCATCGTCCCCCTCAAAAAGAATGTGGATGAAGCGCTCTGCGCCGCCCCCCACAAGGTGGAGAAGGTGATCGTCTATCGCCGCACCAATAGCGACATCCACATCGAGCCGGGTCGCGATGTCTGGTGGCACCGCGAGCTGGAGTATGTGGACGCCCACTGCGCCGCCGAGCCTGTGGACTCCGAGCACCCGCTCTTCATTCTCTACACCTCTGGCTCCACCGGCAAGCCGAAGGGCATTTTGCACACCTCGGGTGGTTATCTGACCGGGGTTTACTCCACCACCAAGTATATCTTCGACCTGCGCGAAGACGACGTCTTCTGGTGCACAGCGGATGTGGGGTGGATCACCGGGCACTCCTATGTCGTCTACGGCGCGCTGGCCAACGGGGCCACCACCGTCATGTACGAAGGCGCCCCCAACTGGCCGGAGAACGACCGCTTCTGGCGGATCGTGGAGGAGTACAGCGTTACCATTCTTTACACCGCGCCCACGGCCATCCGCGCCTTCATCAAATGGGGCGATGAGTGGCCCAAGAAGCACGACCTCTCCTCCCTGCGCCTCCTCGGTAGCGTGGGCGAGCCGATCAACCCCGAAGCGTGGATCTGGTACCACAACGTCATCGGCGGTGGCCGCTGCCCGATTGTCGATACCTGGTGGCAGACGGAGACGGGCGCGATCATGATCTCCCCGCTCCCCGGCTCCGTGCCGACCAAGCCCGGCAGCGCCACGCTCCCGTTCTTTGGCATTGATGCCGCCATTGTGGATGACGAAGGCAACGAAGTCCCCGCCAACGTGGGTGGCAAGCTCGTCGTCCGCCACCCGTGGCCGGCCATGCTGCGTACGATCTATGGGGATGACCAGCGCTACAAAGAGACGTACTGGGGCCTCATCCCGCACGTCTACACCGCGGGCGACGGCGCCCGGCGCGATGAAGACGGCTACTTCTGGATCGTGGGCCGTATTGACGACGTGCTCAACGTCGCCGGGCACCGCCTCGGCACCTCGGAGATTGAGAGCGCCCTTGTAAGCCACCCGGCAGTTGCCGAAGCGGCAGCGGTGGGGCGGCCGGATGATCTCAAGGGGCAGGCCGTGGTTGTCTTCGTCACTGTGAAGGAAGGGGTCAAGGCCGATAGCTCGCTGCGCGAAGAACTGCGCAACCATGTGGGCCACCACATCGGGGCCATCGCCAAGCCGGATGATATCCGCTTTACCGAAGCGCTGCCGAAGACCCGCTCGGGCAAGATCATGCGCCGCCTGCTCAAGGAAGTGGCCAGCGGCGGCAAGATCACCGGAGACACCACCACGCTGGAAGATCTCAACGTGCTGGCCCGCCTCTCGGCGACCGACGAAGATTGATATGACTTGAAGGTTCGGTGCGAGGGCCGGCAATTGTCGGGCGTTTCTGTGAAACGCCACGAGGTTGGACCGCCGTCTCACAGAGACGGCCTACCATTCACGCTTCGCAGGCGTCCTTAACGTAGGAATACTAAAAACACTCAGCGGCCCTTCGGAAACGGAGGGCCGCTTTTCAGTTAAAGGACTCTAAGGGAGGGGGAGCTTTTTGACGAGTGTCAGCTCCGTGCCGAGCTTTTTGAGGGCGAAATCGACCTCATCAAAAGCGCACCGGATGAGGTGCAGGCCGAGGCCGCCGGGTTCCACGCGGTCAATGGGGCGGCCATCAAACAAAGCCGGGTCGGTCTGGTGGCCGTAATCTCGCAGGCGGAAGCGGAGGCTGCGGGCCAGCCGTTCGCAGGAGAGGAGAATCGGCTGCTCCTTGTCGGCCTCGCGGTAGGCGTGGCGGATGAGGTTGGTGCACGCCTCATCCACGCCCAGCACCAGCATTTCCAGCTCCTGCACGGGGAGGGGGGCCTCGGCTAGAAACTGGCGCACAAAGGCCCGCACGGTAGCGAGGTTCTCCGCGCGGCTGGAAAATTCTAGCGTTTGTTTCATCGAAATCCGAAAGCGAGGAGCGTCAGGTCGTCCTCCGGTTCGTTACCGCCCCGATGCGTTTCTTCGCTCCGGGTAAGGGCGTAGAGTAGGTCGCTGGTATTGGTAAACGGCTGCCCCAGCGCACTTAGGAGACCTTCGCTCCCAAAGAGCTGGCCTTCGGGGGAGGAGGCCTCCGTCAACCCATCGGTATAGAAAAGTAGGAAATCTCCCGGGCAGAGGACAAGCGCATTGTCCTTGGGGAGGTGCGAATCCATCAACCCCAGTGGGGGCACGCCTTGTAGAGGCACTTCCTCGCGCGTGCCATTGCGCAGGAGCACGGGTGAGCCATGCCCGGCGCACGCCAGCTCGACTTCGCGGGTAGAAGGGCGGATGCGCCCCACGATCGCGGTGATGAAGAACCCCTGCATCATCCGCCCGGCGAGTGCGTTGTTCCACCGGCGCAACGTCTCGGCGGGGGAGAGCCCAGGCCGCACGATGAGCCGCAGGAGGCTTAGCGATTGCGCCATCAACAGGGCAGCGGGTACGCCCCGCCCCGAAACATCGCCGATGACGAAGTAGACCTCGTCCGGGCCGACTTCGGCGACATCATAGAAATCCCCCGAGACATTGTGGGCCGCCCGATAGTGCGCGGCGCAGGCGAGCCCTGCGCTCACGGGGAGGCTGCCGGGGAGGAAGGAGCGCTGGATCTCGTGCGCGACGGAAAGCTCCTGGCGGATGCGCTCTTCCTCGCGGCGGCGTTCGGCGGCACGTGCCTTGTCGATGGCGGTGGCGGCAAGGTTGGCGAACGCTTCGAACGCCTCGCGATCTTCGGGCTCGAAGGCTTGCCGCTCCAGGGGGTTGAAGACTTCGAGCACGCCGATGCGGCGTTCTCCACGCCAAAGGGGGGCTCCGATGAGCGAACGCACCGAGAGCCCCGCGCGCCGGGCCCCCTCGTGGTAGAAGCGCGGGTCCGCCGAAACATCGGGCACCAGCACACATTGCCGGTGCTCAAGCGCCCAGCCGGAGATGCCCTCGCCCCGGGGGACGACCACTTCGCCGAGCGTCTGCGGCGGCTCGCCATCGCCCCCGGCGTAGAGGGCGAGGCGGAGGTTGCCCTGTTCATCCGCAAGGAAGAGGGCGGCGGCCTCGGCGTTGAGCACCTTGCGGGCGACTTCCAGAATCGCGGAGAGAAGCTCGCGGGCGTCCGTCACCTCCACGAGCAAACCGCTGACTTTGACGAGACCCTTGTAAAGCTGGAGGGAGCGTTCGATCGACATGCAGGCGGCGAGCTTACTCCATTATCCCGCCCATTTCTCCCGGAAAAAAACCGAAATATTAGTTGATTAGGAAATATAAAAATTTATAATGCCGCCATGTCCAAGGCAAAACCGAGTCAGAAAGATGTGGCCATTGCGGCCAATGTTTCCCAGGGGTTGGTCTCTCTGGTTCTCAACAATGCCTCTTCGGAAGTTTCCGAAGCCACGCGAGTCCGCATTCTTGAGGCGGCCAAGCGGCTCGGGTATGTCCCCAGAAAGCGGCACGAGTACGAGCCGAAGGGAGCAGCGCTCCGGAAGCGGAGGCGCTTGCTGGCGTACATTCCGCAAACGGTGGTCCGCAATATCCCGCAGGACTCGTTCATTTATGATTCATATGAAGATTTCTATAACCGCTTTCAGAGCCGGTTGGTGGAGGCGGCGAGTGAGCGTGATTTCTCACTTCTCGTGCGCCCCTGTACGGACCCAACGCAGCTGACAGGTTGGCTGATCGAGTGGGGGGTGGATGGCGTCATCATGCACTCCAGCAACCAGGCATTGGGGGAATGGATCTCCCGCCGCTATCCGATGGTGCAGATCAACCGTCAGACAGTCCCGGATGCGGATACGGTCATGCTGAATCAGGAGGCGATGATTCAAATCGCCGTCGAGCACCTTCAGAAACAGGGGCACCGGGATATCGCCTTTATCACGGCGTCTTATGGCGGGGTAGATATCGTCGACCGGCGCATTCAAGCTTATGCCCGGCAGATGCGCAAAGCCGGTGGGCGCGTTTATGAAGAGCTTTTCAACTGCGATAATTATGAGGCGGTTTCCTCCCGCTTCTTCGGTATGGACCGAAAACAATGGCCGACAGCGGTAATCGCGGGTGATTCCATTGCTTTGATGTTGCAGAAAGAGATGGCCTCGCGGGGGTTCTCCCTGCCCGGGGATCTCAGCGTGGTGGGCATCGATAACATTTCCGCCTCTGCTTATGCCGCCCCGGCGTTGACTTCGGTGGATGTTTGCCCGGAGGAGATCACCCGGTGGGCTCTGGCTTCCATCCTGGAGCGTTTGGAGACGCCGACGCTGGCTTTCAAAAAAGTGGAGGTCACCCCTCGTCTGGTGATGCGCGAATCCGTCGCGCCACCGCGGAAGGCCGCTGCCACCCCCTCGCTCCGCCGCTGATTTCCCAGAACCTAACCCCCCTCCCTGTAAGTTATGAAACGTTCCTATTCCCAGATCGCATTTTCCTTCGTCTTTGCCCTCGCGGGCGCCACCTCGTGGGCAGGCTATGAGACCCACTTTGAAACACCCTCCCCGTACACCTTGGGGGCCACCGCCATCGGTTCCAACGGATGGGCAATTTCCGGGGGGTCCACAAGCGCGGAGACGAATGCCGTTGTTATCCGTGCACCCTGGGATTTATCGGAGTCAACCAATGTCCTGAAGCTCAAGAAGGCTACGAATGGGGACAGCAATGTCCGACTCATGAACTCCTCATTCGCCCCCTTGAAAGGAAAGGTGGAAGTGGTGGCGGGAATGGCGTTTGACTTCAAACTGACCGAACACAAGGGGACCAATACCACGGTGAGTTTTCGGGATCTGTATGCCGGTAACGGGCCGATTTCCTTCGGCTTTACCCACACGGAAACCGGTGGGCTCTATTACAGGGGTACAGGTGGAGAGATCGTCATTCTTCCCAAGGCCGAGATCAAGATGAATGCGGTCTATACCTTCCATCTATCCATTGATATCGAGGCACAACTTTTCGATCTATCCGTAACGGGCACAAAGGCGGATAACACGGCCTTTTCATTCACGGTAGCTAATTTGGAAAGCGGCGCTTTCACCAATCAAGAGCTTAGTCTCATCTTTCTTCAGCAAACCGGGAATGTGAATTTTACGGGTTATATTTCCTCCCTCGATGTTCAGGCGATTCCAGAGCCCGGGGTGGCCCAGCTTCTTCTGGGGGTGGGGGCATGTGGTATTTTGGTGGTCTTTGGGAAGCGGGCCAGTGGCCGTGCCCAACTTCAGCGCAACGCTCGGTAAAGCCGCACTTTGCTATGAAACGTCTTCATTCAAAAACAGGGTTGCCGCTGTGGGGCGGGCTCGCATTGGTGCTCCCGTTTATCTCATTGGCTCATGGTGCACCCTTACCCAAAGAGGGGATTCCTGATCTCTACGCGCGTAAGAAGCTCATCGCGGTAGGGTGGGATTCTCCGAACGCGGAGTCGTTTGTCAAAAACCTCCGGGAGATGGAGCAGACCCCCTTTGACGGTGTGCGCATCCTGCTGGATGTGACGGACGAGCAGGGCAGGAAGGTCGACCTCCAAGCAGCCTTCCGCAACGAACGCTGGAAGCGGGAGTGGTTTGCCGATGCCATCGCAAAGCTAAAAGCGGTGCGCTCGGAGAAGCTGACGGATAACTTCCTTTCCGTCGGCCCTGGCTCAAAGGTGGATTGGTTTGACGATGCCGCTTGGGAGCAGGTGGTGGATCACCTGCGCATCGCCGCCTGGGTCGCCAAAGAAGGTGGCTTGAAGGGGATCCTGTTCGACCCGGAGAAAGGGACTTCCCAACCCGCGTTTAGCTATAACCGGCAACCCAACCGGGAGCGGTATAGCTTTGCGGAGTACGCGGCCAAGGTACGCCAGCGGGGTCGCGAGGCAATGGAGGCAATGGCGGAGGAATACCCGGATATGGTCATCTTCACCCTATTCCTTAACGGGGGGCAGGGGTACTCGCCTTTTTTCAGAAAAGGACACCATGGAGGGCGGACCGCCCACTTTTACCTCGATGGCAAAGACCTCAAGCCCGCTGGCCCTCGGGGGCCGCTTTCGGTTCAGGAAGATCAGGCACCGCTGGATAAGATTGAGGGCGGCAGCTACCACCTCATCCCCGCTTTCGTGAACGGTTGGCTCGATGCGATCCCTCCCACGATGGTGATTGTCGATGGTTTGGAGCAAACGTACACCGCGACGGATGAAGCAACGTTCCACCGCTGGGCGCACAGTGTCTATAGTGCCAGCCTGCCGTTGGTGGCTCCGGAGAACCGGGCCAAATACCGGGCACAGGTGCGGGTGGGCTTTGGGATCTATCTTGATGCCTATGTCAACCCGTCGAGCTCCAAGCACTACGTGGGGCCAACCGGGGGCGGCACGGAAAAGGGGGACTCCCCGCGGGTCCAGCGGCTGGGGGAGAGCGTTCAACATGCCGTTGCGATCAGCGATGAATATGTCTGGCTCTGGGGAGAGAAGTACCGCTGGTGGCCGACCGACCGCAAACGGGTAAAGGCCGAGACGTGGGACGAGGTTGCCCCCGGAATTTCTGACGCCATCCGGTACGCCTTGGACCCGACGCCGCAGTTCGAGCAGACATTGCGCGAGGCCGCTGCACAGTTTGAGAAGGCACAGGGGGGAGGGCGCAACTTGGTGCTCAATGGAAACTTCGCCAACCCGCCCGCGGGAGAATGGGCCGCGCGAGCCGAAGGGAATTCGGTAGGCGGTTTCGGGCATGATGCGGCAGCGGGGTATGCTTCGCAAGGTTCACTCCGGTTCTTCGGCCCGGGCCGCGAGGTGCTTTACCAGGAGGTGGATTTGCGGGAGGGCAAAGCCAAAAAGGGTATTTACGGGGTCCGCGCGTGGGTGCGGCAGGAGGGCAAGGCAAGCGCGCAAGTCCGCATTCGCTGGAAGCGCTCGAACGGTGAGCTGCTCCTGAGCCAGTCTGACCGGATCTTCCTTTCTCCCGATGCCTCTTTGCAGGAAGCGGGAGGCTGGGTGCCGGTGAGCGGTATTGTCGTTGCTCCGCCGGGTGTGAAGACCATGGTTGTCGAACTCATCGCCAATGGCGGCCCGAAAGGGGAACAACTCTGGTTTGATGCCGTGGAGGTCTCCCCAGTCTATTAGTGTATTTCTCCGATGGTTTACGTCTCCCCCACTCGGCGGTTGCAGGCAGGCTTTAGCCTCGCGGAGTTGCTGGTTGCGCTCGCCGTGCTCGGTGTGGTGCTGCTGATGGCCATCCCTGCCTACCAGCGCTCGCAGCTGCATGTGAAGGAGGTTCAATGCATGGGGCTTTTGCGGAGCTTCGGAGCGAGTGTTCTGGCCTACGCCAATGACCACTCCGGCCTTCCGTGGTGGGACGGCAATGGTTCCCAGAGCCAGACGGAATATTCCACCTACCCGCGCTTTGAGTATTGGGTGCGCCCTTACCTTCACAAAGTGCCTTCCCAACAGCTCAGATGCCCCTTGGCCACTGCAAAGGATCGCGAGGAGAACCGGAACTTCTACTACACAGGAAATGCGGGCCTTTGCATCAATTACCCCCGGCTCAATGGCATCCCGGTGCCGGTTTCGCGGGTCGTTTTAGCTAGTGAGATGTATTATTACGATTCCTTCTCCTCTCCGAGCCACCTTAACATGACGATGTGGGGGATATCCGAAAGGGATGCCGGGGGAAGTATTTCGGCGATTGAGGCCGGCGGGGGTGGAGAGAAAGCGCAATACCATGGCCCGAAAACGGAGCGTGGGTTAAACCTCTTCTTTCTCGATGGGCATGTCCGGCTTGTCCAGCCCACTCGCAACGATTGGCGGCTGGAGCCCAACTACGGCACGCTAACCAACGGGGGGATTTTCTACGCCAGAAAGCAATTTGAAGCTTTGGCGGGGAAATAGTCGGGCCCCCTTCTTCTTTTTCTCTCTTCCCGAGCCCTTCAGGCGAGGCGTTTGCAGCGCTTGCCCGTGGCTGCGGGCTGCCTGTTCCACAATCTCATTTTCCTACTGTATGAAACCTACCCTTTCACATTTATTGGCTGCCAGTTGGCTGCTGTTGGTTCCACCCGCTTCGGCGTCCACCGCTTCTCATGACAGCGGTGGGGGACCTGTGCCCAGGAAGTTACTCGCCTTTGGGTGGGACTCCCCGGACCCGGAGTCGTTGTTTGAAAATCTAAAGGAGATGGAGAAGACCCCTTTCTCCGGGGTGCGCGTCCAAATCGAGACGACGGATGACGCTGGCCGGAAGGTGACGCTTCGCAACGCTTTTACCGCCACGCCATGGAAGAAGGAATGGTTTGAGAAAGACCTGCAATTCCTCCAGAAGGCAAAATCTTCCAAGCTGACGGATAACTTTCTCTCCGTCGGGCCGGGGCCGGCGTTGGATTGGTTTGACGATGCTGCGTGGAAGCAGGTTGCCGAGCACTTCCGCATTGCGGCATGGATCGCCCGGGAGGGGGGCCTCAAGGGGATCATGTTTGACCCGGAGATCGGCCGGTCGCTACCTGCCTTTGCTTACAATCGGCAGGTAAATCGGGAGAAGCATTCTTTTGATGAATATGCGGCCAAGGCCCGCCAGCGGGGCCGGGAGGTGATGACGGCGCTCGGGGAGGAGTACCCGCAGATGACGCTCTTTACCCTGTTCATGAACAGTGGTGCCGCTCTGGGCGGGTTGGGGGCGGACCCACGGGAGGGGCTGGAGGGGCGGAAGGATTACAGCCTTTACCCGGCCTTTGTGAACGGATGGCTGGATGCGCTTCTGCCTACGATGACGATCGTGGATGGGGCCGAGTATGCCTACCCTCATAGCTCCGAGTTGCAATATCTCAAACACGTCAACGCGATGCGGAATTCCACCCTGGCTTTGGTGGCTCCTGAGAACCGCGCAAAATACCGCAACCAGGTGCGTGCTGCGCTGGCGATCTACATGGATGCTTATACCGGTGCGCCCATCGCAAATATCCACGCCGATGTTTATATGGACCCGCCGCTGGAAGGGCGGCTGGTAGATCGGTTTCAGGCGGCGCTCCATTCCGCTCTGGAGTTTAGCGATGAGTATGTCTGGATCTGGGGGGAGCAATACCGCTGGTGGCCGACGAAGGCCAAGCGGGTCAACCCACAGTCGTGGGATGATATCCTCCCCGGGGCGACACAGGCGTTGCGCAATGCGCTCGACCCGCAGAAGGCGGCTCTTGCCCGAGCCGGGAAGGAGTTTGAGATTCGGGAGCGAAAGGTGGCGCTGCGGAGTGGTACGTTGGCGAACCGCGTTCAGAATGGCGCTTTTGGCACGGGGGTGAAGGACGCCGAGGGGCTTACGGGGTGGAGCCTGCCTCCCGGGGAGCCGGCCGTGCGCTACGATGGCCGCTTTGGCCGGAGGGCCGGAGGCTCCGTGCGGATGGAGGGGCCAAAGGCGAGCACGGTTTCGCAGGAGGTAGAGGTGGTGCCCTACGGCTTCTACAAGCTCCGGGTGAAGGTGCGGCAGATGGGCGAGGGCGAAGCGCGGGTTCGGCTTTGCTGGGCGGATGGCACCGAGGCGTGGCGACTGACGGCGGCCCACTCTCCCAGGGAGGGGTGGCAATCGATCGAAGAAGTGATCCGCATCCCTCAGGGGCAGAGCCAGCTCCGGTTGGAGCTGTTGGCCACCGGGCAGAAGTCCGTCAATGACGTGATTTGGTTTGATGACGTGGAGCTTATCCCTATTTCCGTCAATTGAACGAACCACAAGACGGTATGCAAGGCGCACCCCGGCTCATCGCTCATCTGGATCTCAAAGGGGTCCGGTATCGCCCCGCCTATTACGAGGCCTATTTTGCCAATCTCAAGGCACTGGGGTATGATGCGGTGCTCGTGGAGTATGAGGATGCCTTCCCTTTCGCGGGGGCAGCCCTTTCGCGACACCCCGGGGAGGTTTGGACGCCGGAGTTTCTGCGCGGGTTTCTTGCGCTTGCCCGGGAAGCGGGGGTGGAGGTGATCCCTCTCCAACAATGTCTTGGGCATCTGGAGTATGCTTTCTTCAAACCGGATTACCAGCGCTACGCCTTGGCGGCTGATCCGCTGGGAATACCGCGCAATCTCGATATCGGGAACCCGCAGGCATCCAGATGGGCGGCCGGGTTGCTTGAAGAGGTGCTCCTGGCGCACCCCGAATCCCGCTGGGTGCACCTCGGCATGGACGAAGCCGTTGGGCTGACGCTCCACGCCCGGAAGACAGGCAAGGATGTCGTAACGCTCTTTTTGGATTATCTGGAAAGCCTGTGCGCACTTTGCGAACGGCACGGCAAGACGCCTCTGATCTGGGCGGATATGTTGGAGGAACATCTCGAGCCTCGGCATTTGGAGCGCATCCGCTCTTTCCGCGAACGGGTGATCCTTGTGCCGTGGAACTATTCCGCCACGGGGGAGCCGCAAAGTGTGGTGACCTTCTCCGGGGCGCGGTGCAGCAGGCGCTGGCGGCTTGACCCATGGAACGGCCCGGCCGGGCCTGTGCCCCTTCGGGAGGGGCTCCGTTTCTTTGAAGAGTGGCCTCCGGAGATTGGCGCATTGGTGGCACCTTACCGGGAGTCTCCCTGGCAGGTGGAGCCGCTCTTTAGTGCGGGGATTTGGAAGCGGTTGGGGTTTCGTGTGGTGGGAGGTGCGGGCGGGACGATTACGGAAGATCGCAGCCTGCTGCCCTATTACCACCGGCGAATGGCAAACCTGCGGCATTGGGGGGAGGTGGCGCGGCGTGAAGGGCTGGAGGGCGTTATCGTTACGCAATGGGCCAGGTCAAACTCATGCACCGTCCCCAACCTGATTCCAAACGTCGCTTGGCCGATTCTGGCAGCCATCGGCGGTCGGGAGAGCTTTTTCCCCGACGTGCCGGAGGAAACGTTGGAGCGTCTCTTTTTCTCCATCGGTAAGTGCCGGGAAGAGTGGCGGGTGGAGGATTCGCTCATTGCAGAGATGGAGCAACTCCTGCCTTCGCTGACCCGGCATCGCGAAGAGTGGGAGAGCATCCTCCTCATGCTCAAGGTTCAGGCGGTCTACCACGAGTTGGAGACGGTGTTTGAGTTTGTACGCTGTTATGGCCGGGTGCGGCGGCTGCCGGAGGCCGGGTGGATGCCGCGCCTACAGACGCTGCGCGACTTGCGCGAGCGCCTCGCGGCGTTGGAAGCGCGAATCCGCCACCACCTCTCGGCCCGTTATGCTGGAGCCGCGTTGGAGGAATGGTTCTGCAATGTCTTTACCGGGAAGGAAGAGGAGATCGCCTGGTGGGAGGGGCAGATGCGGCGATCCATCATCACAGCGTGGGCCCCTTTGCCAGCTGCTTCGGCCGAGGGAGAAAGCTACCCTTTGGCAACGTATGGGCAGGCCATGCTTCTCACGGCGGAGGGTGCGGCGCTTTCGGAAGTTCAACCAGAAGAAGTGTCATGAAGTTGCAATATCGAATCATGAAAAGGGTGCTCGCGATATGCCTGGGCGGCGGGCTGGCCGTGCCTGTGCTGAGGGCGGGCGAGATCCATGTCCGCGCGGATGCCGTACCTGGCCTGGAGGATGGGACGGCGGCGCACCCTTACCGTTCCATCACTGGCGCTGTGCGCGCAGCCGCGCCGGGAGATACCGTGCGCGTCCACCCGGTAGCGGGGGGGTATCGGGAGACGGTGGATCTTCTCGGGCTGGCGGGGGGGAAGGCAGAAGCGCCGATTGTGATCGACGGGCAGGGGAGTGAGCTGGTCGGCTCCGACCCGGTTTCTCCCTCGGGGTGGAGTGCGGATGCTGCCACCGGCACCTATACGCGGCGGGATCTGCGCACAAAGCGCTTCCTCATGGTGGATGGACGCATTCTCCCAGCAACCAAGAGTGCGCCCTCCGCTCTCAAGGAGGGGCAATGGTGCGAAGAGGGAGGGGGAGTCTACTGGAAGCCCCCGGGCGGAAAGGGGCCGGAGGCGTTTTCCGTTGAAGTATGTACCCGGGCCAATGGCGTGCAGATCAGCGGGAGCACGGCGCATCTCGTGGTCAAAAACTTTAACGCCCGGGCGTTTTGGAATGATGGCTACAACATCCACGGAGAAGTCCGGGCCATCGAGTTTTACGAATGCAACGCGAGGGAGATGGGGGATGAAGGGTTCAGCGCCCACGGCTCGGCAGAGGTGCTTCTCGATGGAGCCGTGTACGAGCATTGCCAAAACGGTGTCTTCAACGCCAACACGGGCGGGAAGACCGTTACACGTAACCTTGTGGTGCGTAGCGTGCGCGGGATCGGCTACGGCTTTACCCCGCGCGACATTGGAGTCGAGCATACATTGGAGGGGGCCGTTCTTCTGGACTGCCCGATAGCGCTCCGCGTCGGGGGGGCGGTAACGGTGCGGGATGTCGTCGTTCTCTCCAGCGGGCCGGAGCTGCACACGGGCCTGGCGCTGGACCATGGGGGAGTCTTTGAGCGGGTGGCGGTTTCCGGGGAAAATGTGCTCCCCATCAAAGTGGCGGATGCCCCGGGGTTCCATCGGTTTTCCCACGTGGTGTTAAACGGGCGCAGGGCCGTGCAGATCCGTGCCGGGCGGCCACTAGCCGAGGTGGTTTGGTTTGAATCGAGCGCGGCCGCGGAGGGGGCTTCTTCGGAGGTGATGGCCCGTGCGGGCGAGGGCAACCGGCGGTTTCCCCTCCTTTCCACAGAGGCATTTCTGGGGATGCTTGAATCCGGCGAACTTCCCGGCCCCTCTCCGAAATGGGTGCGGAAAGCCCGGGATGCAGCCCACGGGGAGTAAAGGTTGCCCCTCTTGGAGGAAAAGAGAGGGGGGCTGACACTATTATTACTTCGGTAACTCTCCGGTCGTGCACCCTCTTTTGGCCTCAGAGGAGATTGAGTCTTTACGGATGGAAAAAAAAGCCGATGATACTGAGGCCGCGCCGCTCCTTGCGGAGGGTGCGTGGAGAATGTTTTTATAAGACCGCCGCCCCGCCTTCCCATACTTGCCTGAATGGATAAATCCGCCGCTCCCGCCAGCCGCAAGCTCCGGCTTTCTGAAGAGATTGACGGAATTTTGGCAGTGCTGACAGAGCACCCGATCCGCCTGCGGGAGTTGATCGCCGCGATGCAGGGGCGGGCCTACATGCTCCTGCTGATCCTCATTTCCCTGCCGTTCTGCCTGCCGATCCCGCTTCCGGGGCTTTCCACGTTTTTCGGCACCATCATCGCGCTGATTGGCCTGCGCCTTGCGCTGCGGCAGGAGCCATGGCTGCCCGAGCGGATGCTGGAGACCAAGCTCTCGCCCAAGACGCTGTTGCCCGTGCTCACCGGGGCGCGGCGGGTGGCCACCAGCTTTGAGGCGTTGCTGCGCCCGAGGTGGAGCTTCCTGGTGGAGTGGCCACTTCTGCACCATCTCAACGGGGCGATGATCGCCATCTCCGGCTTCCTCCTGCTGCTGCCGTTGCCGGTGCCCTTCAGTAATATTCTCCCCGCGATCACCATCATCTGTCTCGCCGCCGCCATGTTGGAGCGCGATGGCTACTTCGTCATTTTGGGGGTCATCTTTTTCATCATCACGGTGATCTTTTTTGGAGGCATCTTCCTCGGTGGGAAGGAAGTCGTTTCGTGGATTACGAACTACTTCAGCCAAGTCCCCCCGGGGGATTAGTATTACTGCGTTAAGCCAATCCCGGCAGGACGGCTGCGAAGCGTGAACTGTAGGCCGTCTCGGTGAGCCGGCAGGCCAACCCCATGGCGTTTCACAGAAACGCCCTACAATTTCCGACGCTCTCGCCGAATCTTCACACGATCTACCGTGGTAACACGAGTGGGGTGAGTTAGAGATTCATTTCATTCACTTCTGACTCACCACACTGGCCAACGCCCGGCGCAAGGCCCGCACCGATGGGAAGCCGCAGCGCAGGGCGACTTCGGTGAGCAACGTGCCGGGGTTCTGCATCATTTCGCGAGCCATGGCGACTCGTAGCTCCCGCAGATGCCGCGCGGGGGTGGTGCCGGTGCGCTCTGCAAAGAGGCGGGAGAAGTGCTCGCGCGTGAGGCCCACGGCGGCGGCCAGCTCTTTGACGCCGAGCGGCTCCCGGTAGCGGGCGCGGCAGAGGGCAAGCGCGGTTTGTACCGGGTCTGTTGCGTTAAGGCCGGTGTGGGGCAGGGCCAGCTCGCGTGTCCACTCCATCAGGAAAGTGTAGGCGGCGGCGCTCCGCTCATACGGATCGTGCACGGGGGTGCGCGGCTGGGTCGTCTCGGTAAGGTGGGTAAAGTGGGCGCGCGCTGCCGTGCGCCGGGGGAGGGGGAGCACCGGGCCAAACGCCTCGCGAAGCTGCCGCAGGAGCGAAACCCCCAGCGGCCCGTAGAAGTTCACCCAAGCACAATGCCACGGCTCGGTAGCCTCTCGCGGGTAGTAGTAGACACTTGCCTCGGGGACGAGGGCGATAAAGAGGTGGTCCTCCGGCACGGGGTGGGGTGTGCCGCCCAGCTCGAAGATGCCCGCCCCCTGGAGCGTGAGCTGAAGAATCACAAAAGAGTCATCTCCTCGGGAGTGATTGTCCCAATGGTAACGGGGGGTATTGATGATTTGCAGGGGCATCCCGAAGGGTGCGGAGATAAGGAGGGGTTGGGAGGTTGCCTGCATATCACAAAACAGCCTGTATGTATCACGCCTTGCCGCTTTGCGCCAGTGGAGATGGGGGGTAGGGTCCCGCCATGGCCAAAATTACACTCATCGGTGCAGGCAGCGTTGTGTTTGCCAAGAATCTCATTGGAGACATCCTCCAGTACCCTGCGCTTGCGGGGAGCACCATCTGCCTTATGGATATCGATGCCACGCGCTTGGAGGTGACTCGCAAGATCGCCGAGCGCATGGTCGCCCAGCTCGGCGTGCCCGCCCGGGTGGAGGCCACGCTCGACCTCCGGCAAGCCTGCGCTGGGGCGCGCTACGTGATCACGACCATCCAGGTCGGCGGGTACAAACCCTCCACGGTGGTTGATTTTGAGATCCCGGCCAGATACGGCGTCCGCCAGACGATTGCCGATACGCTGGGGGTAGGGGGGATCTTCCGGGCGCTCCGCTCCATCCCCGAGCTGGTGAAGGTGGCACGCACTTTGGAGGAGGTGGGGGCGGAAAAGTCGCTCCTGCTTAACTACACCAACCCGATGGCCATGAATATGTGGGGGATGGACCGTCTTTCGGGCATCCCCGCCGTGGGGCTTTGCCACAGCGTGCAGGGGACGTTGCAGCAGATCTCCCACTACTGCAACCTCGACCCCACCCAAGTCGCCTACCAGGTGGCGGGGATCAACCACATGGCGTTTTTCCTCCGCTTCGAGCCCAAGGGGAAGGATGCCTTCCCGCTCCTCTTCCGTGCGTTGGAGAACCCGGGCACGGTGGCTTACGACCGGGTGCGCTTTGAGATGATGCGGCGGCTGGGGTACTTTGTCACCGAATCGAGCGAGCACCAGAGCGAGTACGGGCCGCACTTTCTCCACCACGGGGAGGAGGTGATCCGCGAATTTGCCATCCCGATCAACGAATACCTGCGGCGATGCGAGGTCATTCAGGACATCTGGCATAAAAACGAGGCGGAGTTGCTCGATACGAGCCGCCCGCTGGAGATTCGCAGGAGTGTGGAGTACGGCTCCACGATCATCGGCTCCATGGAGTCGGGGGTGCCCTCGGTGGTTTATGGGAACGTGCCCAACCGGGGGTTGATCTCCAACCTGCGCGAAGGGTGCTGTGTGGAGGTGCCATGCCTCGTCGACAGGCAGGGGCTCCAGCCGACTCGCGTGGGGGCGCTGCCGCCGCAGTTGGAGGCGATCATCAACACCAACCTCAACGTGCAGGAGCTTGCGGTGGAAGCCGCCGTGACCCGCCAGCGCGAGTACATCTACCAGGCTGCGATGATGGACCCGAACACCGCCGCCTCCCTGCCGCTCGACCGCATCTGGGCCATGTGCGATGAGCTCATCGAAGCGCACCAGCGCGACGGCTTCCTCGGCGAGTTCCACCCTGTGGTGCGCAATACCGGCAAGCCGCTCTCGGAGGCGGCGCGGGTGTTCCTCTCCATCGAAGCCGTGGGGCTCCCGTTCTTTGGGGGCGAGCGCGAGGCTGAGTTGCACCTCGTGGCGGAGAACCGGCTCGGAACCCCTTTCTGCGGAGAGGTGGGGCTGAGTGTCTCGGGGCAGGAGGGGGTGGCCCTCTCGGTTGAGAAGCTGGCAGTGGAAGTTGCAGCGGGGGAGACGATGAGGCTTCCCTTCCGGGTGGTGCGGACAACGGAAGGGGAGATTTCCCACGAATTGATCTTCGCCATCACCTCCGCCTCCGCGCAGACCGTGGAGCTCGATTTGCACCTCCCCGTGCGCGAGCGGCTTGAAATCCCCACCGACCCGAGTGGCGAGCAGCGCCTCCCGCTGGAGGTGGAGTGGGCGGGCAACCCGGTGGCCAAAGGCGGGCTCTGGATTGCCGACGGGGCGCTCCAGATTGAGGCTACGATCGAAGACACCGACCTGAAGGCTTCGTCGGTGCTCTACTCTGCGGGGAGTGCCGTGGAAATCTCGCTGCGCGACCCGCTGGCTGCGGGGGCCAAGTGGCGCGGTGTGGTCGTTCTCCCGGACCCTGCCGATCCTCAGGTACTCCAGCGCGAGCGGTTTGCGCGCGGGGCCCCCTTGGAGGGAGGCTCGGCCGGGGTCGTGCCCGGCGAGGGGGCGTACACCGTGCGCGCCAGCATTCCGCTGGCGGTGGCCGGTATCTCGGGGCCATTCCTTTGTGACATTGTGTTCCATATCAATGCCCTTGGCACGGCCCATGGCCGCATCCGGAAGCCATGGCGTACGGATGGCGAGGCGGCCCTCCTGATCCCCCGATAGGGAGAAAATACCTATGCAAGAGAGGTTGCCCTGAAAGAAGAGTTCGAGTACGGGTTTTAAGGTAGCCGGGTAATGCGCGCATTTTGGGGGCGTTGCCCGGCCTCTTGGGCTCCCCATGTTTTAGGCCCTCCCCTCTTGTCATGAAAAAACTCCTCCTGCTTGTCGTGCTCGCTTTGCTGGGCGCCGGGTTGTACCGGTGGGCTCCCGGTATTGGCTCGGCATTCTCCCGCCCCAAAAATCAGGAGCCGGAGGCACGCTTTATCGCCACGGCAGAGGCTCGGGATATTAACTACACCATCGAAGTCTCCGGAGATGTGGCTCCGGAGGTGCAGTTGGAGGTGAAGTCCGAAGTGGGCGGCAAGGTTCGCAAGATCCATGTCGTCGCCGGGCAGCAGATCCGCCGGGGCGAGCTGCTTTGCGAGATTGACGATACCGACCTGCGCAGCGAGCGCGCCAGCGTCCTCACCCAGATCGAAGGGGCGCAGCTTTCGGTAGACCGCGCGCGGCTTCACTTCAACCGGGCCAAGAAGCTCTTTAAGGAAAATCTGATCACCCGCGAGGCTTACGAAAATATCAGCAGCGACCTCGCCATCGCAGAGAACGGGCTCGCCCGCTCGCAGCGGCAGTTGCAGATCGTGGAAGACCGGATCAGCAAAACGCGCATCGTCTCGCCGACGGAGGGGACGCTTCTTTCCGTCGCGGTGGTGGAGGGGCAGGTCGTCATTGGTGCGGCGAGTGTCAACTCTGGCACCACGCTCATGATGGTGGCCGACCTTTCCCGGCTCCTGTTGGATACGTATGTCAACCAGGTCGATGTGGCCCGGCTTGAGGTGGGGCAGAAGGTGACGTTGAGGGTGGAATCCACCAAAGAGCAAGGCGTGGAGGGGGAGATCCGCTTCATCGCCCCGGTGGCGACCGTCAAGAACGGGGTGAAGGGGTTTCAGGTAAAGGCCGCGATCCTCAACCCCGGGCCGCACCTTCGCCCGGGGATGACGGTGAACATGAGCGTGCCCATCGCCCGGGCAAGCGACGTCCTTTCGGTGCCCGTCTCGGCCGTATTTGCCGAAGGGGGGCGACAGAGCGCCAAGCGTGTTGTTTACGTCTTGGGCGGGCAGGATGCCCCGCCCGAGCCGCGTGAGGTGAAGCTCGGCGTCACCAGCATTGATTTTGCAGAGATCAAAGAAGGGCTGCAACCTGGCGAGCGGGTCTTGACGGTGGAGCCGCGCATGCTCACCAAGAAATCGTGACCGGATTGCGAGCCCATGGCGCTGGTTGAACTTACCGACATCACCAAACGCTACCGGGTCGGCGATCAGGAGATCGCCGCGCTCAACGGCGTCACTCTTTCCATTAAGGGGGGGGAGTTTCTCGCCATCATCGGCCCGAGCGGCTCGGGGAAGTCGACTCTCATGCACTTGCTTGGGTGTCTGGATACCCCCACCAGCGGGCAAATGGTGATTGACGGGGTGGATGTCTCGAAGGCCACCAACGATGAGCTGGCCGCCATGCGCAACTCGCGCATCGGCTTCGTCTTTCAGGCGTTCAACCTCCTGCCCAAGTTCAACGTTGTACAGAATGTGGAGCTGCCGATGGTCTATGCCGGAGTCTCCGCGCGCGTGCGGCGTGAGCGGGCGTTGGAGGCGATCGAGCGGGTCGGCTTGAGCCACCGCACCGGCAATACCCCGCTCCAGCTCAGTGGTGGCCAGTGCCAGCGTGTGGCCATAGCGCGTGCGTTGGTCAACCGCCCACGCATTATCTTTGCCGATGAGCCGACCGGGAACCTCGATTCGCACACCGGCGAGGCCATTTTGAAGCTTTTTCAGGAGCTGAGCGAGGCGGGGAGCACGATCGTCATCGTCACGCACGATAACAGCATCGCCGCGCGGCTTCCGCGCCGCATCATCATGCGCGACGGCCGCATCCACACCCCCGGCCAGGAGGAGCTGGAATGAACCTTTGGCTCGGCTTTCTCATCGGTCTCAAGGAGATCGGCGCGCACAAGTTTCGCAGTTTTTTGACCATGCTGGGCGTCATCCTCGGCGTGGCGAGCCTCCTCTCCATGTTTGCGCTTACCGAGGGGATTGCGCAGGGGATGCGCGAGCGGCTGGAGGCCAATGGCGGCGTGGAGCGTGTCCAGATCACCCAGAAAGACCCTTCCGAAGAGGTGCAGGATATTGCGTTCCTCTCGCCCGGGCGCACCATGCTTGATGTGGAGGCGATCGAGCGGAGCGCCTCGTTGGTGGATGCCGTCTCTGCCGAAGCGTATATCGGGAACGCCGCCGTATCCTTTATGAACCAGACGGTGCGCACCCGGGTGACGGGGAGCGACCCGGAGTACCTCCTGCTCAACCGGCACGAGATCGCCAATGGGCGGATGATCTCGCAGCTCGATGTGGACAACGCCTCCCGCGTTGTCGTCATTGGTGCTTCGGTAGTGGCAGACCTTTGGCCCCACGACCCGGAGATCGACCCGGTGGGGGAGACGGTGCGCATCAACGGGCGGGTCTTTACCGTCATCGGTGTCTTTCCGTTTTATGAAAGCGAGGCTTCGCGGCGCAAACGCCTCGCGGGGGTGGATGCCGCCACCATCGAGCGGCTTGAGCGGCGGCGCGGGGCGCGGGCCGTCTCCAAGCACGAGCGGCGGCGCGACCCGTTTTTCCCGAAGAACTATGCCGTGGTCATCCCCATCAGCACGATGTTCTATGACTTCAAAAGCGCCATCAACCCGGACAACAGCCCCAACTACAAGCTCGACCAGCTCGTGATCCGCGTGCGCGACATGGCCCACTTCGAGCCCGCGCTTGAAGAAGTGCGCACCATTCTCGACCGCACCCACCGGGGCATTGATGACTTTGGCTTCGACACCCGCGAGGAGTGGTTTGAGAGCATCGAGCGCTCCGTGAGCGCCACTCGCCTGAGCGGCAGCTTTATCGCGGGGATCAGCCTCGTGGTGGGGGGCATCGGCATCACCAACATCATGCTCGCGAGCATTACCGAGCGCATCCGCGAGATCGGGGTGCGCCGCGCCATCGG
Source organism: Chthoniobacteraceae bacterium (assembly GCA_037189965.1). GTDB lineage: Bacteria > Verrucomicrobiota > Verrucomicrobiia > Chthoniobacterales > Chthoniobacteraceae > DATMFV01. The sequence goes on along the minus strand of JBBCKB010000031.1, from coordinate 8,327 downwards.
GGCACGGCAGCGCGATATTTTTGTGCAGATCGTGGTGGAGAGTGTCGTCATCGGCATTATCGGCGGCTTGCTCGGGCTGCTCGCCTCAGTGGGGATGACGCGCATCCTCGTCCTCTTTGCACCCACGGAGAATGCCCCCATCATCACCCTCACCGGGGTGCTCATCTCTTTCGGGTTTGCCGTCGCGATCGGCATTGTTTCAGGGCTTTACCCCGCCTTTAAAGCCTCTCGGCTCGACCCGATCGAGGCGCTCCGGTATGGTTAGTCTTCCACACTGGTATGGTGTGGTGTTTGGTTGATTTGGCTTTACAGCCCGGGTTGGTATGGTACCAGTAAGTGCCACACGCTTTGTTATGAGTGCCACTTCCCAGCCCAGCCCTGCCGTATCCGCATCGCAAACCCCGCGCAAGTTCTGCGAGAGGGAGGAGTTTTCGCGTTCGCTTATCGGCGAGGCGGAGCGCAAGGCCGCGCTGGAGGTGATCGACCGTGCGATTGCCAACCGCACGGCGTTTGACCGCTACGGCGGCGTGGAGGTCGATGCATACGAGGCAGAGTTTGCGGCGCACGTCGGCGTCGGCCACGCTACCGCCGTCAGCTCCGGCACGGCGGCGGTGCATACGGCGCTTGCCGCGCTGAATCTTGAGCCTGGGAGCGAGGTGGTTTGCCCGCCGATCACCGACCCGGGCGGGGTGGGGCCGATTCTCTTTAACCTCTGCATCCCTGTATTTGCCGATACCTCGGCGGAGAGCTACAACGTCTCGCCCGAGGGGGTGCGCGCGGCGATCACCCCGCGCACTCGGGCGATTCTCGTCGCCCACATTGCCGGGGAACCTTGTGATATGGATGGCATCCTCGCCGTGGCGGCAGAGCACAACCTGCCGGTGGTTGAGGACGTGGCGCAGGCGCACGATGCCACCTGGGGGGGGCGCCCATGCGGCAGCTTTGGCGCGCTCGCGGCGTTTAGCTTGATGAGCGGCAAACACCACACCTCCGGAGGGCAGGGGGGGATGGTGGTGACCAACGACGCAGCCCTCTGCGCCCGGGCCAAGAGCTTCGCCGACCGAGGCAAGACCTTCGGCACCGGCCAGGGCAATATCTTGCTGGGGCTTAACTACCGGATGACGGAGCTGGAGGCCGGCATTGGCCGCGTGCAGCTTCGCCGCCTTTCGGAGATGGTGGCCATCCGGCGCGCCCGCGCCGCGTTGCTCGCGCAGCGGCTCGCCGAGTCTGAGGTTTTCTCGCTCGGTTGGGTGCCGGAGAAGGGGGCCTCGGCCTATTGGTTTGTCCGCCTGCGCTACCGGCAGGAGAAATACGGGGTGGAGAAGGCCGAAGTGGCGAGGCGGCTTGCCGAGCGCGGGGTGCCTGCCGCACCGACATACACCTCCATCATTTACCAGCAGCCATGGTTCAAGGAGCGCAATACCTTTGGCTCTTCGGGGCTGCCGTGGACGCTGCCGCAGGTGCAACACATCCCGGATTACAAAGGCTGCTGCCCCAACGCCGAGGCCGCTCTGGCGAGTCACCTCATGCTTGCGTGTAACGAAAGCGTGAGCGAAGATACCCTCAACCGCGTCGCCGATGCCTTGCTCGATGTCGAGGTAACGCTCCGCAAGGGGTAGACATCCCGGTGGCACGCCCCCCTCTCATTCGATGATAATATTATAGATTGACTTTTCAACGGTTCAAGTGGTACCGTGTGGTCACTTTAAAAGATTTCTCCCCCGGAATCATGCGAAAGCCAAACCGTCCATCCCACTCCCTACGAAATGCTTCAGCCTTCACGGTGATTGAGCTGTTGGTGGTGGTGGCCGTTGTCGGCGTATTGGCGGTGCTGCTTTTTGTGACGGCGGGGATGATGTTGCAGAAGAACCGCGCCACCCGCTGCATGAGTAACCTCCAGCAGATCAACGTGGCTTCTGCCGCGTACAGTGCGGATAATGGGGGGCAGTGGCCGCGTAATAATGTCTCTGACCCCCGGTACTACTTTTTTCAGGAGCTTTATCCGTACTTGAACATGAACATTCAGGACCATACGGAGAACATGAAAACGGTCTTTGTCTGCCCTGCTGACCGCAAAGGGACAAATGAAAAGGACGACATCTATAAAGTCTCGAAGCGACCGTTGAGCTACGCGCAGAACGGGTATCTGGACTATGGAGATGCCCCTGTTGATGCGTACAGCGCGGGCAAGCGACGGGGGTTTGTTCAGTTCCCTAGTGAGCTTATGTTATACATGGAGTTTGAGGCCCATTGGCTCGTCTCCACTTCGTCGATGAATAAGGATTCGCAGGATAAGCTGGAGGCTCTTAACTTCCGGCATAATGGGTGGATCAACGCCGCTTATGCCGATGGGCACGTAGCCCCGATGGAGGTTATGAAGATCTGGGGCAAGGGGGGGGATGCGAAGAACCCATTCCCATTCTTTCAGGGGCGTAGGTAGGGGGCTCCCTCCAGCTCCAGCAGGAATGCCTTGGCCCCAAGCCCCCCGGCAAAACCGGTGAGTTTGCCGTTACTACCAACCACCCGGTGGCATGGGGTGAGGATGGAGAGTGGGTTGCGCCCGATGGCGGTGCCGACAGCGCGGACGGCGTTGGGCTTGCCGATGGCGCGGGCAATCTGAGCGTAGCTGCGGGTCTCGCCGTGGGGGATGGTGAGCAGCGCCTGCCACACGCGGGTTTGGAAAGGGGTGCCGCGAGGGTGGAGCTTTAGCGTGAAGGCTTGGCGTTGGCCTCCAAAATACTCGGCAAGCTGCCGTTCGGCTTCCTGCAACACGGGGTGGCCAGGGGCCTCCACTCGCTCACCGAGGGGGACGCGCGTGGGCGGGTCGTTCTCCCACAAGACCGCGAGCAGCGCCGCCTCATCGGCAATGAGGGTGAGACGGCCCACGGGGGAGTCGATGGTTTTCCAGAAACAGCTCATGGCGCTACTTTGGGGCGAAAATGGGTCGTTTGCTCGCCATTTTCGGACAGGGAGATGAAAATCGGCAGCCATGGCCGAAAATGGCCGGAGTTCGAAAGGGGGGCGCGCTATATTGATCGCAAGAAATGACAACGCCGCTCAATGACGATGGAGCCTACGATGCCCTCCGCTCGAAGGATGCTCGGTTTGACGGGGTGTTCTTCGCGGGCATCACCTCTACGGGGATCTATTGCCGCCCGGTCTGCCCGGCGCGGACCCCCAAGCGGGCCAACTGCCGCTTCTTCCCCCACGCTGCGGCTGCCGAGGCGGCGGGCTTCCGCCCGTGCCTGCGCTGCCGCCCGGAGCTGGCCCCGGGGAGCGCACCGGTGGATCGGGCTCAACGCATCGCCCACCTGCTGGTGGCCCGCATCCACGAAGGGGCGCTGGAAGAAGAGGTGGGGCTGGAGGAGACGGCCCGGCACCTCGGGCTCAGCTCGCGGCAGCTCCGGCGGGTGGTGCGGCAAGAGCTGGGGGTGACGCCGATGGGGTTGATCCAGACGCGCCGCCTTCTATTGGCCAAGCAGCTTCTTACCGAGACGAGCCTGCCGGTGATCGACATCGCCTTTGCCAGCGGGTTTGGAAGTTTGCGCCGGTTTAATGACGCTTTTCTGAGCCGCTACCGGATGCCGCCCACCCGCTTGCGCCGCGAGGGGGTGCCACAGGGCGCGGCGGGCGCTTCCACGCTCCGGCTCGGCTACCGGCCCCCGTTTGCGTGGGAGGCGTTGCTCGCCTTTCTGGCGGCGCGCTCCATGAAGGGGGTGGAGGTGGTGGCCGGGGGGGAGTACGCCCGCACCGTGGCCCTTGGGGGGCAGGTGGGGTGGATACGGGTGGGGCATGAGCCTCGCAAGCATTGCCTGCGGGTGACGTTTTCGCACTCGCTAGCCCCGGTGCTCCCTGCGCTGCTGGGGCGGCTGCGCCAGCTTTTTGACCTCGCGGCACGGCCTGACCTTGTGGCGGAGCATTTGGCGCGGGATGAACGGCTCCGCCCGAGCGTGGAGGCCTACCCGGGGTTGCGGGTGCCGGGGGCGTTTGAGGGGTTTGAGATGGCGGTGCGCGCCATTCTGGGCCAACAGATCACCGTGAAGGCGGCGACGACGCTGGCGGGCCGCTTTGCCGAGGCGTTTGGCGAGCGGGTGGAGGTGCCGGTGGCGGGGCTCACCCACCTGACGCCAAGGCCCGAGGTAGTGGCGGCTGCGGGGGGGGATGCGGTGGCCTCGCTGGGAATCGTCTCGGCCCGGGCTCGGGCTTTGGGGGAGCTGGCACGGGCATGGGTGGCCGGGGGGCTGCGGTTGGAGCCGGGCTTACCGCCTGAGGAGGTGCGGGCGCGGCTGGTGGCGCTGCCGGGGGTGGGGGAGTGGACGGCCGGGTATATCGCCATGCGGGCGCTGCGGTGGCCGGATGCCTTTCCCACGGGGGATGTGGCGGTGCTCAAGGCGCTCGGGCGGGTCTCGGCCCGGGAGGCGGAGGAGCTCTCCCGCGGGTGGGCTCCCTGGCGGGCGTATGCGGTGCTCCACCTTTGGAAGATGGCGGAGAACCAAGGGGGAAAGAAAACGGCGGCTTTGGAGGAAACCCCCAAAGCCGCCGTGGAAAGAGACGAGAAAAAGCTGCCGGGCTCTACTTCTTCTTTTTGAGGAGGGGGAGGCCGGTGTTGCTGTTTTCGGAGACTTCGTACCCTTCAGGCAGGCTGTCAATGGCCAACTCCCCGGCGGCACCGGCGAAGTAGTAGAGAGTCACAGTCTGGCCGCCTTTGAGCTGCTGCTTCCGGGCATGAAGAAAATATTCTTTACCGCTTTTTCCGCTTTTGACGCTGTAAGCCATAGGATGAATTTGGGTTTGGGTTGGAGAAGGCTCGTTTTGGGAGGGGTCTCTGTTTATTTGGTTTACAGCGGCCCTGCTCCCGAAAAACCCCGTTTTGCTAACCGGGGTTGGCTCTTTAAAGCAGGCCCGCTTTCTTCAGAGTGGCATAAGCACCGTTCTTCGCGCAAGTTTTAAGGGCGCGAGCGGAAAGCTTGATGACCACAAAACAATCGAGCTCCGGCACCCAAAGGCGCTTAGTGCGGAGGTTCGGCGTGAAGGTACGCGGTACATTTTTGGTGACGTGACGGCCCACGCCCCCCTTTTTCTTGGCCATACCACGGCGATGAATGACGCTGCCGCGCGTGACGCCGGCCCCTGTGATGCTGCAAATACGTGACATAGAAAGAGAAAGGGTTTGGGTGAAAAGGCGGTAAAGGTGTCGGTAGAACGCCTTGCGGTCAAGCGTTTTTAAGAAGGAATCGTCTCTTTTTGTGCGTTTTCAATCGCGTTACGCTGGGCGGCGAGCAATTCGCGGATGCCTTTGCGGCCATGGGAGAGGAGGGCCTGGAACTCTTCATCGCTGAAGGAGGCTTCCTCGCCGGAGCCTTGGACTTCCACAAATTGGAGGGTTTCCGTCATCACAAGGTTCATGTCCACACTGGCGGCTTTATCTTCGAGGTAGTCGAGATCGAGGAGCGGGTTGCCCTCTACCACGCCGCACGAGATGGCGGCGACGAGCCCTTTGAGGGGCGATGTCGAAAGGGTGCCTTCGGCGACCAGCCGCTGGAAGGCGAGGGCGGCGGCGACGCACGCGCCGGAGATGGAGGCGGTGCGGGTGCCACCATCGGCCTGGAGGACGTCGCAATCGATCCACAACGTGCGGGGGCCGAGGGCGCGCAGGTCCACGGCGGCGCGCAAGGAGCGGCCGATGAGGCGCTGGATTTCGGAGGAGCGGCCGTCGAGCTTGCCTTTGGCGATATCGCGCGGTTTACGGTCGAGCGTGGAGTAGGGGAGCATCGAGTACTCGGCGGTGATCCACCCACCCGGCACGCGCTGCTCTTTCATCCACCGGGGCACATCGGGCTGCACCATGGCGGAGCAGATGACGCGCGTCTGCCCAAAGGAGGCGAGGACGCTCCCCGTGGCATGGGGGGCGAAGTGCGGGGTGAAGGAGACGGGGCGGAGCTGGTCGTGCGCGCGGCCATCGCGGCGCAGGGCGGAAAAGGGCGAGGAAGACATGGGGCCGCAAGGGTGGGCCGGGAGCGCGCCCCCATGCAAGCGGGGAATGAGTGCGCGGGGAGGAAAAAACTTCCGCACCGGGCTGCCTTGGCGCATGCTCCAAAGGCAAAAGATGATCGACTCTGTTACCACTCGCGTTCCCGGTACCACCGCCAACCTCGGCCCCGGCTATGACTGCCTTGGCGTGGCGCTGCGCCTCTATAATAAGGTGACGGTGCGCCGAGGCCGCCCGGCGGCCAAGCTGCCCCCCATCGTCGCCAAGGCGGCGGCCTCCTTTTTTGAAACGGCGGAGTGCAAGGCGTTTGAGTTTGACTGGGCGATCTCCGGCGAAGTGCCACAGGCACGCGGGCTGGGCAGTAGCGTGACGGTGCGGCTCGGCGTGCTCCACGGGCTGAATGCGCTGGCGGGCGAGCCGCTTGACCGGGAGGAGTTATTTCTCCTCTGTGCGGAGCTGGAGGGGCACCCGGATAACGCGGCCCCGGCGGAATTTGGTGGCTTTACCGTGGCGGGCGAGGGGAGCTGCCTCTCCTTCCCTGTTGCGCCAAAGCTCAAGTTTGTCCTTCTCATTCCGGATTTCGAAGTTGCGACCCCGGAGGCGCGGCGCGTGCTCCCTTCGGAGCTTCAGCACGAGCTGGCGGTGGCGAGCGCGGCCAATGCGGCGCGGATCACGGCGGCGTTTGCCTCCGGCCAGTATGAGGCGCTGCACGGCTGTTTTGAGGATTTTCTCCACCAGCCGTTTCGCCAGCCGCTGGTGCCGTTTTTGCCGGGGGTGATCGCCGCTGGCGAAAAAGCGGGGGCGCTGGGCGGCTTCCTGAGCGGCTCGGGCTCCACCATTGCGTGTGTGACGCTGGAGAAGGCCGACGCCGTGGCGCGCGCCATGGCCAAAGCAGCGGGCAACCCCGGAGCGCGGACGGTGGTGGTGGAGGCCGATAACGACGGCGTGCGCGTGGGGGGCAGCAAAAAATAAGGAACCGTGCGCCGCTGGTTGGACGAGTTTGAGCAGTTTGCCATCGAGGTCATCCTCGGCAAACGGCATGGCAAGCGGGCGGCGTTGTTGCGCTGGTTCCTCAAGGCGCTCTCGTTTCTTTATTTGGCGATTGTGCAGTTTCGCCTTTGGCTCTACCGCAAGCGCGTCTGGCGGGAGCGGCAGCTTGGGTGCCTGGTCATCTCCATTGGCAACCTTACGGTGGGGGGCACAGGCAAGACGCCCGTGGTGGAGAAATTTGCGCGGGCGCTGCAATCGGGCGGGCGCAAGGTGGCGATTTTGAGCCGGGGCTACAAGAGCCGCAAGCCGCCGTTGCTCAAGCGGCTGGCCAACCGGTTCGGCTCGGAGAATGAGTTTGTGCCGCGCATCGTCTCTGATGGCAAGGAGCTCTTGCTCAACTCGCGCGACGCGGGGGATGAGCCGTACATGCTGGCGCGTAATTTGAAGGACGTCATCGTCCTCGTCGATCGCGACCGGGTGAAGAGCGGCATCTACGCCATCGAGAAGATGGGGTGCGATACGTTGTTGCTAGATGATGGGCTGCAATACCTGCGGCTCAAGCACCGGCTCGATGTGGTGCTGGTGGACCGGCAAGCGCCCTTTGGGAACGAGCACCTCCTGCCCCGGGGGACGCTGCGCGAGCCGCCGCCCAACTTGAGGCGGGCGTCGTACATCTTTATCACCAAGAGCGTGCCGGGGGAGTCGAACGCGGAGCTGATCTCCCGCATCCGCAAGTACAACCGGACGGCGGAGATTATCGAATGCACGCACCGGCCCCAGTATTTGCAGGATATTGAGACAGGGGAGCGCCAGCCGCTGGAGTTTCTCAAAGGGCGCTACATTGGCGCGCTCTCGGCCATTGCACAGCCCGATAGCTTTGAAAACGCGCTGCGCGAGCTCGGCGGGAAGATCGAGCTTTCCCGCCATTTTGCAGATCACCACCGCTTTTCGGAAAAGGAGATCGCGGGGTTCATCCGCCGGTGTGTGAACCGCGATGTGGCGGCGATTTTGACGACGGAGAAAGACTTCGTGCGCTTTCCCAAGCTGCGGCAGAAGCTGGAGATCCCGATCTACTTCCTGCGCGTGGAGATCGAGATCCTCACCGGGCAGGAGAGCTGGCAGCATTGTGTGGACCGCATCTGCCACCCGCAGCCGATGATCCCTCCGGAGCGGTTTTTCTAGAGCCCTTTAACTTAGGATGCACACCATTCATTTGTGAGCGCCGGAGGCCGTTGCAGAGGCTTTGGAGCGCAGCGGCTGTATGGATTCATACAGCCCAAGCTCGAAAGACTTTGCAACGGACTTCGCCGCCGCAAAGGAGGCTGTGCAGAATAAGTTAAAGGGCTCT
>JBBCKB010000030.1:0-8545 GCA_037189965.1 Chthoniobacteraceae bacterium | reverse complement strand
AGAGCCCTTTAACTTATTCTGCACAGCCTCCTTTGCGGCGGCGAAGTCCGTTGCAAAGTCTTTCGAGCTTGGGCTGTATGAATCCATACAGCCGCTGCGCTCCAAAGCCTCTGCAACGGCCTCCGGCGCTCACAAATGAATTGTGTGCATCCTAAGTTAAAGGGCTCTAAGCGCCCCGGTAGGAGCAGCGGACGGTGGGCGTCTCGTAAACGACGATCTCGCAAAGGCCGGGGCAGTGCCCCTCCAGCCGCCGCCAGAGCCATGCGGAGAGGTGCTCGATCGTCGGGTTCTCCAGCCCGGGGACTTCGTTGAGCGGCCGGTGGTCGAGCTCTTCGACGATCGGCTTCATCGCTTCGCTAATGCGGCTGTGGTCGTAGAGCCAGCCCAGCTCGGCATCCACCTCGCCCTCCACCGAAATGGCGACCCGGTAGCTGTGCCCATGCATGCGGGCGCACTTGTGGGTGGGCGGCACTTTGGGCAGGAAGTGGGCGGCTTCGAAAAAAAAGTCTTTGGTGAGGCGGCAAACCATGGTTGCCTGCCAACTTCGCGACGCCTGCCCCCCTGTGTCAAGGGGGGAAAACGTTTTGCCCCCCTTCTCATGGAGAACTCCCCTACTGCCGCCGCCGAGACCGAACGCAACGCCATCCCGCCCGGGCGGGAGCTGCTTTCTTTCCGCGTGGTCATTGCCGGGGGTGGCTTTGCGGGGGTGTACGCAGCGCGCGCGCTGGCGCGGGTGCTGGGCCGCACACGGGCCCGGCAGGAGGTGGCGCTTATCTCGGAGCGCAACGCGATGGTCTTCCAGCCGATGTTGCCGGAGGTCTGCGGCTCGGAGCTTTCGCCCCGCCACGTCGTCACGCCGGTGCGGCAGCTTTGCGGGGATGTGACGGTGCTGCGCGCCCGCATTGCGGATGTGGATCTGCCGGGCCACCGCCTCACGCTCAACGCGGGCCCCTTTACCGGCACGCGGGAGGTCCGCTTCGAGCACCTGGCCATCGCGGTGGGCAGCGTGGTGGATCTGCGCCGGGTACCGGGGATGGCTGAGCACGCCTACCTCATCAACACCGTGGGCGACGCCATGGCGCTGCGCGGCGCGGTGATCGACCGCTTTGAAGAAGCCGCCCTTGCCGGGGAGCCCGAGCGGGTGCGGCGGCTACTCACCTTTGTGGTCGTGGGGGGCGGCTACTCGGGTGTGGAGACGGTGGGGCAGATCGCCGATTTGGCGCACGATGTCGCCCCGCTCTACCCGCACGCCGGGCGCGAGCAGGTGCGGGTGGTGCTGGTGCATAGCGGCAAGCACCTCATGCCCGAGATCGCCGAGCGGCTGGGCCACTACGCGGAGCGCGAGCTGCGCAAGCGGGGGGTGGAGATCATCCTCGAAGCCCGGGTGAGCGCGGTGACGGCCAGCAAAGTCTTCCTCCTCGATGGCCGGGTGATCGAGACCCACACCGTCGTCTCCACCGTGGGCAACGCTCCGAACCCGCTGGTGACACGGCTTTGCGAGGCCAACGGGCTGGCCGCCACCAAAGGCCGTATCGTTACCGAGCCGACGCTGCAAGTCCCCGGGCAACCGGGGCTCTGGGTGGCGGGGGATTGCGGCGCCATCCCTCTCCCCGACGGGCAGCTCTCTCCGCCGACGGGGCAATTTGCCATGCGGCAAGGCAAGCGGCTGGGCAAAAACCTCGCCGCCGTGCTGGCGGGCAAAGCGCCGGAGCCGTTTGTGTACAAGGGCGTGGGCGAGCTGGCCAATATCGGCCGCCGTTCGGCCGTAGCCGATGTGTTCGGGTTTCGCTTTTCGGGCTTCTTTGCGTGGTGGCTCTGGCGCACCGTCTACCTCTCCAAGCTCCCCGGGCTGGAGCGCAAGCTGCGCGTGGTGATCGACTGGACGCTCGATCTCTTTTTCCCGCGCGATATTTCGCTGCTCAACCCGAAGATGAGCAAGGTCGTCAAAGAGATGCACCTGGAGCCGGGAGACAGCCTCTTCCGCGCAGGGGAGCCGGCGTTCTCCTTCTACATCCTCCGCTCGGGGAAGATCGAGTACCGCACGCGCGAGGGCGAGGTGGTGCGCACCCTTGAGCCGGGAGACCACTTTGGCGAAAAGGCGCTGCAAGGCAAGCGGACGTGGCACTACAACGCCATGGCCACCGAGCCGACGGAGGTCGTTTCCATCGATGCGGAGTTGTTCGAGCAGTTCAAGGCCAGCCGCTCTTTCCGCAACGCGGTGGAGGGAGGCGCGGAGGAGCCGTTGTAATTCCGGCGTGCAATTCGCGGCCCTGCCTCATAGGCTTCCGCCCCGAATGTCACTGACTACCATTTCCGAAATCCGAGCCCGCCAGATCCTAGACTCGCGCGGGAACCCGACCGTGGAGGTCGATGTTGAACTTGCCGGCGGCGTGATTGGCCGCGCGGCTGTCCCCAGCGGAGCCAGCACCGGCGAGCATGAAGCGTGGGAGCTGCGCGATGGCGACGCCACCCGCTACGGCGGCAAAGGCGTCCTCAAAGCCGTGGAGAATGTGAACGAGACGATCGCCCCCGCGCTGGAAGGCTACGACGCGGTAGACCAGGTGACGGTGGATAAAATGATGCTCGCCCTCGACGGCACCTCCAACAAGGCGAAGCTCGGGGCCAATGCCACGCTGGCCGTTTCGCTCGCCACGGCGCACGCGGCCGCGCTGCAGCTCGGCATCCCCCTTTTCAAATACCTCGGCGGGCCGAACGCAAAGGTGCTCCCCGTGCCGATGATGAACATCCTCAACGGCGGCGCGCACTCCGATGCGCCGATTGATTTTCAGGAGTTCATGATCATCCCCAAAACCGCCGCCAGCTTCTCCGAAGCGCTCCGGCAGGGGACGGAGATTTTCCACGCGCTCAAGAGCGTGCTCAAAGGGCGTGGCCTCTCCACGGCGATCGGCGATGAAGGTGGCTTTGCCCCAAAACTCGCCTCTGCCGAAGACGCTCTGGAGTCGATCGCCGAAGCGGTGAAAAACGCCGGGTACGTCTTTGGCAAAGATATCTTTATCGCGCTCGACTCGGCTTCCAGCGAGTTCTACGACAAAGAGACCAACGAATACGTCTTCAAGAAATCCGACGGCTCGCGGCGCAGCGGCGCGGAGCTGGTGGAGTACTACCGCACGCTCTGCGCGAAGTACCCGATCGTCTCCATCGAAGACGGCGCTGCCGAGAACGATTGGGAGACATGGAAGCTCCTTACCGACGCCATCGGCTCGCAGGTGCAGCTCGTGGGGGATGATCTTTTTGTCACCAATGTCGACTTCCTGCGCAAGGGGATCGAGCGTGGCGTGGCCAACTCCATCCTCGTCAAAGTCAACCAGATCGGCACGCTCACGGAGACGCTCGACGCCATCGAGCTGGCCAAGGAGAACCGGTACACCGCCGTGATCAGCCATCGCTCGGGTGAGACGGAGGATACCACCATTTCCGACATCGCCGTGGCGACGAACGCAGGCCAGATCAAGACGGGCTCCCTCTGCCGGACGGACCGAGTGGCCAAGTACAACCAGCTCCTGCGTATTGAGGAAGCGCTGGGCGATAACGCCATCTATGGCGGCAAGCTGCGCTAGGACTGCATTAGATCGTTTGAAGTTCCGGAGCGAAATTGTAGGGCGTTTCTGTGAAACGCCATGGGGTTGGACGGCCGTCTCACAGAGACGGCCTACAATTCACGCAATCGCCTTTCACTTAACTTCGTAGACACGCCTTAGGCTAGACGCGGCTATTTCTTTAACGGCCTTCTCCCGCGATGGGGGGAGGCCGTTTAGCGTTTACGACGCAAGCGCCAGAGCGCCCCGGCACCCAGCACCGCGCCCACTGCCGCAACGCCGGGCTCCGGCACGGGGGCCGCCATGACCACGTTGTCGAGGTAGTTCACCTCTCCCCCGGCCCGGTGGTCTGCCTTGATGAGCAGGAGGCTGATGTTGGCGAGCACGCCGCGGATCTCTGCTTCGGTGGCCAGGCGCGGAGGGGCGGTTGGGGTTTGCCATTTCCACGAGGCGCTGTCTGCAGTGGCAGTGTGGTTGGCGGTGTCAAAATACCAATCTCCCACGGAGAGGGAGAGCGTGCGCGTGCCCCACTGGATGCCGGGCCGGTCGCCGCCGAAGCTATGGATCAACCGGGTGCCATTGGTGCCGATGAGGACGACATCATCCCGCCAGTTGGTGGCGTTAGAGGCGTCGCTGACGTAGAGATCAAACGAAAGGGTGCCGCCGTACCAAAGCGCTTTGTTGCCGGTAAACGCGCTGGAGGCCTGAAAGTAATCTTTCTTGCCAATCGCCCCTTCCACCAGCTGCAAATGGCCTGGCGCAACCCACGAGAGGACCGAGCTGGGGTCTCCCCCGCTGTAGCTGCTCCACCCATCCACTCCGGAGGTGGCAAAGTCGCTCTTTACTTCAAGCCCCAAGGCCGGGAGAGCCGCTAAAAGCAACACGGCACAACTCAACGATTTCCAATTCATTGCAAAAAAAGGGGTGAACCCGCACCGCAGTAGCGCGGAAGAAAACTCAATGGTGCCGCCCGTTCCCGTTACCATTCACGGCAGCCGCTTCGCCCGCTTCCTTGAAGTAGACGGTAACGACCATCGGCGGGAGGTTTTGCAGAAAATACTCCGACTTATGGCGCGGGAACATGGTGGCATGCTGCCGCAGCTCATTCGTGCATTGATAAATGATGAAGGCGGCTGCGGCATTGGGCCGCAGGGACTCATGGACGGCGTGCAAAATCTGCCGCTTCTTGCCAATCTCCAGAATGGAGAATGGGATGCCGGAGACCACATAGTCGCAATGCTCGATGCCTCGGGTCTGCAATTCTTCCTTGAGGCAGGCGGCATCTTTGTGGAGCACTTCCACCCGGGGGTCGTTCGCAAACTGCTCTCTCAAATGGGCGGCCAACTCGGGGTCCAGCTCAAAAAGAAGGAGGCGCGATTCCGGGTGCATTTGCCGGACGATCTCCCGCGTGTGGCACCCTTCGCCAGGGCCAAACTCGACGATGACGCGGGGCCTCGCAAAATCCATCTTGCTGGCGACCCTGCGGATCAGCGCTTTGGAACTCGGTAAGATGTAGGCGACCTGCAAGGGTCGGGCGAGGAAGCGCTTGAACAAAAGGGAGCTCATAGAACAGTTGGCAGCAAAAGGCTATGCGGGAACCGGGCGGTTTGTCCAGAGGTTGCTTGCACCGCTTTTACCCCCCCGCTCCACCCGGAGCGGGGCATCGGTAAAGGCCCGATACGCTTTTACGCCCCGGGGCGGGCTTTATGCCATTCGGTGCTCTGCTCATACGCATGGGCGATGCGCAGGAGCTGCGCTTCATCAAACGGCTTGCCGATGAGCTGGAGCCCTACCGGAAGCTGCCGCCCTTCCACATTGGCAAACCCGCACGGCAGGCTGATGCCAGAGACGCCGGAGAGGTTCACCGCGATGGTGAAGACGTCCGCCAGATAGAGCCGCAGCGGGTCGTCCGTCCGCTCCCCGGCTTTGAAGGCAAACTCCGGGCTCGTGGGGCTAATGATGGCATCCACCTTCTCGAAGGCGCGGGTGAAGTCTTGCCGGATAAGGGTACGCACTTTCTGCGCGCGCGGGTAATAAGCATCGTAGTAGCCCGAGCTCAACACAAAGGTGCCGAGGATGATGCGGCGCTTGACCTCCGGGCCAAACCCTTCGGCGCGGCTCTTGGCGTAGTGCTCGATAATGTTTGAGACGCCCTCGGCCCGGTGGCCGTAGCGCACGCCATCAAACCGCGCGAGGTTGGCCGAGGCTTCAGCCGCGGCGATGATGTAGTAGACACTCACCGCGTACTCGGTGTGCGGGAGGGAGATTTCGACGATCTCGGCCCCGAGGGATTCGTAGTGGCGGATGGCTTCGCGAACGGCTTTGTCTACCTGCGGGTCCGTCCCTTCGATGAAGTATTCCTTGGGCATGCCGATGCGCACGCCTTTGAGGTCTTGGCCCAAGAGGGCGGTGTAATCCGGCACCGGCTCATTCAGGCAGGTGGAGTCCATCGGGTCGTGCCCGGAGAGGGCGTTGAGCAGGAGGCCCGAGTCGCGCACGGTTTTGGTGACCGGGCCGATCTGGTCCAACGAAGAGGCAAATGCCACGAGGCCGTAGCGCGAAACGCGGCCATACGTCGGCTTGAGGCCCACGCACCCGCAAAGCGCTGCCGGCTGGCGGATGGAGCCGCCGGTGTCCGACCCCAGCGCTGCAAAGGCCGCATCTGCACTCACCACGGCTGCCGAGCCACCACTGGAGCCCCCGGGAATGCGGCTGGCATCCCACGGATTACGCACCCCACCGAAGGCTGAGTTTTCATTGGAGGAGCCCATGGCAAACTCATCCATATTCGTGCGGCCAAACGGGATCGCCCCCGCCGCGCGCAGCCGGGCGATGACGGTGGCATCATACGGGGCGGTATACCCTTCAAGCATCCGCGAGGCACAGGTGGCCGGGGCTCCTTTGACGTTGATGTTGTCTTTAATCGCGATCGGCACGCCACCGAGCGGAAGGGAAATATCGGCCGCGCGGGCGGCTTCGCGCGCGGCTTCGAAATCGCGCGTCAGGTAGCCATTGAGCCCGCCGTTGACTTCGGCGATGCGCGCTTCGAGCGCTTCCACGGCGTCCAGCGGCGTCACCTCCCCGGAGCGGAACCGGGCTTGGAGTTCGGAAACAGAAAGAGAAAAGAGAGACATGGCGGTTTATTCGATCACCTTCGGGATGAGGAAGAGCTGGTTTGCCTGCCTAGGGGCATTGGCAAGCGCCTCTTGGGGCGGCAGCCCGGGCCGGGCTTCATCTTCACGCACAATATTGAACACCGGGTGCGCGTGGGCAGTCGCCTCGACGTGCGAGACATCCACGGCATTGAGCTTCTCCACATAGGCAAGCACCTCCGAGAGCTGCGCCTGGAACTTGGCGGCCTCTTCATCGGTGAGGTTCAACCGGGCCAACCCGGCCGTGTATCGAACGTCAAAATCGGCATTCATGAGCCGTTTAGGAAATCAGGAACCGCCCAAAGCCGGAAGCAGATTTTGCTTCAAAAACCGGGGAGCTTCAGGAAAGCACCCATACCCCGGTTCGGCTGTCATACTGCCAGATATCGATCCAACCGTCGGGATTTGGAAAGAACAGCACCCACGCCTCCCCTTCCGCTCGATAGCTGGCTTTATCAAGCAACCATGGCAGCGGCGGAAATGAAGGCAAATCGCCCAGAGTTTCCGGGTAGCGTCCATGGAGATTCCGGTAGGCCTCTAGAAGTGGAGCCACTTCGTTGGCGTACCTCTTTGCAGCCGTTACCCGGTGGTCATAGACCTTGCCGTTCAAATACACAGCCCCAAACCCAAGCATCCCAAAGAAAGCGGCACCGGCGACTATCCGTAACGGCCACTTTGGAGTGCGCCCCCGCAACACCTGCAAAAGAGCGGCAATGCTCCCAAAAAATAGAATAGGCAAGCCAATCCACACCAAAGGCACGAAGAGAAGGATCGCCAGAACAAACGGATCCAGCATCCAGGCCCCTATCGCGTAGGGCAACAGCGCCATCAAAAGGAGGCCTACGTAGAGCGGTTGCAGGAGGCGTTCCATCTCCAAACATTTCCACCCGCAAAAGGCTGCTTTAAAACCAATAAGGCATCTTGCCGCCGTTCCATCCCTTCTCCGCAAGCAGGGTGTAAACGACCTTCAAGCGGTCTTCAAAAACCGGGTCCTTCAGCGACATCGATACCGGAACTTTCAAAACCGCCACACCACCCTCCACCGGCTCCGACTTTCGCAACACCTCCAGCAGGAGCGGATACCTAAGCCGAACGCCATCCAGATGAAACTGCCCCCGCGCATCCACCCGCAAGAGCACCTCCTTGCGATACCGCCATTCGGCCAATAGCCTTTTTACTTCAAGGTCGGTATGCAACACCGCGATCCGGCCGTCGCCCATGCGAATCCCCTCCACGGCTTCCCCGCAGGTGCAATCATTCCATGTGATCGGCAGAACCCCCGAGATTCGTTTGGGAGTTCCGGGTGATACCTTTCTCAACTCCCGCCACTGCGTATCCGAAAATGTCACGGTCCCCATGGCTTCAAGCTCCTCCAGCTGCGAGGAGTTCAGGGAAACCAGCGAATGGGGAGCCGTCACCTTCTGGCGCGCTTCATCAAGAGGCAGCCCCTCGGAAAAAGCATCCACAACGAGAAGGAAGGGGAGGAGATAGGCGAGAATCTTCATCTCAAAAGGGGGAGTCTCCATCGATAGCCAAACGGATGGCTTTGTTCAAGAAAGGTTACCCCCTGCGGTTTTGGGATTCACCCCTCGCCAATCGGAGCCAGGCCCCCTCCTCGCACCTTCGTATGCCGGAAATCACTGCCCCCGGGGCACCCCATGAAAAGAACAAAAAAGAGCCCCACCCGGCTTTAGGCCAAGTGGGGCTCAAAAATACTGGCGACGTCCTACTCTCGCACACCCTATAGATGCACTACCATTGGGGCTGCAGCGTTTCACTTCCGTGTTCGGAAAGGGAACGGGTGGGGCCACTGCGCTATGGTCACCAGAAATCTGG
>JBBCKB010000029.1:0-85022 GCA_037189965.1 Chthoniobacteraceae bacterium | reverse complement strand
GGTGCCGTATAAGACGCCGTGGTGCGTCATCTCCAGTATCTGGCCATTCTTCTTTCTCTTTGGTTATGGGGTGGATTGGCTCGCCCGCCGCGCACGGTGGGTGGCCATGGGGGCGGCAGGGCTCTTCCTTGCCGCATCTGCCGCCTACAGCGCGCGCCTGAGTCTTTGGCGGCCCACGGACTTCCAAGCAGAGCAGTATGTCTACGTGCAAACGCTCAATGATCTCGACCTCCTTACCAAGCCGCTGGAGGAGCTGGCCCGGCGCGATCCCAGTATTTACCACCTCCCCATTTGCATCCACCTTTCTTCCTGCCACCCGTTGCCGTGGGTATTGGGGGAGTACACAGCCGTCGGCTACTATAGTGAGGCAGATGCCGTTGCACCGGTGGAGCGCGCCGTCGTCATTGTCGCAGAGGAAGACCGCGTGCACCAAATCGAGGCGGCGCTTTCGCGGCCTTACTTCCGCACCCCCTTCCAGCTTCGCGATGGCATGGCCGGGGGGCGGCTTTATCTTGATGCGGAGCGGTTCGCCCCCCTCTTCCCCGGGAGGGTGCCCGAGTTTCACCCATGATGCGCGCCGCCGTGGCGCTACTGGCCGGGGTGGCCATGGCGGTGCTGGTCGCCGTGGCCGAAGGGTGCTTGCTCGGGAACCTCGGGCCTCTCTCCGCCCGCGTGGCGCTGCTGGCCGGAGTGGGCGGGCTGGCGCTGGCATGGCGCGCGCTCGATAAGCTCCCCCCTCTCCCCCGGCCCCGGGGGTGGGTGGCATGGGGGGTGGTGGGTATCTACGCCCTCTTTACCCTGCGGGCATTTGGGTGGCTGGCCTTTACCAATGGCGATGAGCTGCTCGTCCTCTCGCCCAATAACCTGGGGGATTTTTCCATCCACCTCACCTATGTGCGCTACCTGGCCAACGGAGCCGCCTTCTGGCCGCAGAACGCCATTTTTGCCTCCGAGCCGCTCTTCTACCCGCTCGGGGCAGACCTCTTTAACGCCCTGCTGCTCCTTTGCGGCGTGGAGGTGCTGCGCGGCTTTATCTGGGTGGGGCTTTTGGGGGCGGCGGCCACAGGGGTGGCGCTCTGGCGCTGGGGGCAGGCGTTTGTAGTCGCCGGGTTCCTCTTTAACGGAGGGCTGGCATTTGCGCTCCTTTTTGCGGGAAACCCAACCGAGGTATTGCAGGAAAGCGTGGCCTGGAAGAGCCTGCCTCTTGCCCTGCTGGTAACTCAGCGAGGGCTGCTCTACGCGCTGCCGGTGGGGTTATTCCTGCTCTGGAGCTGGCGAAAGCGGTTTCTGGAGCGCCGCCCCGGGCTGCCGCTCTGGTTGGAGTGCCTCTTCTACAGTACGCTGCCCCTCTTCCACCTGCACACGTTTCTCTTCCTCTCGCTGGTGTTGGCCACGTGGTTTCTCCTCTCGTGGACGCCGCTTGCCCCGCGCGAGGCGCGCGGCCGCTTGCTTACGCTGGTGGGGTGCTCCTTCCTCCCAGCCACGGTATGCGTGGCGTTGCAAAGCGGCGGCTTCCGCGCCGGGGGCGGCTTTCTGCGCTGGCTGCCAGGGTGGATGCAGGAGCCCGAGGCTCCATTCTGGTTCTGGCTGCGCAACTTCGGCTTCTTCCCCCTGTTGATTGTCATGGCGCTCTTCTGGCTCGCTGGGCAGGGCACCCCGATAGCCCGGCGCTGGCTTGCGGTGGCAAGCCCCGGGCTTCTCTGTTTTGCCGCCACGCTCCTCTGGGCTTTTGCGCCGTGGGAGTGGGACAATACGAAACTCATGCTCTGGGGCTACCTCCTCCTCCTCCCTCCGCTCTGGGCGTTGCTACGTCGCTGGCCCCCCGTGGCGCGAGCGGTGGCGTGCGTGCTGCTCTTCGCCTCCGGGTTCCTCTCGCTCGTGGAGGGGATGCAAGGCACCGGCTACTCCATTGCCCGGCGCAGCGAGCTTGATGGCATGGAAGCTTCCCTGCGTGGCCTCCCGCAGCCTGCCGTCTTTGCCTGCCAACCGGCCTACAACCACCCGCTCCTCCTGCTTGGCTACCCCGTGGTGGCAGGGTACGAAGGGCACCTCCTTAGCCACGGCATTGCCTACCACCCGCGCTGGCACGCGCTCCATGCCGGGCTGCGGGGCGAGGCGCACACCCTCGCCCCCACCGGTGCCACACACCTCTTTTGGGGCCGCCCTGAGCGCGAGGCATGGGGCGAGCCGCCCGAGTGGGTGCGCCCGCTGCCCAAAGTCGCCACCGGGCCGTGGGGCACCATCTACTTACTCCAGCCGCGTGCGGAACTTTGAGGCGCAGAGCCAGAAGAGCGCCAGTGACATCGCGCTCAAAATCACCAACGAAGGCCAGAACTCCGCAAACCCCGCCCCGCGCAGGATGATGGCGCGCATCAGGTCGATAAAGTAGGTCGTCGGCAACACCGAGCCGATGGCGTAGAAGATCCAAGGCATCGTCTCGCGAGGGAAGATGAAGCCGGAGAAAAAGACGCTCGGCAAGATCAGCGCGATCGACATCTGCAACGCCTGCATCTGGTTCATCGCCTTGGTGGAGATGAGCAGCCCCAAGCTCAAAAGCGCAAAGACGTAGACCACCGTGGCCAGCCCGATCCCCACAAGGCTCCCCGCGATCGGCACGTGAAAGACAAAACGCATGATCCCGAAAAGGACCGTCGCCATCACGACCCCGATGCAGAAGTACGGCACCAGCTTGCCCAACATCAACCCCCAGCGCGAGAGCGGGCTTACGAGGAGCTGCTCCAGCGTCCCCCGCTCTTTCTCACGCACGATAGCCATGGCCGCCGCAAACGTCGTGGAGACCTGGAGGACGACGCCAATCACCCCCGGGACAAAGAAGTTGGGGCTGCGCATGGCCGGGTTGTAGAGCATCTGGGGGCGCACCTCCAGCGGTGCGGCGCGGCGGCCTGTTTCATCCAGAAGGGCGCGGGTGGAGCGCATCATTGTCACCGCCTGGCCGGTATTGAGCGCTTGCAGCGCGGTGGTCGAGTTTGACCCATCAATGGCTAGCTGCACCCGCACCGGCAGGCCCGCGTGCAGGCGGCTCGTGAAGTTTTCCGGGATGTGCAGCCCCGCGTAGGCATTGCCGCGGCGGATTTCATCCCCCATCTCCCCCGGGCTCCGCACCCACTTGGCCACCCGGAAGCTCTCGGTATTCACAAACTGCGCCACCAGCTCGCGGCTCTCTCGCGTGCCCGCTTCATCAAAGACCACCATCGGCATGTGCTTCACGTCGTTATCCAACGCATAGCCAAAGGCGATCATCTCCATCATCGGCGGGAAGAGCATGAAAAAGAGCGTGAGCGGATCTCGCAAAACGGAGATGAACTCTTTAAAAAGGATGGCACTAAAGCCGCGAAACGGGGTGTTCAAAATCGGCACGCATGGTACGGGCGGATGTGCCCCAAAGCGACTTAAGATTTCTGTTCGCATAGAGCCCCCCTTCTCTGTTAGCAAACGGGGGTGAACCTTGCCTCTCTCCTTCTCGGCCTGCTGCTTCTGCCCGGCATCCTCTTTGCCAATGGCGTGCGGTGGGAGAAAGTAGCCCACTACGATGTGGCGCGCATCAACCAGATCCTCACCACCGAGGCCAAGACCTTCAATGCCGACCCGCCGCAATACCCCGAGGGGAAACACGGCGTCACGCTCTACCGCGTCACCTACCCTTCCGTCATCCCCGAGCAGAACAACCGCGCCACCGTGGCCACGGGGCTCGTCGCCCTGCCCGATGGGCAGACCGGCACGCTCCCGCTCCTCTCCTACCAGCACGGCACCGTGTTCGGGAAGCAGGACGTCCCCTCCTACCCGGAGAATTCTTACGAATCGCGCCTCATGGTGGCGCTCTTTGCCTCGCAAGGCTACATCGTCATCGGCCCCGACTACTTTGGCATGGGCGACTCCAAAGAGAACGAGGGGTACACCGTCCTCCACAGCCACCAGCAGGCGTGTATCGATTTGCTGCGCAACATCGGCGGCCTGCTTGAAGAAAACAAAGCCGCCCAGGGCAAGCTCTTCCTCACCGGGTTTTCCCAAGGCGGGTATGTGACGCAGGCCTTCCTCCAGCGGCTGGAGCTGGAGGGCATCCCCGTCGAAGCCGCCGCCACCGCCGCCGGGCCCTCAGACCCGTTTGCCCTGCTCAACAGCTTTCTGCAATTCCCCCGCGAGAACGATGCGAAGTGGGTCTCCATCCTCTACATCCTCACCGCCTTTTCCTATGAGGAGTACTACCAGATCCCCGGGCTGGCGGCGGGCGTCATCGCCCCGGAGCAATACGAGGTGGCGCGCAAAATTTACCTGCGCGAGGGGGCGATCGAGAAAGACCTCCCCACGGATTTAAAGACCCTCCTGCGCAAAGAATACTTCGATTCCGTCTACTTCACCCACTCCGCCTACGGGCGGCTGGCGGCCAGCATGCAGCCGTACCACTGGCTGGTGCGCACCCCGCTGCGGATGGATTACGGCGGTGCCGATGAAGTTGTGCGCCCCGGCCAGGCCAAGCTGATGATGAACTACCAGCAAGCCTTCGGGAACGACAAGGTCACCGCCATCCTCACCGGAGAGAAGCTCACCCACCGGGGCACCTACGCCCACGCCGCCCCTCAGTGGAAGGTGTGGTTCGACTCCCGGCTCAAGAAATAAACAACCCCTCCACCGACTGCGCCGCGCGCATCCGCGCATTCCAGTGCGCGGCCAGCTCGGGCTCCAGCCGCACCGTGCGCGGGCCGGTTGCGGTGTTGAAGACCACCTCATCCCACTGGAGCGAGGCGATCTGCCCCGCAAAGCGGGCCACCGCCTGCCCCCGGAAGAACGCCCGCGTGGCGGCGGGCGGCCCGGTAAGCGCGGCTTCCACATCGGCATCGCTCACAAACCGGCGGATCGCACAGGCATTGAGCAAGCCATGGTAGAGCCCCGCCTCCGGGTCGAGGTTGTGGTACTCCAGATCGAGGGATTGGAGCCACGGCGAGTCCCACTCCAGGCGCTCCTCCTCGCGGAAGTGCTCCAGCAGCGCCTTCTTGGCCACCCAGTCGAGGCGGTCGGCGCAGCGCATCGGGTCGCGCTCAAGATCGTTTAGCACGGCCTCCCACTCCTCGAGTACCCACGCCGTCTCCTCATCGTCCCCATCTGCATAGCGCTGCGCGGCGGCAAGGTAGGCGCGTTGGATCTCGATAGCAGAGATGGTGCCCCCGCCTGCCAGCGGCACCTCGGTACGGAGCGCCGTGTCGCGGCTCACCGCCCGAAGCGCAGCCACCGGGTTGGCCAGCTCCAACCGGGGAGCGTGCCCTTGGGAGATGAGCTCCAACACCAGCGCCGTCGTCCCAAGTTTGAGCGCCGTGGCCACCTCGCTCAGGTTGGCATCCCCCACGATGCAGTGGAAGCGGCGGTGGCGGCCTGCATTGGCATGCGGCTCATCGCGCGAGTTGACAATGGGGCGGCGGTTCATCGTATCCACCGAAACGATGACGCTGAAGAAATCCGCCCGTTGCGAAATCTGGTACACCCCGGGCTCCACCCCCGCCCCCTCGCGCTCCACCCCGAGCTTGCCCGCTCCGGCAAAGATCTGCCGGGTGACAAGAAAGGGCAGCACCCCCGCCACCAGCGCCTCCCACGGCACGGCCCGGGGGAGGAGGTAGTTATCATGACACCCGAAGGAGTGGCCGATAAAGTCGGTATTGTTCTTATAAAGCCGCACCGGCTCTGCCTCCGGCAGCGTGGCGTTGCGGCGGAGGGCGCACTCGTGGAGGATGCGCTCGCCCGCTTTATCGTGCGCCACCACTTCGCGCAGCGTGGAGCACTCGGGCGTGCTGTACTCGGGGTGCGCGTGGTCGTTGTAGAAGCGGGCTCCGTTGGCCAGCACCACATCGCTCTTTATTTCGCGGAAACTTAAGGGCCGCGCGGCGTCGCGCTCGGTGTAGTTGGCCTCATCGGTATCCTGCCGCAGCTCGTCCACCCGGAAGCCCCGGGCATCGCGGTGCGGGTCTTCGAGCCGGTAGTCCCACAACATCGCGGCCCCCTCGGCCCCGTAGCTGCGCACCAGCGCGATCGACTCCTCCACCACATCCAGCTCCGCGACGCCGTCGCGGGTGATGCCATACTCTGTCTCAATGCCAAAGTGTGCGTCCATAGTTGGGTAAGCACGGGGGCTTAGATCACCGGGCTGCGGAAGGCGGCCGCCGCGGGGCGCACCGGGGCCACGCGGACGACGTTTTCCGAGTCGTGGTCGATGAGTTTGAGCCAATCTTCCGTCATCTCGGCGGGGGGGAAGATGTCGCTCTCGCGGTACTCCGCATCCAGCGAGGCAAAGAGATCTTCGCGCGTGAGCCCCCCTTCTTCGCCATTGGCAATGGCGCGTTTGATGGCAAGCCCCTTGGCCCGCTCGATGATCGAGGCGATCAACGCCCCGCTGACCAGATCCCCCCGGTAGAGCACCTCTTTGCGCCCGCTGCGCAGGGTGACTTCGAGGAACCGGTTCGCCTCATCCCGCGCAAACTGCCGCTCCACAAGCTGGGAGACAAGGCACTCCACCGCTGCCTCCGAGCTCCCCGCCTCGGCGGTCAGCCCGGCATCGAGCGGTAGCTCCGCCGTGAGGTAGATGCGGTAGATCTCCGTGGCGCCCTCGCGGTTGGGGCGGTTGACTTTGATGCGCCGGTCGATCCGCCCCGGGCGCAGGATCGCGGGGTCGATCAAATCCGCCCGGTTCGAGGCGAGGATGATCACCACATCGTGCAGCGAATCGATCCCATCCATCTCCGCGCAAAACATCGGCACCAGTGTCGAAAGAATGCCCGAGTGCCGCCCCGAGCGCCGGGTGCCGAGGATGCTTTCGGCCTCGTCGATAAACAGGAACGGCAGGAATCCCTCCTTACGCTTTTCGCGGGCGGTGGCAAAGATCTCGCGCACCATTCGCTCACTCTCGCCAACCCACATATTCAAAATCTCGGGCCCTTTGATGTGCATGAAGTAGTCGCGCATCTCGCGCCCCTCCTTCTCGCGCAAGCGGGCCGTGAGGTTCCACGCCGTGGCCTTGCCGATGAGCGTTTTACCGCACCCGGGAGGCCCGTGGAGCAGGAAACCCTTCGGCGTCGAATGGCCAAATCGGGTAAATAATTCCGGGTGCAGAAGCGGCAGCTCCACGGCATCGCGGATCGCTTCGAGCGCTTCGTGCTGGCCGCCCACGCGCTCCCACGGCAGCTCGGGCACGGCATCGAGGTAGTGGTCCTCCCCCCGGGCCGCCGAAAGGCGCTCCACGGCCACGCGGAAGTTGGGGTCCACGCGCACTTCATCCCCCGGTTTGAGCGTCGCCTTCTCCAAGTCGCCCCCGCGCTGGAGGATCACGGCTTGCACGCCGTGCTCCGTGCCCACACGCAGCCGCCCGTCATCCAGCAGCTCAGCCACTTTGGCTACGGGGCCTCCGGCGTCGTTGCCGAGGTCGCCCACCACGGCGAAAGCTTCATTCACCAGCACCCGTACCCCTCGGCGCAGCTCGCCCAGCGGCACCCGGGGGTCTACCGAGCAGTAGTAATCCGCCCCGCCGACCACGATCTGTGCCGTCGCCTTATCCACGGCGGCAAGAAAGGTGCCGATGCGGTTTGCCGGAGCGGTCAGCTTTTCGATAATTTTCTCAAGCTTCTCGATGGCTTGCCGCGCTTCATCGAGCGTCTCCTCCCGCTCCGAGACGGCGCTGCGGAGGTCGGCAAGGTCGGCCCGAGCCGGGTGCCCGGCAGGGACGGCGGCCAGCGCGCGGTCGATACGGTCGAGTGGAGAAACGGGCGGCGGTGGTTGTGAAAAGGCGTCTTGCATGAGTCAGAAAGCTAGAGAAACCCCGGCCGTCCATTTCGCCCTTCCGGCCGGGGTTTCATGGAGAAGTTCGCACCGTTAGCCCAAAGTGGCCCTGTGACTAGGGGCCGGGTGCAGGCAGCGATCCTTGCTCTCGGTGGGGCAGCAAGGTAGGCTCTGGGGGTCCGTTGAGCGTTATGAAGCAGATCTCAACAATGCTTGGCCTTATTTTCGTAGCGGCAAGCGCCGTGGCTCAACCTGTCCTGACCGTGGTGGGGAGCGACGGCAAACCGGTTCACCTCTCACCCACGGATGCCGCACGGGTGGTTCAAAAAGTGGAGGAGGTGGTGGTTTCTGCGAATTTCAATTCGCGAGACCACCCCGCAAGCTACTTTGGAGGGAAGGTTGTATGGCGCCCCCTATCCGAAATTCGAAAAGGCCCCCACATCCAAATAGCCTACCCGGAGGGCCATCGCTTTAAAACCATCGGAGGCACGCTCTCCGCGAGCAGCGTCTGGGTCGATCTTCCACAAGCGCCCACTCGTTCAGGTGGGGCGGTGTATCCCGGTCCCATTACATTGTCTGACGGAAAAGAAAGCGTCTTCCTTACCAAAGAGAGCGGGTATCTCCTGCTTGGGCTGGGGCTTGATCCCGCGCTTTACCCCCACTTGCCCAAGATCATCCAAGAAAACATGGATGCATGCAGAAACGCTTACGAAACCTTCAAGAAGAAGGATCGTAGCTAGTGTGGTGAGTCAGAGATTCATTTCATTATTTTGGACGCTTTTGGGGTCTTTCTGCGTTGCTCCCTAAGCCGGTATCTACAGATACCGGCTTCGCTCGACGCCTTGAAATACCACAAAAATCGTCTCAAAATAATTTCATTCACTTCTGACTCACCACACTAGAACGATGCTTGGCGTCTCGAAGACGTGTAGCGCGGTAGGTTATGTGAAGCGAGGTCGCAAGGGTTGGGTTTGCCCGCCATGCAGCAGCGGAGTCCAACCCCGCGGTCGACACGGAGGTCGACCCTCCAGGGAGCTACCGCTCCTTGGGTAACGGCGAGCCACCGGCGCGGTAGCGCCTTGGAGGGCGGACCTCCGTGTCCGCCGCCGCGTAGAGGTTGGCGCCTCAAAGACGTGCAGTATGCGTGCGTCCCGTGAAGCGAGGTCGCAAGGGATCAGCTTCGCCCGCCGCCACCCGGCAGAGTCCGATCTCTTTCCTGTAGGGGGCGCTTTTACTGCCCCAGCTTCGCAGCCACCCGCGTGCCAAGGCTCTCGGCCAGCTCGGGGTTGCCGATGCGCTCCACCGCTTCCTGGAGGAAGCCGCGGACGATCAGTCGCTGCGCCTCGCGCAGCGAGATGCCGCGTGCGAGCATGTAGAAAAGCTCCTCTTCCTCGATCTGCCCGGAAGTCGCCCCGTGCGTGCAGCGGACGTCGTCTGCCAGAATCTCCAGCCCGGGGGCGGAGTTGGCCTCGGCGTCGTCCGAAAGCATGAGGTTGCGCACTTTCTGGTAAGCATCGGTGCGGTGCGCGCCGTCTTCGACTTTGATGAGCCCGGCAAAGATGGTGCGCGCCTTGTCATCCAGCGAGTTTTTGTAGAGCAAATCGCTCGCGGCACCGGGCGAGAAATGGTCTTGCAGGGTGCGTTGGTCAAACTCCTGGTCGCCATCGGCCACGGTGACGGCCAACATATCGGAGCGCCCCCCCTCGCCCATCAGCTTGCTGAGGCTCTCGGTGCGGGCATACGCGCCGCCGAGGTTGATATTGAGGCTGCGCGCGGTGGCGTTGCGAGCCACAACGGTGTTGTTGATCTGGAAGGCAAGCGCCTTGCGGCTCCACTCCTGCACGCAGACGTAAGTCAGCTCCGCGCCTTCAGCGACGTAGAGGTCGTTCACCCCCACGGCGAGCCCGGCGGCTTGCGGGTCTGCGGCGCGGAAGTAGTCCACCAAGGTCACCCGGCTCCCCTCTTCGGCGATGAGGAGGGTATGCGGGAAGGTGGAGCCATTTTCGCCCACGGCCCAATGGTAGATCTCGATCGGCAGCTCCACATTCACCCCTTTGGGGACATAGAGGAAAGTGCCGGTCTTTACAGAGGCTTGGTGTAGCGCGGCAAACTTTGCCCCGCCCAGCTCGGCCCCATGGGCCATGAAGTGTTTTTGGAAAAGCTCGGGGCACTCGGTGGCCGCCTGCTCCAGCGGCATCCAGAGGACGCCCTGCTCCGCCAAGCTGGCGGCTAGCTCGTCGGTATGCGCCAGCTCGTCGTTGATAAAGATGCGCCGCCCGGCGCTCCGCGCAAGCCCGGTGGACTCTGCGATGAGCCGTGCCCGCTCTGCCTCGGCCACCGCAGCAGCGGGACCAAAGGGGGCGAGGTCGATCTTCTTGATATTGGCAAAGCGCCACGCTTCATCGGTGCGCACCGGCAGGGGCAGCGCATCGTAGGCCTCGCGGCCGCGTGCGTTGGCTTCTAAAAGAGGGTGTTCCATGGAAACCGTACTCATATAAATCAGTGCAAATGTGCCGGGGCTTAACCGACGGAGCCCTCCATCTCCAAATCAATAAGGCGCTTGAGCTCTACCGAGTATTCCATGGGGAACTGCCGCACCAGGTCGTTGACGAACCCGTTGACGGCCAAGCTCATCGCCTGCCCTTCGCTCAGGCCGCGCTGCTGCATGTAGAAGATCTGCTCTGCGCTGATCTGGCTCACGCTCGCTTCGTGCTGCACGGCGTTGCCCGTGCCGCGAACGGTGATGGCGGGGTAAGTATCCGTACGGCTGGTGGGATTGATGAGGAGCGCGTCGCACTCGGTGTTATTCTTGCACTTCTTGAGGTGCTTGGGCACGTGGACCAACCCCCGGTAGGTGGAGCGGCCGCTGCCGAGCGAGATCGATTTGGAGATGATGTTGGAGCTCGTTTCATCTGCCGCGTGGATCATCTTGGCCCCCGTATCCTGGTGCTGCCCATCGCCCGCAAGGGCAATGGAGACGACTTCGCCGCGCGCCTTACGCCCTTTGAGGACGACGCCCGGGTACTTCATGGTGAGGCGCGAGCCGATGTTGCAATCAATCCACTTCACCTCGGCCTCTTCGTGGGCGATGGCGCGTTTGGTAACGAGGTTGAAGACGTTGGAGCTCCAGTTCTGCACGGTGACGTACTGGATCTTCGCCCCTTTCATCGCTACCAGCTCCACGACGGCGGAGTGGAGGGTGGCCGTCTCAAACTTCGGGGCGGTACACCCTTCCATGTACATGACTTCGGAGCCTTCGTCTGCGATGATGAGCGTGCGCTCAAACTGGCCGAAGTTCTCCGCGTTGATACGGAAGTAAGCCTGAAGCGGGTGCTTCACCTTCACCCCGGGGGGGACGTAGATGAACGAGCCGCCGCTGAAGACCGCGGAGTTGAGCGCGGAGAATTTGTTATCCCCCGTCGGGATGACTTTGCCAAACCACTTGCGGAAGATCTCCGGGTGCTTCATAAGCCCCTCGGTGGAGCCAACGAAGATGACCCCCTGGTCGCCCACGGCCTTCTTGATGTTGGAGTAGACGGCCTCTGAGTCAAACTGGGCCTCCACACCGGCGAGGAACTTGCGCTCCTGCTCGGGGATGCCGAGCCGCTCGAAGGTCTTCTTCATGTCCTCGGGCACATCGTCCCAAGAGCGGTTGGGCTTGGGAGCGTGGGCGAGGTAGTAGCGGATGGCGTCAAAATTAATCGCATTGAGGTCTTCGGTCGCCCAATGCGTGGGCATCGGCTTGCTTTCGAAGACTTCCAGCGCGCGCAGGCGGAACTCACGAATCCAGTCCGGCTCGCCTTTGACGTCGCAGATGTAGTTGATGGTGTCGCGGGTGAGGCCGTAGCCCGCGTCAAACTGGTGGTTCTCGGGGTAGGAGAAATCCCCGATGCTGCGGTCGATATCAATAGAGGTTTCGGTGGACATGGCTTGCTCCTAAAAAGGTTAGGCAGTGGCGGCTGCGCCTTCGCGCACCCAGTCGTACCCTTTGCTCTCCAGCTCCAGAGCCAGCTCCTTGCCGCCGCTCAGGACGATGCGCCCGTCTACCATCACGTGCACGTGGTCCGGCACGATGTAGTTGAGCAGCCGCTGGTAGTGGGTAATCATGAGCACCCCAAGCTCCGGCCCGCGCAGGGCGTTTACGCCTTGGGAGACGATCTTGAGCGCGTCGATATCGAGCCCGGAGTCCGTCTCGTCGAGCAGCGCGTACTTGGGCTCAAGCATCGCCATTTGCAAAATCTCACACCGCTTCTTCTCACCACCGGAGAACCCTTCATTCACCGAGCGGGAGGTAAACTGCCGGGGGATCTCCAAGGCATCCATCTTCTCGTAAAGGTGGGCGTAGTACTCGGTGGCCTCCAGCTCTTCGCCCTCGGGGAGGCGGGCCTGCACGGCGGCGCGCAGGAAGTTGGCGATGGAGACGCCAGGAATTTCCATCGGGTACTGGAAGGCGAGGAAGATGCCCTTGCGAGCCCGCTCGTCGGGCTCCTGCTCCAGAATGTTCTCGCCATCCATGATGACTTCGCCGCTCGTCACCACATAATCCGGGTGCCCGGCGATCACTTTCGCCAGTGTGCTTTTGCCCGAACCGTTGGGCCCCATGATCGCGTGGACTTTGCCGCGCTCGACCTCCAGAGAGAGGCCTTTGACGATCTCGCGGTCGCCGATGTTGACGTGTAAATCTTTGATGACCAGTGACTTCATAGATAATTCAAGGAAAATACGGAAATACTAAGGCTTGCCAGCGCACACCGGGCAGAGCCCCCGGAGGGTGACTTCGACGTGCGAAACCACGCTCCCCGCCGGGATCTCCCAGCTCTGTTCGAGGGTGGCGTGCTTGAGCGGCACATCTTCCACCGCGCCGCACCCGTCGCAAAAAAGATGGCCATGCGGGAGGGTATTGGCACAGTAGCGCGAAGGGGCGCGCTCGAGATTGACGTGCTTGATGAGGCCGGACTCGGTGAGCGCCTCAAGGCAGTTGTAGACCGTGGCCAGCGAGATGGTGGGCATTTTCTCGCGGGCACGGATAAAGACATCATTGGCCGTTGGATGGTCGGGCTGCTCCATGAGCGCCTCGTAGACGTGCCGCCGCTGGGGGGTGAGCCGCCGGTTGCCGCTGCGCGAGAGAGCGAGGCTGACCGCCTCCCCTGCATCGGGCGTGGGGGTGGAGTGGCGACGGCGGGGCAGTTGCATGGAGAAGCGAGAATATCTCCCCGAGCTTAAACAATATCAAGAATTATTCTAAATACTCTTGTTTGAGAGGGGCGCTCTTACCCGTGGTACTCCTTGTCAAACTCCATGGCGCGGCAAGTGTGCTCTCAAGAGGTGCTACCGCTCCAGCTTGGCGCGGGAGCGTCGTGGAGGGCGCACCTCCGTGTGCGCCACGGCGTTGGACGCTGTTACTCTACCCCATCGCCACCGGCTCGATCTTCTCCTGCCAAAAGAGCGAGGTGGGCCCACTCCATACTTGATACGAGGCAAGGTTGCGCCTCCGAGGGGTGATGCCGTCTTTGCTCACGCCCACCGCGCTTTCATAGGCGGTGATGACGAAGCGCTCCCCGCCCCCAATAAAGAGGAAGCTGAAGTAGCAATAGTTGCGCTCCTGCGTCGTTAGAGCCCCGAGGCGTTGCCAGCTCTGCCCTTCATCATCGGAAACGGCGACGGAAAGCGGCGTGCGGAGTTGAAACTCGGGGCCCCCCCAAGCCTGAGTAGCCCGGTCGTTGTAAAGCATGACGAGGCGCTTGCCCCCCGGCAGCCGCCGGATGCTCTGTGGAGAGCACGGGATGTTATACCCCTCCAGCACCGCACGCGGGCCCCATGGTGTATCCACCCCGGGAGTGGTACAGTAGTACATGGCATAGAGGGAGCGTGCGTGCATGAAGATGCGCCCATCTGCCAGCTCGACAACGCCCGGCTCCTGAAAAACGCCGTAGCGTTTCTCCAACACCTCTGCCACTTCGGGGAACTCCGTCTGGTTGGGGCCTTCGAAAAGGGGCCGCCGGAAGTCGGCATCCTCATGGCGCACGGTATGGGGCGAGCGCACCCATGTCTCCCCCCCATCGAGGGAGTAAAAGAGCCCGCAATCCGCATTCAGCGCGGCGCGCAGCTTCTGGTCGTCCCGAAAGAGGTTGCCATGCCGGGCAAAGGGGAGGATGAGCGTGCCATCGGCAAGCTGCACCAGCCGCTCGTTGTTGACCACGAAGTACTCCTCCTCGTCGTTGATCGGCCGGGGGGCGGACCACGTTTGCCCGTCGTCGCTGGAGGTGCACCATTGCGGGACGCACTTCTCATTACGCCATTTGAGCAGGACGACAGAGCCGATCCGCCCATCTGCCAGCCTCAAGAGCGAGGCGCTCATGACATTGAGCGCCCCCTCCGGCCGCCGGGTAAAGACGGTGCGCTCGCCCCAGGTCTGCCCGCCATCGGCGGAGATGCGCTGGGCGATGTAGGCGGGGTCGTGGTCTGCCGCTCCCTCGAAGTGCGAGTAGTGCAGGAGCAAGCGGCCATCGCGCAGCTCCACGATGCTCCCCTCCCCCGAGCGGAGGTTATCTTCCCGGTGGTTTTCGATGAGGCTGGTTTTCATGGGGGCTTTACCCGAGCTTTCGCGTCACCTCTACAAGCAGCCGGGCCAAGTCGCCCACTTGCTGCTGTTTGCGGCCATCGGCAAGCTGGCCCTCTGCGTTAAAGGCCGAGTGCGCGCTGGAGATGGAGATTTCATCCGGCAAGAGGAAGACGCCCATGGAGCCGAGGATCGTCCGCAAATGGCGTAGCGAGCGCATCCCCCCGAAGCCACTGGGCGAAGCGCTCACCAGCGCCGCCACTTTGCCCTGGAAGGCAACCTTCGGCGGCTCGGCCTCGCCCTCGCGGCGGGAGACCCAGTCGATCACGTTCTTCAACCCGCCGGGGATGGAGCTATTGTACTCCGGGGTGGAGATAAAAAGCCCCTCGTGCGAGACAAAGAGCTCCTTGAGCTTGCGCGCGTTTTCCGGGAGGCCCGAGGCGCTCTCTTCATCTTCGTCAAAAACGGGGAGCGGGTAATCCCGAAGATCCACCCACGTCACTTCCGCGCCCGCGTCGCGCGCGGCTTGGGCACCGATTTTGGAGAGGAGCTTATTCCACGAGCCGCTGCGCAGGCTCCCGGCAAAGGCGAGGATACGGGGTTTTTCCAGCATGGAGCTTTTTTAACCACTTCGCCCCGGCATGCAAGCCATGGAGAGAAGCATTTTACTCCCGCCCGCTTTGGGCGTAAGATAAATCCCTTTTCGCTTCTATGGATGCACTGAATAAAGCAAGCTCAGCCGCAAGCTGGTCATTTTCGTGTCTTTTCGAGCCCCTTTATCCTCACCTCTCTTGAGAGAGGCTGCGGGAAAGGGTCTCAAAAATCCTTCGAAACTGCCTGCGCTTTCGTCTGGCTTCATTTATTCAGCGCATCCTTATGATTTTACCGGAACTCCTCGCCCCGGCGGGTAATTGGGACTGCCTGCGCGCTGCCGTGGCCAACGGGGCGGATGCCGTCTACTTCGGCATGCCCCGGTTTAACGCCCGCCTGCGGGCGGATAACTTCCGGCTGGAGGAGCTGCCCGAAGTCGTCGCCTTCTGCCATCGCCACGGGGTGAAGGCGTATGTGGCGTTTAATACCCTCGTCTTCACCAGCGAGCTGGAGGATGCCGCCGCCTTCCTGCGCGAGCTGAGCCGCGCGGGGGTGGATGCGCTCATTGTGCAGGATATCGGGCTCGTGCGGCTGGCGCGCGCCATCGTGCCGGACCTCCCCATCCACGCCTCCACGCAGATGACCGTCACCTCCCCCGAGGGCGCCGAGATCGTCCACCGCGAGCTGGGGATCGAGCGCATCGTCCTCGCCCGCGAGCTCTCGCTGCGGGAGATGGCCAAATTCCACGGCGGCGCCCCTGTGCCCGGGCGCGAGAAGCCGCTGGAGTACGAGGTTTTTGTCCACGGGGCGCTCTGCGTGGCCTACTCGGGCCAGTGTTTAACGAGCGAATCCCTCGGCCGCCGCAGTGCCAACCGGGGCGAATGCGCGCAAGCCTGCCGCATGCCGTATGAGATGATTGTGGACGGCGCATTGCAGGATCTCGGCGATAAACGCTACCTCCTCTCTCCGCAAGACCTTGCCGCCGTGGAGGAGATCCCGGCTTTGGTCGAGGCGGGGGTTGTCTCCTTCAAGATTGAGGGGCGGCTCAAATCTCCCGAGTATGTGTCTGCTGTCTGCCAGGTTTACCGCCGCGCCATGGATGCCGCGCTGGCAGGCCGGGAGTGGGCCCCCGCGCCGGAAGATCGTTACCAACTGGAGATGACCTTCTCGCGCGGGCTCTACCGGGGGTGGATGCACGGCGTCAACCACCAGGAGCTTGTGCCCGCCCGCTTTGGCAAAAAGCGCGGCCCGTTCCTCGGGCGCATCGCTCACGTCGGGCGCGACTTTGTGGAGCTAGCCATGCTGGAGACCCCGCTCAAACCGGGAGACGGCATCGTCTTCGATACCGGGGGCGATACCAACCACGAGCAAGGCGGGCGCGTCTACCAAGTCAAAGGGAGACGCCTCTTTTTCCGCCACGGGCATGTCGATTTCGCCGCGTTGGAGCCCGGCCACCGCCTTTGGAAGACGGATGACCCCGCTCTCAACGCCGCCCTCCAGCGCAGCTACGCCGGTCGGTTGGAGCCCCGCAGGCGGGTGCCCCTTGCCCTGCGGGTCAGTGGCCACGAAGGAGCCCCCCTGCGCATCGAAGCCACGTACGCCGGGCGCGAGGTGGCGGTAGAGTCGCGCACTCTCCTGCAAGCCGCGCGCACCGCGCCGCTGGGCGAGGCCCGCTTGCGCGAGCACCTGGGGCGCTTTGGCGAGTCGGCCTTCGAGCTGGGCGCGCTGGAAAACGCCCTGGAGGGCGCGCTCATCCTCCCCATCAGCGAGCTGAACCGCTTGCGCCGCGAGCTGCTCTTTGCGCTGGAGGCCGAGCCCGCTCGGCGCGAAGCGGCGTCGCTCCCCCCCTTCCCTACCGCCGCAGCGGAGCTGGAAGGCCCCGCAGCGCTGGCCCTTCTTTGCCGCAGCGATGCGCAGCTCGCCCAAGCGCTGGCCGATGGCGTGGAGACGATCTACCTCGATTTTGAAGACCTGCGCCGCTATCGCGACGCCGTGGCCCGCGTGCGCGATGCAGGCCAAAGCGCGGTTTACCTCGCCACTCCGCGCATTCAGAAAGCGGGCGAGCAAGGCTTCTTCAAACTTATGGAAGGGTGCGAGCCCGATGGCATCCTCGTGCGCAACCTCGGCGCGCTGGAGTATTTCCGCTCCACGCCGCTGCGCAAAGTGGGCGATTTTTCGCTCAACATCGCCAACCCCTACACTGCCGAGTTCTTCATGGAGCGCGGGTTGGAGCGCTGCACCCTTTCGTATGATTTGAACCTCGCGCAAGTGCTCGCCCTGCTCGCGCATGCACCGCCGCGCTGGTTTGAGCTCACGCTCCACCAGCACATGCCGATGTTTCATATGGAGCACTGCGCCTTTGCCGCCTTCCTCTCCAAAGGCACCTCGTTTCTGGATTGCGGCCGCCCTTGCGAGAGCCGCCGAGTGCACCTGCGAGACCGCGTGGGCGTCGAGCACCCGCTGCGGGCCGATGTCGGCTGCCGTAATACGCTCTTCAACGCCGTCGCGCAGACCGGGGCGCAATTCTACGGCGAGCTGCATGCCGCGGGCCTGCGGGCCTTCCGTGTCGAGCTGCTGGAGGAGGATGCCGGGCAGACGGCGCAGATCATCGCCGCTTACCGCCGCCTCCTGTGGGGGCAGGAGGCAGGCGGGCAGCTCTGGCGGGAGCTGGCCGCCCAATCCCAACTTGGCGTCACGCGCGGTACTTACCGCGAAGATGCTACCCCCGCCGTTTCCAACGCCGCCGCAGGAGGATAAACCCGGCAGCCCCGGTCATCAGCGCCCAGGTGCCCGGCTCGGGCACGGCATCCACCTCGATGTAGCCGTTGCGCACGCCGTAGATGAGGTTTGTCCCGTTTCCGAGGGCACCGAGAATGCTGGTGTTGATCAACGGATCTGCCTCCCAGTTAATGCTAAGGGCCCCCATGGTGGCGGGGTCGTAGTCGAAGTAGACGGTAGCCCCCGTCACCGAAGGTACCAAGGAGGGCAGAATGGTATTGAGCCCCCCCTGGTAGAGGATATTAACCCCCGCTTGAATCGTGAGGGTGAAGTTATTGAAGAGCCCAGGACTTAACGAAAGGATGTCCGAACTCAGCACGGCATCAAACACATAGCGGTAGCTGTTTGTTGGCGCGGTCCAACTGGCACTGCCAGCGATCTGGCCGCTCGTCGTGCTCCACTGGTTGGTCATGGAAAGACCGACGATCTGGGAAACCCCGGTCGTGGTCATGTTGAAGTTGAGGCCGACATTGTCCACCTGGGTTTGTGTGTGCGTCTCGCCGACGATGATAATACCGACCCCGACAGCGGCAGTACCAATGGCGGAGAGCCCCCAGCCACCGCCAACGGCGATCCCCGGGGTGGTGTTATTGAAGCTCAACCCCACGGCAAACGGGATGTTGGGCGAGGTGGCGGCCCCGGTGGGGCCATTGGCGAAGTTGAGGGTCAAGTCGGCGGCGGAGCCGTCGGCGTAGGGGCGCTCCCATTGCTGGGCTTGGGCCGGGATGGCGAACGCTCCGGCCGCTAAAAGCGCAAGGAGCGACCGTACGTGAGTGGGTTGCAGGATGAGTGGATTGGTTTTCATAGGGTGTGTTTGCCGTTGCACCCGAAGAGCCCCCCACGCCGAATGCGCGGGAGATGAAGATGGGCGCAAGCTCCCTTTGAATCGCCCCCGCCCCGGCCCTCAGAGGAGCCGTCTTTACCTTGTCTCCAACCCGGGAGAACTCCGCGCCGCTTCGTACACGCGCCACCGATCCCGGAGGAGATGCGCCCCCCGCCAAGCCTCATTTTACCTGTTTTTGCGGCAGATCATGCCGCACAAGCCACCAAGCCCGCCTACCGGTGCGGTAGCTCCTGCCGCTCCGCCGACGAAAGTCGAGGGAGGATTAATTCCTGCTTTGGCTCGGAGAATATTATAAAGCGCCAGTACAAGGTTTTCTCACGCCGCTCCCAAGTGACCCCGTAGATGATAAATTCGCCTTGGGCATTGTGGTAGCCAAGCGTCATCGGTAGCCCGCCATGCCGAGAGCGGATTTCCACCCCCTCTAAAGAAGGTGGGGGATCGGGCACCCTACCCTCTGCTACCGCTTTGGCAAAAACGGCTCGTATCTCTTCCCGTAAATGAAGGTCCGACTTTTGGCGGGGAAAGAGAGCAGGCCACAAAAACCACAGCGGCAAGGCCACGAGCGTGAAGTACACCACGCCCCTTACCCACCAGCGGCCCGCGCGGCTCATGCCAGCGCTTTGTCCTTGGCTTCAGGCACCTCCGCTGGCTGGCGAATACGGGCAAAGAGGGTGAGGAGCGGCCCCGTCATCGCGGTCGTTACCAGCGCCATGATCACCAGCATGGCGAAGATGCGGGGGCTCAGGATGCCAAGGTCGTACCCGATATTAAGGGCGATAAGCTCCATCAACCCCCGGGTATTCATGAGCGCGCCAAGTTGCAGCGAATCGCGCCACCCCATGCCGGTGAGGCGTGCAGCCAGCGCCGAGCCGCCGAGCTTGCCGAGCGTGGCCACCGCGATGATACCCAGGCAGATGAGCCACCCGCTCCAGTCATTAAGCAGGCCGATCTGCGTGCGTAACCCGGTAAAAGCAAAGAAGAGCGGCAACAAAAGCACCGAGGCAAAATTCTCCATCCGCACCGCCAGCTTGTGGCGGAAGCCGCCAATATCCGGCATGATCGCCCCTGCCAGAAACGCCCCAAAGAGCGCATGGATGCCTACCACCTCCGTGCACCACGCCGCGCCGATGACGACGCACGCCACCAGCGCCAACGCCCTGCGCGAAGGCTCCGCGCGCTGGAACTCCGCCTCCCCCAGCCACTGCGGCAAGAACCGCCGCACGCCCCATACCATCACGGCGATAAAGAGGAGCACCAGCCCGAGGTTTAGGGCCGAAGCTCCCACGCTCGTGGCCCGTGCGATGGCGACGACAAAGGCGAGCAGGCTCCACGCCGTCACATCATCCACAGCGGCGCAGGTGATCGCGGTGTTACCAAGGTAAGTCTGCGTCAACCCGCGCTCCTGCAATATACGCGCCAGTACGGGGAAGGCCGTGATGCTCATGGAGATCCCCATAAACAACGCAAAGGAGAGGAAGCTCGCCTGCGGGTTGGCCAGCTCCTTGTAAGTAAAGCAGGCGAGGATGACCCCCAGCAGGTAGGGGAAAATAATGCTCGCGTGGCTCACCACCACTGCCGCATGTGCCTTGCCGCGTACCTGCGCCATGTTCAGCTCCATCCCCACGGCAAACATGAAAAGGCAGACGCCCACCTGGCTTAAAAGCCGCAGCGCGCCCAGCGTATCGGCCGGGAAGATGAAGAGGAAAGCCTCGGGTGCAAGCCACCCGAGCAGCGATGGCCCTAGTAAAATGCCAGCCGCCATCTCGCCAATCACCGAAGGCTGCCCCAGCTTGGCAAAAAGGCCACCCACCAGCCTCGCTGCGGCGATGATGACGACAAGCTGTAGAAAAAGGCGACTTAAGGGGTGGGCCGCATTTTCCCCCAGCGTCTGCCCCATCGCTGCGAGCGGGCTGGCCGAAGCCGCAGCAGTGGTGGCCTCGGCCGAGCCATGCAACGTCATCCCATAGTGCAGTACCCCTGCCAGCAGTGCGCCGCACAAGAGGAGGATGCAGAGATAAATGAAGCTCGTCCGCTTCATGGCAGGCTAGGCTACCGGCTCGGGCTGCTTTTTGGCTCTGGGGTCTGAAAGATCGAGCCTGGGCGAGAGCTGGAAGCGCTTCTGCAGCCAGCAAACCCGGTAGAAAAGCCAGACCTGAAGCTTGAGCCGCCAGTTCATATCGGTATTCCCGGCGACAAGGTTATTTACCGCCCACTCCATGCCGCCCGGGGGTTTCGGGGTCATGAAGACCTCAAACGAGCGGTTGTCGTAGAACATTTTGATCATCTCCACAAACGTATGGCACATCCGGCCCACGGCTTTGGTGTAGGCCTCCTGCTCGCGCTTGGAGATCGGCCCGCCTTGCGCAGCCAGAATGGCCCGCGCCGCCAGCCGCCCGGAGCGCACAGACATCATTACCCCGGAGGAAAAGATCGGGTCCACAAACCCAGCCGCATCCCCCACGAGCACCCAGCGGTCGCCCGCGTTGCGCAGGTGGCGGTAGGTGTAGTCTCCGGCAAAGTGGTAGTCGCTCACGCGGGTGGCATTGGCGAGGCGGCGGCTCGGTTCGGTGGTGGTGGCGACGACGTGCTCAAAGCACTCCTGAGGCGTCATCCCTGTCTTCTTGAAATGCTCCAGCGTCTGCACGAGGCCCACGGAGGTCTTCTCCGCATCGAGCGGGATGATCCAGAACCACCCGAAATCCAACCGCACAATGGTAATATGCCCCTCGGCCGGGGCCGGGTTGCGGACAACCCCGGTAAAGTGGGCAAAGGTGGCGAACTTCTTCGCCAGCCCGAGGTCCGTCTTCTCCAGGCGGAATTGTTTGCCCAAGAATGCATCGCGCCCGCTGGCATCGACGACCCACTTGGCGGTGAGCGTCTTCTGCTCGCCGCCGTGCTCGCAGGTGAGCGTCATCTGCCCGGGCTCTTCGGTGGCAGAGGTCACCTTGGCCTCCTGCCAGACTTCGCACCCGGCTTCCTGCGCATTCTCCAGCAACATCTGGTCGAACTTCGCGCGCTCGACCTGGAAGGTCTGCCCATACTGCTGGAGGAGGTAGCGCGCAAAGAGCACCTCGATCTTGGCGCGCCCATTGCCGAGCACAAACTCGGCCCCGAGCTTGGGGATGTAGCCCGCGCTCTCCATCTTCTCCCAGACGCCCAGCTCGCGGAAGACATCATTCCCATACGGGATGAGCGACTCCCCGATATGGAAGCGCGGGAATTTCTCCCGCTCAAGGATGAGCACTTTCTTGCCGCCGCGAGCGAGGAGAGTGCCCGCCGTGCTGCCGCCCGGCCCTCCGCCAATGATGATGACGTCGTACATGGGTAACAGGAGAACCGCAGACCACCCCGTTTGGCAATACCGAAGGTATAGGGGTTACACCGGTTTGGTATAAACCTCTGCCCCCTGCTCGACGAACTCGCGTGCTTTTTCTTCCAGCCCTTTCTCCAGCGCGGCG
Organism: Chthoniobacteraceae bacterium; assembly: GCA_037189965.1. Lineage (GTDB taxonomy): Bacteria > Verrucomicrobiota > Verrucomicrobiia > Chthoniobacterales > Chthoniobacteraceae > DATMFV01. The sequence goes on along the minus strand of JBBCKB010000029.1, from coordinate 63,016 downwards.
GCTTCATTGACCCCCTGCTCGGCGGCGTAGCGGCGCACGTCTTCGGTGATCTTCATGGAGCAGAAGTGCGGCCCGCACATGGAGCAGAAGTGGGCGGATTTGGCCCCCTCCTGCGGCAGCGTCTCATCATGGTACTCGCGGGCGGTCTCCGGGTCGAGCGAGAGGTTAAACTGGTCTTCCCAGCGAAACTCGAAGCGCGCTTTGGAGAGCGCATTATCCCGATACTGCGCGCCGGGGTGCCCCTTGGCGAGGTCTGCCGCGTGGGCGGCGAGTTTGTAGGTGATGACGCCCGCCTTCACATCCTGCCGGTCGGGGAGGCCAAGGTGCTCCTTGGGCGTTACGTAGCAAAGCATGGCGGTACCGTACCAGCCGATCATCGCCGCACCGATGGCGCTGGTAATGTGGTCGTAGCCGGGGGCGATATCGGTCGTCAACGGCCCGAGGGTGTAGAAGGGAGCTTCCTGGCACCATTCGAGCTGTTTCTCCATGTTTTCGTGGATCAAATGCATCGGCACGTGGCCGGGGCCTTCGTTCATCACCTGCACACCATGGTCCCACGCGCGGCGGGTCAGCTCGCCCTGCGTCTGGAGTTCGCCAAATTGCGCTTCATCGTTCGCATCGGCGATGGAGCCGGGCCGCAGCCCGTCTCCAATGGAGAAGGAGACATCATAGGCGGCCATGATCTCGCAGATCTCATCCCAATGGGTGTAGAGGAAGTTCTCCTTATGGTGCGCAAGGCACCACTTGGCCAAGATGCTGCCGCCACGGCTCACGATCCCCGTGGCGCGCCGCGCGGTGAGCGGGATGTAGCGCAGCAGCACCCCGGCGTGGACGGTGAAGTAATCGACCCCTTGCTCGCACTGCTCGATCAAGGTGTCGCGGTAGATCTCCCACGTCAGCTCCTCGGCCTTGCCGCCCACTTTCTCCAACGCCTGGTAGATCGGCACCGTGCCGATCGGCACCGCCGAGTTCCGCAAGATCCATTCGCGGGTGGCGTGGATGTTTTTGCCGGTGGAGAGGTCCATCACCGTATCGGCGCCCCACTTGGTGGCCCAGCGCATTTTCTCCACCTCCTCCTCGATACTGGAGGCCACGGCGGAGTTGCCGATATTGGCGTTGATCTTCACCAGGAAGTTGCGCCCGATGATCATCGGCTCCAGCTCAGGGTGGTTGATATTGGCGGGGATGATGGCGCGCCCCCGGGCCACTTCGTCGCGCACAAACTCCGGCGTGATCCGCTTGGGCAGCGCCTGCGGGAAGCGGGCAAACACGCCCGGCGCATCCCCCCGGCCCCCGACGCCTGCGTGGCGGTGCATGAGATCATTGCGCGCGGCGGCTTCGGAGAAGGGTAACGCCTCAAGCCCCTGGTTTTCGCGAATGGCGATGTACTCCATCTCCGGGGTAATGATCCCCTGTTTTGCGTACCACAGCTGCGTGACCGGGTGGCCCGCGCTCGCCCGTAGCGGCTGGCGGCGCAGCCCGGGGAACTCCACAAGCCGGTTGCGCTCGGCGCGGCTCGCGTACTCGGCATGCTTGCCCGAGAGGTAGCCATTATCCATCGGCTGCACGGGGCGGCCATCGTAGGGGGCCACATCGCCACGCCCGGCGATCCATTTTTCCCGCACGGCGGGCAGCCCGTGCTCCACATCGCCCCGATACTCGGGGTCACCCCACGGGCCGGAACAATCGTAAACTCGCACGGGAGCGTTCTCCTCCAGCTTGCCATCCATCGTCTTGGTGGTCGCCAGCGAGATCTCGCGCATCGGCACGCGGATCTCCGGGTGGAGCTGGCCTTCCGCGTAAACGCGGCGGCTATTGGGAAGCTGGCGGCTGGAGGGCTGCGGATCTTTTGGGGCAATCATGGCGGTGGTGTATTCGGTTCATCCAGCGCATGAGAGCCCTACGGCCCCTGAGTTTCTTTGCTCCCTTCGGCAGAATGACCCGCATCAGGTTCAAAGGGTTTAGCCTCGCAAGCACCTAGGTACTGTGCGGAGCAATCTCAGCCGATAAGCGGCTCCCCTGCGTTTGATTGCGCCAAGGATAGAGTAAAGCGAAGGAACGTCAACCGGACAAAATAGGCCTGCACCGCGTGTGGAACCTTGAGGCAACATTTGAAACCCCCTAATCATGGGCCCAACGATCCCCCCATGAAAAAGTTCCTCGCTGCTATTTTGATCGTGGCCTTATTTGCTTCGGCAATTTTTTGGTTTCTAAAACCCCGTTCGCGATCATCTTGCACCACCGCGGAAGTAGATCGCCCCTTTTCCCTATCGGCCTACGCCGGGCCGCTTTTTCTGAGGGGCGGAGAGGCTTTCGCCATTGTCTCCGGCGAGTTAAATGGAACGGCAAAAATCGAAATTGTGGGAAATCAGGGGCGAGATTGGAGGGAGATTCGGGTCGGGCCCGGCAAGGTAGGTGTTGCTACCGGGGGAGCAGAAAACTGGATTTCCGACTATCACATCCGCTACACCCCTATTACCGCCACCCACGGGCATCTTTATGCGGCCGTCTACTGCGGAAAAGGCATGGATGCGCACGATCGCAAGTTGCACCATGAACTTTCGCTCCGGCAGCGGCGTTAGGCTCTGCTGTGGCGTACCAGCCCATCCCTTACGACTTCACTTCACGGGATGCGTCGTGCTTCATGCCCCCTCCTTAGCCGCTGCCAAAGTACATCCCCCGGCACAGCCGCCAGCAGGAGGATGACGGGCCATGCCAATGCGAAGAAGCGCGGGTTGGCGCTGCCAACCAGAAAGACGCCCACCAGGTAGCCCCCCATGATGACGACCCACACCCCAAGCCTGAGCCGCCACGCTGGCAAGGCGAGGGCAAGCACCGCCCCCACCAGCACCCACCACCCCAACACCGTGGGGCGGAAGGAGAACGCATTGCTCCCCTTCCCCTCGGGCTGCGAATCGGTAATCAGCGCAAGCCCGCGGTGCAAGGCGGTGGAGTACGCGCGGAAAAACTCCGGGTAGGGAGAATCGGGTACGGGCGTTACCCACGCACGCACCGTCTCGAGGCTCGGCTCGGGCTCCCCTGCCGGGCGGCCAAAGAGGCGGGCCATGAGCCCCTCGCTACGGAGGATCTTGCGGTAGGAAGATTGGCCCAGCCGGGTACCAAAGTAGTCGGCATCAAAACGGCGCTCCTTAAAGGAGTCTGCATTTGCGGAATCGATAATCCGCTGGAAGGCGACGTAAAGGAAGAGGTCTGGCCGGTGGAGGATCGCCTCCCGCGCAAGGTCGCTGTAGATGCGTGCCTGCTTTTTGCCCCCTTCCTCGCCAAGCTCTTTCCAGAGAAGGCGCTCCTCCTGCTTTTGCGGGAATTTGAGGAAGAGTTTGACCCCGCTGTCCGAATCCTCCGAAGCATACCGGTGGATGCGCTCGCGCATGGAGCGCACGAGATCAGCCACCTCGGCTTTGTACTCGGCGTGCAGCGGGGTATCGAGCCGAGTCATCGGGAAGACGCTGGTGTAAAGAAGCCATGCCCCCTGGTTTGCCTGCCCCATGGTGAGGGTGAGACCAAAGAGCGCTGCCAGCGCGGCCCATTGCCTGCGCTGCATCCGCCCCTGCCACGCCAGCACCGCCAGCGCAATGAGCACCCCCGGCCAGAGAAACCGCGTTGAGGGCTTGATGAGCATCAGCATCGCAAACGGTACAAAGAAAAGCCACCAGAGCCGCCCGGCCCGCCGGGCATGCGCCTCCCCCACCCACGCAACCCACCCCGCCACGGCCCAGATACCCAGGTAGTAGAAAAGCGCCTCGGCCAGCAGCTCGTGCTCGTACCAGAGAAACATCGGGAAAGTGGTCAGCACCAGCGTCAGCGGGATGATCCAGAGCCGCCACCCGACAAAGAGCTTGCGGATCGTGTACCCAAAGGCCACCAGCGTCAGCAGCCCGCCCGCATGCTGGAGCCACGCCACCGACTTGAGCACCCCGCCCGGTGTAAGGGAGGGTACCAGCATGAGCAGCGGGTAGACGTAGCGCCGCTTCTCCTGAAGCGAGATGCGCCCATGCTCGAGCAAATTGTAGGCGAAGCCCATGTAAGACTCCGAGTCCGACCCCCAGTACGCATACGGCGAGTACGAGAGGAGCAGCCCACGAAAGAGCGCCCCTACGGCGAGGGCGGGCAAGCACCAGAGCAGGGCATCCCGAAGGGCCGGGTGCCGCTGGAGCCATTGGGAGATACGAGCAAACACGGGGGGGCGTTGTAAACGGAGAGCCCCCACCCTGTCACGTCTGGAAACGGGCGGTATAACCTTGCGGCGCGGCCCCGGGGGTTGGTAGCGTCATCCCCCTTTCGTTTCCAAACCGTGCAACCCAACCGCTCTACCTCCCTCTTTCGCGATGGGGTGGCCATCATTCTGCTGGCCATCGCCGTGGGGCTCCTTTTCCTCAAAGAGCCGGGCGAAGGAGATGATTTCACCTACTGGTCTACCGCGTGGGATATTCACCTGCGCGGGGTGGAAGCATGGAGTGCGGGGAGCTTCCACGATCTGCGGTGGCCGGTCTGGGGGTTGTGCTGGGTGTTTCAGGCCCTTGTGGGGCCGGGGTTGTTTTCGTTCTACGCGGTGCCGTTTTTCTACCTCTCCATCAGCGCGCTGGTGGCTTACGCGCTGGGGCGGGCCATTTTCCGCGCGCGGGCGGGCGGCTGGGCGTGCGCCATCGCATTCCTCTTTTGCCCGTTGATCAACGTGGTCATCTTCCGGCCGATGCCCGATCTTTCTGAAGGGGCGCTCATCGGCGTGGTGGTGCTCTGCTGGCTGGGGCTTGTCTCCAGCTCGCGCACGCTTCACCGTGCGTTGCTGGCGCTGGCGGCGGGGTTGGTGGCGGGGGTGCTTTTTTCCAACCGCATCACCGGGGTATTTGTCTTTGGCGTGCTGGCGGCGGTGGCGTTGGTCACTTGCTGGCACAACCCTCGCTTTCGCTGGCGCGAGGCGCTCGGGTGGTATGCCGCCATCGGCCTGGTATGGGCGGCGTTTGTAGCGGCGGAGGCGGTTTTTTACCACTCCCTTACCGGAGACTATCTCCACGCACTCCATGCCAATATGCAGGCCAAGGGCCGCAAGGGCACGGAGGCGACGGCGGTGTGGAGCCTCCCTTTCCGCTTCTTGGGGAACCTGCAAGGGCACGGGTTTCTGGGTAAGGTCTACTTCTTTGTCGCGCTGGTGGGCGCGTGGCGGCTTTGGAAGTCGGGCTCCATGGTGGGGCGCGCGGTGGTGGCGTGGACGGTGGCGCTCTACCTTGCTTATAGCTGCTCGCTCCAGAGCCTCTTCCCCCCTCGCCCGCTGTTGCGGGATGCAGACCGCTTCCTTTGTGCGCTGGGGCTGCCCTTTTCGTTTCTCGTCGTCGCCGGTGCGGCATGGTTTCTTTCCTTCTGGAAGCAGGGCACGCAGTGGGTGCGTCGTCGGCCGGTGGCCACGGGGTTGGTAGCTGTGGTGGCTTTGGCGTGCCTGAGCTCCCGCTCGTATTTTGAGCGTGGCTACCCGGTGGCTTTTCGCGCGTATCTTGAGGAAGTGGCCCCTGGCACTCGCGTCTTCACCCAGCGCTGGGTACAGCTTGCGGCGTGGATGGCACACCCCGAGCGCGCCCGGGAGATTGATTGGCGCATTAACGACAAAATCCTCGCCCGCACCGATAAGCTGGAGGAGCTCGCCTCCGATGCAGACGAATTCTGGTACTGCCGCAAGCTCACCTGGCTCTCGCAGCGCAAGAAGCTCGAGCGCGCGGCAGTGGAAGAAGAGGAGATGGAGCAGGTGCCCCTCGGCTCCTACCTGAAAGACCCCGCCGCGCGGTGGGAACTGCGCAAGGTGATCAATATCGGCGGCCTGCCCGAGCTGGTCTTTTACCGCCAGCGCCCCCAAGGGGCGGAGCCCGCGCGCCGGGTAGCCGCGAGCACCCTTTTCCCCGGGCTCCCCGCTCTCCCCCTGCGGTGGGAGGAAAGCACCGCCGATGGCGGCAGGGAGCGGCATGACTCCGGGTTGCTCCCCATCCCCGAGCAGCTTCGGGGCGGGCAAGTGCGCATTGAGCTTACGGCAGCGGCCAATACGGTGCAGGCAGCCACGCTCCAGTTTCACTTCTACAAGGGCAAAAAATGGCTCTCGAAGCTGGAGATCCGCCCCTACTTCCACAAAGTGGAGGGGTTGGATTTCCACGTCATCGCGCTGCCCCCCAAGGCAGACCATGTGAAGCTGGAGGTGCGTATGCCCCGCAAGGCGGAGTGGATCGAGCTTAACCGCGTGGAGCTGCTTCTGGAGCCCGCGCAGCTTCCGCCCGCAAGTACTCCGCCAGCGCCTCCCGCCACGGGCGCAGCTTCCGGCCCGCAAGCCGCTCCCACCGCGCCGTAGCCATGGCGGTGTGCACCGGGCGCGGTGCGGTAAAGCCGATCTCGGCAAGCCGCATCGGCCGCACCTGCCGTGTGCGCACGGGCAAGCCCACTTCCACCGCAAGGTCTACCACCGCCTGCCCATACTCATGCCAGCTTGCGGGCTCCCCTGCTTGGGTAAGGTGGAGGATGCCCCCCACCGGCACCTCACGCAGCAACGGGCGCAAGCCCTCCTGCAAATCGGCCACACCTGTGGGGCGCGACCATTTGTCGGCCACCGCCTCCAGCGGCTCGCCTGCCAGCGCGCGGGCCAGTGTTTGCTCTACAAACCCGGGCCGGTCTGGGCCAAACACCCACGATACCCGCACGGCAAGGTGCTCCGAACCTGCTGCGAGGAGGGCCTCCTCCCCCGCGAGCTTCGATTCTCCGTAGATATTTACCGGCTTGGTTGGCTCGCCCTCATGGCGCAGGCCGGGCTCGCGGCCTTCAAAAACGTAGTCGGTGCTCAAATGCACACACCGCGCCCCTTTGCGCGTGCAGAGCGTTGCGAGGCGGCCCACCGCCGTGGCATTGGTGGCAAAAGCCTCTTCCGGGTGCGTCTGGCAATAGTCCGGGCTGGTGAGGGCGGCACAGTTGACCACCACATCAAACTCCAGCGGCCCGAGCACGCGTTCGAGGGCCGCGGCATCGGCAAGATCAAGCTCGCGGCGGTTAAATGCCACGACCTCCGCTTCGCCCGCAAAGCCACGTGCCAACGCCGCGCCCACGCGCCCCACGCTGCCGAGGATGACCAGCCGCAACCGCCCGCCACCCATGCTCACGCCTGTTCCAGCCGGTGGCGCAGCGGCTCCCACCACTGCGGGTTGCGCACATACCACTCCACCGTTTCAGAGAGCCCTTTTTCCAGCGGGTGGATCGGCTTCCACCCCAGCTCGCGGTGCAGCCGCTTCCACTCCACCGCCGGGTTATCCTGCGGTGGGGCGGGTTCCTCCACATTCCAAATCAAGCTCTCGGGCTTGCCGAGCTGCGTGAGGATGCGGCGTACCACCTCTGCATCCTGCGCCACGCTATCTGCCCCGACATTGTAGACCGCCCCCGGCCGCCCCTCCAGCAGCACGGCGAAGATGGCGCGGCAGAAATCCTCCACATGCAACCAGTCGCGAACGTCGCGCCCGCCGCCGTGGAGCGCCACCGGCTCGTCGCGCAGGGCACGCAGGATCGTCCGGGGCACCAGCCTTTCCGGGCCTTGCCGTGGGCCATACACTTTGGGCGCACGCAAGACGACCGTCTCTTGCCCATGGGTTTGGTAGAAGGATTGGACCAATAAATCCGCCGAGGCCTTGCTCGCCGCAGCCGGGGCCTGCGGAGCCAGCGGCGCATCTTCCGCAAAGCGCACCCCTTCTTGAGCCGGGCCATAAACAGCGGAAGAGGAAATCTGCACAAACCGCTGCACCCCGTGGCGCTGCGCACACTCCAGCAGCACCCCCGTGCCGGCCACATTGGTATGGATGAAGTTTTGCGGGGAATTAATAGAGCGGTAAACGTGCTCTTGCGCCGCGAAATTGAGGATCGCGTAGTACGAATGCTTGCGCATCAGCGCCTCCAGCGCCGAGGCGTCCGCAATATCGGCATTAAGGAATTCGTACCGCTCGCCATGTACACCGGCGAGGTCTGCCGTATTGGCAAGGGCGGTGGGATCTACCAGCACATCCACATTGGTGACAAACGCAGGGCGGTAGTGCTCCAAAATGAAGCGCAGGAAATTAGAGCCTATGAAGCCGCAGCCTCCGGTAACAAGCAGTCTCATAAGGGAAAGGCGGCGAGGGTAGGCCGCCCGCGTGGCTGGAGCAAGCCGCAATGTCCCTCCTCTCACACCTCAAACTGGTGCTCGCGGGGCAGCGGCACGCCGCAGAGGACACACGTAGTGCGGCGCGAGTTCGTCGGCTTACCGCAAGAGGGGCATACCAATTGGCGCGTGGCAATTTTGCGGTCAATACGGCCATCTCGCGCATCGATCTCCAGAATCTTCGTTTCGATCTCGTCTTCCGTAAGCCCCGTGCGCTCGCGAACCAGCTCCCACATCGCCTGGCAAGCCAGCGATAGCCGCTCGCTATGGCGTTTAAGATCCGCAATATCCTGCGCGTAGCGGTCGGCCTTGGAGATGGCACGCTGCGCCTTCTCCTCGGCAGAGGCGATTTTGCTCTGTTGTTGAAGCTCCCAGATCATGCTTGTGAGCTTGCCACTTCCAGCCGCCCGTTTTCCAGCCGGAAACGGTGGCCAGCTCCCACTTCCTGCCAATCCAGGGAGGTGGTCGTCAAAATCTGTTGCGCACCGGGGGGGAGCGAGGCGAGGAGGGCGTTGCGCCGTGCGGGGTCGAGCTCGCCAAAGATATCGTCCAACAAAAGCAACGGAGGGCGGGCGTGTTCCTGAGTAAGCCGCCGGGCCTGCGCAAGCCGAAGGGCGAGCGCGAGCGTCCGCTGCTGCCCTTCGCTGGCCAGCGTGGCGGCAAGGCCGTTGAGGGTGAGGCGCACTTCATCACGGTGGGGGCCCACGATGGTTTGCCGCAGGCGGGCGCTCTCCTCTCGGCTCGCCTCCAGCGCGGCGGGGAAGTCGGCCCCCGCCCCCGGCTCATACGTTAGCGAGAGCACCTCCCCTGCCCCAGCGCTGATGGCCCGGTGCGCCAGCGCGGCCTCCGGCTCCAGCGCCACTACCAGCGCGGCCCGGGCGGCTGCCACCTCAGTGCCGTTGGCGAGGAGCGGCTCATCAAATGCGGCCACCTCGCGCCAGCGCACCGTAGGAGCGCGCAAGAGGTGGTTGCGCGAGCGGAGCGCCTTTTCATAATCGCGCAGCGCCCGGCGGTACCCGGGTACCAGCTGCGCGGCTAGAAAATCGAGATAGCGCCGCCGCTCGCTTGCGCTGCCGCGCACCAGCTCCAAGTCGGTATTGGAGAACCAGACCACGCTCCCGGTTTGCAGGTAGCCGCCCGCGCTGCGTTGCTCCACCGAGTCGAGCGCCAGCTTGCGCCGCCGGGGCGAGTAGTAAAATTGCAGGTGCCGCTCGGCATAGAACCCATCCACCACAAAGCCGACCCCGCCGATGCGCACCAGCGGCCCCAGCGTAGCCGAGCGAGGAGATTGCAGCCGCAAGAGCACGCACGCCGCCTCCAGCAGGGAAGTCTTGCCCTGTGCATTGGGACCCACGATCCAATTTACCCCGGGGGCAAAATCGCACTCCAGCGCCGCAAAGCAGCGGAAATCGCGGAGTTTAAGGGTTGTCAGCACAGCCCCCAGACGATAGGAGAGCCCGCGCGCCCAAAGCAAGCTTACCGGAGCGCTTCGAGCCCCTGCGTGTGCAAAGCGCGCACCTCTTCGGGGGTAAGGGCCCGGTTGGGCAGCACCACCAGATCATCAAGGAGGCCGACATACCCGCCCCCGGTACGCAACGACCCTTTGCCCCCCTCCATCGCGGGGATCGCGGCCACCCCCAGCTCCTGAGGCCGCCCTACCGGGTCGCCATTGAGGTAAAAGGAGACGACCCCTTTTTCAAACACCGCCGCAACGGCGTTCCACTTCCCCGGGGTAAGTGCCCACGACTCCGTGGAGGCCACGCCTTTACCGCCCTCCTCCGTCGTCACCCCAAAGCGGAAGGTGCCCCTGCGCTCGGCTTCATCTCCCGAGTTGTTTTGATTAATGAAACTGAAGTAGCCCACGTTGCCACTGGAGTTGCGGATGCGCTTTACGTATACAGGGGTGGAGACGGCTTCATCCACCTTATAAAAGATGCTCACCGTCAACGCTTCCAACTCGCCTAAAAGGACATCGTCTGGCGTGAGGAGAATGCTCACCTCGCCCTTTTCCTCCTCGACGGCAGCCACGCCATTGCGCGGGGCGGCTTCGCGGCGCAACGAGGCATGTTTGCCCCGGGCGGTGTAGGGAGCCTCGCCTCGGGCCCCGACAGGGAACTCCTTCGCCTCAAAATCAAACACCGCGCCCGGGCTCTCCGCCGCAAGGGGCGAGACCGCGCTGCCAAGAAATACCAGACTGGGGAGAAGAGTAGCTTGCCAATTCATGAGAGGAGTAATCACGTGTTTACACTACCTTGCCCCCATTGTCCACGCCAAAGCAAAAGGGGCCGTGCAAAAATGGATGCGAAAGATGTTGTCCCGCCACCGGGGTTCGTCTTACTCCTTGTTATGCCATCAGCCGAACCGCGCGTCGCCGCTCTCCTCCCCGCCCGTTGGGGATCGACCCGCTTCCCCGGCAAAGCCCTCTTCCCCATCGCGGGGAAGCCGCTCATCCAGCACGTCTGGGAGCGCACCCGGCGCGCCCGCTCGCTCTCGCGCGTCATCATCGCTACGGATGATACCCGCATCGCCGAAGCCGCGCACGGGTTTGGCGCTGAAGTGGCCCTCACCTCGCCCAAGCACCGGAGTGGGACGGACCGGATCGCTGAGGCCGCGCGCAAGCTTGAGGGGATCACCCACGTCCTCAACGTCCAGGGAGACGAGCCCCTCGTAGACCCCGCCTTGCTCAACCGGCTGGCCAAGACCCTCATCGCCCACCCGGAGGTCGAGATGGTCACCTCCGCAAACCCTTTCGGCCCGGAGGAAGACCCGGCCAACCCCAACGCCGTCAAAGTCGTCCTCGACCGCCACGGCAACGCGCTTTACTTTTCCCGCAGCCCGATCCCGCACTTCCGCGATGGCAAGCCCGCGCTCCCCGTTTACCGGCACCATGGGCTCTACGGGTTCAGCCTCCCCTTCCTGCTCCAGTTTGTCCGGTGGCGGCCCTCGCCGCTGGAAGAGGCGGAGCAGCTTGAACAACTCCGCGCCCTTGAAAACGGGGCGCGCATCCGTGTCCTCCTCACCCGGGGCGCATCTGTGGGGGTCGATACCCCGGCAGACGCCGTGGTGGCGGAGCGCCTTCTTTCTTCTTTGCGAAAACCATGAAATATATCTTCGTTACCGGTGGTGTCGTCAGTTCCCTAGGCAAAGGGCTTGCCGCCGCGTCTTTGGGCACCCTTCTTGAGCACCGTGGCCTGCGCGTCGTCCTCCAGAAGTTTGACCCTTATTTGAATGTCGACCCGGGGACCATGAGCCCCTTCCAGCATGGCGAAGTCTACGTCCTCAACGATGGTGCGGAGACGGATCTCGACCTCGGCCACTACGAGCGCTTTACCAACAGTGTCCTCACCCGCAATAACAACCTTACCAGCGGGCAAGTCTACCAAACCGTGCTCGATAAAGAGCGCCGGGGAGATTACCTCGGCAAGACGGTGCAGGTCATCCCGCACGTGACGGACGAAATCAAAGGCCGCCTGCGCGATGTCGGCGAGCAGCAGCCTTGCGATATCCTCATCACCGAAATCGGCGGCACCACCGGCGATATTGAGGGGTTGCCGTTTCTGGAAGCGATCCGGCAGTTCACGCTCGAAGTCGGGCCGGAGAATGTGCTCATCATGCACGTCACCCTCGTCCCCTACATCAAGGCGGCGGGCGAGCTGAAGACCAAGCCGTCGCAGCAGAGCATCGCCAAGCTGCGCGAGATCGGGCTGCACCCGCAAGTCCTCATCTGTCGAAGCGAGCACGAGCTGGGCGAAGATGTCCGCAAAAAGCTCTCGATGTTCTGCAACGTGCCGCTCAACGCCGTTGTCGAGGCTCGCGATGTAGACCACACCATCTACGAAATGCCCCTCATGCTCCAGCAGGAGAAGCTGGATGAGACGGTCGTCCGCCTCCTCGGCCTGCCTGATACCGGCCCCGCGGAAATGAGCAACTGGAAGAAATTCGTCCAGCGCATTGTCAGCCCCAAAAAGCGCGTCAAAATTGCCGTCGTCGGCAAGTACATCGAGCTTCAGGATGCGTACAAATCGATCTACGAATCCCTCACCCACGCCGCCGCAAGCCACGATTGTGGGATCGACCTCGTGCGGGTCGATGCCGAGACCGTCTGCGCGGATGATTTGCGCGATGTCGCGGGCGTGCTCGTCCCCGGCGGGTTTGGAGACCGCGGGGTGGAAGGCAAGATCCGCGCCGCCCAGTACGCTCGGGAAAACAACGTCCCCTACCTCGGCCTTTGCCTTGGCATGCAGGTGGCCACCATCGAGTTTGCCCGCAACGTCTGCGGCTTGAAAGAGGCCAACAGCACCGAGTTTGACGACAAGACACCCCACCCCGTCATCTCCCTGCTCGACGAGCAGAAAGACATCACCAACAAAGGGGCCTCCATGCGCCTGGGCACCTGGCCCACCTGCATCGCCGCCGGCACGCTCGCCGCGCAGGTGTATGGGAGCGAGTCCGTCAACGAACGCCACCGGCACCGCTACGAATTCAACCCCATTTACCGCGAACAGATGATCGCGGCCGGCTTCGTCATCTCCGGCACCTCGCCCGATGGGGGCCTGGTGGAGATGATCGAGCTTAAAAAGCACCCGTGGTTCCTCGCCTGCCAATTCCACCCCGAGTTCCAGAGCAAGCCGAACCAGCCGCACCCGCTCTTCAAAGGCTTCATCGCCGCGAGCCTGGCACACGAAAGTTAAGAAACGGCTGCCTTAAAAAAACAGGGGTTTTTACGTATACCCTTGGGAGCATGAACTGGAGTATAACTACCTTGGTAAACTAGCGGCCTCCCGCTGAGGGGCTGCTGGTTCCTCTTCTTATGCCTGCCATGAAGTTCAAAGGCCTGCTTTTAGCCCTGCTCCCCTTCGCATTTGCAGCCCACGCTGCCGAACGCCCTGAAATCAAGACCCTCTGGGTGCTTCCCCCGGGCAGGAAGGCTACAACCACCCAGTTCCAGAGCATCGCCGCCCTGCAAATGCTGCGCGTGCCGGGGAAAGACTATTTCCTCGCGCAAACCGAAGTCACCCAGGCCCAGTGGGAAACCCTCATGGGCTACAACCCGAGCCAGCCCAAGGCCCAACGGCTTCCGGTCGTTCAGATCAGTTGGCACGACGCCATGGCGTTTTGCCGGAAGTTGACGCTGCGCGATGTGGAAGCGGGCATCCTCCCCGCAGGGTATGTCTATACCCTCCCCTCCGAAGAAGAGTGGGAATACGCCTGCCGCGCCGGGAGCCGGGGCGACTTTGCCGGGCCGCTGGAAGAGCTGGCGTGGTATGGCCATTCGCGAGGCGGCCCCCGGCCTGTCGCCACCAAGAAGCCAAATACCTGGGGCTTCCACGACATGCATGGCAACGTTTGGGAATGGTGCCGAGGCCGCGACGAAGGCGCGCGTGCCCTCCGTGGCGGGAGCTGGCGCACCGAGGAAGAACACTGCCGCTCTGGCCATAGCCACTTTCTCGCCGCCACCTCCGCGAATAACTACCTGGGGTTCCGCCCGGCCGCCCTCCCGGCAGCCCGCCTGGCCTCCGCGCGGTAAGCCGTATCCCGGCGGCTGGTGCATTTACTTCAGCCAGACCTCCACGCGGCGGTTTTTGTCGCGCCCGGCCTCCGTCTCGTTGGAGGCAACGGGCAACACCGCCCCAAGGCCCGCCACCGTGGCCACCGGGATGCCGCGTGCGGTAAACTCCTGCGCGATCACCTGCGCCCGCTCTTTGGAAAGCCGCAGGTTCACCGAAGGCGAGCCGAGGTTATCCGTAAAGCCGAGCAGCAAAAGGCGCCTCCCCTGATGATGCCGCTGCCCCAGCAAGTGGGTGATGCGGTCGAGATCGCGGAGCGCCTTGTTATCCAGCTCCAGACTTCCGGGCCGGAAGCGCAAGTTCAGGCTCAGGCGCTCGGCGTCGGTAATGGCCGTGCGGTACTCTTCCGGAGCTTCCGCAGGAGCCGCCACCTTTTGTAGATCCGGCGTTTGCCGGATAAACCCGAGCCGCTCGACAATCTCCTGCCCTTCATCGCTCAGCGCGAAATCAAGGAGCTTCCTCGTCCACGGGTTGTGGGACTGGGCGGGGGTGTAGAGAAACAAACGGCGCGAGAGGAGGTAATCCTCCGTCGCGACCGTAAACCGCGTGGCAATCAGCGGCGTGGCGCCGACATCCGAAACGGCAAGCGCCTTCGTCTCCCGCACAAAAGGCAGGCCCGCAAACCCGATCCCGTTCGGGTCTCGGGAAACGGCGTCCGACAATTCGTTGCTATCCTCAAACCGCCGGGCATCTTCACGCAGCTTCCCCTTGCCGAGCACGAGAGACTTAAACGTATCGAACGTACCCGACTTGGCATCGCGCGCGTAAAGGTGGATCTCCCCCGGCTGCCCGCCGAGTTGCGACCAATCCCTCACCTCGCCGGTGAAAATCGCCGCGATCTCCTGCGTCGTCAGGCTGCGGATCGGGTTATTCCGGTTCACCAGAATTGCGATCCCATCCAGCCCGAGAACGTGCTCGTAAGCAGGCAGGCGGAGATCCCCCAAATCTGCCGCCGCAAGCTTGGCCACTTCTTCCGACTTCACCTGCCGCGAAGCCATCCCCAAATCGCATTTTGCGTTGAGCAACCCCTCAAACGCGGTTGTCGATCCGTGGGCGGCGATCTCGAAGGCGATCGGCCCTTCGGCCCCGGGCAGCGTCGCCTCGATACTCATTTCCTCTGAAGAACTGCCCGGCTTGCGCTTCACTTCGAGCGCGCCCGCTTTTTTGAGGACTTCCTCCAGCAACGCCGGAAGAAGCTCCGCGCCGATCGTGTTGGACCCGTGAACCCGCAACACCACCTCAGGTGTTACCGGTACCGATACCGTCGGAGGCTCGACCGCAACGGGAGCTGGAGTGGGTGAAGCCGGCTCTGGAGCTGGAGTCTCCTCTGGTGCCTCCTCGATAGCGGCGGCTGGTGGCGGCTCTGCTAATCGAGGTGCGGGCTCAGCCGCAATCGCCACGGGTGCGGGCAGCGCGGCAGGTTCCTCCTTTCCGCGAAACCAAACCAACCCCGCTCCCAATAGCAAGAACAGGAGCGCAGCCCCAAGCACCCACCGTGTACCCCCTTGGTTCACCTTTTGAGGTAACGGCTCAATGGTTGCCGGGAGTTGCTCCCCATCTGCGACTCCCGGGGGCGCTACCGGCGGTGTGATGATGGTCGTCGTGGAGCCGACCGGAATCGCCACTGATCGGACCGGCACCAGAATCTCATTGAGCGAGGCAAGCGCCAGCATCGCGCTCTGGTAGCGATGCTCCGGCTGGAAGTTGATGAGCGCCATCACCCACTGGCAGAGGAGCGGCGGCAAATCGGGCCGGTAAAGCTCCAGCGAGACGACATTGTGCGAAAGGTGCGACATCAGCACTTCCGAGGTATTCGCCCCTTTAAAGGGCTCGTGCCCCGAAAGCGCAAAATAGAGAACGCACCCGAGCGAATAAAGATCGCTGCGAACATCCACCGCCTGCCGGTTGAGCTGCTCAGGAGAAATATAATAGACCGACCCGGTAATCGTGCCATCAATATTCATTGTCTGCGCCGAAGGGCTGGCGATGAATTTAGCCATCCCGAAGTCGAGGATTTTGACCTGGAAGCCCCCACTCGGGAGCCTCGAAAGCATGATGTTGGAAGGCTTCAAGTCGCGGTGGATCAACCCCGCGTGGTGAGCGGCGATCAACCCCTCCAGAGATTGCCGCGCCAGCTCGCCGAAGTCGGCCACGGAAAAGAGGCTCTTGGCGACATAGTCCTCCACGGTCTCCCCCTGTACATGCTCCATGACGATGTAGGGCACGCGGTCATCCATCCCCAAATCGTAAACCGTGACGATGTTGGAGTGGCGGATCGCCGCGAGCCGCATCGCCTCCTGCCAGAAATCGTCGAGCACATGATCGGTGATGCCCTGGGTCTTCATCCGTTTGATGGCGACCGTGCGCTTGAGATGCGTATCCCACGCGGCAAAGACCTCCCCGGCCCCGCCGTGCCCGATGGTTGAGTGAAACTGATAGCGGGTATCCTTTTCTGACTGGCGCCCTACAGCTTGCATGGCGGCTATTAGCCCGCTTCGGCAGGGCGATATCAATGCCCGGTTTGTTACATTCAAGAGACTCGAAGGCGCATAAAATCTACCTTCCAGGGCCATTTGCTTTTTTCGGTTGAAGATTCGGATTTCTATCGTATCGGTTACATATGAGTCCGGTATCGGGCAAAATTCTCCACGGCACCCAAGGGCTTGGGGTTCCCACCCGGGCCACGGTGCGCCAACGCGCGAAGGAGCTCGCGCTCATCGAAGGCCGCACCGAAGTCTCCGAGGCAGATTGGCAGCGCGCCTTTATCGAGCTGCATGGCGGCCACCACGATGGCGACTCTCAAGACGCCATCATGGCCGACACCACCTCCGAGCGCGACATGGTAGCCCCCACCCTGGGCCACCAGATCCCCACCTCCCCGTTGGAAAACACCGAAAGCCTCGGGGTGGAGCTGATTGCCGAGGGGTTGGATGAATCTGCCCACGACCAGATGCTGCAAGCCCGCCGCTTTGTCGACCTGCCCGAGGCCGACATCGAAGCGTAAAGAACGTTGCAGAGCCACGCGCCTCGCGGCACACTCCCTTGCTGTGGCAGAAAACTTCGTCCGCAACACCCTCGATACTCCGGATACCCCGTTCGACATCTCGCTGCGCCCGCCCATGTTCAGCGAGTTTGCCGGGCAAGGCAAAGTGTGCGAACGCCTTGAGCTTTTGGTGGAAGCCGCCCGCCAACGCGGCGACGTGCTCGACCACATCCTCCTGAGCGGCCCCCCTGGCCTTGGTAAAACTACGCTCGCCCACATCCTCGCCAACGCCATGGGCGGCAGCCTCAAGAGTACCAGCGGCCCCACCATCGAAAAAGCGGGCGACCTCGCCGGGCTCCTCACCACGCTGGAGCGGGGGGATGTTCTCTTTATCGACGAGATCCACCGGCTCCAAGCCACCATCGAGGAGTATTTGTACCCGGCGATGGAGGACTTCAAGCTCGACATCATCATCGACCAAGGGCCCAACGCCCGCAGCGTACGGCTCAACCTCCCCAAGTTTACCCTCATCGGCGCCACCACCCGTTCGGGGATGATCTCCGCGCCCCTGCGCTCCCGCTTTGGGATGACGAGCCGGTTGGACTACTACGTGGCCGAAGAATTGCAGACCATCATCGTCCGTAGCGCCGGCATCTTGGGGATCGAGATCGACGCCCCCGGGGCCTTGGAGATCGCCGCCCGCTCGCGCGGCACCCCGCGGATCGCCAATAACCTCCTGCGCTGGGTGCGAGATTATGCGCAAGTACGGGCAAACTCCCGCATCACCCGCCACGTTGCGGATAAAGCCCTCACCATGCTCGATATCGACGCCGACGGCTTTGATGAGATGGACAAACGCATCCTCGAGACCCTTGTGCAAACCTTCCAGGGCGGGCCCGTGGGGCTCAACTCCCTGGCCGTGGCCGTGGGTGAAGAGCCGGGCACGCTGGAGGAAGTCAACGAGCCTTACCTCATCATGCAAGGCTACCTCAAGCGCACCCCGCAGGGGCGCGTCGCCCTTCCTCCGGCTTACCGGAAAGTAGGGGTTCCCCTGCCCTCGGGCCGTTCGGGTGAACTTTTTTGAACAAACCGGCGGGTTTTCGCGTCCAAACCGTTCCATGAAACCTGCACTCCTCCTACCCGTCCTCCTCACCTCCCTCTCCCTCGGCACCGCCTCGCTGCACGCAGCGGCAGAAGTCGGCAAAGCCGCGCCCGATTTCGAGCTCAAAGGGGGCGACGGCAAAACCCACACCCTTTCCGCCAATAAAGGCAAAGTCGTCGTCCTGGAATGGACAAACCCGGAGTGTCCCTTTGTCGTAAAGTTCTACGAACCGGGCGAGATGCAGAAGCTTCAGGAGAAATACACCGGTAAAGACGTTGTCTGGTACCGTGTGAACTCCGGTGCCCCCGGCAAACAAGGCGCGCAGAGTGCCGAAGAGATCGCCAAGTACGATACCGAGCACAAGGTAAAGGCCACCGCCAGCCTCCTCGACCCCGAGGGCAAGGCAGGCCGCGCCTATGGTGCCAAGACCACCCCGCACATGTACGTCATCAACAAAGAGGGCGTGCTCGTCTACGCGGGCGGTATTGATGACATCAAGAGCACCAAAGCGGCAGACATCGCCAAGGCGAAGAACCACGTCGCCGCCGCCGTGGATGAAGTCCTCGAAGGCAAAGCGGTCAGCACCCCCACCTCCACGCCGTATGGCTGCGGGGTGAAGTACGCGGATTAAAACGTAAGCTTTCAAACGCCGCTTCCGGACGAAAACCCGGGAGCGGCGTTTTTATTCCAGCTCGGGGTGCTCGTGGTGGCGAAACGAACGCGGAGCCACCCCCGCATTGCGCCGAAACCAGCGCGCAAAGTGCTCCGGCGAGGAGAAACCGAGAAAGAACGCGATCTCCTTCACGCTCCGGTCTGTCTGGAGCAGCTCGAGCCGGGCCGTTCGTAAACGGCGTGCATTCCAGAACGATTGCGGCGTGATCCCGATCTCCTGCACGAAGATTTTACAAACCTGGCTGATGCTCACCCCTTCGATCTCCGCCAGCTCCTTTTCATAAAACGGGCGGGAGGGCGAGCGGTGCCTGAGATAGCGCAGCCAGATGCGCATCCGCTCGCTCAAAGGGCCAAAACGCTCCGGCTGCCGCCCGGAACGGGTGAACAGCGTGTAGTAAGCATCAATCCACGCATCAAAGAGCAGGCGCAGGCGGATCGAATCTCCCAGATCCCCCAATAGCCGGGGGGCTCCGCTGGAGGTATGCGTCAGCAGCCGTCGCTGCCGGATGTAGCTGCAAAGCCGCTGGGCGGCCGCCGTGAGCCGTTTGGACGCCTCCAGAGGGAAGGCCACGGTTTGCGAGCGGTCAAAAAGAGAGACCTCGTTGGGCCACTTGAGGTTGAAGCGTACCGCCAGGAGGTCGGCATCCCCTGAAAACCGGAGGAGCCCGGGCTCTGCCCGTGGGAAAACCCACTGCTTCGCTCCGAAGACCTCCCGGCCCGACTTGCCTTCCAGCGCCACCTCTCCGCGCCGGAGGCAAAAGGCGTAAAACGGGTTGGTAAAAGCGGGGGCCACGTGCATGGCCGGGGTAAACGGGCCTTCATAAGCCCAGAGCAACGCGGTTTCGAGGATGCTCCAGCTTTCAATCCGGGGGCGTTCGGGGGCGGAGGGCATGGATGCGTGAAATGTACCTGTTTTTGAGCGGATCGATCAATCCTTATGCGTTGAGGCAACCCTTGGTGGGCCTTACGGTTGGGGCATGTTCACGCTACCCCCTCGCCTGTCCGGTGTCGCATGGTCCGCGGCACTTACCCTTCCGCTGGTCGCGGTCGTCCTCCAAGCTGCCGCCCCGGAGGGCCGGGCGGCAGTTCTCTATCAGGAAGATTTTTCCTCCGCCGGAGATGGGACCGTCTGGAACGGCTTCAAGGGGTGGACGGGAGATAATAACAACCAGGTCATCCGCTCCGTGGGAGATGAGATGAGGGCCACCTTCGTTGGCAGCCCCACCACGGCAGCGACGATGAGCTACACGCTGGGAAGCGAGGCGCCTGGGGCCACCCATGGCTACCGCCTTTCGTTTACCATTGTGGGTGGGTTGCACCGCCCCTTTCTCGTTATGCTGGGAGATGCCAATAACGACCGCGTCGGCCTCGAGCTGGGGTATACCAGCAGCGGGGAATACGGGATCGGTGGTGTCTCCATCGGCTCCGGGCAGACTTACAGCCAGCGCGTCCACTACAACCCGAATACCGGTGCCTACGGTGGCTACTACAGCACCACCACCGCGCCCGCCAATTTTTCAGTCTCCACTGTTTACAAAGTTTCCATCGACATCAATGGCACGGAGGGGACGCTCAACATCGGCGGCGCAGACCTCGCCGCCAACACCGTTCGGGTGATCTACAACCCCGACGGTACCGGCGGTCTCGACACCTTCACCACTCTCTTCGATCTCCCTGCCAACTTCTCGGGGATCTCCTCCCTCCAAATGGCAAAGGTCGTGGGTACCGGCCTTTCGTGGTCGGTGGGGGATCTGGAGCTGCGCTCCTTCGAAGCGGTGCCCGAAGCATCCGCCCTTACCACGGTTTTCGGCGCAGCGGCGGCATTCGCCTTCCTCAAACGCCTGCGCAATCGGAAATGAAGAGGTTATTCATGGCCGCCCTCCTCGCCTTGGGAGCCGCAGCCGAAGGGACAGCGCGGCGCGAAGTCGCCCTCGTTCGCAACGGCACCCCCCAAGCGACGCTCTTTATCTCCGCAGCTCAGGAGTCCGATACCGACGCCGCGCTCCACCGGAGCTTGCGGACAGATGTCGCCTCCACGGCGCAGGAATGCGTCCGTTGGGTCGAGGCGATGAGCGGTGCACGGCTCCCGATCCGGAGGATCTCCGAAGCCGAGCTCCCCGCCGCTTTGGAGGAGACTCGCAAAGCGGGCGGTCATGCCATTCTCCTGGGGGCATTGGCAAAGGGGCACCTCGCGCCTCCTGAAGGTGGGTGGGGCGATTCCTCGGCCTTCCGCATCTCCGTGCGCGAGGGGGTCGTTGCCATCGCGGGGCCTACCCCCCGAGCCACCGAGATCGGCCTCTACGCGGCCTTGGAGCAACTGGGCTTGCGCTGGTACTTCCCCGGCGAGCTGGGGACGGTTATCCCCTGCCGAGCTGACGTGGCGCTCGCCGAGCAGGAGACGCTGGAGCGCCCCGGCTTCCGCGCCCGGAACTT
Organism: Chthoniobacteraceae bacterium; assembly: GCA_037189965.1. Classification (GTDB taxonomy): domain Bacteria; phylum Verrucomicrobiota; class Verrucomicrobiia; order Chthoniobacterales; family Chthoniobacteraceae; genus DATMFV01. Next base: position 42,089 of record JBBCKB010000029.1, on the reverse strand, counting down.
TCAACTCCGCTCGCCCGATGGGTGGGTGCGGCGGCAGCGGGCCGGAGGGGCGTATTTCCCCGGGGCCCACGGCATCCCGCTGGGGGAGGATGCCACCTTCCAAACGCACCCCGAGCTTTTCGCGCTTGTCAAAGGTGAACGCAATCCGAAGCAGCTTTGCCTCTCCAACCCCGAAGTGCTTCGTCGGGCGGCCGAGCAAACGCGCGCCTACTTCCGCAAAAACCCGGGCTCACCCTGGTTTGGGCTCGGGCCGGAAGATGGGGGCGGTTTCTGCGAATGCGCGGGGTGCCAGGCGCTTGATGCGGGCGATTTCGACCCCTTCTCCTCCACCCGTTCGGTGACGGACCGTTACATCTGGTTCTTCAACCAGGTGCTCAAGGCGATCGAAGGCGAATACCCGGATAAGAAGCTCGCCTTCTACATCTACCACGCCTACATGCGCCCTCCCGTACGGGAGAAGCCGGACCCCCGGATCGCCGCGGCGCTCGCCCCGATCGCGCTCTGCCGCCTCCACGGCGTTGGCAACCCGGTCTGCCCTGAGCGGAGCTACCTCAAGACGCTTCTTGAAGCGTGGTCGCCCATCCTGCCCGACCTCTACGAACGAGGCTACTGGTTTAACCTCGCAGACCCGGCAATGCCGTTTGTGCAGATTTCGCGCCTCAAGGCTGAGATTCCCTACTACGCCGGGCAAGGCATTCAAGGGTTTCGCACCGAGTGCCTTAACCACTGGGCCTTGCAAGGCCCGTCGCTCTACCTCGCGGGCCGGCTGATGTGGAACCCGAAGGCCGATGCCGACGCCATCGTGAAGGAGTATTGCGAAAACCTCTACGGCCCCGCTGCGGAGGAGATGCTCGCCTACTACCTCTTTGCCGACGAGCGGGTGGCGACGGGCGACCACCATACCGGCAGCTCCTTCGCCATCCGGCATTTCTTCCCCACCCCGGCCCGCGAGACGATGCGGGGGCACCTCCGGCGCGCGCAAGCGCTCGCCACCGAAAGCCCCTATCGTGAGCGCCTTGAGCTGGCGACCACCGGGTTTGCCTACTCCGACGCCTTTGCCCGGATGCTTGAAGCTCGCGACCGTCAGGAGTGGCCTGCCGCGCTTGCCGCGCTCAAGGAGGTGGATGTGTTGCGGGCCAAGCTGGTTGCCCACGAGCCTCCGTTGCTGGAGCCCGGCTCTTCCGAAGGGCACTTCCGCCGTTTCTTCCGCCTGGCAGTGGAGCAAGGGGCCGCCCGTACTTCGGGGGGCAACCATTTGGTAACGCCCCTCGCAGAAGAGTGGGATTTCCTCGTGGACCCGTCGGATGTGGGGATGTCGCTCCGCTACTTTTCCCCCGGTACCTCCGGGGGCAACTGGCAGAAAGTACGCCCGCTGGAGCAAAGCTGGAGCGACCTCGGGCTGCGCTACTACCGGGGGCTTTCCTGGTATCGGCAGCGCGTCAACCTCCCGGCAGAAGCGGTGGGCAAGCGCCTCTTCCTCTGGTTTGGTGGCGTGGATGAGACGGCACGCATCTGGGTCAACGGTACCCTCATCGGCACCAGCCCCACCTCCGCGTTCACCCCGTTTGAGGTGGATGCCACCGAGGCCGTGCGAGAAGGGGAAAATGAGGTCGTTCTCTGCATTGCCAACCACAAGACGGATGAACTCGGCACCGGCGGCATCACGGCCCCGGCCTTCTTCTACTCCCCCGCCAAGGGAGCTGCCGCCGAGTTGGAAAACCTCAAACCCCTGCGCGATACGTTTCCATGATCCGGGCGCTTCTCATTCTCTTCCCCCTTTTGGCGTGGGCCGGGTCTCCGCCGGTGGTCCACCTTGCAGAGAAGGGAAGCGCCGTGGTGCCGATTCTCCATTCACCCGAGGCGGAGCCGGAGGTGCGCGCGCTGGCTCATGAGCTGGCGGGGCACCTCGGCAAGATCACCGGAGGCACGTTCGCCGTCCGACCTGTGGGGAGTGAGCCGGAGCCGGGGTTGCTTTTGGCTTTGGATGGCGAAGCCCCCGGAGAGCTTCCGGCTTCGGGAGCGGTGCCACGCCTCGATCGCGAAGTCTACCGGCTCCGTACCACGACAGATGGTTCGCTTCGGCTAACGGGGCGCACTCCCCTCGCCTTGCGGAATGCGGTTTGGGCGTTGCTCCACCACTTTGGGTTTCGCCATTTCTTCCCGGGGCCAAACTGGGAGATCTGGCCGCATGCCCCCACCCTGCACCTCGCAGTGGATACCGTGGAAGCTCCCGACTACCCCTTCCGGCTGCTTACGGCGGGAGTCTCCACCGCGACTTGGCACGAGAACCACCTTGCCTACCGCCGCTGGCAGGAGCGCAACCGGATGGTTTCCGGCTTTCGCCTGGAAACGGGGCACATCTACCAGGAGATCGTGCGTCGGTATGCCGCCCACTTTGCCGCGCACCCGGAAGATTTGGGTACCAACTCGAAGCTCGATGCAAGCCAGCCCGGCGCGCTCGCGGTGGCGGAGCGCTTTGCCCTTGAAATGCTTCGCGCCCACCCGGAGAAAGACTCCGTCTCCATGGACCCGAGTGATGGCGGCGGCTGGCCGGTAAACTCTCCGCTCGGCTCGCCTTCCAACCAGGCCATTACCATCGCCAACCACGTGGCGGCGGCGATGGAGCAGGAGTTCCCCGGGCGAAAGGTCGGCATCTATGCCTACCACGAACACAGCCCTGCGCCGGAGGTTGCTGTCCACCCGAATGTCATTGTCAGCGTTGCCACTGCCTTTATCCAAGGTGGGCGGCAGCCGCTCGAGCAGATGTCCGCCTGGCGAGCCAAAGGCGCCGAGCTGGGCGTGCGCGAATACCTGAGCGTCTTCTCCTGGGGGCAGGACCTCCCCGGGCGTTCGCTGGCTTCCCGCCCGCTGGAAGTGGCGCGGACGATTCGCGCCTACCACCACGCGGGGGCCCGCTACTGGCGCAGCGAAGGCTCCCCGGCGTGGGGGCCGCACGGGCTTGGGTACTACCTCGCAGCGCGCCTGCTATGGAATGTAGAGGAAGACCCGGCCGCCTTGGTGGATGACTTTTACCAGACCGCATTTGGCAAAGCGGCAGGAGAGATGCGGGCCTTCTTTGAAGAGTGCCTCTCCGGAGAGGTGCGGCCCCTGGTTTCTTCCGACCTGGTGGGGCGGATGTACCGCCGGCTGCAGCAAGCTCATGCTGCCGCCGATACGCCGGAAGCTGCTGCCCGGGTGCTCGATTTCGCGATCTACACCCGCTATGTGGAGCTTTTCATCGCCTACCGCAACGCGCAGGGAGACGCGCGCCGCGCCGCGTATGAAGCGTTGGCCCGGTTTGCCTACCGCACTCGCGAGAGCGATATCTTCAACAGCCGAGCCGTTTTCCGCAGCCTTCCGGAGCGGGATGCCGCGCTCGCCCAAACTCCGAAATGGTCGCTCCCACCGGTGGAACATCCTTTGAAGGAGACGCAGGCGCTCGAAACGGATGAACTTCTGGCGCTCATGGAAGGGGGAATCGCCCGCAACCCGTTGGCGGAGTTTACCCCCGTTGGTTTTTCGAATGCTCTTGTCAGGTATGCTCCCGGGCACATGGCGGCACCGGGCCCAGTGGAGGCCGTGCGGCTTCGAGGGCTTAACCAGCTCCACCTTTTCGCGGGAGCGAAGGGGGAGGTCTTCTGTTTTGACGTGCGTGGAGGGCTGCTTTACCAAACTCGCGGCCCTGTGCGCCTGCGGCTCTTTGCCGAGGCCCACCCACTACCGGATGAGCCGGTTGCCGAGGTGGAGGTCTCCCCCGACAAGGCGCTCCACACCGTCAAGCTAACCTCCCCGTACGCCGGAAACCACCGGCTGGAGTTTACCGACGGCGGCGACCTTACCGAGCTGAGCTGGCCCGAAGGGCAGCCGGTGGTATTCCCCGTTTCCGCAGACCAGGGGACGCGCTTCCATGGCCCGTACCGCCTTGGCTTCTACGTCCCCCCGGGTACCCAGACGGTCTCGGGCTACTCCGGCATGGCAAAAGGGCGTGTGCTGGGGCCAGACGGCAAGACACTCTTCCGCTTTGACCAGATGAGCGGCCCCGGCTACTTTTCCATCGAAGTCCCCCCCGGTACCGAAGGTGCTTGGTGGACGCTGGCCGCCAGCGGTGAAAAGCTCCTCCTTACCGTCCCCCCCTACCTCGCGCGGTTGCCCGCCGAGCTATTGCTCCCGAAAGAGGTGGCCACGCCATGAAAACCGGGTGTGAGCCAGCTCGCGGGTTTACCCTTCTGGAGCTTTTGCTGGTCGTGGCGGGCGTCCTCCTGCTTCTGGTGCTGGGGAGCGCCTCGCTCTCGATGGCCCGCGCCTCGGCTCACCAGGCAGAGTGCGCCGCCAACCTCCGCTCGCTCCATATGGTGATGGAGGTTTACGCCAATGATCACCTTGGTTGCTACCCCATCGGCTTTGCAGATGGAGCCTCCTGGAGCGCCCGCGTGCGCCCGTACCTTCCCCCTGCATCATCCCGGAAAGAAGGAGTCACCTACTGCCCGGCCACCCACCTCAAAGGCACCGGCATCACCAAACGCGATGCAACGACCTGGCGGACGGACTACAACATCAACCGCTTTGTCGCTTCCAAGATCGAGGAGGAGAATCGCCGTACCCGCTTTCCCCAACACCTGATCTTTCTCTTCGATGGGAACGGAGCCACCTCCGGCTCCGCCTCCACGGCCAAGACAGCACCCCGGCATCGCAACCGGATCAATATCCTTTTCGTCGGCGGCTATGTCGAACCGGTCTCCGACATCACCCGCTACAATGCCCACTGGGAAATTCCATGATCCGCCGCAACGACCTTCTTGATGATGCCTCTCCCGAAGGGTTGGAGGTTTACCAGCTTACCAGCGACCCCGCCCTGCCAGCCTGCCACGTCTATATGGAGGCGCAGATTTTCACGCCGGACTCCCGCTACTTCCTCCTCCAGACCGGGGTGCGCACCCACGGGAGCGACCACCGTGACCCCCGGCACCAATACTTTCTCTGCGAGGTGGAGAGCGGCTGCCTGAGCCCGGTGACGGATGAGCCCGGCGTCACCGCGCCCTCCATCTGCCCATTGGGGCATTGGGTCTACTACTTTGTGAATGAGAGCGAACCGGGCTCCGGGCGCATCCTGCTGCGTCGCCGGAGGCTCGATGGCTCGGAGAAAGAGACCCTCCATGTCCTTGATGCGCCGCTGCCGGGCACCCGCTTCCGTGTGAGCAACCCGTACTCCCTTTCCACCATCTCGCCGGATGGCCAGCGGCTGGCGATCTCGTGCTTCCTGGGCGATGGCGTGCACGCGAGCGCGCCTTACGGCTTGCTCGTTTTCCACCTTGGCACCGGGGAGGTCGACCTCGTGCTGCATGGCCCCACCTGGTGCAATATGCACCCGCAATATTCCCGCTCGCTCCGGCCGGAAGATGCGCACAACCTTCTGGTGCAGGAAAACCACGGTTCCCTGAGCGAGCCGGGGGGGCGGGTGGTGCGGCTCGCTTATGGGCGGGGGGCCGATATCCACTTGATCCGCGATGATGGCCTGCACCTGCGCAACCTCCCCTGGGGGCGCATGCCACGCGAACGGGCCACGGGCCACCAGTGTTGGCGCGGGCAGAGCCCGTGGGTCATCGGCGGCATAGCTATTGGGAGCGAAGCGGAGATGAAGGCGAAAAACAGCCCGCTGGGGTTGATGGAAAGCCTCCCGGTGCCCTACCAAGGGCATGAAGGAGGGGCCGAGCCCGAAGAGGGCACCATTCGCAACGAGATCACCCGAAGCTTTCGGGAGCCTCACTTCAACCATTTTGCCACCGATGCCGAGGGCACCCGGTTGGTCTCCGATTTCCGCCCTTCGTGGGACCCTGCGGCCCCGGTGCAAGATGCGCTTTGGCTCATGGAGCTGGGTGCGCCCGGCCACGGAAAATGCCACACCTACCGCCACCTCCTTCGCCCCGGCTCTTCATGGAAACCGGGAGCCCATGTCCACCCCGCCCTCTCGCCCGATGGGCGCACCGTTCTCTTCAACTCCGATGAAACGGGGGAAACACAGGCATACCTGGTACGGTTGCCTTAGTATTACTAAGTTAGGTCATCTGAAGGTTCGGTGCGAAAGTAGGAAATGGTAGGGCGTTTCTGTGAAACGCCATGGGGTTGGACTGCCGTCTCACCGAGACGGCCTACCATTCACGCTTCGCAGGCGTCCTGGCTAGATCAGCTTAACGTAGTCATACTAATACAGCATCGTCTCGTCAGGCGGATCGGTCGGCTCCAAGGAGCGGACTTTGAGCACTGCGAGCGGCTTGCCCCCTTCCATCGGGAAGGAGAGCGTCCCCTTCACGACGACCCACGAGAGCGTGGGCACATCCACCTTGGAGGGGACTTCGATGATGGCCCCTACTGGCCGCGCATCTGCGGCGCAGCAGTTCATATACATGCGCACGAGCTTCATGCGGTTGCCATAGGGGTTGGCATCGCTCTCTTCCATGAGCTGGCCGATGACTTCCACCGGCTTGCCCGCCAGCTCCTGCCGGAGCATCGGCTCCTGCGCGGCGTAAAGAAGATCCATGACGGAGATTTTGATCTCCCCGTCCTCAGTGGTTGGCATGAAGCTCTCCACACTGGGCATGTCATCTGGGGCACGGATCAACCCCGAGGCGTCGGTGATGATGCCCCGGTTCTCAATCGCCGCGAGGCCGAAGCCATCTTTGGTGGCGGAAAAGGCGAGCAGCAACGGGAGCAACAACGTGGCAAACGAGAGCACCTTGCCAAAGGTAAAGCGCCCGAGCGAATGGCTACAGGAGGACTCTTCATCACAACAAACCGCATCGCCCCCATACGCAGCCCCTGCGGCCAGCAGCATGAGGACCACCCCGGCCACGAGCACGCCGGGGCGGAAGTTGGGGTGCAGAAACGCGGCGATACGCCCGCTCAGGTAGAAATAGAGTAGCATGCTCCCCCAAATGGCCAGGGTGAAGGGGGGTAGCCAGCGGTTGAGGGTTTGCGTCATAGGTTGAGCACCGACATACGAATACAGAATAGCGCAATGGCAACGAAGAGTCCAACCGCCAGCGTGCAGACAAACCAGCGCCGGAAGATGAGCCCATAGAGGAAGAAGAGCTTCACATCAAAGAGCGGGCCGAAGACGAGGAACGCCAGCTTTGCCGTGAAGGGGAAGGCCACGAAGCTTGCGGCGATAAAGGCATCGGTGCTGGAGCAAAGCGCCAGCGCGGCGGCAAGCCCCATCATCGCCAAGACGGAGTAAACCGCGCTGGAGGCCAGCGGGAGGATGAGCGATTGATCTACCGCGGTGTTGAAGAGCGCCGCCACGCCCGCGCCGATGACGAAGAAGAGGGTGACGTCGAGAAAATCCGAAGTCGCCGCCCGCACCACGCGCAGGGTTTTGCCGATGGGGGCGGCCTCCTCTGCCGGGGCGACGCGCACCCCTGCGCGGTTGGAGCGTGCGGCCTTTCCGGAAACGAGGTTGAGCACCCCGGGCTGTAGCACCCGCTCCTGCCGGAGGCGCTGGATGATGAGCCCCACCCCCACCGCCACCGCATAGCCGAGGAAGACGCGCATGAACGTCATCGACCACGGAGATTGGCCCCGGAAGGCCGCCACGGTGCTTAGTACCACCAGCGGACTCACGATCGGCGCGGCGAGCATATAAGTGACGGCGCACGAAACCGGCAGCCCCTTGGCGAGAAAACGGCGGATGACGATGACGCTGCCGCACTCGCACATCGGGAAGATGCCGCCCAGCAGCCCGCTGAAGAAGACCGCCGCTGTCGGGTTCTTGGGCAACACGCGCGAAAACCACTGCGCGGGGATGAAGACATCCACAAGCCCGGCAATCACCGCGCCAAGAAGGAGAAAGGGGACGCCTTCGAGCAGGATGCTCAAAAACGAGAAGGAGAAGTCCGCAAAATGGAAGTTAAACCAGGTCATTTGAGAAGGCCGGTGCGCGGTTGGCCCCCACCTTGCCGCCGCCGCGCGGCGACGAGCGCCGTGCCGATCAGGCAGAGGATGAGGATGACGACATCTGCCAGCACCATGGTGGGGCCGGTGGGGGTATCAAGGTGGTAGGAACTAAAGACACCGCTGGCCGCGCCCACAAGGCCAAAGGCGGCGCTAAGCAGAAGCATGGAGCGGAAGGTGCCCGCCACCACGCGCGCCGCCGCAGCGGGCACGACGATGAGCCCGCTGATGAGCAGCGCCCCAAGCTGCCGAAGCAGGAGCGCAATGACGAGCGCGATGAGGACAACAAACGCGTAGTTGAGCCGTCGGGTATTGTACCCCTCAAGCCGGGCAAGGTTCTCCTGCACGACCACGAGCGTGAGGGGCCGCAGGTTGAAGGCGAGGAACCCGAGCGTCACGAGCGCGAGCCCCGCCATGATCCAGACATCCATGGCCGAGGAGGCGAGGATGTCGCCAAAGAGCGCCCCCTCCAGCGCGCGCGAGCCGCGCAGCCGCGAGATGAGCACCACGCCGAGCGCCACGCTGCCGGTGTAGGTAAAGGCGATCACCGTATCGGCGTGGAGCGTGGTGCGCTCCAAAATCCACGCCATAAAGAGGGCCATGCCGACGCAGAAGGCGACGAGGGTAAGCTGCATGCCCGGGTCGCCCACGCCTTGGGCGAGGTTGAGCATAAAGCCGAGGGTGACGCCCGTCATCGCCCCGTGGGAGATGGCGTCGGAGAAGAACGACATACCGCGCAGCGTCACAAACGAGCCGAGCACGCCCCCCAGCGGCCCGGCGATCAGGGCGATGAGGAAGGCGTACCGCATCTGCGGCAGTTCCAGAAATTCAGGCAGCCACTCCATGCGTTAGCGAACGTTGCGGATGGGGATAAACGCGCCCCCACCGGCGTCGGTGACCATGCCGGGGGCGTGCCCGTAGGCGCGCGCGAGGTTCTCGGGTTTGAGGACGACTTCCGGCCGCCCGTGGCAGCAGAGGTCGCGGTTAATGCAAAAGACGACGTCGCTCAAATGCTCCACGAGGTGGAGATCGTGCGAGACCATGAGGATGGTGATGCCCCGGTGGTCGTGGAGATGGTGCAGGAGCCCGTCAAACGAAACGCCGCCGCGTACATCCATACCGGTGAGCGGCTCATCGAGCAGGAGCAGGTCGGGGTCGTTGAGCAGCGAGTAGGCGACGAGCACGCGCTGGAACTCCCCGCCCGAGAGCCGCCCAAGCCGCCGGTCTGCCAGGTGGGCTGCGCCGATTTCATCGAGCTGGCGGACGATCCGCTCGCGCACTTCGCCGCGCCGGGGAGCGCCCAGCCAGAACCGCGAACGTGTGAGCTTGAGCGAGAGGAACTCCGCGACGCTCAACGGCAGCCCGGGGTCGAGCGGGAGCTGCTGCGGAACATACCCGACACGCCGCGCGTGCGAAATGATCTCCCCCCGCCCCGGGCGGACCAACCCCGCCACGCACTTGAGCAACGTGCTTTTGCCCGCGCCATTGGGGCCGATCAGACAGCCAAACGCCCCGCGCGGCAGCGAGAGCGAGATCTCCTCGAGCACGGGCCGCCCCTCATACTCCACGCCGAGCCCCCGAATACTGAGGATCGGCTCGCCCGGCGGGGTGCCGTGCGCATGGCCGCAGGGGCTAACCTCCGCCATGCAGCGCCTCCTTGAGCCGGGTGAGGTTGCGGCGCATCCCGGTCTCATAAAAATCGGCCGAGGGGGCGCCGATCTCCAGCGGGTCGATCTCCACGACCGGCAGCCCCAGCTCTTTGGAGAGGGCGCGCAGCGCGTGCGGCGAGCTGCCGGGCTGGGAGAAGAGGACCTTCACGCCGCTGGTGCGGATCGTCTCGCGAAGCTCGCGCAGCGCCTTGGGCGAAGGCGCGCGCCCGGGGATCGGCTCAAACACCCCCACGACCTTGAAGCCGTAGCGCTTGGCGAAGTAGTGGAACGCATCGTGCGCCGTGAGGAGCCGCCGGTCGCGCAGGATGCGCACCGTCTCGCGGATCTCTTTGTCCAACGCCTTGAGCCGGGCGATGGCGGCGGCCGCGTTGGCGCGGTAGGTGTCGGCATTGGCCGGGTCGCGTTTTGCAAGCGCGTTGCGGATCACCTCGATCTGGCGGATGGCGATCACCGGGTCGAGCCAGACGTGCGGGTTTTCGTCATCCATCTTCACCCCGGCGGCAGAGGCGACGCGCACGGCGTTGCTGGTGCGCAAGGCATCGTCGAGCCAATCCTCAAAGCCGAGGCCGTTCTCCACGATCACATCAGCCCGCGCCAGCTTGCGGATATCTTTAGGCGAGAGGGCGAACCCATGCGGCTCCCCCCCGGGGGGAAGAAGCTGCTCCACCTCGGCGGCGTCTCCAGCGACGGATTGGGTAAAAGCGTAGATCGGTGCAAACGTGGCCACCACGCGGAGCTTCTCCGCAGCCCCCGCAGGGAGCGCGAGCAGGAGCAGAAATGCAAGTAATCTCGTAATCATTTGCTTTAGGAAGGTGGCAGATTCAGACCCCTTTGTCCACGGCGGCCACGACGATCCGCCCCGCCTCATGCGCGACGAGCCGCAGCGCGGCCCCGGCATCCACAAACTCCCCACGGGTGATGACATCGTGCACCTCCCCCGCCAGCTCCGCCCGCCCGCTCGGCCGCAGGATGGAGAGGGCCACCCCCTCGGTACCCACCGGCAGGCGCACTTCCAGCGCGGCCACTTCGTCGGAGAAGGAGGCGTGCGGGTTGTGCGGCGTATCGAGCACGAGCCTGCTATAAAAGCGCGTCTTGGGAAGCCACCGCGCAAGAAAGGCCAGCACGATCCCCACGAGGAGAACGGTGATTCCGAGGTTGAGCAACGGGCGCTCCAAAAGCGCCGTCGACCAAGGTTGGCCGGGGTAGCGGTCGATCATTGCAAGCAACAGCGCGCCCGCCAGCAGCAGCACCCCCACCAATCCGGGGATGATCAACCCGGGGAGGATGAGCAGCTCCACCACGATCAATGCCACCGCAAAAACAAACAGGATGCCTGCCTCCCACCCCGCCAACCCCGCAAGGTAGTGCGCGAGGAAGAAAAGAAAGAACGCCACTGCCGCTATCATACCGGGGAGGCCAAAACCGGGGGTTTTAATCTCCATCCACCCGCAGACCACCCCCACGAGCAAAAAGAGTGGGGCCAGACGCGTGAGCCAAAAGGCGGCAAACTCAAACCCCGTCGGCTCGGCCGTCGTCACAATGGCCCCTGCCAGCCCGGCTTGCTGGAGCACATCGGGGAGCGTGGCGGCAATCCCCTTTGCGAGCACCGGCTTGCCGTTGATCTGCCTCGCCGCCTCCTGCGCGCTGAGGGTAAGGAGGGAGCCTTGTTTGTGAATCTCCACCCCGCCTACCACCACCGGTTTATCTTTGGAGATGAAGGCATCCACAAGGTCCGGGTTGTGGCCGTTGCGCTCGGCAACGCTGCGGTAAAAGCCCGAAGAGGCAGAGACGATCTTGGCCTCCATGACTTTCGGGATATCCTGCCCGCCCGGGCCCACCGGGGCAGCCCCTCCTATCGCGCTGGCCGGGGCCATATAAATCTCCGGAGTGGAAATCGCGATGAGCGCCCCGGCCGAGAAGGCGTCGGGGTTGACATAGGTGATCACCCTCAAGCCCGAGCTTTGCAACGCCTGCTGGATGCGTTTGGTGGCATCAAGCGAGCCCCCGGGGGTATCCATATCCAACACCACGGCGCTGGCTTTGCGTGCGGCGGCTTCTTTAAGTGCGCGGCGGATGAAGGAGAAGCGGGCATTGGAAATCTCCCCCTGTACGGGGATGACAACCACCTGCTCCGCTGCCACCAACGGCAGCGCCAACAGGCAGAGGAGTAGAAGGGGGAGCCACCGTTTCATCACGCTGCCGAATTTCCCCTCTCCGCCCCGGGAACACAAGCGGGAAAAGGCGTGCACCTACGTGGCGGCCTCGCTATTGAGGACACCACTCACATGGGATCTTCGCTCGCCACTGCGTTTTGCTTCGCGTTCTCCGTTGTGCTCGCGGCGAAGTCGGCCCATTGGCTGGGGGGCACGCTGGCCAATCTCGGGCGGATGTTTATCGCCCTCTTCCTCCTCGCCTTCTGGACCTTTGGGCCCGCGGGGGATGGCTTTGGCGGCCCTTCGCTGCCGTACTTTCTTTTAAGCGGGATGATCGGCTTCGGCCTGGGAGATCTCGCGCTATTCCAGGCGCTGCCACGAATCGGCCCACGCCTGACGATCCTGCTCAACCAATGCCTGGCAGTGCCGATTGCCGTGGCCACCGAGCGGCTCTGGCTCGATACGCGGCTGCGTGGGGTGGAGCTTTTCTGGAGTGGGGTGATTCTCTGCGGCGTCGCCCTCGCCCTTGCCCCCGAGCGGCGGCCCCAGCAAAGCGCGCCCGATGGCGAGCTGGTACCCGCTGCCCTCCCCCGCCCCGCGCACCCGGCCCGATGGGCGGGCGTGGCCTTTGGCGTCGCGGCGGCTTTTGGGCAAGCGTGGGGCGCGGTCTTAAGCCGCAAAGCCTCGCTCATCGCCGAGAACGCCGGCCTGCCGGTGGATGGCGGCACGGCAGCTTTCCAGCGGATAGTGGGTGGGCTTTCCGTAGCGCTAGCGTTCTACTGCGTCATGCTTTTCCTGCGCAAAGCCCCCTACCCAGATGCCCAAGCGTGGAGAAAGGGCGGCCCGTGGGTGCTCCTCAACGCCGTAGCCGGGCCCGTGCTTGGCATCGCCTTCTACCAGCACGCGCTGGCCACCACGCCGAGCGGGCTGGTGCTGCCGATCGTGGCCACGAGCCCGGTCATCGCCATGGGCCTTGCGTGGCTTATTAATAGGGAGCGCCCCGGCTGGCTCTCCGCCCTCGGCGGCGGCGTGGCCGTGGCAGGCGCGGCAGCGTTGGTGGTTTCGTAAGAAGAAAGGGCGGCTCAGGCCTCATTCTCTTCTTCCGAATCCGTTACGTAATAACACGTTACCATGTAGGCAACCCCCGCTTCTGCGAGCTGGCGCAAAAGATCAAGAGGGAGATCAAAAGAGGTGTAAAACCGCCCCTCCACATCTTCCTTATCAATCGCAACGTCAAACTCCATCTCGACGCCCTTCTCCCTGGCAAATGCGAGCACCGGAGAGAAGCCTGCTAACGTCTCTCTCATGGCTGACAAATGCTCTTCCCAGCTATCGGCGTCGCAAACCGAACATGAAAACCCATCTCCGGCGCGATTCATCCCGTCATAAAAATCGCTCCGAACTTCATTGAGTTTCCCTGCAACCTCTTTGAGCAGATCAACATCGTCGGAAAAAAACCTCAGTACGTTATACATCCTGCCTGAAGATAGGATTACCAAGGGGGATATCGTCAAGGTCGTCAAACTTCAGCTCGAAGTCTTTTAACAAAATATCGATTTCGCAGACTCCAAATGCCAATAGCTCCTCTCTATCTTCTGGGTCCAAATACCAACACCCATCAATACTAAGAGCGTGTTCGATGGATTCTACCCGGCGATCTGAAATCCGGATTTCCACCCACTCTCCCTCGCCATAAAGCTCCTTCCAACCAATCGAGCCGGAATCGACATACCTTACCCATTGCGAATTTGCAGATGCCACTAGCTGCCGCGCATAGGCAAACCTCTCGTTTACAGGGTATGTCATCCCCACAAACTGCCCTCCCTCGCCCACTAAAAGATCAGCACATGCAGACCAAGGGGCGGTATACCCGCCCTGAGTCGTTACCCGCTCGCCAAGAAGCAGACGCCCACCGGGAATGCACCCGGAGATCCGGTACTGCGAGAACCGTGGGTAAAACTCAAGGATGATCGAGGTCATCAACTTGGAGTATAGCTCTGCTACGATTCGCAGTCACCCTCCAGAAAAAAAAACCGGCGGCCCCTATGAAGAAAGGGCCGCCGGAGGTGCATCCCACCGGAGAGGGGTAGAAGGAAATTTACTGCTTGGTGTAGATCTGGTCGAAGACGCCGCCGTCGGCGAAGTGCGTCTTGAGCGCCGTTTTCCAGCCACCGGCAACTTCGTCGACGGTGAAGAGGGTGATCGGCGGGAACTCAGCCTCATGCTTCTTGAGGATCTCCGGGTTCACCGGGCGGTAGAAGTGCTTGGCGATCACTTCCTGTCCTTCATCGCTGTAGAGGTAGTCGAGGTAGGCTTTGGCCAGCTTCTCGGTGCCGTGTTTTTTGACAACCGGCTCCACCACGGCCACGGGGGACTCCGCAGCGATGGAGACGGAGGGGACGACGGCCTCAAACTGCCCGCCATCTTTGTCGGCCAGCGTGGCTTTCACTTCATTCTCAAAGGTCAGCAACACATCGCCAATGCCGCGCTTGGCGAAGGTGACGGTGGCACCGCGTCCACCGGCATCGAGCACGGGCACGTTGCCGAAGAGCTTCTTCACAAACTCGCGAGCCTTCTCCTCATTCCCCCCGTCCTGCTTGAGGGCGTACCCCCACGCGGCGATATAGCTGTAGCGGCCGTTGCCCGCCGTCTTGGGGTTGGGGATGATGACTTGCACCCCTTCACGCACGAGGTCGTTCCAGTCCTTGATGCCCTTGGGGTTGCCCTTGCGGACGAGGAAGAGGATGGTGGAGCCGTACGGCACCGCGCGGTTGGGGAATTTGGATTCCCAGTCCTTCGCCACGAAGTCGCGGTCAGCGAGGGTGGAGATGTCGGTGCTCTGGTTCATCGTCACCACGTCGGCGGCGAGGCCGTCGATGACGGAGCGGGCCTGCTTGCTGGAGCTGCCGTGGGATTGGTTGACGCGGACAGGCTCGCCCGTCTCTTTCTTCCAATGAGCCTCAAACACTTTGTTGTAGGAAGCGTACAACTCGCGAGCGACATCATAGGAAGCATTAAGCAATCCCTGTTCGGCAAACGCGCTACCACTGGTGGCGGCGGTGGCGACTGCCGCGAGGGCGGCAAGACGAAGGGTACGGTGCAGGGCGGAGCGGCGGAGCCGATTTAGGATGGGTGAAATCATGCGCCGGAGGAAAACACCTAATTCTCTACTGGTCAAGTAGGAAACTGTGATTTTTTTGCGGAATGATCCGGGAATGCCGCACGGGCTTTCCAGAAAGCACTTTTGCCAATGCCTCCCCCGCGAGAGAGGTACCGAGCAGGAAGTGGAAGGCCGGGCCGTGGGTCGCGGCTGCGCAAAGCCCCGTAAAATGAAGCCCGGGCAGAGTCGATTCCAACCCCGGCCCCAGCTTTGGCGAGCCATCTGCCAAGGTTTCCACGCGGGCCAATAGCGCCGGGGGCAGGAAGCGGTAGCGGTACAGGTTTACACAAAATCCGCTGGCGACGATGGCGTGGTCTACCCGCCGTTCGCTGCCGTCGCAAAGCCGGAGGCGGAGCTGGCCGCAATGCAGCTCGGCCCGGCGCACCCGGCGGCCAAAGGTGAGTCGCACCCCGGCCAGCCGCTGGCGAAGCAAGCCGCTTACAGCGGGCCGCGCGAGCTGCCGGTGGAGCCGCGCGCTCCAGCTTCCGGGGAGCCAGCGGTGGAGCTGGGGGGAACACCCCCACCCGGTACGCGGCTCGGGCGCTTCTATAGCCGAGAGGGAAAGATTGCGTGCCACCAGCTCCACTTCGGCCCCGGCCTCCTGCAAAAAGGCGGCGCTCTCCAGCGCGCTCTGGCCGGAGCCGACGACGACCACCCGCTGCCCGCAAAACGAGGTGTACGCCGTGTGCGCGGTGGAGTGGCTTGTGTGCTCGGGGGGGATGTGGGCCCACACCGGAAGCTGCCGCGCCATGGCGGCCGCCCCGGCGGCGACGAGAACACGCCGGGCCATCACCTCCGAGCCATCCTCCAGCACCAGCCTAAAGCCGCGCGCAGCCTGCTCGACCTGGACAACCCTACACGGCACGAGATCTGGCGCGACACGGCGTTGGTACCACCGGCCATACGCGGCAAACCGAGCCGCATTGAGCGGCTGCGGCACCCCAGGGCGGCGCTCAAAAATAGCGAGTCCAAGGGCGCAGGCCGGGTCCGCAATACTGGCGGGCAGGCGCAGCCGGAGGCCGGGCGGGGTGTGGTGCGTCCAGAAGCCCATCGGCTCGCCAAAGAGGGCGCACTCCACCCCGGCGGCGCGCAGGTATGCCGCCGCCGAGAGGCCATACGGCCCCGCGCCAATGATTGCCACGTGGGTTGAAAGTGCCATGTTCGCTCCAACAACATCGCACCCGGCCAACCCCCTACGTGGGCCGATGTTACTCCTGCTTTCTACGCCCCACGGCCCCGCCGTCGCGAGCTTGCGTATGGCCAGGGCAGCCCTTTTTGAGGGAGAAAACGGAGGGAACAGCGGCGCGTGGAATAACGCCGCCAATTGGAGCAACGGCCTGCCGACAGCCTCCACTGTGACCACATTTTCCACCCTCCCGGGAGATGCGCCGGTGAGTATCACCGTCAATCCGGGCGACACCGCCTACCACCTCAACTTTGCCAACACGGGAAGCCGCTCCTACACCTTTTCCGGATCTGCCCTGACCTTCACGGCAAATACAGGCGGCATCACCCCCCGTATTCTCACTCCCAACGCTTCGGGGGCTGCGGCGATCACTTTTAATAACGACATTTTTCTAACCCACGCCACCCCAACTACGAGCGGCACCCTTGCGATTGGCGGAAGTCTGGCCAGTACCAGCCAGTTCTCCACCCTTACGTTTAATGGAAACACCCTCACCGATGCGGCGGTGGAAGGTAACGGCGGAAGGTCTGTTTCCATTAATTCCCACGCAAATTCGACGATCATCTTCAACGGCAGGAGCGAAGCCACACACACGACGTTTGCAGGTGCGGGCGAGGTAATTGCAAACAACATTAGCGCGTTTGGGAACGAGGCTGTGCAAAAGACCACAAGCAGCACCCTCTCACTCCGGAATGATCTGACGATCACCGGTGCAACCAATAGCTATTCGTGGATGGCGGGCAATAGCGTCACCTCAATCCGCATCTCTGAAACAGCCCCCAACTCCGACGACCGCGTCCTGACGATGGAAAAGCGGATCGCTGGCAGATTGTCGATCTCGCGAGCCTTGGTACCGTGACATTTGGCTCCACGTTTGCTGTGGAGGGGTTCACCAAAACGGAGAACCTTTGGACTCAAGGCATCTACCAGTTTGACCAACTCAGCGGCCAACTCAGCGTGATCCCCGAGCCCACCTCGTTCCTGCTGGTCGGGCTGGGTGGGGTGGCGCTGCTTTTGAGGCGCAAGCGGGGTTAACCCTCCACCCTCCTCCATAAACTATCGAGCCCGAGAGCCGTGCTACGGATGCACAGTCTCGGGCTCGTTTGAGTGATGGCAGACCCCCCTCGCCTACTCGGGGCGGCTGTTGGCGAGGTTGTACCCTGCGAGCAGGAAGACGCCGCCGACGATCAACCCCGCTGAGCCGCGCTTGGCGGCGAGCTTTACGGCGGCCCAACCCGAGGAGCCGGGCCCTTCGTCATTTTTAAGCCCATCGCGAAAAGCCCACCCCGTGGCGCAGCTCCAAAAGAGGATGAGCGCCCCGATGAGGTAGAAGATTTTCGCGGCGGCACGCCGGTCGTCCCGCTTCTTCGGCCGATCCTGTGGCGTTTTCTTGCGCCTCATGGCTTCAATTCGGAGCCGCCCACGGCATCCGCAATCATGAATTGCTCGTGGTGGAAGGTGGGGTCCGAGCGGAAGGTGAGCCGACAGGCATAGCGCCGCTCGATCTCGATGAGCAGCTCTTCGTCCTCCCCGCGCAGGCGGGTGAGCAGGTGCGGGCTGACGGTGACTTTGAACTCGTGCATATCCGGGTTCTTCTTCATCACCTGGTGCAGCGCGCGCTGAAGCTCCACACTCATGCTCATGGAGCTCTTTACCGAGCCGCGCCCATGGCAGTAGGGGCAGTTATCGTAGATGGAGCCGCTGAGGCTCTCCTGCGCGCGCTGGCGGGTCATCTCCATAAGGCCGAGCGCCGAGATGGGGATGACGTGGGTCTTGGCCTTGTCGCGCTTGAGGCGGTCTTTCATCCGGCTATAGACGGTCTGTTGGTCTTTGCGGCTCTTCATGTCGATGAAGTCGCCGATGATCAACCCACCGATGTTGCGCAACCGGAGCTGCCGGGCGATTTCGTCCACAGCCTCAAGGTTGGTTTGTAGGATGGTCTTATCAATATCCTTGGCGCCTTTGTTGCGCCCGGTGTTGACGTCGATGGCGATGAGCGCCTCCGTCTCATCAATGACGATGTAGCCGCCACACGGGAGCCAGACTTGCCGGTGGAAGGCGTCGTCAATCTGCTTCTGGATGCCGTATTTCTCGAAAATCGGCGTGGCCTCCTGGTAGAGCTGGATGCGGTTGCGCGAGCGGCGGGAGATCTGCTCGACGGATTCGATCATCTGCTTCACAGCGCCTTCGTCGTCACACACCACGGTGTCGATCTCGTCGGTGAGGAAGTCGCGCACGGTGCGCTCGATCAAGTCGGGCTCCTGGAAGACGCACGAAGGGGCGGGCCGGGATTTTACGGCCTGCTCGATCTTGCGCCACTGGTCGATCAGGAGGCTCAAGTCGCGGATGAAGTAGCGCTCGCGCTGCCCCTCGCCCACGGTGCGGACGATGACGCCCATCCCTTCCGGAATTTCGAGCTTCTTGAGGATCTTGCGCAGGCGGTCGCGCTCTTTGGGGTCATCAATCTTGCGCGAGATGCCGCATTGGTCGCTATACGGCATGAGGACGAGGTAGCGCCCGGCCAGCGAGATGTTGGTGGTAATGCGCGGCCCTTTGTTAGAGATCGGCCCTTTGGTGACTTGGACAAGCACTTCCGAACCCACGGGGTAGATCTTGGGGATATCTGCCGAGGTGATCTTCTTCTGGTGCTTCTTTTCGGAGCGGCGCTCGACCTCTTCGACGCCGCTATCTAACGCTGCGGGGATGGCGTCCCAAAAATGGAGGAAGGCGTTCTTCTCGAAGCCGATGTCTACAAACATGGCTTTGAGGCCATGCTCGATGTTCTTCACGCGGCCTTTGAAGATGCTGCCGACGATGTTGCGCTCGGTGGTGCGTTCGATCGAGTATTCTTCAAGCTGGCCGTTTTCGAGAAGGGCGACGCGGCGTTCCAGACGCTCGCAGTTGATGATGAGCTTGTTGCCCGTCTCGCGGCGGAGACCGAGCATCTTTTTGACTTTATCAATCATGAAACTGGTTTTTTGGAGAAATGTGCTGGCTGATGACACAGGTTTACATTAGTTGCGGCCGCTTCTGGGGGGAGGCGTGGCCGCGGGTTGAGTTTTGGGTTTTGACCCGAAGAGTCGTTTAAAGAAATTTTGCTTTCGGGGTGGAGTGGCTTCCGGCTGCGCCCGGCGGACAGGCTCTGCCCGGCGCGCTTTGTTGGAAGAAGGTTTTTTGCGGTTGCGCACGGAGGTGTCGGCCTCGGGCTTGAGGTCGGGCTCGGCAGAGGCTCCGGCAAGCTGGGCGCGCTCTGCGGGGGCATCGTGCACGGTGTCCGACTCGTCATCATTGGAAAGAACGATGCCGGTGTTCTGGAAAGAGATGGCTTCAATCGCCGCGAAGGGGCGAGCGTTGCGGGCGGGCGATAGCGGCTTGATGGCGAACTCCAGCTTCCCCTGCTCCAGCGCGAGGCACTGCTCCAAAATGTGCGCGGCCACGGGCCCGGCCACGCTGCCGCCGCCTTTGCCGCCTTCGATCATCACGGCGATGGCGTACTTCGGCTTGTCATACGGGGCAAAGGCGCAATACCAGGCGATGTTCTCGCGCTGGCCCCGGTTGCTGGCTTGGGCGGTCCCCGTTTTACCCGCGACGACGGTGCCTTTGACTTTGCCTTTCGAGCCGGTGCCGCTACCGCCGGGGCCGCCCTGTTGGTTGACGACTTTCCAAAAACCGCGCCGTACTTCTTCGATCTGCTCTTCGCTCAGGACAGTGCGCAAGTCTCCCCGGATGATCGGCTCATCCGGCACGGCAGGCTTGCCATCTTCGCCCAGCACCGGGGTGCCCTGCTGGGTAAGAACGGTCTTGATGAGGCGCGGCTCATACGCGATGCCGCCATTGGCGATCATCGCATAGGCGGTGGCCATTTGCAGGGGGCTGGCGAGCACCCACCCTTGGCCGATGGAGGTATTGGCGGTGTACCCCTCCGTCCACCGGGCGTTGGGGTGTTGCATTTGCAGCCATTCTTTACCGGGGAGGATGCCTGCCTTCTCATCCGTCAACCCCAGGTGGGTGTAGCTGCGCCCCATGCCAAGGAGGTTGCCGACGGCGACGATGGAGTCGATCCCCGCAGCGTTTCCGTACTGGTAGAAGAAGGAGTTGCACGAGACCTTCATGGCGTCCGAAACGTTGAGCATGCCATGCTGCCCGTGTTTATCGGAGATCCAGCAGCGGAAGTAGTGGTTCCCATACTGGATGCCGCCGGGGCAGTTGAACTTGCGGTTCGCAGGGAAGCCTTTCGTCAACCCCGCGAGCGCGGTGACGAGCTTGTACGTGGAGCCGGGCGGAAAGCCGCTGACGGCACGGTTGACGAGCGGCACCGCGTCATCCCCCAAAAGCCCCTTCCAGTCCGGCACGGAGATGCTGGGGATGAAGGTATTGGGGTCAAACGAAGGCACGGAGGCCATGGCGAGGATGTCGCCACTGTACGGATCAATAATCACCACGGCCCCGCGAGCGATGGAGGGGTGGCGCAGGGCGTTTTCGACGATGTATTGGATGCGGGCATCAATCGTCAGATACACGTTGGCCCCTTGCTTGGGCGGGGTGGTCTCGACTTCGCCCTCAAGGACGTTTTTGGTATTCCGCCGCAGCACGCGTACCCCCGGCTTGCCGCGCAGGTAGGCGTCCATCGTCTTCTCGATCTGGTTGAGGCCGACGACATCGGGCTGGTAAAAGCGGAAGTCTCTCGCATCCGGCAGCTTGGAGATCTCCTTGGGCATGCCGACATACCCGAGGATATGCGCCGCCATGGAGCCGTAGACGTACTGGCGCACCGGGGCGATGGCGATATCCACCCCTGGCAGGCCGACATCGTGCTCGGAGAACTTGGCGATGGTGGAAAAGTCGATGTCCTCAATATAGGTGTACGGCACCATGAGGTTGGTATCGTAGTGGCGCTTGAGGCGGCGCGATTCGTAGTCGTGCGCGAGATCCAGCTCCTGGAGCCGGGGGATGACGCTGCTGTTGACGACTTTGACAATATCGACCACCTCCACGTCCTTGGGCATCTGGTCGATGATCTTGCGCTCCATGGTGGTGGGTGGGCGGCCGGAGCGCTGCCGGTAGCCGGAGACCATGTCGGGGAGGTAGAAGTTGACGTTATAGCTGGCGCGGTTCTGCACCAGCGGGAGGCCGTTGCGATCGCGGATCTCCCCCCGGACGGAAGGGATGCGGACGGTGACGGTAGAACCCGAGCCCAACCGCGCGGCATACGTCTGCCCACGCATGACCTGGAGCACCCACAGCCGCACCACTACCCCAGAGAGGCAGAGGAGCATAAAGAGCCCAAAGAGGAAGAGCCGGAAGTCTGACCGTGTAATGCGGGCCATGGCTACTCGTCGTCCTCCTTTCGTGCAAAGGCAACCCTGGGCTCGTAGCCGACCAAGCCGGAAAGCAGGCTCAAAAGCCAGTAAATGAGCGGCGCGAGGAAAAGCGCCACGATACCCGCCCCGCCGATGCGCCAGCCGATCTCCGGGGTGTAAACGAAGGAGCCCTCAAAAAGCGCGATGCGCCGTACGGAGAGCATGAGGAACTCCGCAAGGACAACCAACGCCGTGCAAAGACCAGTCATCAGGCAATGGATCTCCCACCGGCCGCGCAGGAAAAGGGGGCGGAAGCCGCTCATCACCGCGCCAAGGGTGGCGTAGAGGAGTATCGACCAGCCAAGCGCGATTTCAACCACGGGCTTGATGCTGGCCCCCACTGAAACGTCGATGACCTGGACGGTAAGAGCATCCCACATCAACCCGCAAAAGGCGGCCAGCGCGAGCATGAAGCCGAAGGGGAGCGCCAGCGCGCCATAGAGCATGATGGCGGGCAGCAGGAAAACGCGCGCCCCATGGAGAAAGCTCAACGGGGGAATGAAGTGCTGCACCACCACGGAGAGGAACGAGACCGCCAGAAGGATGAAAAAGAAGGGAATCATTTTCTGCCGGTTACCACGAAGACGTCTTCGAGCGTCGCGAGGTCCACGGCAGGCAGGAGGGTGGCGTAACCATCTAGCTCCCGCACTTTGAACTCTTTGACTGCTCCGATCATCAGCCCCGGGGGGTAGACCCCGCCGACGCCCGAGCTAACTACTTTCTGGCCGCTTTTGAGGTCGGCCATTTTGGAGAGAAACCGCATACTGATCACCGGCGTGCCGCCGCCGGATTCGCGCTCTCCGCTGACAATGCCCTGCTCGCGAGTCCCCTCTACGGTGACGGAGATGCGGCAGCTTTCATCTGAAAGTAACACCACTGTGGCGGCGTTTTCCGAAACCACGGTGACTTTGCCCACAAGCCCTTCCTCCGTAACAACGGGCATCTCCGGGGTAAGGCCATCTGCGGTGCCACGGTCGATCGTGACGGTGTTCCACCAGGAGGAGGAGTCCCTCGCGATGATGCGCGCCGGCACGAGCTGGAAGACGGCCCGCTCCCGGTAGTGCAAGGCGCGGCGCAGGCGGTTGTTCTCGCTCTCAAGGTCGCGCAGCGTGGCGTTGATGGACTGAAGCTGCTTGTTGTGGACGATGAGCGCCTTGTTCTCTTTCTCAAGCTGGTCAAGGCTCTTGAGGCCGGTGCGAATGGCGGTGATCTTTTTCTCAAGGCCGGAGCCGGTGCGCAAGAAGGGCGCGATCAACCCCAATACGGTTGATTGTACCTTCTGCGTTCCCGACGGCCCGAGGGTAAAGAGGACCCCCAAAAAGCCGACAAAGAGAACCAGCACTACCAGGTTAAGCCGTTTCATGGCCCGGGAGAGTGTGGCGGTAAGTTACTCCGCACAATGGCGTTAGACTCTGGGGGGCTACGAGGTCCGGTAGGTCCGCTCGGCGGTGGCGACCTGCCGCAGGAATTTGATCTCCTGCAGGGCGCGCCCCGTCCCTTCTGCGACGGCGCTGAGCGGGTCTTCCGCCACGTGGACGGGGAGCCCGGTTTCCTCGGCAAGCAGTTTATCCAGGCCGCGGAGCAAGGCTCCGCCACCGGCCAGTACCAGGCCGCGGTCCACCAGATCCGCCGAAAGCTCGGGGGGGCACCGCTCCAGGGTCACGCGTACAGACTCGACGATGGTGGAAATCGGCTCCAGCAAGGCTTCGCGCACCTCTTGCGAGGTGATGGCGATCGTCTTGGGTAGCCCGGCCACAAGGTCGCGGCCTTTGACTTCCATGGTCGTCTCTTTCTCAATCGGGTAGGCAGAGCCGATCTTGATCTTGATCTCCTCTGCGGTTCGCTCCCCGATCATAAGGTTGTAGGCGCGCTTCATGTATTGCATGATCGCCTCGTCCAGCTCATCTCCCGCAACCCGGACGCTACGGCTAAACACGATGCCTGCCAGCGAGATCAGCGCCACTTCGGTGGTGCCGCCGCCGATATCGACAATCATGTTTCCCGCGGCGTCCTGCACGGGCAGGCCGCAGCCAATGGCGGCTGCCATCGGCTCCTCGATCAGAAAAACCTCCCGCGCCCCGGCATGGAGCGCAGATTCCTTTACCGCCCGTTTTTCCACTTCGGTAATGCCCGAGGGTACGGCGATGACGACACGCGGCCGGGGGCGGAAGAGCGTCCGCCGGCTGTGTACTTTGGTGATAAAATGGCGCAACATCGCCTCGGTGACTTCAAAATCGGCGATGACGCCGTCTTTGAGTGGGCGTACGGCCACAATATTGGCCGGGGTACGCCCGAGCATCCGCTTGGCTTCGTCTCCCACGGCCAGCACCTTGTTGGAGCCAGCCTGTACGGCGACGACCGAAGGCTCTCGAAGGACGATGCCGTGGTCTCGCACGTAGACGAGGGTGTTTGCGGTGCCGAGATCAATCCCGATATCGTTGGAAAACAGGCCGAAAAAGCCGCTGATCATTGAAGGAAATCCTTGTTAAATTTATCTGAAAAAGGGGTGAGGAAAATCGGGGCGAAATTCGCCGTGCGCGCATCATTGCCGGTTCTCCAAAAAAAAGCACGCACGGGCTTGAACTTTTTTTGCATGGTTTAACCCTAGCAAGTTCAGAGCCACAGAGCCCCCTGCCCCCGATACGTTTGCAAAGCGATGGGGATGCAATTTGCGGCATGGTTGGGGGTGGCCCTGCTCTTGGCGGGCGGCCCAGTGGCAATGGCGGCTTCGAGCGGCGGTAACCCGCCTCTGAAGGCGCTAATGGAGAGCGACCGTCGGTTTCTCGAGCAGATCGGCCCGCCCCCTCCGGAGCCGGTTGCCGAGCAGCGCCCGCCCCCGGAGCCTGCCATTGATGCGGAGACGGCCACGCACTTCCTGCAAGCTTACGTCAAAGCAGCAGGGCAGGCAGATGCCGATGCGGAGGCAACCTATTTTGCCGATTCGGTGGAGTTCTACGAACGCGGTAAGCTCGGGCGCAAGGCGCTGCGCAAGGAGCTGGCCAAAGCGCGCAAGCCTCCCCGCCAACGGCAGACGTGGATGGGGCTTCAGGGGCTCAACGCCGAGGGGGATGACCGCGTGAAAGCCCGCTTTACCGTCTTGAAGGGCGACCCCACGGAGGCCAAGCGGGCTGAAGTGCGGGAGGCGACAATCCGCAAGCTCCCAGGCGGGGGGCTGCGGATTATGGCGCTCCACGAGGCAAACCCGGCCGAAAGCGGGACGCATCCGAAACGGTAGAAAGATAAGGAGTCTTCTTCTATGATTAAACTGACGCTCTCCACCGTAGGCGCCCTGTTATTGGCCACCGGGTGTTCGACTTACCATGAAAACCAAGTGGTTGAATCCTCCGACCAGCCGACCGATTACTACGCTGTCTCCCCCTCGGGCGCGCGGACGGTGCGCGACCTCCGCCAGCGCGAGCCGGTCGAGATCACCCGTACTCAAGAGGCTACGGCGAGCCGTTACGCTGCGCTGCAACGCCAACAAGAGGCCGAAGTAACGCAACGGGAGATGTACGCCACCCGGGAGCCCGCGGTTTCAGGGCGCATTTCCAGCTCGATGCCGCAGATTCTGATTGAGGAACCGCTCGCGCGGCCGGAAGTGGTGGCCGAGCGTCGCATGCCTTCAGCCCGCCGGGTCGATGGCCGCCCGGGGTTTGTGACGAGCCCCTATGCGCCCAACGCCGGGTTTGTCGACGTGACGGGGATTCCCTCGGGCACGGATGCTCGCGATCCCTACACCGGCCGGGTCTTCCAGGTACCGTAAGGGGAACGGCCATCCGGCGTTGCCAGCGGGGTTCGGGGCTACCTCCGGAAAAACCGCCGGAGGTTCTCGGCCTCCCAACGGCGGGCGCGGGTGTAGAGGGGGAAGCGCCGCTCCAGCTCGCGGAAGCGCGCGGTGTGGACCCGCCGCCGCCCGCTGGGGAGCGGCTCGTCGGGCACTTTGGCGTGCAGCATCTCGTGGTACAAGACGTACTCCAGAAACCACCGGGGTACGAAAGCGGCATCCAACAACGGGTGGACGCGGATCACGCGGTCTTCCTCCTGGATGGTGGCAAAGGTGAGGTACAACCGGGGCCGCTGCCTGCGCCGCCGCCCCCAAATGATGCGGTAGCGGCGTAAAGAATTGCCGAAGTACTTGGCGTTGAGCTTGTTAAAGATAGCTCGGAGGTCGAAATACCTCCCGGGCAGCTCGGCCAGAAGCGGCCTTGCTTTGGTCGATGCAGGTGACGAAACGAACCGTTTCCGCCGGGGCATAGAGCGGGAAATTACTCTTCCCGCAGGGCAGCGCAAGCCTTAGCTTTCGGCGGAATCTTTTTTCTCCGGCGAGCCCAGAAGTTGCTCCAGCTTGCGGACGCGCGCCACGAGCTGCGGAAGCCGCCGGATGATGGCAAGCTGCTCCTTGGCATCGCGAAGCGGCACCGCCGGGGAGCCCCAGACGACGGATTTTGCCGCGAGGTCTTTGGAAATGCCTGACTTTGCGGCGATGATGGCGCCATCGCCAATCTCGATATGGCCAACAACACCGACCTGCCCGGCAATGGTGACGTAGTTGCCCACCCGGGCGCTGCCCGAAATGCCGACCTGTGCGATGATCAGCGAATGAGAGCCAATAACGACATTGTGGGCGATATGGACGAGGTTATCGACCTTGGTCCCCTCGCCGATGATGGTGCGGCCAAAGCGGGCGCGGTCGATGGCAACATTTGCGCCGATCTCCACATCATCGCCGATCTCCACGATGCCCGTTTGGGGGATCTTGGCATGCCGCCCATTTGCAAATTCGTACCCAAAGCCGTCGCTCCCAATAGTGGTGCCGCTATGGATGGTAACGCGGTTGCCCAAACGGCAACGCTCGCGGATCGTGACGTTGGGGAGGATGGTGCACCCCTCGCCTACGATGGCCCCATGGCCAATATACGCCCCTGCGCCGATGAAGCTGCCAGCGCCAATGCAGGCTCCGGGCTCAATAACGGCGTTAGGGGCGATGGATGCCCCCTCGGCCACGGTGGCATCTTCTGCCACAAAGGCCCGGGGGTGGATCCCCGGCGGGTTGATAATCGGGGCCGGAGCAAATTGCTCCAGCACTTGGGAGAACGCTAAAGAAGGGTTGGCC
The DNA here is from genome assembly GCA_037189965.1 of Chthoniobacteraceae bacterium. GTDB lineage: Bacteria > Verrucomicrobiota > Verrucomicrobiia > Chthoniobacterales > Chthoniobacteraceae > DATMFV01. The sequence goes on along the minus strand of JBBCKB010000029.1, from coordinate 15,503 downwards.
ACCCGGATGCGCACCGGGAGGATCTCTTCGGCAAAGTCCTCTGATACCAAAGCACACGTGGCCTGGCACTTTTTGAGCGCCGGAAGGTAGCGTGCATTGCCAAAAAAGGTAACATCGCCCCCACGCGCTTCGGCAATGGCGGCCGCACCCGTTACCCGGGTAGCGGCCAATGCTTCTGGCGTGGCTCCTTCAGCCCGCCCGCCAAGAAGGCGGGCGAGTTCTTCCACCGATAAATCCACTCGTAGCGCGGGGTGGTGGGCTTACTTCTTCTTGTCGGCACCAGCGGCGGGAGCAGCCGGAGCGGCACCGCCTGCGTTGAGAGCTTTGATGATCTCGTCGCTGAAGTCGGAGGTGTCTTTGGAGTAAAGGACGACGGGGACGCCGTTGAGGCTGTTGCCCGAGCGATCGAGAACGAGGTCAAACTGGTCTTTCTTGACCTTGTCGGCGATCTTCTCGCGGATGATTTTGACGAGGTCTTCGCGCATGCGCATCGCCTGCTCCTGGAGGCTGCGCTCGCGGAGCTGGCGGAATTCGTTGATCTCGCGCTCCTGGTTGCGGGCGGCGTTGAATTTTTCGTCGCGCTCTTTGAGCTTGGTGTCTTTGAGGGCTTTGCTCAGCTCGGGCTTTTCAAGCTCCTGGTTGAGTTTGTTGATCTCTTCGACGTTCTTGCGGTATTCGGCCAGCTTCTTGTCCAGCTCTTCTTTGGCGTCGGTACGGGAGTCGTTGATCTTCTTCTCCGCATCCTTGGTCTTGGTGTAGGAGGAGAAGATTTTGTTCATGTCCACATAGCCGATTTTGACGTCAGCCTGTGCAGCGGCGCCAAAGCCGATGAGCGTGGTAAGGGTGGTGATAAGGACCGATTTTTTCATGGTTTGAAGGGTTGTTTAACCAACAAGTGGTGTTACTGAGACGTTCTTTCCCGCAATTCGTTCAAAATTGGTAGCCAATATTGAAATTAAATTTCCCGCCGCTGCTGCTGCCGTACCCCTTTTGCATGGGGATGCCGTAGTCGATCCGCACGGGGCCGATGGGAAGGTCGAGCCGGACGCCGATACCGACGTCGGAAGCAAGGTGGGTGGTGGCGAAGTCATACGCTCCACCATTGACGATACCGGCATCGTAGAAGACTGCGCCGCGCACGCGGTCCACCACGGGGAAGGTGTACTCCACGGTGATGCGGGCGAGCGTCTGGCCGCCGATCGGGTCGCCATTCTTATCCTTGGGGCTGACGTTGCGGAAGTTGAACCCGCGCAGGTCATTAGAGCCACCGAGGTAGAGGCGGTCGAAGATGGGGACTTCACTCCCCCCACCCCAGGCGTCTACGACGGCCACTTGGCCGTTGAGGGTGAGGATGGTATCCCACGGCAGAAGGAAGTACTTGGTGGCTTCGAGGTCGAGGCCGTAGATCTGCACATCGCCGCCCAGCGGGCCACCGGCGATGTAGGAGGCAAACTCCACGCGGCTCCCCTTGCGGGTGAGAAAGACGCTGTCGCGGGAGTCGTACACGAGGGTCGGCCCGACCTGGCTCTTCCACTTGGCGCCCTCTTCCTTGCGGATCTCTTCAGAGACGTCGCTGGCGAGGTCGTAGATCTTGATGTTCTCCAACCGGTAATCCAACCGCCACGACATGAACTGGTTGATCCCCTTGCGCGTGAAGAGGCTGAAGCCGTAGTTGCGCTGGTTGTAGACGGTGCTCAAGAAGTCCGCATCGTGGTAGAAGAGCTCCCCACCCACGGCGAGCTGGTAGTCGAGGAAGTACGGCTCGGTGAGCGAGACGACGAAATCCTTACGCTGCGTACCGTACTGGACGCGGGTACGGAAGCGCTGCCCGCCACCGGTGAAGCGCGGCCAGTTGGTAATGTCGAAGTTGCTCTGCGTAAGCTCGACAAAGCCGATGAGGCTATCCACCGAGCTGAAGCCCGCACCAAAGTTCAGCGAACCGGTGCGCTTCTCGGTGACGATGACGTTCACGTCCTTACGCCCGGGGACAAGGGTGTCGGAGGGGTAAATATCAACGCGCTCGAAGTAGTTGAGGTTCTGGAGACGCTGTTTGCTGGCATCAACCAAGACGGTGTTGTAGACCTCGCCCGGCCCGGCGGCCAATTCGCGGCGGATCACTTTATCCTTGGTGCGGGTATTGCCCGAAATATTGACGCGCTGGATGTACGACTGGGAGCCTTCCTCAATCCGGTAGGTGATCGACTCCGAATGCGTGCCCGCAGGGACGATCTCGGGGAGGATCTGCACGTCGATATACCCGCGCGAGCCGTAAATGTCCTGAATGGCCTTGATGTCGCGCTCTACGCCCTGCGGGGAGTAGATGGACTCGGGCTTGAGCCGCAGTGCCGCGGTGACTTCCTCCGGCGTGAGCACCTCGGTACCGACGACGGCGACATTGGCGACCTTATACTGCGCCCCTTCGCGGAAGCGGAAAATCAGGTCCACCGTGCCCTTGTCGTCCACACGCTCAAGCTGCGGTTCTTCGACAACGACGTCGATATAGCCGTGGCTCTGGTAAAGATCGCGCAGGGCGACCATGTCTTCCTCAAGCTGCTCGTTGCGGAGGCGGCCCGATTTGGTAATGAAGGAGATGATGCTGCGGGTGGTGGTCTTGACCGCTTTGCGCAGCTCGCGGGCTTTGAGCGATTCGTTCCCCTCAAACTCAATGCGGCGCACAATGGTGCGCCCGGACTCGACGATGCGGAAGGTGACGACCGTGCGCCCCGTCTTTTCATCCACCGCGACCAGAGACTCCACGCCGGTGTCTTTAAAGCCACGGTCCTGGTAGTAAGTTAGGATGGCCTGCCGATCCGTCTCAAGGTTGGCTTCGGAGAGCTGGTCGCCCGGCTTGGTCGTGAGCTTTTTGCGCAGCGCCTTGGTTTTAACCTGCGTGACTCCTTCCAGCCGTACCTCTTTAACGTTGGAGCGCGACTGGATGACCACGATCACCCGCACGCCGTCTTCGAGCGCCTCGCCGAAGATACGGACGTTGGAGACGTTGCCCGTGGCATAGAGGTTGCGGATATCTTCCTCGACCACCGCGTCGGCATACGGGCGGCCCACCTGCGTGCGCATGTTGGCCAAAATCCGCTGTTTGCTGATGGCGGCTGGCCCGGCGTACTGGATATCGATACTCCGTACAATAGGGGCGGCCACCTGCTGGGGCGCCTGCGCCCAGACGGGGGCTGCGGCCACGCAAACCGTTGCAACTGCGGCAAAAATGGGAAGGCTGGGTCTCATAAAAAGATTCCTCCACGAGCCCTGGTAGCTGGCTTGCCCGGGCTTGGGATGGCGGCTATGAATGAGGTTTTAGCCCCTAAACGTCAAGCAGCGTTTGCCTGATTTCTACGGGGTTTCCCCGAAGCGCTTTTTCGTTTTCCACGGGCGATTTCCCTCTTCCCGCCGCTGCTGGTTTGCCGTACCGTGGCCGCCATGAAACTCGCCAAACCACTCCTCTGCGCCATGGCGGTGGGCTTTGCCCTTCCGCTCTCCGCCTTCGCCGCCCCGGAAACCCACGAGATTGATGCCGCCCACTCCACCGTCGGCTTCCGCATCAAGCACCTTTTCTCCCACGTGACCGGTCGGTTTGACGGAGTGCAGGGCGAGATCATCGTAGACCGCGAGAAACCCGAAGCCTCCTCGGTGAAGGTGACGATCGATGCCAACACCATCAACACCGCCAACGAAAAGCGGGATAGCCACCTCCGCAGTGCCGATTTCTTCGAGGTCGAGAAGTTCCCCACCCTCACTTATGTGAGCAAGAGCGTTAAACAAACCGGCGAAACGACCGCCGATGTCGTGGGCGACCTCACGCTCCACGGGGTGACCAAAGAGGTCCCGCTCAAAGTTACCTTCCTCGGCCAGGGCCCCGGCATGGCGCCCGGCGAGGTAAAGGGGGGCTGGCAGGCCACGGGCAAGATCAAGCGGAGTGATTTTGGCCTCACGTGGGGCAAGCTCGTCGAAGGCACCGCAGTGGTGGGGGATGATGTGGAGATCAACCTCGAAGTGGAGTCGAACGTTAAGAAGTAGCCATGTCTGCATCTCTTTTTGATTTGAGCGGGGAAGTCGCCGTGGTGATCGGGGCGACAGGGGTGCTCGGCGGTTCGCTGGCCGAAGGGCTGGCGCAAGCCGGGGCCAAAGTGGCCGTGCTGGGGCGTAATGCCGAGCGCGGCGCGGCGTGTGTGGCGCGCATTACCCAAGCCGGGGGTGTGGCCCGTTTCTTCACGGCAGATGCCGCCAGCCGTTGCAGCCTCGCTGAAGCCCACGAGGAGTTGGAAGACGCCCTTGGCGCGCCCACCATCCTGATTAACGCCGCAGGCGGAAACGACCCGAAGGTAACGGTAACGCCCGAGCAGCCCTTCGAGGCGATTCGCACGGAAGACTGGGCCAATGCGTTTGACCTCAACCTCGTCGGCGGCGCGCTCCTGCCGTGCCAGGAGTTTGGCCCGGCGATGGTCAAGCGTGGCAAGGGGAGCATTATTAATATCGCCAGCGTCTCCGCGCACCTGCCGCTTTCGCGAGTGGTGGCGTACTCGGCGGCCAAGGCGGCGGTGATCAACCTCACCCAGTTCCTCTCACGCGAGTGGGCGGCAGCGGGCGTGCGGGTGAACACGATTACCCCCGGCTTCTTCCCGGCGGAGCAGAACCGGAGGCTTCTCTTTAATGAGGACGGCTCCCCTACCCCGCGTGCGCAGTCGATCCTCGGGCACACCCCGGCGGGGCGCTTTGGTGAGTCCAAAGAGCTGGTGGGCGCGGCGATCTTCCTCGCAAGCCCTGCGGCGAGCAGCTTTGTCACCGGCACCGACCTGCGGGTAGACGGCGGCTTCCTCTCGCAGACCATTTAGCAGGCTGCGTTGTTCTCAGGGGTTGCCTTGCTGGAGAACAGCGGGGCAACCCCCAAAGCTGCGGAGGGCCGCAGCACTCCAAGACGCTTCGCGTTTCCCCCTCCCTCTTCTTTCTATGGATCCCATTCTTGCCTTCGATATCGGCACCTCTTCGCTGCGCACCTCGTTCTTTACCGCCGGGGCCGAGCGGCTCACGGCCACCACCGCGCAGGAGACCTACCCGCTCCACACCACGGCCGATGGCGGTGCGGAGCTGACACCGGCGCTTCTTCGCGAAGCCGCGCTGCGCTGCCTGCGCACCTCGCTTGCCGCCCTGCGGGCAGACCGCAAGCTGGCCAAGGCGCGCATCGTGGGCATCGGCACCTCGTGCTTCTGGCATAGCCTCGTCGGCGTAGGTTCGGGGAATACACCGATCACTCCCATTATCACCTGGGCAGACTCTCGCTGCCAGAAGGATGCCGAGGCGTTGCGGGCCGAGTTTTCCGAGAAAGATCTCCATGCCCGCACCGGCTGCATGGTGCGCGCCTCCTTCTGGCCCGCCAAGCTTCGCTGGCTGCGGCGCACGAAGCCGACGCTCTTTGGCAAAGTGCGGCTCTGGCTCTCCCCGGCGGAGTGGTTGCAGCGCGAGTTTTGCGGTGAAGCCCAGTGCGCCTACGGCATGGCCACCGGCACCGGCCTCTTCAACCCCTCGCGCCTCAAGTGGGAGCCCACCTTGCTGGAGGCGTGCGGCCTGCGCGAAGAGCAGCTCGGCGATTTGGGGGATTCCCCCTCCTCCCTGCTGCTCAAATGGGCCGCCGAGTTCCCCGAGCTTGCAGAGACACCGTGGTTCCCCGCCATTGGCGACGGCGCAGCCAGCAACCTCGGCTCCGGGGCCACTCGGCCCGGGCTCGCCGCCATCAACGTCGGCACGAGCGCCGCCCTGCGTGTCATGACGGCGGGCAAACGTGCCCGCGCCCCTTACGGCCTCTTCTGTTACCGGGTGGATGCCGAGCGCTTCCTCGTCGGTGGCGCGGTGAGCAACGCCGGGAACCTCCGCGCCTGGTGCCTGCGCGAGACGCGCCTGCCCGAGAGCGCCGAGGAGATCGAGCGCGAGCTACAAGCCCGCACCAAGCCCGCGCACGGCCTCACCATCCTCCCCTTCTGGACGGCAGAGCGCGCCCCCACCTGGCGGGATGATCTGCAAGGCACCATCGCCGGGCTCACCCAGCACACCAGCGCCATGGACATCCTGCAAGCCACCACCGAGGCCGTCTACTACCGGATCGCCCGGATCGCCGAGATGGTGACCAAGCACGAAGGCGCACAGCCCAAGTTCATCGTCTCCGGGGGTATCCAGAAATCGCCCGCCTCCATCCAGCGGCTTGCGCATATTCTGGATGCTCCGCTCTACGCCAACGACGAGGCCGAGGCTTCCATCCGGGGGGCGGCCGTCTTTGTCGCCGAGAAGCTGGGGCGGGAAGTCCCCCCCTTCAAAGGAGGCAAACCGGTGCGCCCGCGCAAGGCGCTCGCCGTGCTCTACCGCCAGCACCGCGCCGCACAGGCCCGGCTGGAAGCGTGGGTGGAGAAGGCGGGGTAAAGCCGTTACACTTCTCTACAAAAGGACTCTTTAATTTCCAGAAACCCATCGTACCGTATCAGCAAATGAAACTCCTTGTTACCGCAATCCTCGCCGGGCTGACCTCCATCGCCGCCGCTTCGGAAGCGTGGCTGACGAATTTTGACGAAGCCAAGAAGCTCGCCAAAAAGGAGAACAAGCCGATCCTCATGAACTTCACCGGGTCCGACTGGTGCCCGCCCTGCATGCGGCTCGACCGCGCCGTCTTCTCCAACCCCAAGTTTGAGGCCGTGGCTAAGAAATACGTCCTCATGAAGGTGGACTTCCCACGGCGCAAAAAGCTCCCCTTCTTCGAGCAAGCGCAGAACCAGAAGCTCCAGGAAGAGTTTGGCATCCAGGGGTACCCGACAGTCTTCGTCCTCAACCCCGAAGCCACCAAGGCGGCGCAGGTCAACTTCGGCTCGCTGGAGTTGGAGGCGTTTGAAAAGGCGCTCTCCGAAGCACAGCCCAAGTAACCGCCTCGGCAGTGTCGTCATGAGAGCAGCATTACTACGCTGCGAAGCGTGAATTGTAGGCCGTCTCTGTGAGACGGCAGCCCAACCCCATGGCGTTTCACAGAAACGCCCTACAATTCCCCCCCTCACACCGAACCTTCAAACGATCTAGTATGGAAGAAGCCCTTTGGGGATCATCGGTGTCACCACGTCGAGAACTCCGCGAGCTCCTTCCAGCACGCCATCGCGCACGGCACCGGCAGATTCGGTAACAGCCGCTGCCGCCAGCCGGGAAGAGAGATCTTCCTGCGGGTGAAACGCCGAGCCCGAGAGGCGCACCGTGGCCCAAAGATAGCCGCCCCGCTCGGTGGTAAAGACCTTGGTCTTTGCCCCGGGCAGGAGACGAAGCGCTGCGGCAGGTACGCCGAGCTGCACTTCCCCGGAGATCTGCCCCTTGGCAATCGTAAGGAGCGCCCCTTCTACTTTCAGAAGGCCGTTACTCTCCACCAGTAAGTCGCGGATCTCCACCCGCTCCCCCACCTGCCGTACCGAGGCAGTGGCCAGGTGGAGCGGGAGCTTGCGGTAGGCATCCATCTGCGTCACCAGCGCCACATGCTCCAGCATCGGCAGCGCCGCGAGGGTGCCACCGGTAAGGTGTCCCACCCCTTCGAGCACCCGCTGGCGGCCTTCTGCCTTCCAGGTGGCGCGCCCTTCAACCTGGCCGGAGAGCCGCGCTCGCCAATCTTGCGGCAGGTACTCCTCCACCGGTACGCCTTTGAAGCTGGCTACCACCTCCGGCAAGGCGCCACCCTCAAACTTCCCGGAAAGAGTCGCCTCCCCCGTGGGGCCTTGCCGCAAGTGGGCGTCCGTCAAATGCAATGCCCCATCGCGGTAGCGGGCCGTGGCTTTTTGGACATCCCACGCAGGGGCGGAGCCAGGCTGGAGCAGCCCGCCCTCTGCACTGAGCAGCCACTCCTTCGAAGCAGGGGCCACCTTGAGCGCCACCCGCTCCAGCGCGCCACCGGGCCACGCAAGGTCGAGCCGGTGAATGCGGATATCTCCCCGCAGCTCCACCGGGCCATGCACCTCGGAGGCAGGCTTGCCCGCGCGGGGCCTTCCGGCACCGAGCCGAAGCCGCACCCGGGCCACCTCGGCATGCTCCACCGTGGCGGAGCGGGAGAGAAGCGCCAGCCGCACATCCGCCCGCACCTGCTCGGCCAGGAGCAGCTCCACCAACGGGCTGCCCGAAGCGTGGAAGCGATCTGTATAGAGCGAATCGGGCGAAGGGACCCGGATCGCCGCAAGCTGCGCTTTGGCACCCAGCAGCTCGGCAAGCTCCACCTCTACCCGGTGGCGGAAGCCATCGCTCTCCAGCCAACTGCGTAGCCAGGTACGATAACCGAAAAAAACCGTCACCAATGCCAGAGCCGCCACAACCAGAAAACCGAGGAGAACGCGCTTCATCACCCCCCTTCCATGCCGTTTACGGGCGCAAAAAGCAACTGGAGGATTTCCTTTACTTCCCCCCGGGCCGCACGCTAGCCCTTTTGGCCATGTCGGCCCGCCTCATTCTCCTTTGTCTGGCGCTCCTCTTTGGGGCGGCCTCGTCTTCGCATGCGCAGGAGAATGGCGAGAATGCCTCCCTCCACCGCTTTGTGGAGCAATACTTTACCTCGTGGAGCACGGTTGATTTTGCCACCTACCGCGCCTGTTTTCACCCTTCGGCCACGGTGCATTTTGATAACGAAGGGGCTTGGAGGCAGTGGCCGCTGCCCGAGTTTCTGGCCGCGCAGGAGACGATGCAGAAGAGCAGCCGCTCGCGCGAGTGGGCCCGGTTTACCAAGATCCGCGCGCGGCAGGGGCCGCTGGCGTTTGTGGAAGTCTTCTGGGAGCTGGAGCGCGGCAGCGGAGGAGCCAATATTACCGGGTACGACTGGTTTACCCTCATTCGCAAAAACGATTCATGGCAGATCCTCTCCCTCGCCTTCTGGCAAGAGGAGGCCCCCGGAGCCCTGCTAATGCCCAAACGCCCCGCCTCCACCCAACCGTGATTTTGCTGCCATGAGCACTCCCCCCCGCGCCTCCACTTTTGTTTATGCCACCATCGCCTTTCTCGCCGGGTTTGGCGTGTTGGCGGTCGAGATCGCCGGGGCCCGGCTATTGGCAAGCTCTCTGGGCAACAGCATTTACACCTGGTCTGCATTGATCGCAGCGGTGCTCCTCTCCCTGAGCATCGGCAACTTCGTGGGCGGCAAGGTGATCGACCACAGCCCCCGCCACCGCTGGCTGGCCGGGGCGCTGGCAGTCTCGGCGTTGACGACCGCGCTCGTCCCCCTCTTTGCCAACGCGGCGCTCGGAGCGCTCGCCGGGAGCGGCATGTCGATCCCGCAGGAGGCGTTGCTTATTTGTGGGGTGGTGTTTGTCCTGCCGAGCTTTTTTTACGGCACCGTCTCGCCGTGTTGCGTGCGGCTGCTGGTGGCCGAGCACGAAGGCAAGGGCGTGGGCACGAGCGCCGGGGTGGTGAGCATGGCGGGCTCGCTGGGGAGCTTCCTGGGGGCATTGGCCACGCCGTTCTTCCTCATGCCGTACATAAGGCTGGAGAGCATCTTCTTCCTCATCGCCGGGCTGGTGCTTGCCAGCGCGCTTTTGCTGCGCGGGCGGGGGCGCGGGCTATTGGCGGCGGGGGCGGCACTTTGCCTTGCCACGCCCTTTTTTCTGCGGGCCGAGCCGATCAAACCACCCCGGCTTGCGGAGGAGAATACGCCCTACCACCGCATCCGCGTGGAGGAGCAGCCCGCGGGGGATGACACCGTACGCCTCCTCTACCTCGACACCACGCTGGAGGGGGGCATCTTCGTCAATAACCACGAGCGCCTCCCCCTCTCGTACCAAAACTCTTGGGGGCTCGTGAAGCGCTTCGGCATTGATGTGCGGCGGGCTCTGTGCATCGGCGCGGGGGCGTTTGGTGTGCCGCTCCAGCTTGCGCGCACTTATCCGGAAGCGCAGATCGACGTGATCGAGATCGACCCGCGCGTCATCGCCACCGGGCGGCAGTTCTTCAACCTCGATCGCGCCCCCAACATCCACCCCATCGAGGCCGACGGCCGCGTCTTCCTCAACCGTACCAAGGAGAAGTACGACGTCATCTTTATCGACGCTTACCACGGCCTGCGCTACATCCCCCCGCACCTGACGACGACGGAGTTCTTCGCCCTCTGCCGTGAGCACCTCAACCCCGGCGGGCTCGTGCTTATGAACATTATCTCCTCCGTCACCGGAGAGAGCAACAGCCTCTACCGCGCCTTTGCCACCACTGTTTCCAGCGCCTTCCCCTACGTCGGTGCCGCCCCTCTCGACCCGATGCACCCGGGCCAAGTGCAGAACATCGTCATGGTCGCCTCGGTGGAGCGCCGCTTCGAGACGGATAACAACCCGATCATGCCGATCTCGCCGACCCTCGCGCCGCTCCTGCTCACCGACGCGAAGAACCCGATCGAGATGCTCCTTGCCCGGCAACTCCGGGTACGATAGCCCCAGTGCCTTGTAACGCATGAAATGACGCATTGAGCTTGTCTTTTTGGCCCAGGGCTGCGTTGTCAGCCCGAAGCTGTTATCTGAAGATAGCAGCTTGGCCTTCCGCCTTGCCCTGAACCAAAAATCCGGCGCTCCATGCGTCATTTCACTTATTACAAGGCACTAGCAACCCCCGGTAAAAGATCGGGGAGTTGCCCCGATAGCGCCACGCCCCGGCCCGCCGCATACTGCGCGGGCCTTATGAAACGGATCTTCGACTCCGCCCCCGAATATGGTTTGCTGGCGCTCCCCATGGCGCTCCTGCTTTTACCCATGGCCTACCGGAGCATGACGGAGCCCGAGCCGCCCCCGCCAGCCATCCCGCTCGTTTACTTCGAGCCCGAAGAGAAATTTCCATTGGCGAGCTCCCCCACGCCGTTGCAAAGTCCTGCGCATGGACTATCTGGCCAAAGCAAAGCGCGTCTTCGAAATTGAGATGGCCGAGGCCACCCGCGTGGCCGGGCGGCTGGATGCTTCGTTTATCGAAGCCGTAGAGGCGATCCGCAAGAGCGTGGATGCGCGCGGCAAGGTCGTTGTCGCCGGGGTCGGCAAGTCGGGCCATATCGGCGAAAAGATCGCCGCCACCCTCACCAGCACCGGCTCGCCCGCCGTGGTGCTCAATTCGCTCAACGCTCTGCATGGCGATCTTGGGGTGGTTTGCGATGGCGATGTCGTCCTCGCCCTGAGCTACTCGGGGCAGACCGATGAGCTCCTCAACATCCTCCCCGCGCTCGCGCGGTTTGATGTCCGGGTGATCGCCATGACCGGCAACCCCAAGTCCTTCCTCGCGCGCCAAGCACACATCCACCTTGATGTCTCCGTCTCCACCGAGGCTTGCCCGCTCGGCCTGGCCCCCACCTCCAGCACCACCGCCATGCTGATGCTCGGCGACGCGCTCGCCATGGTGCTGCTGGAGGCGCGCGGCTTCCGAGAGGAGGACTTTGCCCGCTACCACCCGGGCGGTCGGCTCGGGCGCACGCTGCTGCTCAAAGTCACCCAGATCATGCGCGGGCGGGAGGATGTGGCGCTCCTGCCTCCCACTGCCACCGTGCGCGAGGTGCTCAAACAAATGGCGCGCTGCCGTTGCGGCTCCGCCATCCTCACCCATGCCGACGGCACACTGGCGGGCATCTTCACCCATGGCGATTTTGGCCGTCATTTCGAAAACGTGCCCGACTTGCTGGAGCAGCCGGTGGAGCGATTCATGACGCGCACCCCCATCACCGTTGCCAGCGACCGGCTCGCCGTAGAGGTCCTGCGCATTCTGGAGGAACACCGGATTGACGACATCATCGTCACCGAAGCCGGGTGCGACCCCGCCATCCCCGTGGGCCTCGTCGATACGCAAGACCTTGCCAAGTTCAGGCTTGTGTAGCGCCCCCCGGCTCTGATTGGATTTCCCCCTGTTTTCAAACCCATTTTCCCTAATTCTCCGCTAATTCCCCGATATGCCAGCAGCCAACGATCTCCGTAAAGGGCAGGCCATCCGCTACAACGGTAACGTCGCCATCGTCCTCGAAGTCCAACACCGGACTCCGGGTAACCTCCGCGCTTTTGTGCAGGCCATCATCCGTTACATCGGCACCGGCAAATCTGCCGATGTCCGCTTTGGCTCCACCGACAAAGTCGAGATGGTCGAGGTGCACCGCCACAATGTGGAGTTCAGCTACAAAGACCAGACCGGCTACCACTTCATGGACCCGGAGACGTATGAGACGATCTCGCTGGACGACGCGCTGCTTGCCGACTCCAAAGACTACCTCGTCGAGAACCTCGTCGTCGAAGTCCTCTACGCCGAGGGCAAGGCCGTGCAGGTCGAGCTGCCCTCCACCGTCACCCTCAAAGTCACCGAATCCGCCGAGGGCGTGCGTGGAGATTCCGCCAACAACGTCCAGAAACCCGCCACGCTGGAGACGGGCAAGGTCATCAACGTGCCGCTCTTCATCAAAGAAGGCGAGTTGATCAAGATCGACACCCGCACCGGCGGCTACCTCGGCCGCGCCTAGTGCGCTAACCGGTTGCCCCCCCTGCTTTTATGACTCCGCGCCGAAAGCGCACCCCAAAGAGCAGCAGCCGAAATAAACTCCGGGCCAGCCCGGCGTCGCTTTTTGACGACGCCGGGCCTGCCTTTTATGAGGAGGAAGAGCAGGAGCGCCGCTCCTTCACCGTGCCGACGCGGTGGGTCAACACCTTCATCGGCCTCTTTCTCCTGCCGCTGGCGGCCATCTGGACGCAGACATTCTTTACCCTCTTTTCCCGGGAGGCGATCCACCACGGTTTTTGGGCTACGGAAGAGTTCTGGTTCTTCTCGCTCGGCTGCGTCCTCTGGCTCATCGCCTTCTTCGGGCTGCCCAAGCCGCTGGTCCTCTACGTCTTTGGCCATGAGCTGACGCACGCCATTTGGGTCTGGATCATGGGAGGGCGGGTCAGCGAATTTAAAGTCGGGCGCTCTGGCGGGCATATCCTTACCAACAAGCAGAACTTCTGGATCGCGCTGGCGCCGTACTTTTACCCGATCTACAGCGTCCTCGTCGTCATGCTCTACGGCATCGGCGTCTTCTTTTGGGATATGGCCCCACACACCCGCTGGCTCTTCCTCGCGCTTGGGCTCACGTGGTGCTTCCACATCACCTTTACGCTTTGGATGATCCCCAAGGGCCAGAGCGACCTTACCTCCCAAGGCACTTTCTTTTCCCTCGTCATCATTTACTTGATGAACCTCATCCTCCTCACGGCGTTGATCATTATCGCCTCGCCCAAGGCCACCTGCCTGGGCTTTGCGCGGGAGCTGATCGATAACGCCGCCACCGCCGCGCATTGGACCCTCACGCACTTGCGCCAATGGGCCGCTCGCTGATTCTCCTGCTCCTCCTGCTCGCGCTCCCCGCCCGCGCGTGGGATGCCGGGGGGCACCTCATCGTCGCCGAGATTGCCTGGCGCGGGCTGAAGCCGGAAGTCCGTCGCGAGCTGGAGCCGCTGCCGCTCCTCCTTGATCGCCGCTTTAACGACGGGCGGGCCTACCACTTCGTCACTGCGGCGGTGTTTCTCGATGACGTCAAAGCCGCGCCCAAAGAGTACCCCTGGAGCCGCCGCCACTACATCAACCTCCCATGCGGCACGCCCCCTCGCCCGCCAGAAGGCGCTGAGAACGCCTGGGGCGCCCTGCAGGCTGCCACCGCCACCCTGCGCGACCGCAGCCGCCCGCCGGAAGAGCGTGCCCGTGCGCTAGCCCACGTCCTCCACATTATCGGCGACATTCACCAGCCGCTCCATGTGGCAGACCGTGCAGACCGCGGGGGCAACGGCTACCTGCTCGTGCCGATCCGCCCGCCCAAGCCGGGGGCCACCTCTGTGCGCCCCTTCAATCTCCATGCGTTTTGGGATAGCGCCTACCGCCTAAAAGGCAACCCCGAGCGGCATATCGAGCTCTGGTGGCCCCCCTCCGTGCGCAACCGCCCCGCAGCGCCGGGCTCCGTAGGGCCCATCGCCACTCACGCCACGCGGCTCCTTGAGGCCCATGCCCCCACCCCGGAGGCCGAGCCGTGGGGGTGGATCGTCGAGGCCCACACCCTCGCCTGCCGCCACGGGTGGCCTCCCGGCCCACCCCCGGGCCTTACGGAAGTGGGGCGGCTTACCCCCGAGTTTGTGAATACCGCGCAGCCTCTGGCCGAAGCGCAGCTTGCCAGGGCAGGGCGGCGGCTGGCGGCGTACCTCAATGCCACCCTCCAACCGTAAGGCAACCGCCATATCTTGTGGCACGCCAACCACCCTGCCCCAACGTCTTGGGGAGGCTGGAAAAAAGGGTTGTTGTCCCCACTGGGGGCCGCTAGATTGAGGGTCACCCCTTTCCCGGAAACCTTTTTCTCTATGTCGGAAAACGAAGAAAACCTCTCCATCGCCCCCGTTGGCGAACTCTACGACGCCTCTAAAATCGACAAACTTGAAGGGTTGGCGGGCGTCCGCCAACGCCCGGGCATGTACATCGGGCCGACAGACGAGCGTGGCCTCCACCACTGCGTCTTCGAGGTGTTGGACAACTCCATCGACGAGCACCTCGCCGGGTATTGCACCCGGATCGACATTGTGATCCATGCTGATGGGTCGTGCTCCATCCGCGACAACGGGCGCGGCATCCCGGTCGATATCCACCCCAAGTTCAAGATCCCCGCGCTGGAGCTTGTGCTCACCAACCTGCACGCGGGCGGCAAGTTTGGCCAAGGGGCGTACAAATACTCCGGCGGCCTCCACGGCGTCGGGGCCAAGTGCGTGAACGCACTTTCCGATTGGTTCAAAGTCGAAGTCACCCGCGACGGGCAAGTCCACCACATGGCCTTCGAGCGCGGGGTGACGACCCAGAAGCTCACCGTCATCGGCGAGGTCAAAAACAAAAAGCACACCGGCACCCTCATCACCTTCCTGCCGGACCCGACGATTTTCACCATCACCACCGAGTTCCAGTTCCCCAAGCTGGCGGCCCGTCTGCGCGAGCTGGCGTTCCTCAACCCCGGCCTGGAGATCACGCTGACGGATGAGCGCGCAGACCCGATCCGCAAAGAGACCTACCTTTACCGCGCGGGGATTGAAGAGTTTGTCCGCCAGCTTGGCGAAAACAAGCAGCTCCTCCACCCGAAGCCGATCGCACTGGCCGGCAAGCGCAAGGTCGAGTTCCGCACCAAAGACCAGACGCTGATTGAAGACGACATGTATGTCGATGTCGTCATGCAGTATAACGACTCGTACAACGACCAGATCCTCTGCTACACCAACGCCATCCCCAACCCGGATGGCGGCACGCACCTCACCGGCTTCCGCTCCGCGCTCACCCGCGCCGTCAACCAGTACGCCAAAGCCAACAGCCTCGTAAAAGAGAAAGACCCCTCCATCTCGGGGGACGACGTGCGCGAAGGGCTTACGGCCGTCATTTCCATCAAACACCCCAACCCGAGCTTTGAGTCGCAGACGAAAGTAAAGCTCACCACCACCGAGGCCGACGGTATCGTCTCCTCCATCACCTACGAGGGGTTGATGACTTATTTT
>JBBCKB010000028.1:0-109924 GCA_037189965.1 Chthoniobacteraceae bacterium | reverse complement strand
CGACATCCCCATTTTACGACGGTGAGCTGATCCCGAGAGGACGCCAACGAAGCGCGAATTGTAGGCCGTCTCTGTGAGACGGCAGTCCAACCCCATGGCGTCTCACAGAGACGCCCTACCATTTCCGACCCGCGCACCAAGCTGGAGGCGTACCCCTCCGAGAACCTCAAAAACGCTCTGGAGCAGAGTGAGCCCAAGCCGAAGCCTACCCCAAAGCCAAAAGCCACCCCCGCGCCTTCTCCAGCGCCCGGGCCCGGTGGCTGATCGTATTTTTCTCCTCTGCGGAAAGCTCCGCAAAGCTGCGCGACTCCCCCCCCGGGCGGAAGACCGGGTCGTACCCGAAGCCGCCTTCCCCTCGTGGGGCGGGGAGGATCTCCCCCTCGCATGTCCCGCTAAAGCTCGCCAGCAACTCGCCCGCGCGGGCGGCGGCGATCACGCAGCGAAAGCGGGCCTCGCGCCGGGGTTCCCCCTCCAGCCGCTCCAGAAGCAGCCGCAGATTGGCCTCATCGCTTGCGCCTTCGCCCGCGTAGCGCGCCGAGCGGACTCCGGGCGCGCCGCCGAGCGCATCCACCTCCAGCCCCGAGTCGTCCGCCAGGACCAATACCTCCGGGCCTGCCGACTGCGAAGCGGCCAGCGCCTTGAGCGCGGCATTGGCCTCAAACGTATCGCCCGTTTCCTCCACCTCGGCAAAGCCGGAAAGCGACGTCAGATCCCCCACCGCCCAGCCAGGACCGAGAAAGGCGGCGATCTCCGCCGTCTTGTGGCGGTTGCGGGTAGCGATAAGGAGCGGCTTCATTTGCCCCGCACCGTACCGTTCCCCACCGGGGGGCGGAAACCCAAAAACCCCAAAAACTTTTGGACACCTGCCCGTGCCGGTTCTACCTTCGCAACTCCTCCCCCGATGTCCTCCGCCCTCCCCATCGCCCCGGCCCCCGGCGGCCGCACCTTCCCCATGGCTCTGGCTGTGCTGGCTTTGGTGGGCGGGGCTCAAGCCCTTTACCTGCTACGGCATGCGGGCCACCCTGGGGCTGTGGCCCCGGAGCCCACCATCGCTCTCCAAGTCGCTGCGCCCACCCCCGCGCTCCCTTCCACCACGGCACCGCCGCTTGCCGCCGAGCAAGAGATTGTCACCGCCGAGGCTGAGAAGCAGCTCCTTGCCGCCCTGCCGCGCCCCACCCCCGTCCCCGCGCGGAGGGATACCCCGCTCTCCCGCGTTGGCACGCTGGTGAGCATGGCGCGCGCCCTGCGCGACCGGGGGGATACCAGCACCGCCCTCACCCGCCTGCGGGAAGCGCAGATCATTGCCCCCAAAGACTCGCAGATCATTTCCGAAATGGCCCTCACCTACGAAAAGATGGGCCTGACCGAAAAAGCCGCCACCCAGTGGCAGCGCATCTATGAGATGGGCGAGCAGGCCGGCATCTACTACGCCGCTGCGGAAGCCAAGCTCTACGCCCTCCAGATGCCCCCGCCCGCCACGCAGGAGTACGCCGCCTCGGCTGAGCCCGCCTCCCTCTGGCCGCAGCACGGGCTCATGGGGGAGACTGGCGAGGCCACCCTGCGGCTTGGTAAAGTCGGCACCACGGATGATACCGGCAACAGCCAGGCGCTGCGGCGACTCAAGCTACGCATCCCCATCGAAGCGCGGGCGGCGCAGGAAGTGGCGGTGCAGGATGTCGTCATCCAAGTCTTTTTCTATGACCGCCTCTCCGACGGCATGCTCGTGGAGACCAATGCCGAGGTCGCCTCCCAGTGGGTGCGCCGCACCACGCCCGAGGGCGAAGAAGCTGGGATCGACTGGTCCACCCCTGCCCCGGAAGTGCTGGAGGTGGAGTATGCCCAAATCCCCGCCACACCCGGCCAAGGCGAAAAGGAGAGCTCGGTGCGCCGGAATTACTTTGGCTATGTCGTGCGCGTCTACTATAAAGGCGAGCTGAACGCCGTGCAGGCCGAACCGGCCCGCCTTCTGGAGCAATTCCCCCCGCCACCCATCCTCCAACCTGCTGATTTCCCGCAATGAAGATCCTCCTTGTTGACGACGACCCGGCCGTCCTCCAGACCCTGCTGGCTATCCTTAAACGCAACCCGGCCCTCCAGATTACCGTCGGCACCAATGGCCCGCTCGCCATCGAAAACGCCAGCTCTGCGGGCGGGGTAGACCTCTTAATTACCGACGTGGTCATGGAGCCGACGGATGGCTTCACCCTCCGCCAGCAGCTAGCCGCCCAATACCCCGCCCTGCGGGCGATCTTCATCTCCGGCTACGACCTGAGCGACTACGCCGCGCACACCCAAGGGTGCGATGTCTTTGCAAAGCCGGTGGATGCCGATGCTCTGCTGGCTGCCGTGGCCAAAGTGCAGGCCGAACTGCCACCCCCCGGGCCGAAGCCGCCGCGCGTGCTGGGTGCCCCCCGGGCCGTGAGCGCGCCCACGGCCACGCCGGTCGCGCAGCCCGCGGCTACCCCGGTTGCACAACCCACGGCCACACCAGTCGCACAACCCACGGCCACACCAGTCGCACAACCTAAGGCCACACCGGTCGCACAACCCACAGCCACGCCGGTCGCACAACCCACAGCCACGCCGGTCGCACAACCCACAGCCACGCCGGTCGCACAGCCCACAGCCACGCCGGTCGCACAGCCCACGGCCACGCCAGTCGCACAGCCCAAGGCGACCCCGGTCGCGCAGCCAAAGGCCACACCCGTTGCGCAGCCGAAAGCGATGCCTTCACCAAAACCGGTGGTTGCACCCACCGCCCAGCCAAAGGCTACGCCTACCGCTCAACCCACAGCCGCCCCCGTTGCTCAACCCCAGGCCACGCCTACCGCGACCCCCGTTGCTCAACCCCAGGCCACGCCTACCGCGACCCCGGTTGCTCAACCCCAGGCCACGCCTACCGCAACCCCGGTCGCTCAGCCCAAGGCCACGCCTACCGCAACCCCGGTCGCTCAGCCCAAGGCCACCCCGGTCGTCGCGCAGCCCAAAGCCACCCCTGCGGTGGCGGTGCCGGTGCCCGATGTCGATCTTGACGAAGAGATCTTCGGCAGTGACGATTTGCTCAACAAACGGGTCGGCAACTACAACATCGTCTGGCGGATCGGCGGAGATGAGTGGGGCCCCGTTTACGTCGCCGTTCAGACCTCCATGGCCCGCCCCGTGGCCATGAAAGTCCTCTCCGAAGAGGTGCAGAATAGTGACCCCACCGCCAAGCAGCGCTTCATTGCGCTGGCGCGGGCCAAGGCGGCCGTCAAGCACGCCACCATCCTCTCCGTCTATGAAGCCGGCGAAGCCAGCGGCCACACCTACTACACCTACGAGTATGTGGATGGCGTGCAGCTTGAGGAAGCCCGCGAACAAGGGCGCACGCTGGGAGATCCGCTCATCCTGCGCATCATCAAAGTCGTCGCCGAAGGGATGGCCTACCTCCAGCACCAGAAGATCCCGTACGCCCCGCTGGAGGCTCGGCGCATCTACCTCGGTAAAGACGATGCCCCGCACCTTGGCAACCTTGCTGTTGCCTCCGGTGAAGCCCAGCAGGAAGCGCCGGAGGGGATCGCCGCGCTGGCCGAGATCCTCGCCGGAGTCCTCCCCGGAGGCCAATCGGCAGACCCTCGCTTGCAAGCCCTGCTCGACAAAATGCGCCTCAAAGAGAATGGCGGCATCCTTTCGTGGGGGGCGCTCCAGCAAGCCGTGAAGGCGCTGGAGCCGAAGGTCGTACCGGTAGATGCCATCAAGCTCACCGCGCAGGAAGAGGCTGCCATCCGCGCCGTGGAAGCGGCTAAAAAGCAGCAGAAGAAAACCCTCATCCTCACCACCGTCGGCGTTTTTGCGTTGCTTTGGGTTGTAGCCGGGCTCGTCTGGTGGAAATTCTTCTACTCCAACGAGCGCGACCACTCCGCGATGATCGAGATCCCCGCCGGGGAGTTCATCTTCCAGGATGGCCAGAAGGCGCATACCGACCGCTTCTGGATCGACAAATACGAAGTCACCATGGGCCAGTATGCCCGCTTCCTCGACTACCTGGCCGCCAACCCGACCACGGAGTTTGACCACCCGGACCAGCCCAAGGGCAAAAACCACTTCCCCAAAGACAAGTACAACTGGGACATCTACTACGGCCGCGCCCGCGCGGGCAAACCGGCGCGCTATGTGCCGATCGACCTCAACTGCCCCATCTTCAACGTCGATTATTGGGATGCCTACGCCTATGCCAAGTGGGCGGGCAAGCGCCTGCCCACCGAGAAGGAGTGGGAGAAAGCCGCTCGCGGCACCAAAGGCTTCCTCTACCCGTGGGGCAATAAGTTTGACCCCAACCGCGTCAACTCCGGGGCCGACTACGAAGACAACCCCGGCCCGAACACCAAGCCGAAGGTGGACGGCTACGTCTGGTGGAGCCCGGTGGATGCCATCCCCGGAGATGAAAGCCCCTACGGCGTCATCGGCATGGGCGGCAACGTCGCCGAGTGGGCCGAGACTTCCGACACCCGCAAGCCCGTGGCTCGTGGCGGCTCCTACGCCAACAAGCTCCCCCTTACCAACCGGGTGACGGAGATCATCCCCGAACACAAATTCGAGCGGCTCGGCTTCCGCTGTGTCTCCGACCACCCGCCGAAATAGCCTCCCTCTTCCTAGTGCCCAGTCACTCATGAAATGTCGCATTGAACTTGTCTTTTTGGCCCAGGGCTGCGTTGTCAGCCCGAAGCAGTTATCTAGAGATAGCTGCTTGGGCTTCCGCCTTGCCCTGAACCAAAAATCCGGCGCTCCATGCGTCATTTCAACCGTGACTGGACACTAGCCATGCGTCGTCTTCTCCTCTTCCTCTTTGCCTTTGTCCTGCTGGCCGATGCCGCTCAGGCGCAGATCCAGGTCGGCATGCGCATCAAACGGCGTCTGCACGTTCTCTATGAGCCCGTCATCGCCACCGTGGCCATTCGCAACCTCTCGGGGCGCGACCTTCCGCTGGCGGACGAGGGGGGCATCCCCTGGTTCGGGTTTGAGATCACGCGCGAGGGGGGGCAAGTCATCCCGCCGCTGGTGGCCGACTACAAGCTGGAGCCCCTCATCATCCCCGCCGGGCAGACGTTTGAGCGCACGGTGAACCTCAATGCCCTCTACGGCCTGCACAACTACGGCATGTACCGGATCCGGGCCACGATCTATTTCAGCCCGCTCAAGCAGTACTTCCAGTCGCCCATGCTCAACGTGGAAATGAGCGATGGCAAAGTCCTCTGGAAGCAGGAAGTCGGCGTCCCCGAAGGGCAGCCCGGGGCCGGGGGGCGGCGGCGCTACACCGTCCTCACCTTCCGCCAGCCCACGGCCAATTACCTTTACATCCGCATTGAAGATGTCGACACCGGGGGCATCTTCGCCTGCTTCCCCGTGGGGCGCATCCTTTCGGGGATGGAGCCCGCCGTGAAGCTCGACCTTGCCAATACCCTCAACGTCCTCCAAGTCACCGGGCCCAAAACCTACCTGCACACCCAGGTCGGGTTGGATGGGCAAGTCCTCGCGCAGGATCTTTATACTGCGGAGAAAACGCGCCCCGGCCTGCGGCTCAACCGCAGTGGCTCCGTCGCCGTCGTCGGGGGGCAGCTCGCCCCGGCCAATGCCTCGCAAGACCAGGGCGGGCGCAATGCCGCCGCCAGCGGCGTCCCCAAACTTTCCGACCGCCCGGTCGTCTTGCCGCGAAACTAACCGTGTTCTTCAAGCGCCTCCTCTGCTCGCTGCTGCTCGTCCTGTTGGCCACTCCGGCCTTCGGCTTCTCCACCGTTGTCATTGACGCCGGGCACGGCGGGCACGACCGGGGGGGCCTTCCCAACCAGCGCATCGGCGAGAAGCAGCTCGCGCTGGATGTCGCCCTGCGCGTGCGCGCCCTGCTACGGGCGCGCGGCATCCGCACGGTGATGACCCGCACGACCGACGTCTTCATCCCCCTGGCGCAGCGGGTCGCCATTGGCAACTCCCACCGCAACGCCATCTTCGTGAGCATCCACTTCAACGCCGCCCGGCGCGAAGGCGCCAACGGCATTGAGACGTACTATTACTCCGCCAAATCCGCCCGGCTGGCCCACCGCATCCACCCATTGATGGTGCGCGTCGCAGGGACGGAAGACCGCCACGTACGGCAGCGCGGCTTCTACGTCCTGCGGCACTCACGCATCCCCGCCGTGTTGCTGGAGTGCGGCTTTCTGACCAACCCTTACGAAGGCCGCCGCTGCCTGAGCCCCGCCTATCGGCAGCGGATGGCCGAGGCGATCGTACGCGGCATCCTCGCGTACCGGTAAAAGAACGACCGAATGTAAAACAATCGTTGGTAGAAGTAGTATCCGTATTTAGGGGATATTTTACTTCCAATCGTCGTGGATAGCTTCTTAGGTGGTAGCGACACTACCTAGAAGAGCGGTTATTTATGACGACGATGTTGACGCAGTGGCAAGAGGCGCGAAAGGAACGCGCGCGGTATCTGGAAGCCTTTGGCCGCAAGGATGGAGCAAAAATCTGGAAGGCCCTCGAATCCGAGGCCAAAACCGTCTCCTTCCCGCTACCGAAGTATCGGGCCACCTTCACCCTCCGCCCCGGTACGTTTGACCGCAGGACTTTTGAGCTCTTCCACCTCGGGCTCCCCTATGGCATGCCCCCCGGGCTCAAGCCGGAGTTCATCCTCGACCTCGGGGCCAACATCGGGTGCGCCTCCCTCTTCTTCGCCAAAAAGTACTCCAAGGCCCAGATCCTCGCGGTCGAGCCGGATGAAGAAAACCTGGCCCTCTGCCGTTCCAACACCGCCCAGTACCCGCAGGTGGAGGTCATCCGTGGCGGCGTCTGGCCTACAGACGGCTTCCTCTCCATTGAAAACCCGGAGTCTGGCACAGACGAGTTCCGCGTTACCGAGGGCGATCCTAATGGCGGCATCCCCGCCTATCGTATTGAAACCCTCCTCCACCGGGCGGGCCGCACGCGGGTCGATATCCTTAAAATGGATATCGAAGGCACCGAGCGCATCCTCTTTGCCGAAAACACCGCCTGGCTTGCCCGGGTGGGCATCTTGATCATCGAGCTGCATGACCGCTTCGCCCCCGGGTGTTCGCGTGCCCTTTTCCAAGCCCTTCTGGACCAGCCGCGCCCCTTTTGGACCAAAACCCACGGCGAAAACCTCTACGTTTTTTTTGAAGACGCCGTGGCGACGGGCACTGTAGCGTAGCATTGCGACGTTAGGTCGTCGGTGCGAGGGTCGGAAACGCCACGGGGTGGGACTGCCTTCTCACAGAGACGGCCTATCATTCACGCTTCGCGGGCGCCTTCTCGGGGGCACCTTAACGAACTAAGGCCCTTTTCATGGGGGGTGAGATCGTTCCCGGGCTTGACTTCGGGCCGCCCGTCCTTACCGTTGGCGGGTATTTTTTATGATCGCATCCCGACTCCCGGCCTTCCTTCTTTCCGCCGTTCTCTTTGCGGCTCCGCTCTCTGCCGCCGAACAGGTGCTCGATGGGATCGCTGCGGTGGTCAATAACGACGTCATCACCTTTTCACAGGTGCGCGAGCTCGTGGCCGCGCGCGAGTTTGTCCTGCGCGAGCAGTTTCAAGGACAGGAGTTGATGGACAAGGTCAAGGAGCTGCGCCTCGGGGCCATCAACGAACTGGTGGACCGCCAGCTGGTGTTGCAGGAGTTCCGCAAAAACAAGTTCAACATCCCGGACTATATTCTGGATGACCATATCAACACCATCGTGCGCGAGCAGTTTGGTGGAGATCGGCAGGCCTTTATCCGCACCCTCCAGGCGCAGGGGTACACCCTCCAGCGCTTCCGCAAGCTGGAGATGGAGAAGATGGTCGTACAGGCGATGCGCCACCGGGCCGTGAAGGTCAACCCCGTCATCTCGCCCACCAAGCTCCACGGCTTCTACGCCACCCACCGCAAAGATTATAGCTCGGAAGCCCAGATCAAGCTGCGGATGATCGTCGTACGCAGCGACAACCCGGACGCCAAAGGCGTGGCCACCGACCTTCGCACCAAAATCGTGCAAGGGGCCGACTTTATCAAAATGGCCGAGATGTACTCGGAAGACTCCTCCCGCGAACAGGGGGGAGACTGGGGGTGGATCGATGAAAACACCCTTAACGAAAAGCTCACCAAAGTCGCCTTCGGGCTCAAGGCAGGGGCCGTAAGCCCGCTTGTGGAGCTTAGCGGCAACTACTACATCCTCTGGGTCGAAGCGCGTAAAAACGCCGTCACCAAGCCGTTTGAGGAAGTGCGCGAAGACGTGACCCGCAAAGTCTTGCAGACCGAGCGGCAGGCCGCGCAGGCGAAGTGGATCGAAGGGCTGCGCAAGAAAGCCTACGTGAAGGTTTATTAACCCAGCATGAGCCTGCGCCCCTGCATCGGCATCACCCCGGGAGATCTGGCCGGCGTCGGCCCCGAGCTGGTGCGTGCGGCGCTGGCCTCCGGTGAGCTGGATGAGCGGTTTACCTACCGCGTCTTTGGCCCGCTGGAGGGAGCCATCCCCGGAGCACCCACTGAGGAATCCGCCCGCAGCGCTGTGCTCGCGCTGGAGGAAGCGGCCCGCGCCGCTGTGTTGGGCGAGGTGGCCGCTGTGGTGACCGGGCCGATCCACAAAGCCCGGGCGCAGGCCATCGGCTTCGCCTTCCCGGGGCAGACCGAGTTTTTCGCCGAGCGCGCCGGAGCGCGCAACATCGCCATGCTGCTCACGGGGGGCGCACTCACGGTGGCGCTTGTCACCGCGCATGTACCGCTGGCCGAGGTGCCCCGTCGGCTTACCGGCGCGGAGGTGGAGCGCGTCGGCTCCCTGCTCGCCGAGTTTCTACGGCGGCGGCTGGGGCCCGAAGCCGTGCCGCGCATCGCCGTGGCGGGGCTCAACCCCCACGCGGGCGAGTCGGGCGTTCTAGGCTCGGAAGAGGGCACCCTTATCGCCCCTGCCGTAGAGCGGCTGGCGGTGCGCTGGGCCGGGCGCGCCCGGTGGAGCGGCCCATTCTCGCCCGACACCGTCTTCAACCGCGCCGTCGCGGGGGAGTTTGATGCCGTGCTCTGCATGTACCACGACCAAGGGCTCATCCCTCTCAAGCTTCATGCGTTTGACCAAGGGGTCAACGTCACCCTCGGCCTCCCCTTTGTGCGCACCAGCCCCGA
This sequence comes from Chthoniobacteraceae bacterium, assembly GCA_037189965.1. GTDB lineage: Bacteria > Verrucomicrobiota > Verrucomicrobiia > Chthoniobacterales > Chthoniobacteraceae > DATMFV01. The sequence continues at coordinate 100,779 of JBBCKB010000028.1, read as the reverse complement.
CCACGGCACTGCCTTCGAGCTGGCCGGGCGCGGTACGGCGCGGCCGCAGAGCTTTATCGCCGCGCTGCGGCTGGCTGCGGAGCTGGCGACGCCTTAGAGCGGTTTTGAGTCATCTGTTTACACGCTTTGCGGCGGCGCGGGTCGTTGCCTGGCCCTTCAAGCTTGGGCTGTATTGAAAATACAGCCGCTGCGCTTGAAACGCCGGGCACCAACCCACGGCGCTCGCAAATCATTGTAAACACTTGACTCAAAAAACGCTCTAGTGGGGTGGTGAAGGCTCGGTGCCGGGGCCTTCAGCGAGGGTTTTGAGATCGGCAAGACCTTTGAGGAATTGGTCGCCACACATCTTGTCGCAGTCGATCAAGACGCTCATCGCTTTGCCGATGAAGTTGTTTTCCCCCGAGAGGCTCCAGCTCACGGTCGTCTTGCCGTTTTCGGGCTTGAGGGTGAACTCCGCAGTGTGAGTGGCGGTGAACGGTTTGCGGAAGTCCATCCGGTAGGAAACCCGTTTGGAGGGTTCGTTTTCAACGAGGGTCATGGTGCCTTCGCCGCTCTTTCCGCCGCTCCAATCGCACGCTGCGCCAGGGCCCGCATTGGGCCCGGAGTAGGTGATGCGGATTTCAGGGTCTTCTTTGACGAAGGGATTCCATTCCTGAAATCGATGAACCTCATTGATGAAGGGGAATAGCGCCTCCGGCGAGGCCCCGATGACCACGCTACGCGTATAGCGGAACGAGGCGGGGCGGGTGCCGACGTAGATCAAAAAGCCTGCCAGAAGAAGGGCCAGGCCAATCACGATTTTAAGGATCATAAGAAGAAATGGAGGCACCCTTTGGGTCAGTGAGCGGGGTCTTCCTTGGAGTGGCAGCATCCACCGGAGGTTGCCTCTGTTTCGTATTGGTCGTGCAGACGAACCCAGCACATGATGCCGTCTGTCTCGTTGCGGCCCTTCGGCGCGAGATCGAGGAACTGGAACGCCCCGATGAGCCGTTCTCCGGCGCGTGCGTAGCTCGAGTAGGTGTGGTAAATCTGCCCCGCCTCATCCTTGGCAAAGAGGCTCTCCCCGTGCAGGTCTTCAAAGTCGCCCGCGTAGGGGGCAAAGTTGTAGCTGGCTTCCCCGGAGGCGATCTGCTCCGGAGTGAAGGAAGCGTGGTAGTCGTAGTTGAAAGTATTCCTACCCGAAGAAACCCAAGCGAACTTCCACCCGAGGCGCTGTTTGACGCGCTCAATCTCGCCCACAGGAGCGCGGGAGACAGCGGCGAAGGAGAGGTCGGCCTGCTCGAAGTGCTGGCGGGCAGCATCGACATGGTCGGCAATGAAGGAGCAACCCGCGCACGGGTCTTCCCAGCCGGGGCCGAGCATGAAATGGTAGATGAAGAGCTGGCTGCGCCCGGCAAAGAGATCGGAAAGCGAGCGCGGCCCCTCAGCGGTATCGAAGAGGTAGTCCTGCTCCACTTTCACCCACGGAAGAGCCCGGCGCTGGCGGGCCACTTCGTCATAAGAGCGCGTGAGTTTCTTTTCTTCGAGGAGCAAGGCTTTGCGGGCGGCAAGCCATTCTTCGCGGGTGACGACGGGGGGCAATTTCATGGGAAGAGGGGCTATGAGGAGACGAAGGTCTGGAAGCCGCCCATCGCCATTCGGGAAACGTCAAAGGGAATCGCGGCTTCGGGGTTGTGCGAGGGGCAGGCTGCCATTATCCGCGGGTCCGCCATGACCTTGGCGTTGACTTCGTCGCGGTGGGCGCGCGATCGATAGACGATGAAGGCGAAGACCACCGTCTCGTCCTCCTTGGCGGCGGCCAGGTCGAGGAAAGAGTACACGCCTTCGATCCGGGCGTCTTCGAGTACGCATTCCTTGTAGTCGAGAGCGCCATGGTCCTTCCACACGGTGGCGGCGGTTTCGGCCATTTGTTGATAGGCTTCGAGGTTCCCCTTGGGGATGGGGATGACAAAGCCGTCGATGTAGGTTTCGCTTGGGTTGCTCATAGAGGGTTGAAAAAAAGGGCGGGCTCCGGGGCGTTAGGAAGCCGGGGCGAGTTGCGCTCCGGGCGGTTCGGGTTCAATGCCGAAAAAGCCGTCGATCCATTGGCGAGCCATGCGGAGGTTGGCGCGGAACATCGAGGCGGATTGAACGGACTTGGCGACGACGATGGACCCCTGCCAGAGGGCGTTGATAAACCATGCAACCCGTTCGGGATCGAAGTCGACCGCCGGTGGGTGCGTTTCTTTGGCCGCTACCAGCAGCTTTTTGACCCCTTCGCTCCATGAGGTGAAGTGAACCGCCGCGGCGGATTGAAACCCGGGGTGCACCAATGCCATCTCCTGCGAGAGCATCCCGACGACGCAGGCGCAGAGGCGCCCGGGGTCGCGGGTGAACCCTTCGAGGGCATCAAAAAAAGCATGGAGCTGCTCCAGCGGATCGGGGTCGGCCCCCTGCAACGCTTCGGTGTAGATCGTGGTCACGTGGTCGAACCACCCCTGCGCCGCAGCCAGGCCAATGGCGTCCTTGTTCGGGAAATGATGGAAGAACCCCCCTTTGGTCACCCCGGCTTCCGCGCAGATCTGGTCTACCGAGGTGGCTGAGAAGCCTTGGCGCAGGATGAGGCCGACGGCAGCGAGCACGAGCCGTTCGCGGGTTTCGGCCGGGTTGCGTTTGTGGAGTTTTACATTCATTCCGACTGGTTGGTATTTTAGCGCGACGAAGCGAACGCGACAACTGTTTTTGCAGGACACCACACTAGGCGGGCCAGAAATACCAAATGAGCAAACCGCCCACGGCGATCCGGTAAATGGCGAAGCCATAGAAGGTGTGGCTTTGGACAAACCGGATCAACCACTTCACCACGAAGAAGGAGACGATGGCGGAGACGGCGGTACCCAGCGCCAGCAGGCCCCAGTTTTCCGGCGGGGCACCGGGGACGGGGTGGCGCAGCTCTCCGTAAATCTCGTACGCTCCGGCGATGAGCAGCGTGGGGATGCCGAGGAGGAAGGAAAACTCAGTGGCCCGCGCGCGGTTGAGCCCGAGGATCAAGGCGAAGACGATGGTGGTGCCCGAGCGCGAAGCCCCGGGGAAGGCCGCCGCGATGAGCTGCGCGCCACCGATGGCGGCGGCGAGGCTCCAGGAGATCTGGTCGGTCATCGGGCGCTTGCGGATCCATTGCTCCACCAGCAACATCGCCACGCCCCCGAGAAAGACGGCCCACGCCACGGGGGCGGGGTCTTCGGGCAGCTCCATGCCGAGCTTTTTGAGGATGAGCCCGCCCACGCCGGTGATGACGAAGGCGAGCAGGAGCTTGGCAAAAAGGTCGCGGTTCTCCGGCTCGCGAAGGCCAAAGACCAGCTCCCGCAGCTTGCGGGAAAAAAGCGGGATGAGCGCCAGCGCCGCGCCGCACTGGATGACGATGTTAAAAACCTCGCTCTGCCGGGGAATCCAATGCGAGGCCAGGAGCAAGTGCCCCGTGGAGGAGACGGGGATGAACTCCGTCACCCCTTCGATGATCCCCAAGAGGACAACGGCCAGCCATTCATCCATAAACGCGCGGGAAGGAGAGGGGGGCTAGACGGCTTCGTCGCCGCGCTCTTCGGTGCGGATGCGGATCGCCTCCTCAATTGGCAAAACGAAGACTTTGCCGTCGCCAATCTTGCCGGTTTTGGCGGCTTGGACGATGACATCCACCGCTTTGGCCACGCGGTCGTCGCTCACGACGATCTCAAACTTCACTTTGGGCAGAAAATCGACCGTGTATTCGCTGCCGCGATAAATCTCCGTGTGCCCCTTCTGGCGGCCAAATCCTTTGACTTCGGTGACCGTCATCCCCTCAATGCCGATCTCGGCAAGGGCTTCTTTGACGTCTTCCATTTTGAAGGGTTTGATAATCGCCTCGATCTTTTTCATGCGCTCTTTTGCTTACGGCGCATGATCCGAAATGGCAAGCTTCACCCCCTTTTTTTTCGGAAAAGCGGAATTTTTTACCGGCTCCGAAGCGTCACCGTTTGCTGTTGCTCGACCAGCCTGCGGCCTACTTGGCGGACGACGCCGACGGCCAGGTCGATCGAGGCGCGGGGGCTCGCTTTCTCCAGCAGCGCGTCCACATCGCGAGCGCGGTTTACCTCAAACGGGCCCACCTGGTAGAGCACCGTGCCGCGCCGCAGCCCGGCCCGCGCGGCAGGCCCGCCGGGCTCCACGTCGGAGATCAGGACGCCGCTGCCCGCCGAGACGCCAAGCGCCTCCACCAGCTCGGGCGTGAGATCCTGAAGCGTGAGCCCCAGCTTGCGCTGCGCGGCGGGGCCATCGGCAGCCACCTTCGGGCCGCCCCCCTCGGCGCTGCGTTTGAAGGCGGCCACCTTCTCGGCCACCACGGTGGCGGGGATGGCGAAGCCGATCCCCTGAGTGGGCACCCCTTGCGGGGTGTACGCCATCTTGGCCGAGGCGACGCCGATGAGCCGCCCGCCGAGGTCGATCAGCGGGCCACCGGAGTTGCCGGGGTTAATGGCGGCATCGGTCTGCAAAAGGTTCGTAAACTCCATCTCCTGCACGGTGAAGCTCCGGTTGGTGGCGCTGAGGATGCCGCGCGCGACGGAGTGGCCGTAGCCGAGCGGGTTGCCTACCACGAGCACCGTCTGCCCCAGCCGGTTGGGGGAGACATCGGCAAGCGGGATAAAGGGGAGCGGCTCCTTGCTTTCGATCTTGAGCAAGGCAAGGTCGGCCTCCGGGTCTCCGGTGATGTAGCGCGCCTCGTACGATTTGCCATCCGGCGTGGTGACTTGGATTTTAAGGTCTTCGGCCCGCTCCACCACGTGCTCGTTGGTCACGATATAGCCCGAGGCATCAATAATAAACCCGGAGCCGAGGCTCTGCACTTTGTGGTGTAGGGTGCGCGGGGGGCGCATCGGCCCGCCGAAAAACTGGGCGATAAAGTCGTCATACGGGTCTCGATAGGCGCGGCGGACGACGCGCTCGGTGTTGATATTGACCACCGCCGGGAGCGCCCGGGCCACGGCGTTGACGGCGGGCTCATCATGCGGCTCCGTGGGCGGAGGAGTGGCGGCAGGTGCTTGGGTAAACCCAGGGGCGGCCAAAGCCAGCAAGGCGGCCAAAGCGAGCGGAAGGGTGGTGAGACGACGAGGCATGGTACCTTCCTACAGACAACGGCGGGTGGTTTTTGCTCAATTTTTCCGCGGGGAAAGCGGGCAGGCGCGTGGTAGGGTGGGCGGGAGAATGCCTTACCTCTACCTGAGCCTCGCCATCGTAGCGGAAGTGGTCGCCACCACCGCCCTGAAAAGCTCCCACGGGTTTACCCGGCTTGGGCCGTCGCTTCTCACGGCGCTTGGGTATGGGGTGGCGTTTTACTGCCTTTCGCTGGCGCTGCGCACCGTCCCCACCGGGGTGGCCTACGCGATCTGGAGCGGCGTGGGCATCGTCCTCATTGCCGGGCTCGACTGGCTCCTGCGCGGCCAGAAGCTCGATGCCGGGGCGCTCGCGGGCATGGGGCTCATCCTCGCCGGGGTGGTTGTCATGAACGTTTTCTCCAAGACCTTGCCGCATTGAGGCGGTGCTTCTAAACTAGACCGCACCTGTGCAAGCGCTTTTCGAACTTCTGGCCCGCTTTCCGCAGCCGCTGCTGATCATCGGTGGCCATGCGTTGGCGGCGCATGGGGTGGCGCGGCAAACGGTGGATGTCGATTGCCTTGTCGCTATGCAGAGCCGCGAGGGGTTGGATACGCACTTGCGGCAAGGCGGCTTCCAGAGCGCTGGCGAGAGCGAAAACTTCGCTCGTTACACCCACCCCTCGGATTTTATCTCCGATATCGATCTCCTTTTTGTCAACGCCGCCACCTTCGAGAAGCTGCAGGCCGGAAGTTTGCCGCTAGAGAAAGCGGGCGTAACGCTCCGGGCTCCCGCTCTTTCCCACCTCATCGCCCTGAAGCTCCACGCGATCCGCAACGCCCCCTCGCGCGAAGTAGGCGATTTGGGCGACATCGCCCGCCTCTTGCAAGCCAACCCGGGGGCCATCGCCCCGGAGGAGCTGGCCGCCCTCTGCGAGCAATTTGGCCCACCGGGCATTTTCTCCCGGCTCGAAATCACCCACCCATGAACTTGGACGACCTCAAATTCCCCGATTGGGAGGTCCCCCCTCCGCGCCGTGGGCAGATCAGTTGGGAAGGCTACCTCGCCTGGCTGGAGGAAAACCGGCGCGAGCTGATCGCAAGCGGCAAGCTCAAGGAGATCCTTGCCGACCCCCGGCGCTGCCCGGTGGATGCTCCCTTTGAATTGTAGAGCAGGCGCTCTCCGAGAAAACCGGTTGAGCCGCACCCCGGAAAGGGCATAGAGTCCCTCCACCTCATGCGATTGCGTTTACCCACTGCCTGCCTTCTGGCGCTTTACGCGCTGGCGGCCCCCGCCCTTGGCCAGCCTGCCGGGGAGGAGGAAGCCGTTCTCAAGCCGACTTGGGAGACCCAACGCCACGCCCGCACCTACACGCTCACCATCCCCGCCCCGCGCGGGCAGATTTCCGACCGCAACGGGCTCCCCCTCGCGCAGACGCGCGTTTCGTACAACCTCGCCCTCCGCTTCCCCACGCCCACCACCCTCTCCGACGCCGCCGCGCTCGCCTGGGCGCGCGAACGCATCGCCCGCGCCGAGAAGCTCGTGGGCAAGCCGACGGTGGTGAAGGAAGAAGCGATCCTCAAACACTACCACAACCGCGGCATCCTCCCGCTTGATTTGTATACCGACCTCTCCGTCCCCGAGCAGCTCCGGGTGCGCGAGGCGGGGGATGCCGAGGGGGCCGATGGCCTCGGCTTCCGCGAGATCTACCTGCGCTACTACCCGCACGGCGCGGCGGCGGCCCACCTCATCGGCTACGCCACGCGCGAAGGGCGCACGCCCGATGGGCCGCTCCAGAATGGCGACCTCCTCTGGCCCGAGACTCTTGGGCGCGAAGGGTTGGAGAAAACGTTTAACGAACAGCTCGCGGGCCGCCCCGGCAAGCTCACCATCACCTTCAACGCCAAGGGCGAGCGCGTCTCCGAGCGCGTCACCGAACCGCCCACGCCGGGGTACAACATCGTCACTACGCTCGATCTGCCCTTGCAGCAGATTTGCGAGAAAGTGCTCGCGGAGTCTGTCCGGCGCGGGGCCGTCGTCTTTACCGACCCAAACAGTGGCGACATCCTCGCCATGGCGTCGTACCCGACGTTTGACCCCAATGCCTTCATCCCCGTCATCTCCCCCGAGGCGTACCGCGCGTTGGATGAAAACCCAGACAAACCGCTCATCCCGCGTGGCTTCCGGGCCGCTTATCCGCCGGGCTCCACCTTCAAGGCCTTCTCCGCGCTGGCGGCGCTGGAGAGTGGGCGCATCACCCCCACGAGCGAGTTCTCCGGCCCGCCCTCTTACCAGATCGGCAACCTCACCTTCCGCAACTGGAAGAAGACGCATGCGGGCATGCTCAACGTCGTGGGCGCTTTGGAGCAGTCCAACAACACCTGGTTCTACCAGGTCGGCATTCGCACCGGCTCGCGCTCGCTGGTGGATTGGACGAGCCGCTTCGGCTTCGGCACCCCCACGGGCATCCCGCTCGCGGCCGAGACAGCCGGGCGCTTGCCGGATGATGACTACATGCGCAAAGTCCACAACCGCCGCTTGCTGGAGGGCGACCTTGCCAACTTCGCCATCGGCCAGGGCGATATTCTGACCAGCCCGCTCCAGCTCGCGCAGGCGTTTGGCACCCTTGCCAATGGGGGCAACTTTTTTAAAGCACGGCTGGTAAGCCAGGTGCAGAGCCTGGATGACCAGATCGTCACCGGCTACGAAGTCCGCCTTCGCGACCAGCTCCCGCTGCACCCGGAGCTGGTGGATGCCGTCCGCAAAGGGCTTGTCAAAGCCACCTCCGGTGGGCAGGGCACGGGGCACCGCGCCTCGCTCAACCGCGTGCAAGTCGCCGGCAAGACAGGCACCGCCGAGTGGGGCCCCAAGCAGAACAAGCGCTACGCCGCGTGGTTTGCCGGGTTTGTGCCAGCGCAGGAAGCACGCTACGCCTTTGCCGCCGTCTACGAAAGCGAGCGCAACGAAAGCCGCGCCCATGGGGGCACCGTGGCCGCGCCGATCATCGGCAAAATCCTCAAGGAAGTGTACAAGGACGAAGAAAAGAAGTCTTCCGGGAAGAAGAAAAAGCCCAAGCCCACCCCTCCTCCCGAAGAGGATGAGAGCGATTAGCGATTCCCTTGCCTTTCGCCCAAAAATAGAGAGGATGCGCCTCCCGCCGCCCCCCCCGGCACGAAACATGCGACGGGAAGTGAGCCCAGTTTTTTTAAGAGAGAGAACAGATGCGTTTTGCAGCAGGTCAGCGTTGGATCAGTGAGCCGGAGCCGGAGCTCGGCCTTGGGATCGTCCTCGAGGTCGAGGGGAACCGGGTCAAAATGTTTTTCCCCGCCAGCAATGGCATGCGGCTCTATGCCGCCGCGAGCGCCCCACTCCGGCGTGTCCGCTTCAAAGTGGGAGACACGGTTGCCTCGCACGAGGGCGATAAATTTGTCGTCCAGCTTGTGAACGAACGCTCCGACGGCGTCCTCACCTACGGCGGCCCCAAAGGCGAGCGCGTCATTGAAACGCAACTGAGCGACTTCCTCGTCTACGACCGCCCGGGGGAGCGCATCCCCGCCGGGCAGGTAGACCCCGTGCGGCTTTTCGACTTGCGCGCCGCGGCGCTGGGCCACCAGCACCGGCTGCGCCAATCGCCCGCGCACGGCTTTGCCGGAGCCCGGGTGGATTTGATTCCGCACCAGATCGCCATCGCGTGCGAAGTCGCCTCGCGGCCGTTGCCGCGCGTCTTGCTGGCGGATGAAGTGGGGCTCGGCAAGACCATCGAAGCGTGCCTCATCCTCCACCGGCTCCACCTCACCGGGCGGGCGGAGCGCGTCCTCATCCTCGTGCCCGAGCCGCTGGTGCACCAATGGTTTGTCGAGCTGCTGCGGCGCTTTAACCTTTCGCTGGCGATCTTTGATGAAGACCGCTGCCGCGCCATCGAGGCCAATAACCCGGAAAGCAACCCGTTTCTGGATGACCAGCTCATCCTCGCCCCCGTCGGCTGGCTCGCGGGGCAGGAGAAGCGCCGCGCGCAGGCCGTGGAGGCCGGGTGGGATCTCCTCATCGTCGATGAGGCTCACCACCTCACCTGGGCCCCCGAGGCCCCCAGTGCCGAGTACACCCTTGTCGAAGCGCTGGCCGCCGCCACCCCCGGGCTCCTCCTGCTTACGGCCACCCCGCAGCAGCTCGGTGCCGAGGGGCACTACGCCCGCCTGCGGTTGCTCGATGCCGGGCGCTACCCCTCGTTGGAGGGCTTCCTCAAAGAAGCCGACGCCTACGCGCCGATCGCCAAGATCGCCGCCAAGCTCATCGAGCGCAAGAAGCTCACCGCCCCCGAAGCCAAGCGGCTGGCCGCCTTGCCCGGGCGTATCCACGACCACGCCGCCGCCTACCAAAAGGGCGACAAAGAGGCCGCCGAGCCCCTGCTCGCCGAGCTGGTAGACCAGCACGGCACCGGGCGCGTCCTCTTCCGCAACACTCGTGCGGCTTTGAGTGGCTTCCCCAAACGGCTGGCTCACCTCCTCCCGCTAAAGGGCGATGCCGAGGCCGCCGCGCAAGAGTTTGCCGGAGAAGCGCTCCCCACCGAAGACGACCCCCGGGTGGAGTGGATCGTCGGGTGGCTCAAGAAAGCCAAGGGGGCCAAAGCCCTCCTCATCTGCCGCACACGCGAAAAGGCCGAGGCGCTCGAAGCCGCCCTGCGGGAGAAAACCGGCGCGCCGCTCGCTCTCTTCCACGAAGGGCTCACGCTCCTGCAGCGCGACCGCAACGCCGCCTACTTTGCCGAAGCCGAGGGCGCGCAGCTCCTCCTTTGCTCCGAGATCGGCAGTGAAGGGCGCAACTTCCAGTTTGCCCACCACCTCATCCTCTTCGACCTGCCGGAGAACCCCGAGCTGCTCGAGCAGCGTATCGGCCGGTTGGACCGCATCGGGCAGAAGGCCGACATTCACCTCCACATCCCGTATATCATCGGCAGCCCGTATGAGGCGCTGGCCCGCTGGCTCCACGAGGGGCTCGGCGCGTTTGAGGCCAATGTCCATGGCGCGGCGGAGCTCTACGCCCGCTTTGGCCCCGCCCTGCGCGAAGCCATCGCCAAGCCCGCCAAGGGCCGTCGCAAAGTCGCCCCGCTCGAAGCGCTCATCACCGAAACCCGCGCCGCGCGCGAGGAAGTTGCCCAGCGCCTCGCCGAGGGCGAAGACCGCCTGCTGGAGCTCAACAGCCGCCGCCCGGGGCAGGCCGAGAGTGTGATCGCCGCCATCACCGCGCAGGATGCCGACACCGCGCTCGATGAATTCATGCTCGCGGTGTTTGACCACTATGGCGTGCATGTCGAAGACATCGCCCCGCGCACCTGGATCATCATCCCCGGGCCCGGGGGCGAGTCGTTCCCCGGCATCCCGCAGGAAGGCACCACGCTCACGGCAGACCGCACCCGCGCCTTGAGCCGCGAAGATGTCGGCTTCCTCACGTGGGACCACCCCGCTGTGAGCGGTGCCTTCGAGCTGCTGCTGGGCGGCACCTTGGGCAATGCCTCGCTGGGCGCGAGCCGCGCGTTGGAGACCGAGCCGCTTTTGCTGGAGACGATCCACATTCTGGAGCCCGTCGCCCCCGGGCCGCTGCATATCGACCGCGTCCTGCCCGCCACGCCGATCCGCACCGTGCTCGACAACCGGAGCACCCCCTACACCGGAGACTACGGCGAGCTGGAGGACGGCCCGCTCGACGCCGTGCTCGGCAAGAGCGACCTTTGCTACAAACTCCTCCCCCGCCTGCTGGAGGCCGCGCAAAAGGCGGCCGAGGCGCAGTCGTACCCGATCATCGCCGGGAGCCTGCGTGCCATGCAGGAGAGCGTAGGCGGAGAGCTGGAGCGGCTGCGCGATCTTGCCGCCATCAACCCCGCTGTGCGGCCCGCCGAGCTGGAAGCGCTGGAGGCCCACCTCTACGACCTGCGCGACCACCTTGCCGACGCCCGCCTGCGGCTCGATGCCGTGCGCCTCATCGTGCGGAGGTAGTCCATTTGTTTGAGGCGTAATTCCATGGCGCGGGGGGGAGCGGTTTGCATACCCTACGCGGTATGCTGCCCCCCCTCTCTCGCCTCGCACTAACCGGCTGCTGCGCCCTCGGGCTGGCCCTGCCGGCCTTGGCCCAGGTCATCAATATCGAAGACCGTGTGGAACTCTTCGCCGACGACTTCCTGGTCGAGAAGCTGGAAGGAGGGGTGCGCCGTGTGGTTCAGAAGCCCGAGCCGAAGGAGGTCGTCATGACCTTCGACGCTGCGTGGGAGTCCAACTCCGTGGGCATGGTCACCGTCTTCGCGGATGGCGACCGCTACCGGATGTACTACCGGGGTGGCCGCTCCTCGGGCGAGAAGAAAGCCGAAGTGACTTGCACTGCCGAAAGCCGCGACGGCATCGCGTGGGAGCGCCCCACCCTTAACCTCTTCGACTGGGAGGGGAGCAAGGCCAACAACATCGTCTGGGCGGGAGACAGCGCCACGCATAACTTCGCCCCTTTCAAAGACGGCAACCCGGAGGCCCCGGCCTCGGCACGGTACAAAGCCATCGGCCAGTCGCGTGCGCCCCGCGCCTACGAGAGTGCAGACGGCATCCATTGGAAGCTGGTGTTGGATAAAGGGCTCGTCACCAAAGGGACGTTTGATTCGCACAACATCGCCTTTTGGGACGCCTTCCGCAGCGAATACCGGATGTACTGGCGCTTCAACCCCAAATCCGAAGGTGGCCCGCTGCACGACCGCGCCATCCGCACCGCCACCTCGCCCGACTTCACCGCATGGGGCACCCCGCGCGACGTTCGCTACCCGGGCATCCCCGAGCCCGAGACGTGGGAGCAAACCGCCCAGCTCTACACCAGCGGCGTGCTGCCGTACTTCCGCGCGCCGCAAATCTATGTCGGCTTCCCGACGCGGTTCATCCTCGTCAAAGTCGGGCAGGCGGAGGGTAAGAAATCGTACAGCACCGAGCCACAGCTCATGATGAGCCGCGATGGCGTCAACTTCCAGCGGTGGGAGGAGCCCGTCATCCCCCAAACCGCTCCGGCAGATCGCGGCGGCAACCGGAGCAACTTCATGGCGTGGGGGATGGTGCAGCTCCCCGGCAAGCCGGATGAAATCTCCGTCTACGCCAAGGAAAACTACATGGCGCAAACCCCCGTGCGCCTACGCCGCTTTGTCTACCGGCTCGATGGCTTTGTCGCGCTGGAGGCCGATGCTTCGGGGGGCGAAGTCCTCACCCCCGCGCTTCTCTTTTCGGGGAGCGAGCTCAAGCTCAACTACCGGGCCAAGCCGGGCGGCGAGGTGCGCGTCGAGCTTCAGGGGGAGACGGGCAACCCGCTGGAGGGGTATACCCTTGCGGAGTGCGAGCCGCTTACCGGAGATAGCACCCGCGCCGTCGTCCGCTGGAAAGCCGGGGCCGACCTCTCCAAAGCCGCCGCCCAAGGCTCCGTGCGCCTTCGCTTTGTGGTGAAGAATGCCGAGCTCTTTTCGGTACAGCTGTAGGCTGGTGGGGTGAGCCAGAGATCCTGGCATGACATCGGTGGACGATGTGCCGGTTCGGTTCGAAGGAGGGCCATTGTAGGGCGTCTCTGTGAGACGCCTTGGGGTTAGGCTGCCGTCTCACAGAGGCGGCCTACAGTTCACTTTTCCCGGTCTCTCGGCGGGAGGGCGAAACGTTCATCCAAGGTCGTGCGAAATCATTCATTTCCGACTCCGGATACTACGGCCGCTCCAGCGGCAACAGGAGCACGGCAGAGTCCGGGCGGCTGAGCTCAAACGAGCCGCTCCCCCCATCGAGCACGGCGCGGCGGCTCCCCTCCGCATCGGCCGGGCCGATCTGGAGCCGGTGCGTCTCGCCCGTATCGGTGCGCACGGTGTAGTGCCACTCCACTGGGTCGAGCCCCGCTTCCTCCCACCGGATCGCGTGGAGCCGGGCAAAGGTGTTGAGCACGCTTTCGAGGTTGAGCATCTCCACCGTGCCCCCGCCTTCCACCGGCCAGCCTGCTTCAGAGCGCGTGAGCACCACGGGCGGCTTCTCCCCCTCGCGACGCTCCAGCGCCACTACGCTAGGCACCGGCAGCGCCAGCACCGAAAGCGAGCGCCAGAGCACCGGCTCGGGCCGGAATGCCTCCACCAGCTCGCGTGGCACGGCCACGACAAACGGCTCCTCCTCCAGCTTGGCGTAAACGGTGTCGCCCTCTGCCGCCCCAAAAAGAATGCGCACGATGGGCAACTCGCCCGCGCCGGATTCCGCCGTATTCTCCGAAGCGTACGCCGAGAGCGTGACGCGCAGGGCGGGCTCCTCGAGGCCGTATTTGGCGAGGTCTGGAGCAACGTCAGCCACAAAGGCGCTCACCTCGCGGCGACGCAGGGCCTCGGCCAGCGCCTCGATCTTGGCGCGGTTGGCGGGGCGCACCTCGCCCGAGCCTGAGCGGAGCGTCCACTCCTCCTGCCGACGTTGGAGCACGAGCGGCTGCTGCCCGGCGGCCTGGAGGGTGATGCGGTCCACCATGTCAAACTCCACGCGCACGAGGCTCCGGTCGCGAAGCTCCGAGGGGCGCAGCGAAAGCATGCGGGTAATGCCGGGCGGCAGCGTGGAGACCACATCGCGCGTGGAGATGCGGGCATAGCGCGCCCCTTTCTCCGGCGTGGCTTCCGCCGCAGCCACCGGCTCAGGGGGCGGGGTTGCCACCGGAGCATCCACCTCGCGGCCTACGGAGAGCACCACCGGCTCGGCCCCTTCATCCCCCGACCAGAGGCGGATCGTATCGGCGGGCTCGCCCAAGCCAAAGCGGTTGAGGTTTTCCCCCCGGGCGGCCTCGAAGCCGAGCACCGGCAGCCCCACCAGCGTGGTAAGCAGCTCCTCCACCACGCCGTCGTGGGCGCGGGCTTTGAGCGGCTTCACCAACCGCCAGTGGCCAGCCTCTTTCTCCAGCTCGATCTCCCCTGCGGCGGTACGGATCGCCAAGCGGTGGACCTGCCGCGCCTCCAGATCGCTCAGGCGGGGGTCGCGCAGCGCATCCACCTTGCGGGTGACGAGGTCGCGCAGGGCGTTGGCGGTCACGTAGACTTCCCGCGAATCATCCATCCGCAGGTAGCTGCGCCCCTCCACGGCAGTCTCCTTGCCAAAGAGGAACTCCGGCGGCGCTTTCTCACCCCGGAGCTTGAGCTTGAGGCCCGGCTTGGAGAGCCCGAAACGTTTGAGCTGCTTTTTGCCCACCTCTTTGGGGGGGAATGTCTCCTCCTTCTGCAACATCTGCGCCCAGCCGAGGATCTCGCCCACCACCGCCTGGTCGGCCCGGTCTTTGACCGGCTCGCGCAGCTCCCACACCGCGCCATTGCGGCGCAGTTTGATCTTTTCCTCGTTGTTGACGATGTCGATCCCGTCGATCGCCGCAGGGTCGAACACCGCAACCCGGCGCTCCAGCATAGCGGCCTCGCGAGTGGAGGGCGCGCCCGATTCATACCACCGGATGGCAAAGAAAAGCCCGGCAGCGGTGGCGGCAAGGAGGAGGGTGGTGGAAGTCTTCATCGGGGCAAGGGTGGGGAAGACGTTAGTTTCCCGGGGAACGGGAGCCGCGTCAAATCCGAACCCTCAGAAGCCCCCGGAGACTCGCAATGCTTCGATCTCGCCCGCGCTCAAAGCCCGCCGGTAGAGGGATATATTTCCGATATCCCCCTGCCATTTGCCTGCGGGCCCATCCCCCACTACCAGTGGAGCCGTGGTGCTGAGATTGAACGGCTCTTCTACCCGCCAGGGGCGAGGTTCCTCGTGCTCTGCCACCTTCATGCCATCCACGTAGAGCTCCAAGCGATGCCCCCGCCGTATGGCGGCTACGTCGTGCCAGCCCTCTGCCCACGGTTCCACAGCGGAGGCCACCCGGCCCGCGCTCATCCGGTAGATCCGGCCTGAAGGGGCGGCCCCGCAGTAAAGGTACCCACCTCCAACGGCCATGGCGCACGCCCGGCGGTACTCGGTATCGGTATGGTCGAGTCGGTCGATAAGCCGCCAGCCCATCTCCTCCTCAAAGCGGTAGATCTGCGCGAGTGGAAGTGTCCCAGCGTAGAGCTTGCCATTGAAGAGAGCCATCGGCATTACCTCCAGCTCGGCACCAAGGGCGCCGAGATCGCGGAACGCACCCGGCCCTTCAACGGCGAAAACTTTAGCGATCCGCCAGGTGCCAGCCAAAAGCTCTCCCTGGTATTCGACGAATGAATAGATCTGCGATGTCGGAGCAAAGGGTGGGCGCCCCCACGTCTCCCATTGCCCATTTTGCGGATCGTAAGCATAAACAGCCCCTTTCTCGAACCCACCCGCCATGAGCTTCCCTCCCCGTGCCAGGAGGGGGACCACGCGCTCCCCGGGGTTCCCGCAGGCGGCCCATTTGCCCGGGTGTGCCAGGCGGTAGAGGCCGTTGGCGGGGTGGCTGGTGACGCGGGTGTATTGCGTCATCATCGTAACGTAAAGCTCCCCTCCGAGCGTGGCCATCGAACTGACCATGGCGCATTCCGCAGGTCTTCCACAGTCGCTCCAGCGGTGGCCGTCATAAGCGAAGACGTGGCCATCGGGCCGTTGGTTCTTCGCTGCGGCAAGGTGGGTGCCTCGGGCGTCGTAGCAGGATGCGCCGACGTAGAGCCGGCCATCGTGCACGGCCATCGCCGTGATCGCGTTGCCGACGCATGGGCAACCGCAATCGACCCATCCGAGCCGTTCGTCAAACCGATACACACCGCCGACTCCTTCATCACCCACATAGACGCCCGCGTACATTTCTCCGCGAAACTCCACCAGCGCAAACGGGTAGACCGCGCGCCCAGCCGGGTTGCCAAGATCCATCCAAATCGGCTCGGTGCCCGCGTCGATACCGAAGCTGAGTTTGCGGAGGTGAGCTTGGCTCACGCAGGCGGCTCCGAGGGAGGTGATCCCAAGGGTAAAGCCGCGGCGTTCCCGGGGGTCAAACTGCGAAATCAAGTCGCCGCTTCCGGCTTCGTCCCCACACCACCGGGCACGCAATGCGAGGGTGAAGTCTTGGGTGCCGAGGTCCACCGGAAGGTGGGTCACCGGTTTCTCCGGTCCCGGGTATTGCATGGAGAAAATAAGATCGCTCATTGTTTAGAACGGTAAGTCCCGCAAATCGTCCGTTTCGATCACGTAACGGAAGGCATCATGGCTGCGCGCTTTGGGCAAACCTTCGAGAAACTCTCGCGGGAGGGGCTTGCGGTGCTGCGCTTCAAATCGGAACGGTGGCTGGAGAAGCGTGAAGGGGGGGATCTCTGCGCGCCGCGCCGCAGCCCGTGCGGCCTTGGCGCGGATCTCTGCGCAGACTTGGCCTGGCTCGCGATGCCGTGCACTTTCGAGCCCGGTGCCGTACTTGGTGGTCACGGTTTCAATTTCGGGCACGAACATTCGGGCCTCGGCGACTGCTTTGTCATCCCCGGAAAGAAATACCGTTGGGCTCTGCTCGAGTAGCCCGGCCTGAAGCGCGCGCACCCCAAACTCGCCGATGAAAACCCCGTTGAGCTTGAAGTAATCAACATTCGTGCTGGAAAAGGTATGGCACAATGGGGCGGCGATCGTGCCCGCCATCGCGTGCTGACCGACAAAAAAGAGCGCGCCATAGCCGCTCACGGCACGAAACGGCGTCTCCCGGGGCAGTAGGCGCGCTCCCACAATCGCTTCCGGGAAAAGGCCACCGGAGCCGTGCCCATCGAGAACGTCGATCACCGCGTCCGAAGCGTGGTCGCGAATCCCGGCGATGCAGGCATTCACCTCTTGGGCCAATTGTCGCATGGAGGGGCCTTTGCCGTCGGGGCCGCAATCTTCCGTGCGGGTCTGGGTGAAGCGGTTCGTTCCTGCAACACCTTCCAGATCGGTGAGAATAAGGCAGTAAAAGGGTGGTTTCATTTCGTCTTGCGGATCAACGCGACAGCATACCCTTCCGGAATGCGCACTTCGGCATAAACCCGGCCCTCTCGGATAACTCGAGGGATGGTGATCTCGTCGGTCTGTCGTCCCTGCCGGTTGAAGATAGCGGCTTCAAATTCGCTTTCGTCTCCCCAACCGAAATACCCGCTCGTGTTGGTGAGAATACGCTCCTTTGCAATCAGAAACCCATGCCCCAGCGCCACCGGGGTGCTCGGGTACATGAAGCTGGCAAATGTTGGTGCCGTCGGGATGATCGAGGTGGCGTACCAGGCGTAGAGGGCACTGTAGTCGAGCCCTTTGACCATGTTGCGGTAAGCGTCGCGCTCATTGATCTCGGTCAGGTGGTCTCCCAATGCAAGCGGCGTACCAAGTTGGCCTTTGACGAGATTGCTCATCGAAGCTGTCTCGATAAAGCGGGGAAAATCGAGCTGGGTAAACGTGCGGGTAAGCGGCTGCGAATTGCCAAAGAGGATGCCTCGCCGCAGGATCGACTCGGCCATTGCCTTGCGCCACGGTAACGTGAGCAACGTGAGGCTGGAGATGCGGCGGCGGAGCCGATGTGTGCGAAGGTCGATGTCGCCGGTAACGCCGTCCCAAACATCAGGGGAAAACTGATATTTCGCCTGGCTGTATTCGTATTCATCCCAGTAGATGCCATCTACCCCGAGTGCAAAGCGGGCCTCCACAAGGTCTTCTTGAAGCCGTGCAAAGGCGCTCCCCGCGACTGGAGCGAAGAGCGGGTACGCCTCGCGGTTGCCGTAGAAGAGTTGTTTGCCATCGGCAGAGAGAATCGCGGAGTCGGCATAATGCTCAATATCCCCCTGCCCGTTGGAAATGAAGCTGTGGTAGTAGGGGAGCACTTTCAGCCCCGGCTGCAATGCTTTGAGCGTGGTGACGTAGTCGGCCTGCGCCTTCCATGCGTACTCCTTGAAGCGCCCGCCATGGGTGGCAATGTCGTCGTGGTACGGGAAGAGAATGCACCCGATCATCACCCCCTTGAACTGGAGGTAGCGCTCCAGCTCTGTGTCGCTCATTCCTTTGAGGCCGCGCGTTTCGCGGCTCGCACCGAGGGTGGCGAAGGCTCCGGGGATCGTCCGGTTGACCCCCCAATTGTGGCGAACGCGGTTGATAAATAGGTATTGGTCTGGCGCCTCCAGCGGATAGATGGAGAACTCCAGTGTGATGCGCTTCCCCTTCGCGAGCACAAAGCGTTGGTTGCGAATCCCGACGCGCTCTTCATCGTAGAAGTTGTCGGCTTGCACGCGCATGATGTCGTCTTCCGAAACCATACCGAGACCTTGTTCCCCAGCCAATACGAGCGAGGTGGGGTTCTCGCCCTCTTCAATCGCGATCTCGGAGGCTCCAAATGAGCGCCCGCAGAGGTAGACCTTGCTCCGGTCGGCAGCGGGGAGATCGACAAAGTGCCGGGTCATCACCGGTAGATCGTCGTCGGAAGTATTGGTTAGTTCGTCAAGGACGGCGATGTGGTCGGCGCGGACTTCGATGCGCCTATGAAGCGTGTACCCCGGCGTCTTCGTGATGAACTCTGTGGGAGAGCGCTCCTCGATCCCCATCCACCCCGGGTCGCCTTCGCCGCCGAGGGTGGCCCAGCGACCCTCGGGGAGGGAGAAGGCGCTTTGCACCTCCCACTTCCGCCCTGCCAAATCCACCGTGATGGCGCCGTCTTCGCGTAGTTGCCCGCGCAGACTTCCTTTGGCGAGCGGGGGCAGCGGTTGATAAGTGGGGATCTCACCTGTCGGAGCCGCCCGCAATTGCGGCTCGGCTTTTTTTGGGCTCAGGGTAGAGCTTGCCGCCACGGTGTAGTGGAGCGGCTCCGCCTTGTCGCGGAAATGCTCGACCTTCAATTCATTGGGAGCTCCCGGCTTCCAGAGATCGTGCACATCGAAGCGAAATTCAAACGGATCGGCATCCGCGACGAAGTAGGTCGAATTGCGGTCGGGCGGGGTGAAGTCGGGGGTGTAGAGAAGGTACCAATGGTCTCGCGAGTGGTTGGAGAGGCTTAGGGCTCCCATCTCCATCGTTTTTGTCCGGTTGCGAATGCGGGTGACGCCGAGTTCCTCGCCATTGAGAAAGAGCCGCAGGGTGTGGGTGCCGCCGGCAGGTTTCGGGCTGTTGATTCGGGCCTTGAGGATGAGTTCTTTCACCGTCGCCATCCCCTCGGGGGGGGGAAGCAATGTCGTGCTGGATTGTCCCGGGGCCACCGTTCGCTCGCCTCCGAGGGGTACGGCTGGCTGGGGGAGTCGGGCTGGGTCGATCACCCCACCGGGGTTGGCGAGTGCGGCGTTGGCAAGGCGGTTGGGGTCGCGCAGCTTCCACGACGTTGTCAAGAGGCTCATGAGCTTATCCTGCGTGACTTCGCCGGGGCGGTCGGAGGAACTGACGGCGATGTCGATCCCCAAAGGCGTCCCTTCCGAGGGGGCATCAATGCCGAGCGATTGCCACGGGATCGCCGCTTCCAGTTGGTAGCTATCAGCCATAACCTGAGCCGCGATGCGGGCTCCCGGGATCTCTCCTTCCTTCGGCTTCCACTGGATGATCTCGGCACGGGGCGCGGGGTCGGCAGGGTTCCCCGGGCTCAAGCCGATGTGAATGAGCTTCTGGGCGCTACGGCTCCCCTCCGGTTGGCGAGGGAAGTCGAGGAGTAACATCACATGGCTCCCTTTCCAGAGGTTCGCACTTTGGTACGGTTGCTGCATACCCCGATCCCGCACCCGAGCCGCGATATAGAGGTTCTGCGGGTCCCACGTGGCGAGCACTCGGGCGCTCAGGTCATTCGGCCCTCGCCAAAGGTTCTGCCCGTAGACGACGTTCCCGGCCTTCTCTAGCGATAGCCAACCTGGCGTGGTCTCAAACCGTTTGAGGGTGCCATCAATCGCCGGGGGTGGGTCGGCAACAAAGGGGATCGGCACGAGGGGCTGCGCGCGAGCGGACAGCACGGCAAGCAGATGAGCCAGGGCGAAGCCTGTCTGAAGCAATTTCATAAAAAAGGGGGAGAGATGGCTACGGCTGAAACTCCGCCATCTTTTGGATGTTCTTGGACCACGACTGCCTCAACTCGCTTTGCTTGAGGCTCTTTACGCTGCCGTCTTTCAATACAAACGTGCACTCTTTCGAGCGGAATTCCTCCTCCACCGCCAACACGTTGATGAAGTCGCAGTAGAGTGGCGCCGAGCCAGGATCGTCCAAGCGCTCATTGTAGAGCCCGGGGACCAGCGGCGGGATCTCCGGGTAGATCTCGTTTTTGCGCGGCATGGAGATGAAAAGGTAGCCGATCAGGTAGCTGCCGCCGGGCCGCCGATAGAACTGCCCGGGCTGGCGCTCGCGCGCGATGCGCCGCGCATGGGGGCTATAGAAGACATCCGGATTGGCGATGTAGTCTTGCGTCCCCTGGCCGATCCCATTGAAGCCCGTCATCAGCTTTCGGGGAACCGAGCCGCCTGCGAGGTCGTAGGAGCAGGTGGCCTGCCGCCTCCCACCGGGGGTGTGAAGCGGGAAAACGCGGTCATGGTCATTCGCATAGAGGAGGGAGGCGACCCCAAGCTGGCGGAGGTTGTTGACATTGCGGACCTGATCTGCCGACCGAGCTGCCCGATGGACGACCCCGACTAGTACCGAGGCAAGAACGACCATCAGCCCTACGGTGACAAGCAACTCCAAGAGGCTAAAGCCTCGGCGGGTGGAATGACAGAGGGGGGAGGTCATCTTCGAAGGTAGGAATCGCAATAGGCGATAGCGCCTGGGAATGTACCCGAGGCGCGGCAAAGACTCGCCAATCTACGGCTTGCGGCGGAGGGCCAACGTGGCAGACCCGGCCAGAACAGGAAGGAGCAACGCCGCCGTGCCCGGCTCGGGGATGGCGGTGGCTACGGAGAGGCTGTCGATCTGCCAATCAAGCCGGCCGTTGGTGTTGGTCGAGAGCTGAAGCCCATGAAGGTGGTCAAACTCCAGCGCAGTGTTCTGGAATGAATATTGGCCTGAGAGAAGCGAGGCGCTCGTTGTGGTGTCGGTGATGTTGAGCAGGTAGGTCGAATCCGAAGGAGTCAGCACTGCATCAAAGAGATACCACTTCCCGGTTTCCAACGTGGCGGAAAGATTGACGGTCGTATTGAACGTGTTGGAAGCCGCTGCCGTCGTAAGGCTGATGCGCGAGGTATTGAAATTAATGAATCCTTCAATGATCCGCCCCGCCCCCGCGTTCCCGTGGAGCGTAAAGTAGAGGTGCGTCTTGCTGCCGGATTGCGCGTTATCCGTCCGGAAATAGAACTGCAAATGGTTGTCGCTGGAATCACTGAGCGTCTTCCCGGTTGGGAAGTAGCGCGCGACATTCGCGGAGCTTCCGTTGGACCCGACAAGGTTGAGAAACTTCGGGGTGGAAAATGCCTTCGAGGCATCTTCGACCACTTGGGCGAGGTTGGTATTGCCCCCCGAACCGAGGAGCCACCCTGGTTGGCCTGCGATGATGCCGTTGTTTAGAGCCTCAAATGTTTCGCTGACCAACGGCGTCGCTAAAGCTTTGTGAGGCAAGAGGAGCGTTAGCCCGGTAAGGGCAACGACGCATAATTTGGAAAGGTGGGATTTCATGGGTGAGAAACGTGATCTGCGGGTGAAAGTAAATTGTATTTTCAAAATGTAAATACATTTCTCGAACATTTTGTAATCCCAATCTGGAATCCTTTGGATCGATATGGGGTTACTGGGACGCTTTTCATCCGAAAAACAAAATGTTTTGACGATGCGTATCTCCTCGCGCATGCTGCTTAGAATGAAATCGTTACCCGTCGCGCTCCCTTCTGAACCGAAGGGTGATTACGAGTTGGCGCTGGAGCGCGTTCTCGACTATCTGGGCACCGAGTACTTTAGCGGGCAGGCGAAGGAAGGCGCGCGGCTACCGTCGGTTCGGGCGTTGGCCTCTGAGCTCAAGGTCAGCACTGCGGTCGTCCACGCGGTTTATCGTCGGCTTCAGGAAGAGGGGCGGCTGGTTTCCACGGTGGGGCGGGGTACTTTTATCGTCAGCCCGGGGCAGCCCCGCGAAGCCGCCTCGAAGCGGCCTTGTATTGCCATCTCTTCTTCTCTCCTGCCGGTAGCCACTTCCGAATGGGGCAATGCCATCGTGGCAGCCATTATGAAGGCATCGACCCGGGGGGATCGGCGTGTCTCCATTCTTCCTTTTTCAACAGAGATCCACAACGCCGCCGAAGCGGTTCGGCTTTTGAAGGAGGAAGTGCACGGGGTGGATGGGCTGATCTGCTTCCCCTTGCCTTCCCCCTCATTGGCGCGGGATCTCCTCTCCGTCTACGCAGCGGCAGGCAAGCCGGTCATCCGCGTCAACCCGCCAGAGGTGAGCAGCACGGAAAACTTTGTTTCGACGGATTACTTCCAATCGGGTTATGCCGTCGGACGCGCTTTTTTGCGCACCGGTCGGCGGCGGCTTTTGTTCATCGGTGTGGAAGTGCCCGGGGGCTCGGTTTCTGCCGCGCAACGGATCACCGGGATGCAGGTTGCCCTGTTAGAGAACCCGGAGGCAGAGCCGTTACGCGTCATTAGCGTGCCTTCCGTAAGCCGCGAGGCGAGCCACGCAGTTCTCCTGCGGCTGCTGGAAAGCGGCTACCAGCCCGATGCTATCTGCGCCTTTGGCGACTTTCAGGCTCTTGGAGCTATCGATGCACTTCGGGAGCGAGGGCTTTCCGTGCCTGAGCAAGTCAGCGTCATCGGGGGCACGGGGTTAAGCATTCACACGGAGCAATTGAGTATGACCGTTCCCGCCTACGATCTCCTCGGCGAAAAGTTGGTCCAGATGATTCTTACCAGCATCGCCAACCGAGGATGCCCGCTGCCGGGAGTCTATATTCCCGCGTATTTTTCGCTCGCCAACACCACTCGCGCGGAGGAAAACGCACTACTCCTCGCCGCTGGGGCGGCGAAGTGAAGTCGCCTTTGCGCTAGCCGTGGTTTGCGCTTTTCCGGTAACCTGCCGGGCAACATGCAATTGATCGACGGCAAACAGATCGCTCTGGAAGTCCACGCCGAGACACGCCTTGGTGTGGAGGCTCTCAAGAAGGAAGGCATCACCCCCGGGCTGGCCGTGGTGCTGGTGGGGGATGACCCCGCCTCCCGCGCTTACGTGCGCTCCAAAGATAAAATGTCCCAAGAGCTGGGGCTCCACTCCGTCAAGCATGAGCTGCCTGCCGAGACTTCGCAGGAGGCGCTCATCGCCCTGGTCGAGATGCTCAATGCCGACCCGCTGATCCACGGTATCCTCGTCCAGTCGCCTCCGCCGCCGCATATCGACGAAGCGGCGGTGATCGCCGCGATCGACCCGCGCAAGGATGTCGATGGCTTCCACGCGGCCAATGTCGCCAAGCTCGTGCTGGGAGATGCCTCGGGCTTTGTGCCGTGTACCCCGCTCGGGTGCCAGCGGCTGCTCCTCTCCAGCGGGGTGGACCCCGCGGGGGCGCACGTGGTCGTGCTTGGCCGCTCGATGATCGTCGGTAAGCCGATGGCGCTCCTGCTCATGGCCAAGGGGAGGGGGGGCGATGCCACTGTCACCGTGGTCCACTCGCGCTCGCGCAATCTGGCGGAGATCACCCGGTCGGCAGATATCCTCGTCGCCGCGATCGGGCGGCCCGGGTTTGTAAAAGCGGAGCACGTGCGCGAAGGGGCGGTGGTCATTGATGTCGGGATCAACCGCGTGGAAGACCCGGCCTCGCCCAAAGGGTACCGGCTCGTGGGCGATGTCGATTTCGACGCCGTGGCCCCCAAGTGCTCGAAGATCACCCCCGTGCCCGGCGGCGTCGGCCCGATGACGATTGCCATGCTCATGGCCAACACCCTCAAAGCCGCGCGGCAGCTTTCAGGGAAATAATTTGACGCTCCCTGCAAAGGCGACTCTTATCTCTCTTATCCCATTATGAATTACGACCTCATTGTCATTGGCGGCGGCCCCGCCGGGTACGTCGGCGCCATCCGCGCGGCCCAGCTCGGCAAAAAAGTGGCGTGTATCGAAAAAGAACGCGCCGGTGGCACCTGCCTCAACTGGGGGTGCATCCCCACCAAGTCGTTGCTGCGCAATGCGGAACTCTACCACCTCCTCTCGCACCGGGCGGCGGAGTTCGGCTTCAAGTTCGATAACGTGAGCTTCGAGTGGGAGAAGATTATCAAGCGCTCGCGCGATGTTTCGGACAAAAATGCCACGGGCATCGAGTTCCTCTTCAAGAAGAACAAGATCGACTACATCCGCGCTGAGGCCGATATCGAAAAGGCGGGCACCGTGAAAGTCCGCCTGCCCGACGGCAAGGTCGAGACGCACACTGCGCCGAAGATCCTCATCGCCACCGGCTGCACCCCGCGGCCGATGCCCGGCTTCGCCTTCAACGGCAAGACGGTCATCTCCAGCAAAGAGGCGATGGTGCTGCCCACGCAACCGAAGTCGATGGTGATCATCGGCGCGGGGGCCATCGGCATGGAGTTTGGCTACTTCTACAACGCCTTCGGCACGAAGGTCTCCATCGTCGAGATGCAGCCCAACCTCCTCCCCGTGGAGGATACCGAAGTCTCCCAAACGGTGGAGAAAGCTTTCCAGAAACAGAAGGTCAACTTCTACACCGACACCAAGGTCGTAAAGGCCGAGGCGGATGAGAAGGGTGTCAAAATCACCGTCGAAGGCAAAAAGAGCGAGACGATTGAGGCCGAAGTGGCGCTCGTGGCCATCGGCGTGCAGCCGCTCCTGCCGACCGGCAGCCTCAAAATTGAGCTGACGGATCGTGGCTACATCAAGACCAACGACCGGTACGAGACCAACGTGCCCGGCGTCTTTGCCGCGGGTGATATCATCGGGCCGCCGTGGCTCGCGCACGTCGCCAGCTACGAGGCGATCCAGGCCGTGGAGGGGATGTTCAAGGAAGGGGCGAAGCCCAAGAAAGTCACGCACTTTCCCGGCTGCACCTACTGCCAGCCGCAGGTGGCCAGCGTGGGGCAGACGGAGCGCGCCCTCAAGGAGAAGGGCGTCAAATACAAAGTCGGCAAGTTCCCGTTCATGGCCAGCGGCAAGGCGCGCGCCATCGGCGAGATCGAGGGGTTTGTAAAGATCCTCATCGGCGAGCCCAATGGCGAGATCCTTGGGGCCCACATCGTCGGCCCCGAGGCGACGGAGCTGATCGCCGAGCTTGGGCTCGCGATGACGCTGGAGGCCACCTACGAGGAAATCGAGGCGACCATCCATGCCCACCCGACCTTGAGCGAAGCCGTCCACGAAGCGACCGGCGCGGCCTTCGGCCACGCGATCCATATCTAGGCCCGCTTTACTTTACCGCCGCCATGAAGAGGGGAGCCCCCCCTTTTTCGGCGGCGGTTTGGTTGTTAACTCACCTCGCTAGCCTCGGGGTTTGATCGGTTCGGTCCCTTCCGCCAGAATAGAGAGGTAATTTGAATAGACGTAGACTCGGGCATAGCGGCCCCCGGTGATATCTCGAACCACTCCGCGTTCCTCCAGGGCTCGGAGCGATTTTGCAGCCGTCGGGTGAGAGACGCCCAAATCAGAAGCGGCGCGGGTGGGTGAAATCATCGGAGAATGTTGCAAAAGCTGGTGGAGTCGTTGCACCGTGCCCGTTTCGCTTGTAAGGAGTTCGGTATTGTCTCGGAAGAGGCTCAATAGGCGCTTCACTGTCTCGGTGGCGGCCAAGGAGGTATCTCTGACGCCCTGAAAAAAGAAGGTAAGCCATGCCTCCCAATCTCCGGTTTCCCTTACGCTTTGCAATAAGCCGTAATAGGTTTCACGATGTTGTTTGAAGTAGAGAGAGAGGTAGAGCAGCGGCTGCCCCAGTACCCCTTCCGAACACAGCAGTAGTGTGATCAGCAAACGGCCAAGGCGGCCATTGCCATCCAGAAAGGGGTGAATGGTTTCAAATTGAACGTGAGCCAGCGCGGCTTTTAGAAGGGGGCGTGTTCGAACCGGGTCATTGTGCAAAAACTTTTCGAGACGCCCCATTGTTTCCATGACTTGGTCGGGAGGAGGGGGTACAAACCGGGCATTTCCAGGGCGGTTGCCGCCAATCCAGTTTTGACTCCGGCGAAACTCTCCAGGTTGCTTTTCACTGCCTCGCCCATGGGCCAACAATTCGGCATGGATCTCCTTCAATAAACGGAGGGAAAGTGGGGCTCCTTGGCGCAACTGGTCGAGACCATGTTGCATGGCGGAAACGTAACACGAAACCTCTTTGACTTCGTCGCTGCCTACTTTAGGGCTGGCGTCAAGTTCGTGGATGAAGAGGTCTGAAAGGGAAGATTGCGTCCCCTCGATCTGGGATGAGAGAAGTGCCTCCTTGCGAATGTAGGAGTAGAGGAAGAGCTGCGGGTCGGGCAAAATCATCGAAATGCCATCGAGCCGACCAATTGCGGTCGATGCGGCATCAAGCAGTGTTCCCAACTCTCCATCAATTTCCAATGGAGGCTCTGGTGGTAAAGGGTGAGGGATGAATGCCCGAGCTAGCTCACCGGTGGTTGAAATCGGAACATGATACCCTGTCTGGCGCCGGATCATCTCCGATTTGTAAGAAAAACACCGTTTCCTTTCAAACTCATTTCCCGATTGAAAGTTAATTTACAATTCGAATATACGTCTGAACGAAAACGGCGTTTTTCTTTCAATCTCTCTGGGGAGAAGCGGCTACCGCTTCTGGTCTACATCGAG
This sequence comes from Chthoniobacteraceae bacterium, assembly GCA_037189965.1. GTDB lineage: Bacteria > Verrucomicrobiota > Verrucomicrobiia > Chthoniobacterales > Chthoniobacteraceae > DATMFV01. The sequence continues at coordinate 74,052 of JBBCKB010000028.1, read as the reverse complement.
GACTTTGCCTTCGGGGGAGATATCGACCTCCAGATGCAAGTCCTTGTACTCGATGCGGACTTCGAAGTGCTCTTTGCCATCATCCTTATCCCGCTGGGCGGAGGTGGCTTTGGCCCCGGGGAAGTAGTTTTCCACCGCTTTGGTGACGGCGCCGGGCAGTTCGGTGACGGGTACCGGCGTGCCTGCCCACACGGCAGGAGCAAACGCCAGACCCACGGCTACGAGGAGGGCTCGTGAGATCATGACCCCACGGTAGCACACCCTCGCACGGGGTGCACCCGGCTTGAGGTGGGCGGGGTTCCCCCTACCGCATCTTCACTTCGGGGCTCTGGATCATCGGGATCAACTCCGCGAGGAATTCCTGAAGCATCGCATCCGTCTCCGCATCATCCTTACCCACGGAGCCATACGGCGGGAACCCGCGGTTGATCCGCGCGATGATGGAGATAAACGCCCACGGCTGGTTGTACCCCTTGAGGAGGCGGTCGCGGATGTCGATGAGGTTGCGCACGGTGTGGTCGTGCGTCGTCTCGGTGGCTCCGATAAACCAGTAATAATCGAGGCTGTACTCGGTGATCTCGCCGCCCGCCCGCAGCGGGAGCTGCCGCCGGTTGTGCAACCGCGTGGCGGTAAAGGAGTCGCCCCCTTGGCCGGTGGGGATGGAGATGGCCCGCGAATCCATCGTCGTATACCCTTGCGCGGGAAGGCAGCGCTCGGGGCGGTGGATGCTGGTGTTCATATCATGCCCGGCAAGGACGACAGAAACGAGGATGCCCTCGCCCTTTTCATTGACGTACCATTTGCGGGCAAACTGCGTTTCCTTGCCCAGGACCTGGATCTCTTTTTCAGACACGGGCTGATCCTGGCCATACCAGTTGCCGACGGATCTGGGCAGCTCCATGCTGATGCCGGGAGCGGGGCGGTCGGGAGCTTTCGGGAGCAACAGGAAGGAGCCAAACCCGAAGAGCAGGATCAATTGCAAAGCGAAGAGGCGGGGAGTAATCACGCGGGCACCTCCTTCTTGGTGGCTGCTTTTTTACCGTTGAAGATTGGCAGGTTCACAAATTTGGAGAAGGCAAGCATGGCCATGATGGCGATGGGGAAGAAGACGTAGCCCGAGTAGTCGTGGTAAAGGCCAGAGGCAAACTCCGGGTCGTAGTACTTGGCGCAGAGCACCACGGTGAAGATGCGCCCGATGTTGCCCACAATGGCGAACCCCACGGAGCAAAGGAAGATGACGACCTGCTTCCAAAGCCGGTCTTGGGTGATGTAGACGTACGCGGCGGTCAGCATCGTCATGGCCGCAAGCGAGCGAATGCCGCTGCACCCTTCGGCGATCTCGAAGTTAAACGCGCCGTCCGTCGCCGTAAGCGTGGTACCCATGGCGGCGATCCCGATGCCCAGAATGTTGGAGAGGAAGCCGACGGCTTCGGTGACGATAAACTGCAACCGGAAGGTCGCCTGCTCCAGGGCCGCTACCGGCACCATGAAGAAGAGGAAGATCGAGGGGAAGAAGACGATCCGCGCCGACGCCTTGCCGCAGACAAAGAGGACGCTGCCGTAGAGGAGGAAGGGGATGGCGGCGATGGCCAGGCGCGGCTGCAAACACCGCACCGCCGCGAGAAAGAGGAGAATGCCTCCCAGCAACGGCAGCAACCCCCAATTGGACCCTTTCTTGGGGGCTTTGAGGAGGGACTCCCAGTGCCAGTAGATCAACCCGATGGCGATCAGCGGCACCAGCCGCCCGTGCTCCTGGTTGCCCTCGGGGTTCCACGCTTCCCACGCCCAGCGCGCGGTGGTCAACTCTCCGTTTACAAACGGGTGGTAGAAGCCAAAGAAGTAAACCAGCGTTGCGCTGATGGTTAACAACAACCCCACAACTATCGGGTTGCGAGCCGCCCACTGGCCGAGGGCCGAAAGCATATCGAGATTGGAATTTGCACCCGGGGCAGAATTCGGGTTCTCTTTGGCAGGCGGGGAAGGTGCCGCAGCTTCGGCCGCCGACGCTCCTTGAGTGGAGTGGGTTTGAGGTTGCGGGTCCATAGAAAATTTTCCAACCTTAGCGCATCCGAAGCGACTTGCAATCACCGAAGATTCACTCTCCGCAGACCCGCTCCGTCTTAGGTCTTCCCTTGGCGGTGACGGATTATGAGCAGGCGGTAGCTCTTACCCATTCGTGGCTGGAAGGGCCGCCTGCGGTACGCGCGGTAGCAGCGGCCAATACGCATTTTGTGACGCTTTCGCGCCGCGACCGGCCCTTCCGCGAGTTGTTGAACCGGTTTGACCTCATTGTGCCCGACGGCATGCCGCTCATTTGGGTGATGAATCGCGCCGGAGCCGAAATGAGGGACCGCGTCTACGGCCCCACGCTCATGCTCCACGGGCTGGCCCAGCCGGGAGTGCGCCACTTTTTGCTCGGCGGCTCGGAGCCGATGCTCGCCGCGCTGGAGCGCAACCTGCGGGCCCGCTTCCCGGAGTTGCAGATCGTGGGTACCCACTCGCCCCCCTTTGGCCCGTGGCCGGAGGAGGAAGATGCGCGAATGATCGCCAAGATCGCCGCGAGCGGGGCGCAGTATATCTGGATCGGCCTCGGCTGCCCCAAGCAGGAGACGTGGCTGGCGCGCAATAAAGAGCGGCTGCCACCGGGGGTCTACTTCGCGGTGGGGGCCGCCTTCCCCTTCCACTCGGGCATGGTGCGGCAAGCCCCGCCATGGATGCAGCGGCTTGGGCTGGAGTGGCTCTTCCGTCTGGGGATGGAACCGCGCCGCCTCTGGAAGCGTGTGGCCGTGTATAACACCCTCTTCCTCTGGCACTTGGCGACGGATCGCTTCCGTTCCTAGTGTGGTGAGGCAGCGATTCACTTCTGACTCGCCGCCCTGGATTACGACGTTGGATCGTTGAAGGTTCGGTGCGAGGGTTGGAGATTGTAGGGCGTCTCTGTGAGACGCCGTGGGGTTGGATTGCCGTCTCACAGAGACGGCCTACAATTCACGCTTCGCGGGCGTCCTCTCGCGTAGTAATACTAGGGCGACCTTGCCAGCCGCTCCACCCCGTCGGCGAGTGCCGTGCGGGCTCGGGCGACGCGGTTGGCAAACCTCAGAAAAGGCCCCACCCGCTCCGGGTGGCGGAGCAGGAAGCCGAGCAGCGCGCCCACGCGCGGACGCTCCGTGGCGGCATCAAAGCAGACCTCGAACGGGACGGGAAGGTGCTCTCCGGCGGTATCGGTAATGGCACGCAGCGCTAGAAGGGGGATGCCGCGCTCTTCGCAAAGAGCGGCCACGGCTTCTGTCTCCTGGTCTACCGCCATGGCTCCGCTTTCAGCCGCCAGCGCAGCCTTGGCTTGCGGGGTCTGCACCGGCTCGGCCACGGAGACAAGCCGCCCCACCCGGCACCCGAGCACCCTGCAAGCACGCGCCGCCCACACGGGGTCTGAGAAATTTTCGGCCACCACGAGGTCACCCGCCCGCAGCTCCGGGGCGAGCCCACCCCCATAGCCCGCGCAGATGAGCCGCTCGATAGGGTAAGCCGCCAGCAGCCGGGGGAGGCGCTCGCACACTTGGCCTGCCCCCACGCCGGTGTGGAAGAGCACCACCTCCACCGCCCCCACCGAGCCGAGCAACGCCACCCCATCTTCCCCCGCATGGTGGAGCCGGGGGGTAAAAGCCCGGCTTTCATCCTGTAGGGCGAAGGTGATGGCGACCATGGCGGGGGTTACCCTCTCAAAAGCCGCCCCCGGGAGGAAGAATGATCTTCCTTCCCCCGCTCGCAGCGCTTACCCTCCCCGCCATTCCCTATGGCCAAGACTGAAGCTCCCGCAGACGATAAAAACGCCGCAGCCCGCAACAAGAACCTTGATCTCGCCATCCAGCAGATCGAGAAAGACTACGGCTCCGGGGCCATCATGCGGCTCGGCGAAAAGACCTCCATGGAGGTCGAAGTCATCCCCACGGGGAATATCCTTATCGATCGCGCTCTGGGGGTCGGCGGCGTGCCGCGCGGGCGTATCGTCGAGATTTATGGGCCGGAGTCTTCGGGTAAAACGACGCTCACCCTCACCGTCATCGCGCAGGCGCAGAAGCTCGGCGGGTTGGCGGCGTTTATCGACGTGGAGCATGCGTTGGACCCTGTCTACGCCCGCAAGCTTGGTGTGAATGTGGATAACCTCCTGGTCTCCCAGCCCTCTTCGGGCGAAGAAGCGCTGCGCATCTGTGAGACGCTTATCCGCTCCAACGCGCTCGACGTCGTGGTGCTCGACTCGGTGGCCGCGCTCGTCACCAAAGCCGAGCTGGAAGGGGAGATCGGCGACACCACCGTCGGCGCACAGGCCCGCTTGATGAGCGCCGCGCTGCGTAAGCTCACCGCCCTCATTTCCAAAGCGCGGACGACGTGTATCTTCACCAACCAGATCCGCGAGAAGATCGGCGTCATGTTCGGCAACCCGGAGACGACCCCGGGCGGCAAGGCGCTCAAGTTTTACTCCAGTGTGCGGTGCGATATCCGCCGCATCGGGGCCATCAAGCAAAGCGACGGCACGGTGACGGGCAACCGCACGAAGCTCAAAGTCGTCAAAAACAAAGTCGCGCCCCCGTTTACGGAGTGCGAGTTCGACATCATGTACAACGAGGGCATCTCCTCCACCGGCTCGCTGCTCGACCTCGCGCTGGAGAAAGGCATCGTGGAGAAGCGCGGTTCGTGGCTCAGCTACAAGGGCGCGCAGCTCGCCCAAGGGCGTGATGCCGCCAAGGAAGCGCTCAAGAACGACCCTGCGCTCTACGACGAACTGGCCGCCGCCGTGAAGGCCAAGCTCGAAGAGTAGGCGCGCACTTCCCCCCCGAGGGGCGATACACCCGTGTCATGGATACGGTGATCGTCACCACCAACCTCGGGCACTTCAAAGCATTCCGGCTCCTTAAAACGCCGGAGTGGGGCTATAAGCTGGAGCTGCTCGACGAGCTGGAGTTCCCCGAAGCGCACGCCCGCTACGCTGACCGGTACACCGACAGCGCCGGGCGGCGGGCCTCGGGCTCCACCGTCCACGCCCCCCCCTTCGAGCCTCGCGCCGCCGAACAGGAGACGGCGCGCCGCCTCGTCAAGCTGGCTGCGCGGCAGATCCAGGCCGTGCTGGAGCGCGAGCAGCCCGAGGGGTGGCACTTTGCCGCGCGGGATGAAGTGCGCCAGAGCATCCTCGACGCGCTGGAGCCCGCCATGCGGGAGCGGGTCGTCAAAGTCGCCCCGGTGGATTTGACGAAAAGCCCCGTGCAGGACGTCCTTTCCCACTTCGTACCGAGGTAACACAGTTGCGCCGCAGGCCCGAACCTGCAACTCTCCCCCACTGTGAAGTCCCCGTTCAGCCTCTTTCTGGCGCTCCGCTACCTCAAGCCCAAGCGCACGTTTGTCAGCGTCATTACGTTGATCTCCATCGTGGGGGTGATGCTCGGCATCACCGTGCTGCTACTGGTCATTTCGGTGATGACCGGCTTTGAGCAGGAGCTGCGGCGCAAGGTGCTCGGGTTTGAGCCGCACATCCTCGTCTCTACCGTAGACGGCAAGGTGGGCGAGTGGCAGCCGCTCATGAAGACGATCCGCGAGACGCCCGGCGTCGTCGCCGCCGCGCCGTATGTGCAGGGCCCTGCGATTGTCGACTACAACGGCATGCGGGCCGCCCGCGTCATCCGGGGGATTGACCCCGAGCTGGAGGAGAAAGTCACCGGCATGGGCCGCTTCGTCGCCTTTGGCAAGGGCGAGCTGACTGGCGGGCACGCCCTCGTGGGGCTCGACCTTGCCCGCAGCCTCCATATGGAGCTGGGGGAGAAAGTCGTCATCTACTCCCCGCGCAACATCGGCGAAATGCTCGATGCCATCAAGGAAGCCGAGGAAGACTCCTCCAAGCTGGAGGGGATGAAGAAGCTCTTCCTGCCCGAGGAGCTTGAGATCACCGGTATCTTTGAAACGGGGCGGTATAATTACGATTCGGAATTCATCATCGTCCCCCTGCACATCGCGCAGGAGCTTTACGGGCTCGATGATAACGACGAGCTGCACGGCATCGCCGTGCGCACGCAGGATGCCAACCACGCCTCCACCGTGCGCGATGCCATCCTCGCCCGTGCCCCGGAGGGGACGACCGCGCAGACTTGGGAGGAGATGAACCGCAACTTCTTCGAAGCCGTGGCGATGGAGCGCAACGTCATGTTCTTCCTGCTCATGTTCATCATCATCGTGGCGGCGTTTGGGATCATGAACACGCTCATTACCGTCACCATGCAGAAGACCCGCGAGATCGGCATCATGAAGGCGATCGGCGCGACCACCTGGCAGATCGTCTGGGTCTTTCTGGGCCAGGGGATGATCGTCGGTTTCTTTGGCAACCTCTGTGGCCTCGGGCTCGGGATGCTCCTCATCCGCTACCGCAACGAGTTTAAAGACTGGCTGGCCAGCGCGCTCAACGTGCAGGTCTTCCCGGCGGATGTGTACCAATTTTCGCGCATCCCGGCGGAGGTCGTGCCGCGAGATGTCGCCGTTATTTGCATTAGCGCTTTTGTGGTTTGCTCGCTGGCGGCGCTCTTCCCCGCGTACTTCGCCGCCCGGCTCGACCCGGTAAAGGCGCTGCGGCAGGATGGGTAAGAGGGGCGGCTCCCTGCGGATCTGCCTTATTTCGCCGGGCGTTCCCTCTCTCGCCCCCCAGGGATTGTAAAAAACAAGGACTGACCCCACCCGGGGGGTTGGCAGTTCAATCTACGAACCCCATTTGCCTTCCACCCCGAACGGGTGTAACCGTTTTTCCGTGAATCAGCGTTTGATAGCGGAGATCGGCAAGAGCCAGCGCTTGCGCATTGTGTACCAGCTCAAGCGGACCCGGGGGATGAGTGTCGGGGAGCTCTCCGAGGTGCTCGGGCTCAGCTACATGGGCATCAAGCAATACTGTGTGGAGCTGGAGAAATCCGGCTACCTCGATACGTTTCGGCGGCCCAATGCGGCCCACCGCATCGGCCGCCCGGAGCTGGTCTACCGGTTGACCCCCAAATCTCGCGAGCTCTTCCCCTCGGCCTCCAATCCGCTCACGCTGGAGCTGCTCCGCTCGGCAGAGGTGCTCTACGGGCCTGCCGCGCCGGAGAAGCTCCTCTACCTCACCTTCCAGCGCCATGCGCAGGAGTGTGCGGCGCGGATCTCGGGGGGCACGCTGGCTGCCCGCGCTGCCGCGTTTGCCCGGCTGCGAGAGGAGGAAGGGTGCATGGCCGGGCTGGAGGGAGATGCGCAGGAGGGCTACCGCATCGTGGAGCACCACTCCCCCGTGGCCGATTTGCTGGAGGCCTACCCCGCGCTGGTGGCCCGGCTGGAGGGGGAGCTTTTTTCGCGGGTGCTCGGTGTGCCCGTCCACCGCGAGCAGGTGAGCGACTCGGGGCTCTACACGGCCACCTTTTCCTTCGCCGAACCAGCGTAACCCCCATTTTTTGCTGGGAAACGGGCGGGAAGTGTTCTTTGAATCGACGAAACCACCCCACCCCTCCATGCCCCTCGTCGACAAACCGCTCTCCGAACTTCTCCACTACCCCGGCATCAACCCCCGCCCGGCCGATTTCGATGCGTTTTGGGACGCCGCCTTGCGCGAGCTCGATGCGCACGACCCGAAGGTCGAGCTGGTGCCCGACGATACCCTCCCCTCCAAGCAGGCCGAGTGCTTCCACCTCTGGTTTACGGGCATCGGCGGGGCGCGGGTGTATGCCAAATACCTGCGACCCAAAAAAGTGGCGGCTCCTGCGCCTGCCGTGCTCGCCTTCCACGGGTACTCCGCGGCCTCGGGCGAATGGGTGGAGCGGCTCGGCTACGTGGCCGAGGGCTTCTGCGTGGCCGCTCTCGATTGCCGGGGCCAAGGTGGCCGCAGCGGCGATGTGATCGAGACGGTAGGCAACACCTTGCGCGGCCATATTATCCGGGGGCTGGAGGATGAAGACCCCCGCCGCCTCTACTTCCGGCAGGTGTTTCTGGATACGGCGCTTTTGGCCCGCATTGTCATGGGGTTTGCCGAGGTGGATGCCGCGCGCGTGGGTGCCATGGGCGGCTCGCAGGGCGGGGCGCTCACCCTTGCGTGCGCGGCGCTGGAGCCCCGCATCCGCCGGGCCGCGCCTGTCTACCCGTTTCTGAGCGACTACCGGCGCGTGTGGGAGATGGACCTCTGCAAAGGCGCTTACGAAGAGCTCGGCCACTACTTCCGCCGGTGGGACCCCCTGCACCAGCGCGAAGATGCCATCTTCACCCGGCTCGGCTATATCGACATCCAGCACCTCGCGCCGCGCATCAAGGCCGAGGTGCTCATGGGCGTGGGGCTCATGGATACGATCTGCCCGCCCTCCACGCAGTTTGCGGCGTACAACAAGATCACCTCGCCCAAAGACCTCGCCATCTACCCGGACTACGGGCATGAAGCTCTCCCCGGCTTCGCAGACCAGACGTTCGCCTTCCTGATGGGGCTCTAGGGAGTTAAGCTAATCCCGGCAGGACGCCCGCGAAGCGTGAAATTGTAGGCCGTCTCTGTGAGACGGCAATCCAACGTCCATGGCGTTTCACCGAAACGCCCTACCATCTCCAACCCTCGCACCGCACCTAACCACTAGGCCCGGTACCAGACGAGCAACACCCCGGAGGCGCGCCCCGGGCCGAGGTTTGTGATCCGGTGGGGAACATCCGCCGCGTAGTGCACGGAGTCCCCCTTTTTGAGCTCCACGCGGTTTTCGCCGGAGCGGACTTCCAGCCGCCCGTGCCCCACGGTGAGGATTTCCTCGGTGCCCTGGAAATGCGGCTCGGAGATGAGCGCGGCTTTCGGCTCCAGCTCCAGTTCGTAGAGTTCGATCTGTTTCTCCAGATCCAACGGGGAGAGCGTGCGGATCGTACACCCCCTGGCGGCTGGGAAGAGGTGGCGCTCATCATTGGCGCGGATGGTGCGCCAGACGCGCGGCGCGGCGCTTTGGCTCGGAAGTAGCCGTGTGGGCTCCACACGCAGCCCGCTCGCGATACGCAGGAGGACGGTGACGGTCGGGTTCGTCTTGGACTGCTCGATCTGCGAGAGCATCCCCTTGCTCACGCCGCTGAGGCGGGCAAGGTCATCCAGCGTCATCCCCTGGCGGGTGCGTTCCTGCCGGATCATCACCCCCAGCGAGGGCTCGGCCTCTGCCGCGGCGGCGGGTGCAGCGGCTTTGCCACGGCGGGTAGGGGATTTCCCGGGGTTCAATATATCAAACTTTTCGTTTGCCATCGCGGGTTCACGATATTAAACAATAGGGGTATGAGCAATCCGCAAATGCGCGCTCTCATCAAGGAAGCCGCCGCGCCCGGCCTCACCCTCGTGCAACGCCCCGTCCCGGTGCCGGGGCCCGGGCAGGTCCGCATCAAAGTCCGCTGCGCGGGCATTTGTGGGACGGATTTGCACATCTGGCTTTGGGACAAATGGGCCGCCGGGCGCATCAAGCCCGGCACGATCATCGGCCACGAGTTTATGGGCACCGTGGATGCGCTGGGCGAGGGGGTGCACGGCATCCGCGTGGGCGACCGCGTTTCGGGCGAGGGGCACATCGGCTGTGGCCGATGCTACACCTGCCGCACGGGGAACTCCCACATCTGCGAGCATGTCGACATCATCGGCATCGATGTGGATGGCTGCTTTGCGGATTACCTGCTCCTGCCCGCCAGCAATGTCTGGCCGCTTTCCGACGAGATCCCCGACCACCTGGGGGCCATTCACGACCCGTTTGGCAACGCCATGCACACGGTGATGAGCGTCCCCGTGCCGGGCAAGACGGTCTTAATCATGGGCTCGGGGTTGATCGGGGCGATGGCCGTGGGCATTTGCCGCGCGATCGGGGCCTTCCAGATCATCGCCGTGGACCCCAACCCCGGCAAGCTGGAGCTTGCGCGGCAGATGGGGGCGCACCACGTCATCAACCCCGCTCAGGAAGACGTGCGCGAAGTCGTCTCGCGGCTCACCCATGGCGAGGGGGTCGATACGTTGCTGGAGATGTCGGGCAATGCCGGGGCGATCCGCACCGGCTTCGGCGTCACGCGCAACGGCGGCCATGTGGCGCTGCTGGGCATCCCGCCGCAGGAAGTGGCGATCGATCTCGCGCAAGACCTCATCTTCAAAGGGCTCACGGTGCACGGCATCAATGGCCGCCGCATGTATGAGACGTGGTTCCAGTGTACCGGGTTCCTGCAAAACCGGTTGCTGGATTTGAGCCCCGTGATCACCCACCACCTCCCCTTCGAGTCCTTCAACGACGGGCTGGAGCTGATGAAGGAAGGCAAATCGGGCAAGATCGTTCTCTACCTCGACCCGGCCTCCATCCCCGCCAACGCTTAAAGATTCCTACCGCCATGTCTTTCTTTGATCTGCTTGAAGCCGAGCTTGCCGCCCAGCGCGAAGCCGGTACCTACAAGACCTTTCACACCATCGCCTCGCCGCAAGGCGCGGTGGTGAAGATGGACGGCAAAGAGGATGTCGTCGTCCTCTCTTCCAACAACTACCTTGGCCTGGCCAACCACCCCGCCGTGGTGGAGGCGGGCATCTCCGCCCTGCGCGAGTATGGGGCGGGCACGGCGTCGGTGCGGTTTATCTGCGGCAAGTTCGCCATCCATGATGAGCTGGAGAACGCGCTGGCCCGGTGGGTCGGCACCGAGGCGGCGCTCTCGTTCGTCTCCTGCTGGGCGGCCACGGAGGGGCTCTTTCCCACCATCGCCAATAACGAAGAGACCGTCATCCTCTCCGACGCGCTCAACCACGCCTGCATTATCGACGCCTGCCGCCTGGCCACCAAGGCCAAGCGCGCCATTTACCGGCATGCCGACCTTGCGGACCTGCGCGAGAAGTTGGAGACCTTCCGCGATTACCCGCGCAAGATCGTCGTCACCGACGGCGTCTTCAGCATGGAGGGCGACCTCGCGCCGCTGCCGGATTTGATCCCCCTCTGCCGCGAACACGGGGCCGTGCTGGTGGTGGACGACTCGCACGGCACCGGCGTCATGGGAGCCACCGGGCGCGGCGTTGCGGAGCACTTCGGCGTGCTGGGTGAGGTCGATATTCTTACCGGCACGCTTGGCAAAGCGCTCGGCGGGGCCGCGGGCGGCTATGTGGCCGGGCCCAAGGCGCTGGTTCACTATCTTGAACAAAAGGCGCGCACCCAGCTCTTTAGCAACGCGCTCCCCACCACCGTGGCCGGGAGCGCGCTGGAGGCCGTGCGCCAGCTTGAGGCGAACCCGCAGTGGGTCACGCGGCTGCATGAGAATACCGCGTGGTTCCGCAAGGCGCTGCGGGAGGCCGGGTTCCACCCGTTGGAGGGGGATTCGGCCATTGTCCCCGTCATCATCGGCGAGACGGCTGAGGCGATCCGCCTGAGCGAGGCGCTGCTCAAGGAAGGGATCTTTGTGACCGGCTTCGGCTACCCTGTGGTGCCGGAGGGCGCGGCGCGCATCCGCTTCCAGATCTCCGCAGCGCACGAGCGCGCGCATTTGGAGAAAGCGCTGGAAGCGTTGCGCAAGCTGCGCGGGTAGCAAAGGCCCCTGCTACGATGCTGTTTGAAGAGTTGGTGCGTGGGTCGGGAATTGTAGGGCGTTTCTGTGAAACGCCATGGGCGTTGGACTGCCGTCTCACAGAGACGGCCTACAATTCACGCATCGCGGGTGTCCTCTCCGGGGGCCGCTTAACGTCGGAATACTAGGCGGGGATCATCCCGTTCTTGCGGGCGTAGTTGAAGATGCCCCCGGCGTCGATCACGGGGCGCACCTCGCCCAGCGGCTTGAGGCTGTAGACCACGCCGTTGACGGTGAGGGTGTCGGCATCGAAGTCGAGCGTGCCTTCATCCCCCGTTTTCACCAGGTCGCACAGGCGCTCGGCCGCGTCATACGGGTAAAGCTCGCCGGTGGCCACGCAGTTGCGGAAGAAGATGCGGGCAAACGACTCGGCCACCACGGCCTCCACCCCGGCCGCCCCGAGGGCGATGGGGGCATGCTCGCGCGAGGAGCCGCACCCGAAGTTGCGCCCGGCGATGACGATTTTGTAGTCGGTCTTCAGCTCGCCCTCGCGCACAAACGGGGTGGGGTAAAGGTCGTTGGGCAGGCCGATGAGGGCGTAGCTGCCGAGCTTCTCATACTCCTCGGCGATGGTGGGCACGAGGGTCAAATACTGCGCGGGGATGATCTGGTCGGTATCAATATTATCCCGGGTGACGTAAATCTTGCTGGTAAGGGTGTTGGCCATAAAAAAACTCAGGGTGTGGGTGGGGCGGGCGGTTCTACGGGCGAACTTGCGGGCGGTTCGGAAACAGGCAGGGGGGGCTCGGCGGCGTTGATCATCTCGTCCAACGGGACGATCTGGAGCCGCCCGGGGTTATCTGGGCTGGGGACGAGCCGCGAAGGGCCGAGCGGGAAGATCGGCTCCGGGGGCAGCGGCGGTGGGGGCGGCAGCGGGCGGATCTGGTCATTGGCGATATACCCCTCGGCCCCGGTGCGGGTGCGCACGCGGCTGTAAAGGGGCTCTTTCTGGACCATCTCGACCTCTTCATCTTTCGGCAGCCCCCGGTCCGGCCCGCCGGGCTGGATGGGGCTGTGTGAGAAGAACGCGGCGCGCTTGACGGTGACGGCGTAGTACGGGCTATCAGCCAGCGCCGCGTCGGCACTGGCGATGGGCGCGTTCGCGGCAGGGGCGGCCCCATCGCGCGGGGCGGGGGCTTTGCACGCGGCAAGCCCCAGCGCCAGCACGATGAAGAGCGGTAGACCCCGGGGTGGCAAGCGCTCTCCTTTCGGTTAGCTGACGTACTCCCGAGGGTCGGTGACGCGCCCGGTCAGAGCCGAGGCGGCAACGGTGTAGGGGCTGGCGAGGAAGACTTGCGACTCCTTGTTGCCCATGCGCCCGGGGAAGTTGCGGTTGGTGGCGCTGATGCACTTGAGCGGCGTATTCATCCGCCCAAAGGTGTCGACCGGGCCGCCCAGGCAGGCGGCGCACGAGGCGTTCTCCGTCATGCGGACGCCGGCGCTTTCGAGGATGTTCCAGACGCTGGTCCCATCCCACAGCGTTTCCTTGAGCTCCTGCACCACCTTCGTGGTGGCGGGGACGCCAAAGGTATCGATCTTGACGCTCTTGCCGCGGACGACTTGCGCGAAGGCAAGGAAGTCGCTCGTCTTCCCGCCGGTGCAGGAGCCGATGTAGGCGCGGTCGAGGGTGACTTTTTCCATCTCCTTGGCGAGTTTGCGGTTGCCCGGGTCCGGGTGGCAGGCGACGGTGGGCTCGAGCTTGGCGAGATCAAAGACTTTATCGTACGCGAAGCGTTGGTCGGCCTCCAGATCGACGGGCTCGAAGCTGCTTTTGGTGCCGTTTTCCTGCACGCGCTCCGTCACATAGTCGATCGTCTTCTGGTCGCACGGGAAGATGCCGTTTTTACCACCGGCCTCGATGGCCATGTTGGCGATGGTCATCCGGTCGTCCATATTCATCCCATAGACGCCGGGGCCTTCCCACTGCATGGCGCGGTAGGTGGCGCCGTCAAACCCGATCTCTCCGATGACGTGGAGGATCACATCCTTGGCCATGACGCCGGGGGCGAGCTGCCCCTCCAGGAAGAAGCGCATCGACTCGGGGACTTTGATGAGGAGCTTGCCGGTGCCGAGGATGAACCCGGCATCCGTATTGCCGATGCCGGTGGCAAATTGGTTAAACGCGCCCGCCATACAGGTGTGCGAGTCCGTTCCAAAAAGGATTTCGCCCGGGCGGGTGTGCCCCTTCCAGGGGAGGGTGGTGTGGCAGACGCCGGTGTACTTGGAGCCGTACTGCCGGGAAAGCTGGCCGCGCGAAGCGTCAAACTGCCAGTGGCCTTCCGGGTCGTCGATCACGTCGTAGAAGTACTCGAGCCCTTGTTCTTTGACGAACTCGCGCAGGATATCCACGTTGCGGTTGGACATCGAGTCGGCGGTGAAAATGTAGTGGTCGGGGATGATGACGACTTTCTTCTTGTCCCAGACCTTGGCGTTCTTGCCAAACTCGCGTTTGAAGACGCCAATCGTCCCCGGGCCGCAGACGTCGTGAGTCATCAGCACATCGACATTGACCCAGACGTTGTCTCCGGGTTGGACGTGCGCTTTGCCGCTCGCTCGGGCGAGGATTTTCTCTGTCAAAGTCATAAACCCTCACTATGCCACTGCGGCCCGGCGAGGCAAACGCATTTTTTAGGGCCTCGGCCCGAAGGGGAAACACTGGCGCGGGAGCGCCTGGAGGGACGACCTGTCTGCCTCAAAGAGGCGGGCAGGTCCGCCCTCCAGGGTGCTGCCGCGCCAATCCCTCTACCCGAGGGAGCGGACAAACTCTCGTACGCCACCCAGCAGCATCTCCACGGCGATGGCGGTAAGGATGAGGCCCATGAGCCGCTCGGCGGCGACCATGACGCGCTCGCCCGCCACCCGCGCGATCTTCCCTGAAAAGAGGAGCAACACGGTGGAGCACCCCATCGCCACGGTGAGCGCGCCGAGGCACCCCCAAAACCCCGCCGGGTTGGCCGAAACGAGCAGGAGCACCGTCGCCATGGCCGAAGGCCCGGCCACCGTCGGCACTGCCAGCGGGAAGAGGAGCGGCTCGCCCTCGGCGTGGACACCAAAGATCGGCTCTTTGGTGGGAAAGATCATCTTGAGCGCGATAAGGAAGAGGACCACCCCGCCCGCGATCCCCAGCGAGACGGAGCTAAGGTGCAGCAACGCCAGAAACGGCTTGCCCACGAGGATGAAGAGGACCAGCAACGCATACGCCAGCCCGCACTCGCGCAGGATGATGGCGCGGCGGCGCTCCTCCGGTACGGAGCGGAGCGCGCTCAAAAAGATCGGGATGTTGCCGATCGGGTCGAGCACGAAGAAGAGGAGCACCGCCATGGAGATAAGCGTCATGCCGCCTCAAAGATCGCCCGGCTCGCGGCGGGGTGCAAGCTTGCAAGGGGGCGCTTGGGGGGCTAGAAAGCCCCTTCCTTTCTTATGAGCAAGCCCACTGTCTCGATTTACGACACCACCCTGCGCGATGGCACGCAGGGCACCGGCATCTCCTTTAGCGTGTTGGATAAGATTCGCATCGCGGAGAAGCTCGACGGCTTTGGGGTCCACTATATTGAAGGCGGCTGGCCGGGCTCCAACCCGAAGGATGTGGAGTTTTTTGCCGAGGCCCGCAAGCGCCCGTGGCGGCATGCCCGCATCGCCGCGTTCGGCAGCACGCGCCGGGGGAACCTTGCGGTGGAGGACGACCCACAGGTGCGCGCGCTTCTTGAGGCGGAGACGCCGGTCGTCACCCTCGTGGGCAAGAGCTGGGTCTTGCAGGTGACGGAGATCCTCAACGTCCCCCTGGAGGAAAACCTCGCCATGATCCGTGACACCGTTGCCTTCTTCAAGAAGCACGGGCGCGAGGTATTCTTCGATGCGGAGCACTTTTTTGATGGCTACAAGGACGCCCCGGACTACGCCGTAGCCGCCGTGGCCGCCGCCGTGGAGGCGGGGGTGGACCTTGCGGTCCTTTGCGATACCAACGGAGGCACCCTCCCCGAGGAGGTGGAGACCATCGTGCGCGATGTGATTGCCCGGGTCGGCAAGCCGGTTGGCATCCACACGCATAACGATTGCGGCCTCGGCGTCGCCAACGCGCTGGCCGCCGTGCGCGCCGGGGCGGTGCAGGTGCAGGGGACGTTTAATGGCTACGGCGAGCGCGTAGGCAACTGCAACCTCACCACCGTCATCCCCACCCTTCAGCTCAAAATGGGCACCCCGGTGGTACCGGAGCTGGCGCGGCTGCGCGAAGTCTCGCTCTTTGTGGATGACCTTGCCAATGCGCCGCACGACATCCGCGCCCCGTATGTGGGTGCGGCGGCGTTTGCGCACAAAGGGGGGCTGCATGTGAATGCGGTGCAGAAGCTGGCGCGCTCGTACGAGCACATCCGCCCGGAGGAAGTGGGCAACGCGCAGAACATCCTCGTTTCCGAGCTTTCCGGGCAGAGCAATATTTTGCTCAAAGCAGCCGAGCTCGGCTACCCGCTGGAGAAGGGGGCCCCGGAGGCGATGGCGATTTTGCAGGAGATCAAACGCCGCGAGGCGCTCGGCTACGAGTACGAGGCGGCAGATGGCTCGCTGCTGGTGCTGATCCGCAAAATGCTCTCGCCCCGGCCGCCGCTTTTCGAGCTGTTGGAGTACCATTGCACCTTCCGCCACTCGGATTCCTGCGACACGTGCGAGGCCACGGTGAAGCTCAACATCAACGGCACCCGCTCCTACACCGTGGACGAGGGGGATGGCCCGGTCAACGCGCTCGACGCCGCGCTACGCAAGGCGCTGCGCCCCGTCTACCCGGAGGTGGATGCCATCCGCCTGGAGGATTACAAAGTGCGCATCCTCGATAGTAAGGAAGGCACGGCGGCGCGCACGCGCGTGCTGGTGCTCTCCAGCAACGGCTCGGAGAGCTGGGCCACGGTGGGGGTTTCCGGAAACATTATCGAAGCGAGCTGGCAGGCGCTGGTCGATGCGCTGGAGTACCGCCTGCTGGCGTAATTGAGGGGAAACAGCGCCCGGGCCGGTTTGGCTTGGACGGGGGGGATGCTTCCCGGTAGGTTCGCCTCGCCTGTGAACCGCCCCGAGCCCCAGCCCAGCCGCGAAGACGACCCAACGCCGCTCTACCACCGCATCCACCGCGAGCTGGTGGCGCGGATGCGCGACGGGCGGCTCCCGCTCGGCAGCCAAGTGCCCACCGAGCAGCAGCTTTGCGAGGCGTATGGGGTGAGCCGTGTGACCGCGCGGCGCGCACTGGAGCAGCTCCGGCAGGAGGGGCTCATCGACCGGGTGCGCGGGCGTGGCTCGTTTGTCGCCCGCCTGCCCGAGGCGCGGGCGCGCACACTGCCACAAGCCCCGCCGCCCGGCGCCCCACGCGGGATCGCCGTGCTGGTGCATGGAGATATCGGCCACATCTGGCCGGAGAAGGATGAGTCGTGGAGCCGCTTTCTGCGTGGGCTCGAGCAGGTGGTGGCGGCCAAGGGGTACCGGGTTTCGTTCCTTTTCTCCAACCCCGGGGAGGCGCGCCCCCCGTTGCGCGAGCGCTTTGCCGAGGGGGAGCGCTACGCCGCTGCGATTTGCCCCGTGAGCCCCGGGTTGCAGGTTACGCTGGCCGAGCTGGAGGCGCGCGGCATCCCGTGGTTGACGATCAACCCCGCCAGCCGCACGCAGACGCACCGCTTCGTCTCCGCCGACAACCATGGCGGCGGGCGGCGTGTGGGGCGGCTCTTTGCCCACCTCGGGTATGCGCCGGTGGCGGTGGTCTCGCGGCCGCTCTCCCTTTCGCACTCGATTGCCGACAAGTTTTTCGGCTTTCTCGACGGCTACCTTGGGAATGGCGGCAAGAGTACCGACATCCTTTTTACCGAGATAGAGACCCTTGTCCCCCGGGGGGCGGCGCTCCGCCCGCTGGAAGAGCTTCTCGCCCGCAAGCCCCGGCCTCGGGCGGTTTTTTGCGCGGGCGACATCGTAGCGGCCGAGCTGTTGCGGCTGGCGCGCGAGCGGGGCGTGGCGGTGCCGGGGGAGCTGGCCATCGTGGGTGGTACGGGGCTCGCGCTCGCCGGGCATACCGACCCGCCGCTCACCGTTCTGGAGCAGCCGATGGAGGAAATGGGCCGCGAAGCCGGGCGGCTCGTGTTGGAGTTGATCCGCTCGGGCGGCGAGACGCTCGCCGGGCGCTACGTCTTTAGCCCGCTCACGGGGCGGGCCTCGTGCCCCGTGCCGCCGGGGTTTGAATAGCCCGGCAAAACCGTGTAACCTCCCACCTCTTGGACCAGACGCCCTCCAAACCCTCCTGCTGCACGCCGAATGCCCCGGCGCGTATTTCGCTCGGCATCGCCCCGGTGGCGGCGGTGGCTGCCCCGTTCTCCCCCAAAGGGATGGTGCGGCTCGAAGGCGGCCCCTTCCTGATGGGCGACGAAGGGCCCGAAACTTGGGTGGCCGATGGCGAAGGCCCCGTGCGGGAAACCGTCCTCGCCCCTTTTTGGATCGATGAGGCGGCCGTCTCCAACGCCGCCTTTGCCGCCTTTGTGGAAGCTACGGGGTACACCACGGAGGCGGAGCGGTTTGGCTGGTCCTTCCTCCACTTTAGCCAGCTCCCCAAAGCCAAGCGCAAGCAGGCGCGGCAGGTGGCCGGGCTGGAGTGGTGGTACGCCGTGGAAAAGGTGACCTGGCGCAACCCACTCGGCGGCGGCAAAGATTTCACCAAGCTCCACCGCGAGGAGCACCCGGTGGTCCATGTCTCGTGGAACGATGCCGCCTCCTACGCTGCCTGGGCGGGCAAGCGGCTCCCCACCGAGGCCGAATGGGAGTACGCCTCGCGCGGCGGGCTTGCGGGGGCGCTCTACCCGTGGGGTAACGAGCTGCACCCGGAGGGCAAACACCGCTGCAATATTTGGCAGGGCGAGTTCCCCACGCTCGATACCGGGGCCGACGGCCATGCGGGCACCGCTCCGGTGCGCGCCTTCCGCCCCAATGGCTACGGGCTCTTTAACACCACCGGTAACGTTTGGGAATGGGTGGCCGATTGGTTTGACCCCACCTACCCACTCCGCGCCCCGCGCGAAAACCCGAAGGGGCCCACGCATGGGGAGCGCCGCGTGATGCGCGGAGGCTCCTACCTATGCCACGCGAGCTATTGCAACCGCTACCGGTGCGCAGCTCGTACCTCCAATACGCCCGATAGCTCCACCGGCCACATCGGCTTCCGTTGCGTGGCGGATTAGATGGCACTACCTCGTTGGATGATTTTGCCGGGAGGGAGACTGTAGGGCGTTTCTGTGAAACGCCATGGGGTTGGACTGCCGTCTCACAGAGACGGCCTACAATTTGCCAAACCACGCTCGGGCCGGGGGAGGGGAATTGGAGGGGAGGAACTCCCGTTTCACTCAACCGGTTTTGCCGCTCACGTTCCCCGGTATCCCTACCCCGCCACCGGCAGGCGCATCGGCAAATCCGGCTGCGCCTCCGGCTCCAGCGGCCATGCCTCCACCCCGAGCGAGCGCAAGTCGCGCGCAAACTCGGCGGCAAACCCGTGTATCGTAAAGACCCGGCGCGGGGCCGCCAGCTCCACGTAACGGAGCAGCTCGCCGTAGTCCGCATGGTCAGAGAGGGGAAACGCCGCATCCGCCCCGCTCTGGTAGCGTACCCGCCCATCCAGCGCCCACCCGGTGAGCACCGCCACCCGCCGCCGCGCAATCGCCAACCCTGCCCCCGGGGGGTGGAGCACCACATACCCCGCCTCGGCCCCGGGCTTGTGCATCCGGTAGCCTTGTGGGAAGCCGGGGCAGACTTCGCGGCAAACCGTGTTCATCCGGTAAATCGCCTTGTGCACCATCACCGGTAGCCCGGCCTCGGCCACCGCCCAGAGCGCCTCCTGCGCTTTGCCGAGCGAGTAGGCCAGCAGCACCGGCACCTCTCCCGCCGCCAGCGCCTCCCGGCAGAAGGCCACCACCTGCGTGAGCACCTCCTCCAGCGGTGGAAAGCGGTACCGAGGGCGGCCAAAGGTCGTCTCCATCACCACCGTATCGGCCCGGGGCACGGTGGCGGGCTCCGCCGCGCGCCCGGCGCGGAGCTTGAAGTCGCCACTATAAAGAAGGCTCCCCCCCTGCGCCTCCACCAGGAGCTGCGCCGACCCGGGGATGTGCCCCGCCGGGTAAAGCGTGAGCCGCGCCCCCGGCACTCCGGGGTGGGAGAATGGCTCGCCAAACCCCACCGCGTGCTCCACCCGCTCCCCCGAGAGCCGCGCCCGCATGAGCGCCAGCGTCGCCGCAGAGGCGATCACCTCCCGGTGGCGGGCAATGTGGTCGCTATGCGCGTGGGAGACAAACGCCAGCGCTTTGGAGCGCCGCGGGTCCAGCCAAAGGCCCAACCCTGGCAGCTCCACCCCCGGGCGAACGGCGATTCCGGCATCATACGGCGACATGCGAAATACCACTATCCGCCGCTTGCCGAATAAAAGCAATGGAACCGCCCCTTCAAGTGCGTTGACACGCCTCGTCCAAGCGGCTTTAGTCTCTTGGACCATGATTCGCCGGTTCCTGACCCTTGGCCTTCCGCTGGCCCTCGCGGCAGCCTTTATTGCGGCCTCCACCGCCCGCACCCACGCGGCGGAGCCCGAGCCGCGCCGCCTCGTCAAGGCCAACGTCCTGCCTCTGGCGCTTGAAGATGGCTTCCAGTTCCGCAAGCAGCAGCTTTTGCTGCACGACCCCTCTGTCGTCGCCAAAACGCGGGATAAGATGATCTCCTTCGAGCACGAGCGGATCGAGTTTGGCGCTGTCACCGAAGAAGAGCGGCGCGCCCGTTACGGCCACTACTTCACCTTCTGGTGGCGTACCGAGCGCCCAGCCAACCTGATCGTGCGCCTCGAGTACCGGCAGGCCAACCTCGGAGCCTACGTGCAGGCTCAGGAGGTCGACTTCAACGCCGCCAAGGCGGGTACCTACAAGAGCGAGTTCTCCGTCATTGGCGATGATTACGAAAAAGAGGGCCGCATCACCTCATGGCGGGCGATTCTTATCGAAAATGGCCGCATCGTCGGCCTCACGCAGTCTGCCCTCTGGCATTGATTCCTTTTTTCCTGAAAAGAAAACCGGCACCTCCCCCCCATTCCTATCGAATGAAACCCGGTTCCCTTCCGTCCCACCTTTACCAGCGATACCGATACCCGGGCCGATACCGGTAGCCGCCTTTTATAGAAACACCCAGAGCCCTTCGTTTGACACCCCGTTGGGGAACCCCCTATAGTTAAAACAGGTGAGCACGCAAAGCAGCATTCTAGTCGGTTGCGCCAACAAGGTCGTCTGGGTCCGGGTGGAGGGCAAGGGGTCGTTCCTCAACAGCTCCGGGCTCAAGGAGTTTGCGCGAGAAATGGTCAACCGCGGCCACCGCGAGTTCGTCGTTGATCTGAAGAACTGCCCAGTGATGGACTCCACCTTCATGGGCACGCTCGCGGGCATCGCCCTGCGCCTGCGGGAGATCGGGCAGGGGAACCTGCACGTCATCAATTTGAACGAGCGCAACCACGATCTGCTGGCCAACCTCGGGTTGGACCAGCTCTTCGCCATGGACCTCTGTGGCATCAAGCCGCCAGACGCCGCCGCCCAGCCGTTGGAATCCGGGGCCTTGGGCACAGGGGCCTCGGCAACGCCGGAAGATGGCCGCACTGACCAGGCGCGCACCATGCTCGAAGCGCACGAAGCGCTCGTCGCCGCCGACCCGGAGAATTTGACGAAGTTCAAAGACGTGCTTGAGTTCCTCAAGCAAGACTTGGACGCTTCCGAATAACCCACTCCCCCTTTACCCCCCCCACCGCGTTTGGACGCTATTTGATTTCACCGGCATGAGAGGTTTTCTTTTCGGGCTGCTGGTGATCAGCTGGGTCGTCGGCTTTTATATCCTGCGGCGGCGGCAGGAGCGCATCGCCGATCTTGAGAAAGCGGTCGATAAGCTCAAGATTGAGGAAGCCCGCATGTTCGACTTCCTCCACGAGCTGGGCGAAGCCTTTACCAAAGACGTCCGCACCGACGACCTGCACCGCCTCATTGTGGAAGCCGCCATGAGCGTGCTCGACGCCCACGGCGGGGCCCTCTACGTCACCAACCGGCAGACGCCCTCGCTCCTCCCCTCCTTCATTTCCAAGAGCTGCCCGCCGCTCGTGGAAGTGCCCCGGCACATCCTCGCCCAGGTCGAACAGACGCCGATGGCCCTCCAGAGCTACCTGCGCCGCCACCCCGTCGCCCCGGGCGAAGGCGTGATCGGCACTGTTTGGGAAAAGCAGAAGCCGCTCCTGCTCGTGAGTGGAGACCCGCGCCTGGCCATGCTGCGCGACACCACCTTGCAGACCGGCTCGGCCATGATCGTGCCGCTCGTCTTTGCCAAAGCGCGGCTCGGCGTCCTCGCCGTCGCCAACGGGCCGATGAGCAATAATTTCGATGCGAGCGACTTCGGCGTCTACAAAGCCATCGCCGAGCAGTGCGCCTTTGCCCTCTACTCCGCGAGCGTCTACTCCGAAGCGAGCGAAAAGCGCCGCCTCGACCACGACCTCATGCTCGCGCAGGACATCCAGCGCATCCTGCTCCCCACCACGGCCCCCGTCATCAACGGGTATGAAGTCTGCGGCATCAACATCCCGGCCTCGCGGGTGAGCGGCGATTATTACGACTACATTGCCGTGGATGAGGGGCACACCGGCGTCGTCATTGCCGACGTCTCGGGCAAGGGCGTCCCCGCCTCGCTGATCATGGCCATGTGCCGCAGCGTCCTGCGCGGAGCGGCCCCCGGGTGCCTCTCGTCGGCAGATACGCTCCACCGGGTCAACCGGCAGCTCTACCCGGATATTAAAGAGGACATGTTCATCTCCATGGCCTACGCCATTTTGGACCATGAGACCAACCGTGTCACCCTTTGCCGGGCTGGGCACGATGCCCCGCTCCACTACTCCGCCAGCAAGCAGACGGTAGCCAAGATCAACCCGCCCGGCATGGCCGTGGGCATTGACAGCGGGAACGTCTTCGATAGGATCACGGGCGACTTTTCCGTCACTCTGGAACAGGACGACTGTCTCATTCTCTACACCGACGGGGTGACTGAGGCTTTAGACAGCAAAGGCTTCGAGTTCGGGATGAAAAACATGATCCAGAGCATCCAGGCCAGCGCGGCTGGGGGAGCCCCCGCCATCGTCTCCCGGTTGACGGATGACCTCCGAGCCTTTATAGGCAGCTACCCACAAAACGACGACATTACCCTGATCGTAATCCGCAAGACATGAGCCAAGAGACCCCGAGCGACCCGCATCACGACGAAACACCCCGTTCCGCCGAACCGGCTCCCGCCGAGGAAACCACGGTTGACCCGATCGCCGAAGCCAAAGCCGAGGCCGAGCGCTACCGCGACCTCGCCATGCGCACGCAGGCCGACTTTGAGAACTTCCGCAAGCGCGCCGCGCGCGACCGCGAAGACGCCGTAAAAAGCGCCACCGCCGCCTTGGTAGACCGGCTTTTGCCCGTGGTAGACAACTTCGAGCTTGGCCTGCAAGCCGCTCGCGGCGAAGGGGGCGAAGCCATCCTCACCGGGTTGGAAATGATCGCCCGGCAATTTCAGGATTTTCTGGTCAACAGCGGCATCGAAGTCATCGACGCAGAAGGCCAAGTCTTCGACCACAACCTGCACGAAGCCATCGGCCAGGAGCCGAGCGACACCGTGCCGGAAGGGAGCGTCACCCGGCAGCTTCGCAAGGGGTACAAATTCCGCGATCGCCTCATCCGCGCCGCCAACGTCGTTGTCTCCAAGGGGCCGCAGTAACCGATGACCGTCAAGCGCGACTACTACGAGGTGCTGGAAGTCACCCGCACCGCCTCGGGCGACGAAATCAAGCGTTCCTACCGGAAGCTGGCCGTCCGGTACCACCCGGATAAAAACCCGGGCGACGCCTCTGCCGAAGATCGCTTCAAAGAGCTGGGCGAAGCCTACGACGTCCTGATGGACGAAGAGAAGCGCTCCGTCTACGACCGCATGGGCCACGCGGCCTTTGCCGGTGGCGGAGGCGGCCCACGCGGCGGCGCTGGCGGGTTTCATGATCCGTTTGACCTCTTTCGCGAAGTCTTTGGCGGGGGCGGCGGCGTCTTCGAGCAATTCTTTGGCGGCGGCGGAGGAGGGGGAGGCGGCGGCCGGGCCGAAGCCCACCAACGCGGCTCCGACCTGCGCTACGACATGCAGATCCGCCTTGAGGAGGCGGCCTTCGGCTGCGAAAAGGAGATTGAGATCGATAAGCTGGGCGCCTGTAAAACGTGCGAAGGCAGCGGAGCGGAAGCCGGCTCCCGCGCAGCCACCTGCCCCACCTGCCATGGGCGCGGCCAGGTCATCAGCTCGCGCGGGTTCTTCCAGGTCGCTCAGACTTGCCCGCGCTGCCGGGGCACCGGGCAGACGATTACCAACCCGTGCAAGAGCTGCAACGGCGAAGGGCGCACCGAAGAGCGCGCGCGCATCAAGCTCAAGATCCCCGCGGGCATTGCGGATGGCTCGCGCCTGCGCTCCTCGCGCAATGGCGAAGCCGGGCTGCGCGGCGGCCCCCCGGGGGATTTGTACGTCGTCATCCACATCAAAGAGCACGAAGTCTTCGAGCGCGAGGATGACAACCTGTTTGCCGAAGTCCCCCTCTCCTTTACCACTGCGGCGCTGGGCGGCGAGATCACCGTCCCCACTCTGGAGGGCAACAAGGCGAGCGTCAAAGTCCCCGCCGGGACGCAGGGCGGCACGATGTTTAAACTCCGGGGCAAAGGCGTACCTACCCTAAGCTCCAGCGTGCGGGGAGATCTCTACGTGCGCGTGATGGTCGAAGTCCCCACCAAGCTCAATAGCGAGCAGCGCAAGAAGCTCGAAGAATTTGCCGAGCTTTGCGGCGAGGAAAACACCCCGCTGCACAAAAGCTTCTTCGAAAAAGCCAAAGACTTCTTCCGGTAGCATTGGGCCAAACCCCGGGGAGGATTGACAGCCCCTCCCCCCGGCTGTTTGAAAAGAGAGCGTGAACTTTTCGCGCAACAAAGCGGAGCGAGTGGCAGACCACCTCCGCACGGCGATCCGCCAGCGCGACCTCACCGACCCGCTCCCCTCCATCCGCGCGTGGAGCGTCGCATTGGGCATCTCTCCGAGCACCCTTCAGGGGGCGCTCGCCATCCTCAAAGACGAAGGGTGGCTCGCCGCCCAGAGCAAAAAAGGGTACCGGCTCACCCAGGGCTCCCTGCGGACGCGGGGGCATGCCCAGGTCGTCCGGTGGCTCTGGCATGACCCACGCAGCCGCTCCTCGCCACCGCCTTCGGAGATTCTCATCGAGTGCAGCCAGCGCCTCGCCGCGTGCGACATCCATTTCCAGTTTGAGCGGTGTGATGAAGCGCGCCTGCGCGCCATCCACGCCGCCGGGAGCCATCGGGATGAAGTGCTCGTCTTCTCCAACATCGGCGCGACGATCCAGCGGCTCTTTGCCAGCCACCGCAACGTCCTCATGGTGGGAGACCCCGCCTCCGGCATCGCTCTGCCCCATGTTTCGTGCGACATCTTCCCCATCTTCCGCCACGCCGCCTACCGGCTCCTGCGGCATGGGTGCGAGCGGGTGGAGCTGCTCAACATCATCGGGAGGCGCCACCTCGTCTCCTTCCAGATATTGGAGGATGAGTTCCGCAAAATCCGCGAGGAAGCGCCGCGCCCCTTTCAGGGCGGCGTCACGCTTGTGCCCACACCTCATGAAGAACAATGCCGCACCGTGCGGCGGATGGCGCGGCGCTTTACCGGCAAACAAGGGTTGATCGTCAATGCTCCGCTCCTGCCGGGGTTGGTCGTCATGGCGCTTCAGGATTTCGGGCTGAAGATCCCTGATGACGTGGAGATCCTCCCTGTCAATTCCACTCCCGGGCAGCTCGCGGTTTACCCGCCTCTGGCCCACTACCCCTACCCGATCCAGACCATGGCGAAAACGATCTGCTCCACCGCGTACCATTACTTCAAATCCGGGAAGGGCATCCAGCTCCGCAAACAGATCCCCCTCACGCTGGTGCCTGCCTAGTGTCCTGTCAGCCAAATCCTTGTCATAATTCCGGATGCTTTTCCGAATCTCCAGCGTTGCTCGTGCGGTCGGTATCTTCAGATACCGCCCTTACTCGCGCCTTGGAGATTCAAAAAATCACCTCGGAATTATTTAAATTATTAGTCTGACAGGACACTAGTGTCGCTAGTGCGTGCCAAAAAAAAGCACAGATAGGTTCCCTTGTTCCCGCGCAACATCGATGAGGTAATGGCGCCACCTCATTATGAAACCGCTCCCGATGCCCCCTCTGTCGGATTCTTCGCCTCGCACCTTTGCCTTCTTCCGCCGCCCTTGCCTGTGGCCAGCCGTCGCCGCCTTGGCGTTGGCCGTGGCCACCCCCACGCAGGCCGCGCAGATCCTCTACTACGACTTCAACACCCCCGGCGCAACCCAGACCAGCACCGGCCTGAGCCCCCTCGCGCTGACCACACGGGTCGGCACCGTGGCTACCGACAAAGTCACAGCAACCGCGATCGGCCCCGACGGCACCACCGCGCTTGGCCTGGCCGGAGCCACGCAGAATACCACGTTGGAAACCTCCGTCGTGGGGAACACCTACCTCACCACCGGCCTTGGCTCCTTCACCATCACGGCGTGGATCCAGAACTTCAACCACACCAGCTCCGGTAACGAGCGGCTCTTCTACCTTCGCGGCGGCTCCGCCGTGGCGATCGACTTGAGCTTCGGCCCGCAAGCGGGAAGCACGAACAGCCAGATCTTTCTCTCCGTGAACGGCAGCCCCGTCGTCTCCAGCTACACGGGGGGGACGGGGACGCCATTCCTCTTCACCAATGGCTCGCCGACGTGGCAGTTCCTCGCCGTCACCTTCACGGCGGGCACCGGAGAGGTAACCTTCTACTCCGGCCCGCAAGGGGGCACCCTCTCCGCGTACACCTCCAACACCAAGCTCACGCAGACCCAGGTGACCAATAGCACCGTGCTCGACGTGGGCAACATCGCCGCCCCCGGCGGGGCGCGCCTGCTCGATGCCAACCTCGATAACCTCGCCTTCTACAACACCCCGCTCGGGAGCACGGAAGTGGCGGCCCTCTTCGCCGCCGTACCCGAGCCTTCTGCGGCGTTGATGCTGGGGCTGGGCCTTGTCGGTGCGGCATTCCTGCGGCGCAGCCGTGGCAAACGAAACACGCGGTAGAAGCGGCCATGCGTTTGCCTTCCCTCTTCACCGCGGTAGCGCTTGCGGCCATGACGCCTTCCACCTGGAGCGGCGAAGCCGCCGGAAACCTCCTTCTCAACCCGGATCTCACCAGGATCGATGGAGAACTCCCGGCCCACTGGTCGCTCACCGAAGTGACGGACCCGGAGAACTACACCGTCACCGTGCGGCAGAACATTCTGGGAGTCCCCAGCTCCGTCCAGTTTGTCACCACGATGGCGGAGACTTCGCGCTACCTCACGCAGGTCGTCAAGCTGGAGCCGGGGGCGAGCTACGAATGGCGAGCCAAAGTCTACCAGAACGGGGGGCGCGGCTTCATGTGGGTGAAGGCGGTGAAGGACCTCAAAGGCGAGCAGATCTCCTGGCAACGCTACATCTTCCTCAATAGCTACATCGGCCACCCGCTCTACCCGGACTTCGCCTCCGCCCGGCAGATGCGTGGGGCAGGCGTGGCCGGGTGGCGCACGGAGACGGTCCGCTTCGACCTCCCGGAGAACCTCTCCGAGGTGCGTTTCTCCATCGGCGTCTACTTCTCCAATGCAGATCTCAATATCGGCCCGATGTCGCTCCACAAGCTCCCGGCCAAGCCGTGATCTATTTTCCTCCCCCCCTTATCGAACCATGCGCCGTTTCCTCCTCCTGCTTGTTTTGACCTCCGTGGGCACCCTCTCTTCTCACGCCGCCCGGCTCCAGCTCTTCCAGTGGAGGGAGGGGAAGCTCGCCCTTTTGGGAGAAACGCCCCTTTCCTCCAGGGCCTCGCTCTCCGCGCTACCGGAGCACCTGAGCCTCACCATTGAGCCGCAACCAAGCGGCCCCCTCCAGGAGTGGCGGGTAAAGGTGGCCAACCGAAGCGAAGAAGTGGAGCGCCTTCTCCTACGCATCGTGCGCGAGACGAAGACGCCCGGCGGAAATTTTTGGGATGGCTACACCCTCCACCCCGCGCCCAAGGCAAGCGTGGAGCCGGTGACCAAGCGGTACCGCTTCCCCGCCGTGGCCTACTGGGAGGGAGATACCGCGCGCGTCGCCGGGTTTGCCCCGCAGACCCTCAACAGCCGCTTTGAGCGCGCGTGGCACCCGCGCGAGGGCGGCGGCCTTCTGGTCTGGGATGCCTACCTTGCCCTCCACCCCGGGCAGGAAGACGAGCAGACCTTCATCACCGCCGACCTCAAAGATTGCCGGACTTACCCCGAAGTCGTGGAAGCCTACCACCTTGCCTACCCGCGCTGGTTCCGCCCCGTGGAAGGGGCAGACTCCCGCCTTTACGGCACCGGCGGCTTCCTGCGCAGCCGGGAGGAGACTCGAGACATCCAGAGCGAAGAAGGCCGCCGCACCTTGTTGGACTGGGAGTGGTACTACGCCCCCTTTCAGCGTGCGGGAGCGGTCGTCCCCGACGAAACCACGTGGGACCCGAGCTACGGCTACAACCTGGAGGAAACCCAGGCCATCTACGAACAGAAGGACGGCCTCGAAGGCTGGCGGGCGTATAACGAGCGCCGCATCTCCGCGGGGAACCGGACGACGGGCATCTACTATTACTACCTCCAGCAGTACGCCGCGGTGGACCTCCTCAAAACCCGGTTTACCGATTCATTTTGGACAGACGCGAAAGGCAACATCGTCTCGCCGACGTTCGGGTGGATCAAATCCGGGCTCTGGGTCCAGTTTGCCTGGCCAGGAGAGACGCTCTACGGCAAACGGCTCCGAGCGGACCTCGCCAGCGCGTGGGAGCGCTTCGAGATCTCCGGCTACGCGCTCGACTGCGTGATTGGCGACATCGGCTACTACGGAGAAGCGCTCCCCCGGGAGCGGGGCAAAGCGTTTGACGACGACGGCAAGGTCTTCGTCGTGGAAGGGGTGGCCATCGCGCGGAATCTTGAGTTTACCCACCAGCTCCCGCCGCGCCCCGACGGGCAGCGCCCCGCAAGCATCAGCAACGAGCCGATGACTTACCACGGCATCTTCTACGCCGATGCCGTCATGCACGAAAAGCCGCCCTACGAACGCGCCGACCTGCTCCCCCTGCGGCGGTTGATGGCGGGCCAGAAGCCGTTCTACTGGTGGTCGGGCAGCTACCGGGCCGATAGCACGCTCAACTGGGAGGAACTCTCCCGCGAGGAATTTCAGGACGCCCTGCAAGGGACGCTGGACTACGTGATCCTCACCAGCCTGCGCTACGGTGGCGTACCGGCCGTATTCCTCGTAACGGGCTACCCGCAAGTCCGCCAGTGGACGCCCCGGATCATCGAGCTGCAACGGGCCGGGTGGCGCGCGGCCCCTTACACCACCTTGCCCGAGGCCCTGCGCCCGCCGCTGGATGATCCGTACTCCGAGCAGGCGCGCATCTGGGTGAGCCGCTACGGCTCCGGAGAGGAGAGCTGGGTGGCCCTCTCCTCTCCCAAACGGGAGAAGCAGACCTTCCCCGTGGAGATTGCCACACGCCGGTTCTCGGGGTTGAAGCTGCTTTACCTCGACGACACCACGGGCCACGGGCTCAACCACGCTTCCGATGGGGGGACGCGGCTGGAAGTCACCCTGGCCGACCACGAGCCGGTCATCCTCAAAGCCGTCGCCGAAGTGGAGAGCCCCGCCCCCGTGGAGGTGGAGCTGCGCCGCACGGGGAGCCGCCTCCACGGGCAGGTGCTTGAGGCCCGCTGCCCGGGCGAAGGGTGGCCCGAGGGCACGCGGCTGCGCTTTGCCGGGCAGGCCACATGGCAAACGCCGGGGGGGAAGGCGGCGGTGCTCCGCCATGAAACGCCGCCCGCCGTCCGCTTCCTGCCTGATGAAAGCTGGGTGGCTGAAGACCTCGTGAGCGGAGAAGGTGGCGTGGCGATCCTCATCACCCCGGAAGACCGGCCCGCCCTGGAGGCGCGGCTCCTCCAGCTCGCGCACTATCGCGAGTATTACCAGATGCGGCTCAAAGCCCCCACCGGAGCGCTCTCTTCCGTCCACACCGTGCGGGATCGCAAGCTCGCCTTCCCCATCGTCCACTCCCCTCAGGAGGAAGCCTTCCGCAACGCGCGGACGGTCTTCCTCCTCGGAGAAGGCGCGCGGCGGCTGGCGAATGCCCCGGCCTCCGGGCAGAACGACGGCATCGCCTGCCTCACCCGTGACGGCCAACGCCAGGTCTTCGTACAGCCCGGCACGCAGGATGAGGCCGCGCTATGGGGAGAGCTTCTCTCGCGTCTCGACGAATACTATCCCTTCGTCGGCACGATGGATAACTCCCCCATGCACCGCCACCACCAGTTTGGCGGCACCGCCTTCCCCCTCAAACCGGCCCGCTGAAGGAAATGACTTCGCCCAGTACCTCCGCGCACCGCTGCCGCGCCGTCTCCCTGACGGAGCTGCTCGTTGCTCTGGCGCTGGTGGTCGTGGCGGCTTCGCTCTGCTTCCCCATGGTCCGCGCGCTTGGCAACCGCAGGCAGGCGGTGGTCTGCACCCACCAGCTTCTTCAGATCGGTAAAGCGATCTCCCTCTACGCCGGGGAGCGGGCGGGGAAGTTCCCCCCCTCCGTGGGCGGCTACTACCCGGAGGAAGGGTGGGGCGGGGTCTGGTACCACCCGGTCGTCCCCTCCAACCCGACGGGGCTGGGCCTCTCCGCGTATCTGGGCGGGCCGGAGGCGCTCTTCCGGCTCTCCGTCTGCCCGCTGAGCCGGAGCCAAACCATCGTCGCCCCGTGCGTCAACCCCATCGGGTACCCGTACATGGTCAACTACCATATCATGCCGTCGCTCCCGTTCCCTGTGATCCGGGCTTCGCAGATGGCGCACCCCTCGCGCACGCTGGTAATGGCCGATGCCGAAACGGGGGCTTCGTGGGCGCTCGGCACCCCCACGCTGCTGGAGGCCGGGGGCGGCTGGCGGCTGGTGGAAAAGCACGTCGGCAAGCTCAATGCCCTGTGGGCGGATGGCCATGTTTCCACCCTGCGCAAAGCGGATCTGGAGGAAGCCAACTTCCGCTACCAGAACCTCCGCTAGCGCCGCCTTTCCTTTGACCATGCCCGCTCCACCCGCCCCGCCGGATGAACGTGATTGGACGTTCGTCGATGACTTGCGCTCCCCCGAGCCCCCCTCCTTTTTCTGGACCCGCGAGACGCCCCGCCCAGACGAAGCCGTGCTGAGCGCCGGGGTGCGCGTGGAAGCCACCGCCGTGCCGCATGGTGGCTTGCTGGATACAGCGTTCCACGACCTCGGGCGCTCCCTCGCCGCCGCAGGGTTCTGCCCGGATGGAGCCTACCCCGTCCGCTTCGGCGTGGATGCGGCGCTCGGCCCCGAGGCGTACCAGATCACCACCACGCGGGAGGAGTGCCGTGTGCTGGGGGGGGATGTCGAGGGGGTGCGCCGGGGCATCTACGCTTTTGAGGAACAACTGCGGCGGGCCGATGGGCCCTTCCTCCCCGTGGGGGAGTGGGCGCGCACTCCGGTTGTCCGCCTCCGGCTCTCCCGTTGTTTCTTCGGCCCGATCAAACGCCCGCCGCGCAACCGGGATGAACTCGCCGATGGCACCGACTACTACCCCGAAGCGTATTTGAGCCGCCTCGCGCGGGAGGGCGTCAACGGGCTTTGGCTCACGGGGAGCTTCCATGAGCTTGCGCCTTCACGCTTCTTCCCCACGTTTGGCGCGGACTCGGCGCGGCGGCTCCAGAAGCTGCGGGAGACGGCGGCCAAATGCGCGCGCTACGGGATCGGCATCTACCTCTTCTGCATCGAGCCGATGGGGTTTAAAGATGGTGTCCACTACTCCCTGCCCACGGAGCATCTGCGCCGCCACCCGGAGCTGGCGGGCCACCGCGACAGCGGCGCGACCTTCTTCTGCACCAGCACCGAAACCGGCCAGGCCTACCTGGAGGAGGCGACGCGGCATATCTTCACGCAGGTGCCGGAGCTGGCGGGGCTGATCGGCATCCACCTCGGCGAGCGGCCCACCCATTGCTACTCCAACCTCTTTTGGGATACGCAGCCCAACCAATGCCCCCGCTGCTCGGGCAAGCCGCCGGGGGTCGTCTTCCGGGGCCTTCTGGAGGCGCTTTTGCGCGGGATGCGGCAGGGGAACCCGCGTGCGCAGTTGATCTCGTGGCTCTATGTGCCGACCGTTTTTGAACAGCCGGGCACCCCGGCGCGGGAGCTTCTGCGAGCGGCGGAGGAGATCGCCGCACACTACCCTCCGGGGGTGATCTTTCAGTATAACTTTGAATCGATGGGCCTTACCCCGCAGCTCGGGCGGGAGCGGCTGGTGCATGATTATTCACTAGCGTACACCGGCCCGAGCGAGATCTTTGCCCGCTGCGCGCATGCGGCGGGCCGGGCCGGAGCGCGCACGAGCGCCAAGCTGCAAGTCGGCTGCTCGCACGAAGTGGCCACGCTGCCGTGGGTGCCGGTACCCGGCCAGCTCTTTCACAAGTACCGCGCCATGCACGAGCTTGGCGTGAGCGCCGCCATGCAGAGCTGGTATTTTGGGAACTACCCTTCCTTGATGACACGCGCGGCGGGCCGGCTCTCCTTCGCCCCGCTGCCGGTGGATGAGGCGACCTTCCTGCACGAGCTTGCCGCGCCCGACTGGGGCGAGGAAGCGCCGCTCATCGCGCAAGCGTGGCGGATCTTTGGGGAGGCGTACCGGCGCTTTCCGGCCAACGTCAATTTCTCCTGGTATGGCCCGGTGCACGATAGCGTGGCGTGGCCGCTCCACCTCAAGCCGGTGGGGCGCGCCATCGCGCCGAGCTGGCGCGGCGGCTTTGCGCCCAGCGGAGACCGTATTGGAGAATCGATCGGCGAGGCGCACCGGCTCGACGAGGTGCTCACACTGTGCGGAGAGATGGCCGCCCGTTGGGAGGAGGGGGTACGCCTCTTGCGGCGCATCGGCCCCCGGCGGCGCGCCGTGCCCCGGCTGGCGCGGGAGCTGGGCGTCGCCGAGGCGATGGGCATCCAGCTCTCCAGCGCGGCGCAAGTGGTTCGTTTCTACGCCTTGCGCGGGGAGCTTCTCTCCCTTGCGCCAGGGGAGCGCGCGGCGCGCCTAGCGCAGTGGGAAGAGCTGCGCGCCCTGGTGGAAAGGGAGATCGCCCTCTCCGAACGGCTCTGCCGGTTGGCGCAGGAAGACTCCCGGCTCGGCTTCCACTCCGAAGCGGAGCAACACAAGTACCACCCCGCTCTGCTCCAGTGGAGGGTGGCCCGGCTGCGCGACTTGCTGGAGACGGAGTTCCCGCAGGCGCGCGCCGCCATCCTCCACGATCTGCCCCTCTTTGCGGCGGAGCCCACCCCGCAACCGGCCTCCTACCAATGCGCCACCGAGGTCGCTCACGCCCCGTGGGCTCTGTGCGAACCCGGGGTGCCCGGCTGGCAAACCCGTTGGAAGGCCGCCTCCGCCGGGGGCGTGCTCCGCTTCCTTGTGGAGTGCCGCTACCCGGAAGGCACCCGCCTGGCGCAGGCGGATATTCTCAGCACCGACCACGTGACACTGCGGATCGAGCCTCGCCCGCTCTGGCCTGTGCGGGAGTTTACCATCGGCCATGCCGGAGGCCGCTATGATTGTGTGGGCACCCACCCGGGGGAGGCGCCTTGGCGCTCCCGCGTCTGCCATGGCCCCGGCGGGTGGGAGCTGGAGCTGGAGATTCCGCTCAGCCTGGTGGCTCCGCAGGCCGGGACGCTCAAGATCAACCTCATCCGCAAAACGCCGGAGGGCGGTACCTTTGCCTGGGTGCCGCTCCACCCGTGGCCGCCGCGCCTGTTGCTCGGAGACACCAACCCGGCCGACCTTGGCCTTCTTCACCTTCCTCATCTAACCTGATGCTTAACACGCACCTCTCTTCCATGAAACACCTCGCCCCCTGGGTCTTCACCCTTGCCGCCCTCGCGCTTTCCCCCGCCACCCGAGCGGAGGAAGAGCCACTCTTTCACCTCGGTTTTGATGAAACACTGGCTGCCACGCTCGCCGCCGGGCCGCCGGCTCCCCGCAGTGGAAAGCCCGCCCCGATCCTGCAAGGCGGAGGCAAAAGCGGCGGCGGGCTTGACCTTAGGGCCACCGAATTCGCCGATGGCTACACCACGCTCGCCTACACCCTTGCGGATAACCTTTCCCTTGATGAAGGGACGCTGGAGTTTTGGTACCGCCCGGAGTTCACCCGGCCCAGCTCCGCCGAAGCGCCCTTTACCAGCTACTACCTGTTTGATCTCCCCACCGGGGAGACGAGGGAGAACGGGGGCGTGGTCCGCGTCGCCCTGATGTTGAGCGAGAACCTCGGCCAGCAAAAGCTCTGGCTGGAAACCGGCCTGCTGGAGAACGAAGGCCGGGGGATGATCCCCGTCGTTGTGAACTGGAACCCCGGGGAATGGCACCACCTGCTCCTGACGTGGAACCGCGAGGAACTTACCCTCTACCTCGATGGCGTGCCGGTGGCCACCACCCTCTCCCGGGGCGGCCTCTTCGCGGGGAACGAAGAGCGGCGCGCCCTGCTCAAAGGGGTGATCGGCATTGGCGGCATCTACGGCTTCAGCGGAGCCTACAGCGCCGGGGGGGTGGTGGATGAGCTCCGCATCTTTGCCCGCGCATCGGATGACGAGGCGGCGCAGAAAGCCTTCGCCCGTTATCGGTGAGAAAGGGTATTAGAAGCCGATCCGCACGCCGCCGTTCACGCTGTTGAAGCTGTAGTTTTTGCGGCCGATTTCGCCCGTGTAGTAGGCGAAGACGGAGACGGCAGGCGTGAAGCCGACCGAAGCTCCCGCATCGACGAGCAGGCTATCACGCCCGATCTGCGGGCCATGGACGATGAAGGAGCTCCCCGCCGCAAAGCGGGACTCGATCGCGGCGGTGGAATCCAGGTACTCGTGCAGCCATTGGGCCCGCACTTCGGGGGTGATGACGATGCCCCCCACATTCCACGTATAGGTGGCTTTGAGGCCGAGGGCGGACTGCAGCGAATCCTGCCCCTGCGAGGCGATGTGCAGCGGAGCCAGCGAGCCATGTTCGGTGAACCCTTCGATCCCCACATACGTGTACCGGAGCGAGGCCACCGGGCCCACGGTAAAGCCGCCCGCGCGCCAATCATACCCGCCGCCGAGCAAGGCGTTGAAGTTGCCCCCCTGCGAATCTCCTTTGGCAAAGCCGCCGAGCGTGTGGCGTTTGGTGGAGTAGGAATTGTAGCCCCCGCCCACGGCTCCGTTGAGGTAGAAGCCCCCGCCGAAGATCGTGCCGTAGAGGCTGGCGTTGCCACCGTTGACTTCAAGGTTTCCGCCGTTGCTCAGGTCGGACTCGGTGCGGGTATAGCCAAGGGTCGCCCCGAGCACGATGCTATCGGCCAGCCGATAATCCACCCCCACCGTCACGCCCCCCGTGGTGAACCGGGTGCCGACGGCATTGGCCGTGCTCTCCACATCGCCAAACTCCCCCGCCCCGGTGGCGAAGAAACCCCAGCGGCTGGTAGAATCGACGATGGGGGCAACGCTCTGTTTGCCGACGATGCTCTGGCCATCCCAACCCGCGAGGGTGAGCCCGGCCTGACGCCCTGCGGAGCCGGGGGCGAGGCCGCCCTCCAACGAGCCGCGCGAATCGCGCAGCGCAAGGCCATTGGCGCTGAACCCGGCAGCACCGTTGCGCACGTCGTCGAGACGGCGCTCAATATTCTCGGCGTGGACCTGGTTGGAGGCAAACCCGGCGTTGAAGATCGCCACAAACTCCTCGGGCGAAAGCGCCGCGACGGCGTTCGGCACGTCGTCGAGGGGGAGGGTGTTCAAGGTTTCGATCAACCCGGAGACGCGGGAGTCTGCGGAGATTTTGTCGAGCGCCCGCGCGATGGAGAGCTGGTTGGGCGTCAAAGCATAAGCCCCGGCCAATGCGGCAAATGAGCCTTGGTTAAACTCCAGCGTTACCGAGCCGGAACGATAGACGGTGGAGACTTCCACAAGCGTGCCGGTGAAAATCTCCGTGGTCGTGGCAAACTCGCCCGAGATCTCCTCCGCCGTGATGAGGGTGTAGCGCTCCCCCGCCTTGATGCGGAACCCCGCCCCGAGGGAAAGCTCCAGCGCGCCGTCGAGATACGCGCTCCGCCCCACCGCCAAGCTACCGGTTTTGCCGGAGGAAAGCTCGATATGCAGGGTGCCATTGGCCGCCTGCGAATAGTCGCCCGCGACGGTGACTTTGCCGCCATTGAGCAGCATTACGCTCCCGCCCTCGCCGGAGCCGCCGACGGCGAGGTTCCCCTTCACCTCCCAAAGCGCGCCTGCGCCGGATACCGCCACGTGGCCGCGCCCGGCACGGCCGACTGCGGCGTTACCCACGCTCTCCCACCGCGTGCTGGCACCATGGATCAAAGCCCCTCCGCGGCTGCCCAGCTCCACCCCAAAGGAAGTTTCGCCCTCCACGGAGAGAACCGCCCCAGCCTGAACGACCACAAAACCCTCGCCCGAGCCGCCCACGGTGAAGTCCCCCCCGCTGCGCCACTGGGTACCGGTACCGGAAAGAAACACTTGCCCCACGCTGCCCGCTTGCTCTGCGAGGTTGGTGTTCAACACGGAGACCGACGCACCGCCCGCCACCAGCAATGCGCCTTCATGCACCAGCACATCGCCCGTCGCCCCCGAGGAAATGGATGCTCCGGTGCCGGTGAGCGAGAGCATGCCGGAAGTAATGTACGTGGAGCCTGCGTACGTATTGGAGCCGGTGAGATCCAGCAAGCCCGAGCCGCTCTTGAGGATGCCGCCGGTGCCGGTAAGGCTCGCCGCGATGCGGGCGGAAACGCCGCTGGCGGTACGCAGCTCCGTATTGGCTGCCCCGATGACCAGGGCACCACCGCTCGACACCACTTCATAACCATCGGAGGCAAACTCCAGGCGGGTGACACGGGCATCGGAGGCCAGGGAGACTTTCCCCGCCGTGCCGCTGAAGACGGCCTTGCCGCCGAACGTCGCCGCGTCATCATCCCACGCCAGGCTGCGGAGGCCATTCGCATCGGTCCAGTTGGTGGCCGCGCCATCCCACGTTCCCGAGCCGCCGTGCACCGTGCCGTCGGGGGAAGTTTCGCCGCCGTTCCAATACTGGGCTGCCACACCGGTGTCGCGGCTGGTGAGCAGCGTGCTGTCTGCAAGGCGAATCACGATGGATTGAGAGACGCCATCGACCTCCCCCTCGGGGGAGCTGTAAAGCCCGCTGATGGTGAAAGTGCCCGAGGCCGATGCAAACCCGCCGGTAAACCGGACACCCCCTCCTTCCGAGGGGGTGAACTTCAGCGAGCCGCTCATCCCCAGAGTGGTCAGCAGGGTGGGCGGGTGGTCCGAAGAGACCTCGCCCAGATCGGGAACGTTCAAGTCCGGGATATACAAGGAAAGCACCGGGGTGACGCCATCGCCCACGCTGCCGTCCGTAAACTCCCACGTAAAGGTCTCGGTGTGGTCTGCCAGGAAACGCAGGGGGGCAAAATCAATCGGGAGGGAGAACGTCGAGGTGTAGACCTCTAGAATGCGCGCGCTGCCCTGGAAGGAGTAGAATGGCGGCGCGGAAGTGCGGGTAAAGGCTCCGTAGGAGGTGCCATCGCGCGAGATGCTGCCTCGCGAAGAATCGAGCTCAAGCTGGTAAAGACCGGACGAACCGTGGGCCAGCGTCGCCGTGAGGATCGTGATAAAGGAGAGGCAAAACGTGCGCGTGTTCCTCGGAACAAAGGTTTTCATAAGGTGGTAGGTTGTTATGAAACACGATGTGGGAGGTTTTTTGAAGCAGGGATCACCCGCCCGCGCCCCTTTTTTCCGGCGCTACTTTGCCGATTCGCATTCGATCCGCACCGTGGGCACGCCAGCGTAGGCCCAGCCGGGGGAGTGCGTCATCACGGCGCGCCCCGCCTTCATCTCAAAGCCGGGGGGATGGGCGAGGTTGAGCAGGAGCCCCTCCGGCGTTTCTCTCGCCGCCGTGACGGGGATGCTGAAGCGCTGATGCTCCCCAAAATCGATATGGACTAGATACGGGCGCAACCCCGCCAGCGAGGCCCCTTCCTCCAGCCGGATGCGAAGGCTATCCTCCCCGGCCCCAGCCCTGCGCTGCTGTGTGGCCTCTACCACCCCCGCCAGCGCGGGGCTTGCGGTCGCCAGAATGCTCCCCTCGTGCTTGAGGGGGCCGCCGGAAAAGACGGTGCCGCTCCACGTGGAGCCGGTGCGCGAGGCCAGCGCCAGCCGCCCGGTGAAGGAGAGGCCGCTTTGGGCAAACAGGCTTGCGTCTTCCTCCCCGCTCAAGAGGATGTCCTCCCGGTCGTCGCGCTCGAGCGTGATGATGAGGTTGCCCCCCTCCGCGTGCGTCTTCACCGAGCGGAGCGTGGCCTCGCGCCCGCTCTCGTGTACCCAGACGTAGCAGGTCTCCAGCGCCCCGTCTGCCGCGCGGAGCTGGTGGCGCAGGAAGGAGAATGGTGCGGTGCCCAGACGGCGGATCGCCGGAGCCTCGCCAACCAGCAGCGAGGTCTCGGCCCCGGCGGTGCCCGTCAGCGCGCTCAACCACGAGCGGACGCGGTAGCCGTCTGCGTACTCCACCGTGGCCCGCAGCGGCGGCTTCACCGAAGCGCGCTGCCGGAGTTGCACAAACTCATAGAGCACCCCGGAGGCGGGCTCCAGCGCGGCATCAAAGCTCATCGTGTAAGCCTCATCAAGCCCGCCCCGGAGGGCGAAGTCGTGGGTGCGCCCTCCCCGGATGCGGAAGATATCGACAAGAATCCCATCGCCCCCGCCCTTGCCCAGCAGCACCAGCGTGCGGCGGTAGCGCGAAGCTACCCCCGGGTAGGCACGTTCGCGCTCGGCTTCCATGGCTTGCGCCTTGGGGTTGCGAGCATGCCACACCAGCAGGCGGCCCTGCGTGGCGTGCGAAGTGGCAGCGGGCAGCGCCGCAACCAGCTCCCGCTCGTTTGCGGCGGGGGTACCTTCTTCGGGAACGAGCAGCGATTCCGGCAAACGCGCGGGGCTGCGTTGGTCCATGCTTTCATCTACCGTTACCGTGTTGTGGCTGGCTGAAATCGAGTTCCACACCCGCGAGGAGCCGCTGTCGGGGAGCGCCTGGTAGCCCGTTTCGCTGAAAACCTCGCGCCCTCCGGCAAACCAGAGGAGGTTCAGAGGCGCATCCTGATGGTGGATGCGGTAGCCATGGAAGGTGAGAAACACACTCATCTCCCCCATGCCGAGCTTGGCGACCCCGGCGATACCCAGCAGGGCGGGCTTGGCCGCAGCTCCCTCGCGCCCGGGGGGGACGCGGTCTTTCTTGGGCCACGCGTCATTGAGGGAGGCGTAGCTCCCATCTGGCATGGCCAGGGCATCGAGGGCCGCCTCCATCCGCGCGAAGGTGGGGGCCAGCTGCTGATGAAGGTCAAGCTGGTCAAAGCGGGTGCCATCCACCGGGTCGGTATAGCCGGGGGGGTCTGAGTAGCCTTCGGCAGCCAGCGGACATTGCCCGATGAGCCGGGTGCTGATCTGCCGATGGTAGCCGGGCGTTACCTCTTTCCAAAAGCCGTCGGCGGTGTAGCTGTAGCGGAGCAGTTCGTCGAGATACCGCACCGCTTCGTGCACGTAGGTGGGCCGCTCGAGGACGCGGCCAAAGAGAATCTGCGCCGGGAGGCGGTACCCCTGGAGGTTGGTGTAGAGGTTGCGGTGCCGGGGGATGCGGTCGTTGAGTTCCTTCTGGTGGACGAAGAGGCGCGTCTCGATCTTCTCGCGGTCGGCAGGGGCAAGCGTGGGGCGCAGGATGTCGTAGGCCCGCAACAGGGGGAGCGATTCGCGCAGGTCCAGCGGGTGCCAGACGCTCCAGATGCCGTTGGCCGTGCCATCGAGCAGGTACGCTTTTTCATTTTGGGCATGGGGCCGGTTGTGGCGGTCGTAGAGCGGCCAGGAGGGGACAACTTCCGCAAACCTCAACAAAAGGTCGCGCCCTTTTTCGGCGGCGTGGCGATCCCCCGTGAGCAGGAACAGCGCGGCCTGCTCATACGCCAGCGCGCGGATGCGCAACACCCGGGGCCGCTGGGGGTTCGGGGGGGTCGGCTCATACACCTTCGAGCCCGACTCCACGCGCCTCGTATGCCCCGCAAACTCGATGCCGTGCGAGGTCACCACGGCGCGGTAGTCTTCCTCCGAGTGGAGCGCCACCAGCGCCTCCAGCAATGTACGCGCACACTGACGGGAAGGTTCGTCTCCCCGCACGATCAGCGCCTCCACCGTGCGGTGGAGCGTGGCGGCATAGCGTTCAGGGGCTTCGGCTGCCTCGCGGCGCACCCGTTGCTCCAGCGCCTCCGGCGTGGAAGCCAGCAGTGGCTCCAACGGCAGCGGGGTGCCCAGATCGTTGCCGGTGGCCTCCAGCTTCCAGCGCATTTGCTGTCGGATCGCCTCGGGCTTGAAGGGCTCGCCCCCGGCGGTATCGGA
Source organism: Chthoniobacteraceae bacterium (assembly GCA_037189965.1). GTDB lineage: Bacteria > Verrucomicrobiota > Verrucomicrobiia > Chthoniobacterales > Chthoniobacteraceae > DATMFV01. Next base: position 33,887 of record JBBCKB010000028.1, on the reverse strand, counting down.
GGGCTCCGCGTGGGCGGGCAAGAGCCACAGGCACAGGAGGAGCAGGCTAGTTGGGAGGGTTGTTAGTGTAGACATTATAGAAAACCGGCGCAGCCGAGCCGGACCGGAGCACCGCGGCAAGCTTCACGCGCGGGAAGCTTTCGACATGGCCGTCGGCAAATGCGGCGTGGAGGTTGCCGTTGTAGGTCTCCTGCTCACCCGGCAGATGGTTGTCTGCCGAGAACCACCACACCCCTCCGGCGCGCGGGTTGGCCTCGGTGTCGAACTCGGATTGGTAAACATCGCGGATGAGCATGAGCCGGTGGAGATTCCCCTCGCGCCCCACGCGGGGCAGGCTGGCGGGGAGCCGGGCATCAGTGGAGGCGGGCATCGCCCCGTAGCGGTTGGCGCCATAGCTCGGGTACCCCCACGGCACGACGGAGTTGGGATAGTTTTTCGGGTTCCGGATCACCGCGTAGGCCCCCGCCTTGCCCGCCGCGCCGCCATAGCGGGGCCAGAGCTTGGGGCTGAAGAAAACCATCGCGTCCTCCACGTAGCCCCCCAACGCCAACGCCTTGGGCCAGGGGGTATGGTAAGGGGCATTGGAAAGGTCGTTTGCCCACGGCAGCTTGCCGCCATGCTCGGAGGCGTAGGCCAGAAGCGCCCCGGCCACGATGCGCTGGTTGGCAAGGTTCCTGGCGCCATCCGAAGCCTCCCGGGCATGCCGCACCAGGGGGAATGTGAGCAGCATGAGGACCGCCAGCACGGCCATGGCGGCGAGCGTTTCAACCAGGCCGAAGGCCCGGGGTGCCTGGGGGGCGGAGGTCATTTGCGACGAAGGAAACGATGGGCCGCTCCCGCCAGGGGCACAAGAAGGAGGAGGCTGGCCACCGTGCCCGGCTCGGGGACAGGGGCATAGTTGTACGCCACATCGGCGATGCGGAAGTTATCGTACGTGCCCTGAAGCGCAGAAAACCCCGACACGTTGCGGTTGCCCACGGCCCAGTTGCGGTTGGGCTGCACGAGGTTCCCGAAATTCTCCAGCGTGTCTCCCCCGAGGCGGATACCGTTCATGTAGATGCTGGCCACACCGTCACCCTCCACGTTCTCGAAGGTGATTGCAAAGTGGTACCACGTTTCGGCCTGCCAAGTGGGGCGGCTGACGGAGATGGTGGAGATTGGCCCGCCATTGCCAAGGTGGAGTATGAGGTTCTCATTCGTCACCTGCAGGCCGACTCCGCCGAGGTTGTTGCTCGGGTTGCCCAGGCCGTTAAAAAGCCAGCCGGCGGTGTCTAGGGTGGCAGGAGTCCGGTACCAAAGCTCCACCGAGAGCGCGGAGTTGTGGAAGATCCCCGCCGTCGGGTTGAAGAAGGCGCGGGAGTCCGCAGCCGAGGGGTCGATGACAAACGCCTGCCCAAACTTCCCCACCGCACCCGTCGTCACTAGCGATAGATCCATCGCGGCCGTTGGGTAGCTATTGGGGTTGGCCGCGCCGGTATAAACATCCGCCGCGGGAGCGGGGGCATCGAATTTCCAAAGCCCCACGGTGTGAGCCTCGCTCCCCGAGTAGTCGGAAGCCCACGCGGTGTAGGGCGAGCCGTCATACGGCGTTTGCGCAGGAGAGAGGTGAGCGCTGGCTGCCAGAACAGTGGCTGCCATGAAGGGGAGGAGGGAGGGAGGGGTGTGGTTCATATCAGTATTGGATAAAGATGGGTATGGGCTCCGGCGTTTCAAAGCTGGGCTCCAAGCGTGCGAGCCCGAGCTGCTGTATGGGTGGGGTGGGGAGGTCTGCCCCCTCCAGCAACGCCACCAAGGCATCGGCGTAACGCTCCGCAGCGGTGCGGGTACTCACGCAGTAAGTCCAAACCGGAAAGAGCGGCACCAGCTCCATGGCATCGGAGGAATAGACGATGACCTCCATCTCTCCGGCGATGCCCAGCTCCAAAATCGCCTTCTGGCAGTCGGCAAAGAGCATATCGCTCTGGATGAGGAGGCTATCGGGCTTGGAGCCCTCTTTGCGCCAGAGGTCGCGCAGGCGCTCCCACCCCATGCCGACTTCCCACGCGCTTGCGGTGAGGTCTACGTGCCCTTCGTCAAAGCGGATGCCGTATTGCGGCGCGGCCTCGGCCAGCTCTTGGTAGAAGGCGGCCTGCGCGGGGAAGTGGGGGTTCTCCGAGCCGAGCACCGCGAGCCGCCGCTTGCCCGCCTGTTGGAGATGCGCCAGCGTGGTGTGAATGAAGTGCGTCTTGCGCATCCACCCGTGCTGCCAGAGGAACTCGCCGTCGAGCACCGGCACTTTGTGCGCTTGCATGAGGTCCCACCAAGAAGCCTCGCGCCGCGTGTGGAAGGCGACCAGCCCCTGCACGCGCCCGAGCCGCACATCATCGAGCACATCGGTGCACGAGAGCGCGCCGTGGCCGTGCCCCTGCTCGCCATACCCGGATCCGTAGTAGGCACGGCTTGCCAGCCCCCGCCCGGCAAAAGCGAGGCGCAGCTCCTGCACCATCTTGGGGAAGAAGGGGGAGAGGCGCGGGTGCCTCGGCTCGGCATCGAGAAGAAGCGCCACGTGGCGGCGGGGGATGCGCGTCTCCGGCACAAAGGTGCCGCTGCCGTGGCGACGCTCGAGAAGCCCCTCGTCCTCCAGCTCGCGGAGCGCCTGCCGCACGGTGACAAGCGAGACGCCAAAGCGCTTCTGGAACTCGGCCTCAGTGGCCACGCGGTCGCCCGGGCGCTTGTCTTGCAGAGAAGCGCGGATCTTGGCCGCTACCTGGCGGTAGAGCGGGCGACGGAGGATAGGGTCGGTATCGTCATTCATGGCATTAGAATGCGTTCATTACAATGACTTGGGCGATGCGAAAGTGCCCCCTGGCAGGAGAAGGCCGGGATCTTCCCTCAGCGCCTCGAGCCCCGCCGCGTAGAGGGGTGCAGCCTCCACCACCTGCACTTGCGAGAAGCCGAGCGGCGCTTCTGTAAAGCAGACCCCGGCCTTGGCGAGGTGGCGGAAGATGCGGGCGTTCTCCAAATCGGGGCGGTAGAAATCGCGGTCGCCGGGGAGGTTCTGCGGGATGGTGACGAGCGTGCGCTCCCCGACGTCGTCCTCCACCACGCAAAGGGCGGGCTCCAGGTAGTCCACGCCTGCCATATGCTCCAAATGGTGCAAAAAGGTGCACGACCCGAGCGGCGCGCCGAGAAAAACGATCTTGCCCCCCAGCTCGGGGAGCCGGGCAAGCGGGCTGCTGGGCCCGGCAGGCGCATCGGTGGGGCCATGCGGCTCCAGACACGCAGCCACCAGCGGGCCGCACCCGGCGACGGAGTGGCTCGGGTGGGCCGAGCGCACGACCCCCGGCTGGCGGCGAAACGCCTCGGCCAGCGCCCCGGTGCGCACCCGCGCCCGCTCCGGGTGGAAGGGGACGAGCCGGGGGTTGCGCGCCGGGCCTTGGGCAAAGCAGAGGATGGAGTTGGTAAACGTGGGCATGAGGAGCGTCCCCCGCTCGCCCACGGCTTCGCGCAGCGCGGCGATAAGGGTTTCCGCCCCGCCCTCCACCAGGCCAAAGGGAGAAAGCGCGCTGTGGATAAAGAGCAGATCGCCCTCGCGCACCCCGGCCTCGCGCAGCGCGGCCACGGCCATCTGCTGCGTCACCGCGCGCGGCGAGGCAAGCGCCACGTAGCCGTGCCGGGCGAGGTAGTGGAGCGCACCGAGCACCTCGCGCACGGCGGCGGGCGAGAGTGGCTGCCCCAGCTCCCACCCCGCGCGGTCGCAAAGCTCGGCAACGGTGCGGCGGCCATCGGCATGCACCAGCACGAGAGCGGCAAAATGGGGCAAAATGACGTTGCGCTCGCCCACCGGGGCGGCAGCCATATCGCGAGGGAGCCCCCGGCGCAAACGGCGGGGGGTGATCTTCTCGGCCACGGCCCATACCGGGTCTTCCGGCGTGGGCAGGGCAGGCGGTAGGGCAAGCGCCTCCGCGCACTCGGCCAAGGCCGCCAAGCTCGCCGCCACGGCTTCAGTGGGGACTCCGTAGCGGAGGTGGTCCTCCAAACGGCGTGTCTCCAGCTCCTGCCGGTAGTGGAGCCAGCCGGGGTGCCCATTGCCCTCAAGCACTTGCTCGCGCGTGGTGCGCAGGCGGGCGCAGGCGGCCTCCAGCGCGGGCTCCAGCCACGCCTCGGCTTCGCCGTAGAGCAGCGTGCTCACCCAAGCGCCGTAGAGCGCCGCCACTTCGTGGAAGAACTCCGGGCAGATGATCTCCATGGTCTGCTCCGAGTTGTGCCAGAGATAGAGAGGGCGCTCGGCCCGGCGGGCCGGACCTTTGGGCAGCTCTTGTTTGACGCGGGTAAACCATAGCGTGGGCACGCCGATGGTGGAGTCTCCCATGAGCCGGTCATCCGCATAGAGCCCCTCGGTCTGTACCTCGGCCACGGTGTGGTGCCGGGCCAGGCCGGAGGAGAGCAGCTCGACGAGCACCGAATCGGCGGCGGAAGGCGCGCCCGATTGCGAAAGCCCGAGGCTCAGCGGCCCATCTCCGGGGAGGATGGGGAGCGCATCGAGGTTGGCCGCGCAGAGCACTTTATCGCGCAAGCGCCCGCCCCGGTGCTCTGCATACGCGGCAAACCCGTAGACCTCCATGGTAAAGACCACCCGCAGCGTAAAGCGGGGCCGCCCACGCTCCACCGCCAGCTCGCTCAGGTGGCGCACCAGCTCCAGCGCGCACGCCACCCCGGCGGCGTTATCATTGGCCAGCGGCTCGTAGAGGTGCGCCAGCAGCCAGATCTCGCGCGGGTCTTCGCCGGGGATCACCCCCGTGACCACCTCCACCGTGTCTTCGTAGCGTTCGCCGTCGCACGTGGCCCGCACCCGCACCTCCCCCTGCCGGAGCGCTTCGCGAAGGCGCTCGCCGGTCTGCGGGCAGACGCTGAAGCCAAGGGAGGGGCGGTCTTCCGCGCCGATGTGCCAGGAGGGCGAGTCTGAGCACCCATTCACCCACGAGTGCGCCCACGGCGTATCGTAGCGGCCAATGAGAAAATCGGTCACCAGCCCGAGCGCCCCCGTCCCTTCGAGGTGGCGAAAGCTCGGGCGCTCCTCCGGGTTGAGGAGAATAAGCGCCCCTCGGGCATCGGCCCCGGCGTAGAGCGCCTCCTGCGAAAGAAGCCGCACCTCCACCCCCTCCGGGGGCGTGGCCACCGAGCCTTTGATGAGGTGAAACGGGTGCACCTCAAAATTGGCCACCACCGCGGGTTCAAACGGGATCGCCGCCTGCACCACTTCCAGCCTCCCCACCGTGGCACGCCACCCGAGCGGCAGCCGCTTGTCCTGAAATACCGTGCGCCCATCGGCAGGGAAGGCGAGCCGCTCCACCTGCCCGGCCCCCGCTTCGCGCAGGAGCCGCTCCGCCAGCCGGGCCGAAGCGTGGTAGTGTGCAAATGTCTGCCCTTGCTCGGCCTCCCAAAGCCGGCGCGTCGTCTCCAACAAACGCGCGGAATTTACCCGCTGCTCCCACTCGTGGAGGCGACCCGCCAATGACTCGATTGAACTCTGAACTTCGTGCATCCTTGTCATTAGAATGAACTCATCCTAATGACTTTGCAATCTTTTCTTACGGGTTGAACGGGAAGGGGGCGCTACTCTGTAGCGCGGAGGCGGCGCAGGAAGGTGCCTTCCAGGTATTTTGTCTCGATGGGGAAACGCAGGCGCATGCCGGTAGGAAGGGGCTCCCGCACCGGTTGTGTCGGTTGCCAGCGGCCGCCTTCCCCTAGAAGCTCCCACCCATCGGGGGCGGCATCAGGGAGGTCGATGGCGAGGCTCTCCGGGGTGTCATCGCACGGGTTTAGAACCGCGAGCCGCAGCCACGGGCCGACGGTGTGGCGGTAGCAATGGTACGGATGCTCTGCCGCAAAGGCGAGCGGGGCCGTCGGGGCCAGCTCCATAAAAAGCCGATGCAGGAAGATCCTCCGAAACGGATTGAAGAACCCCATGAAGAACTGCCCCACACGCGCCACCGGGTAGGTAAGGCAAACGACTTCTCCTCCCAACGTGTTGCGAAACCGGGTAGCCCCGGGCCAGAGCGCGCGGTGCTCTGCGTTACAAATATACGAGAGCTCTTGCGCCTCTGCCACAGGCTCCAACGCCAGCAACTGGGGGGAGCAACGCTGGGCCGATAGACGGGGCCGCGCGAGCCCGTAGGGTGCGGGGTCATCCTCGGCGATCTCCTCATACGCATAAGCGGCTTGCGAGAGCGTCTGCCAGCTTGCGCCGCACAGGCCGATCTCCGCCCCAAAACCACGCTCGAGCAAGACCTCCACGGAAGCGGCATCGAGCACCAGCGGCCGGGCAAGCAGTTGGCGCAAAGCCGCATCATCAAAGGCCCGCAGCGTCTGCCCGTTGACGAGTACGGGCCGCCGCCCCCCCTCCACCGAGGAGGTGAAGCGGTGTGCAATCCCAAGAGAGGTGCAGACATCCCCCCACAGCTCGCTCTCCTGCACCCACTCGTGGAGGCTGCGCCCGTGCCGCGTATGCAGATGGAGGGAGACCTGGGGGGAGAAGAGCACCTCCACCCCGCCCGCCTCGCGGTCGTCCGGGCACTCGGCGGCCAAGGCATCCAGCCGGGCTTTGCCCACCAGGAGGCGGCGGCCAAAGTGCGGGTCGAGCGCGGTGCCGTTGCCCATCATATCAAAGTGGTTGATCGTCACGCCCCCCGCGCCGAGCGCCGCGCAGTTGAACATTTGCCAAAGCGTGTAGCGCGCGCTCTTGGAGTAGGGGCCACAACGGGGCGAGTTCTCCAGCTCGGGGCGGATCTCCAACGGGCCGGAGAGGTTGGCCAGCGTGAGCCGGGTATTTGAAGGGACAGCCTGCAACGCGAAGATCTGCGTGTACGGGGCCATATTGGGCCGCGTGAGAAACGCCGGCTCCTGCCCGATTGCCTCCTGAAACCGCTCCCACTTCCGGCCCTCGCTACTGTGCGCATCGGGCGAGGAGCTCATCAACCCCACGCGCGTGCCCGGAGAGGCGGCGCGGATCGCCGCCGAAACGCGCGCCAACGGTTCGCGCAATGTCTCGCACGAAAGCTCCAGCCAAAGCGCCCGCCATGGGTGCGGCGGCCCGGGCTGGAGGATCGCCGTCAGCAGCTCCTTGCGCCCCACCGCACACCCGGCCCGTTCCGAGAAGCGGGCAAGATGCTCCGTGCAAAAGCAGCCCCCCCAGCCGAGCAACGCCTGGTCGTGGTTGCGCAGGCGAAAATCATCCTCCACCCAGATGGCCACGGGGCACACCTCCCGAGCAAGAGTGGCAAAGCTTTCACTCAGATAGGCTTGCCACGTCTCGCAAAGCGGGCAGACAGCCACCGGATTCGTCACCCCCGTTTCCCCCACCATGTTGCGGAACTGCTGCCCCTCGCGCAGCGTGCGCCCCCGGTAGTTATGGTAAACCGTGGCCCATGGGTTAAGGCTCAGGGCCACCCCCTCGCGGGCGAGCCGCTCCCGCAAGGAACGCCCCAACGCAATGTAAGCCTCCAACTCCAAACCGGTCGGGTGGCCTGTGCTCAGCTCCTCGGGAGTGATGAAGAGCATCACCTCCTCAATCCGCGAAGCGGCGCAAAAGGCCGCCAGCTCCTCCACGCGGTCGGCAGAGTGGAAGGCGGGGTCGATCTGGTAGCGAAGGATCGTGTGGAAAGACATCAGAGCAAATCGGAAAAATGTTGAGCCATCGGGTTAAGGGGAAGGAGATCGTCAAGCCCTACCGCGCGGCCCGTGGCGAGCGATTCATTGGCCGCCGCGCCAATCAGCAACGAAGCGGCGCCTTGCTCATGCCCGGCGTTGCGCCCCAGAGTCTCGGGGGGCGGATCAGCGGCAAACATCTGCTCTTGGATCAGCGCGTCTCCCCCCCCGTGGCTTCCCTCGCGCTCGGGCACGGGGATCTCCCGCCACCCACCACGACCGAGCAGGGAGATGACCCTCAGCTCGCACCCCGCCTGCCCGCGGTCGAGGATCGGGCAGCCCGCGGCATCGAGCCGGTGGATCGCCTTGCGCTCGCAATACTCCAGCCGCCCGGCATCTCCGGTGATCGCCACCCGACACCCTTCCTCCGGCGCAAAGGCGTTGAGCGTGTACGATGCCACCACTCCGTTACGGTAGCGGATCAGGACGCTCATCAGGTCCTCAATATCAATACCAGAGCGAAAGACATTCCGATCCCGCAGGTAGCCCCCCTCCGCTTCGGCATCAAGGTAGAGCGCACGGTTGCGGTCGCTGGCCGCGAGGTCGAAGTGGTAGGGATCGTGGGCCGCAGCAGCGGCGTTGCCGGTGTAGCGAGCATAACCGGTGCGCTCCGCCTCACCCCGGCCGAGTGCATTGGCCTCGCCATAATAGCCCAAACCACCAAAAGCAAATGCGCGCGCGGGAATCGCATTTGTCCACCAGTTGATGAGGTCGAAATGGTGCGTCGCCTTGTGGACGAGCAGCCCCCCCGAAAGCGCCTTCTCGCTATGCCAGCGGCGGAAGTAGTCGGCCCCGTGGGAGGTGTTGAGCATATAGTCAAACTGCACGTGGCGTACCGCCCCCACCGCGCCGGAAGCCACCAACTCCCGCACCGCCGTCGGCCCGGGAATCCAACGCGCGTTGAAGGTCGTACGCACGCGGCGGCCCGTCCGGGCAATGGCATCGAAGATCGCCCGGCACTTGGGAGCATCGGTCGTTAGCGGCTTCTCGGAAATGGCATCCACCCCCGCCTCCAGCGCCCGGATGATGTACTCATGGTGGAGCGCATCGGGCGTGCAAACGATCACGGCATCGGGCCGTTGGCGGGCAATCAATGCCTCAAACTCATCCGGGCCCGCCGTGGGGCAGGCGGGCGCGCCATACTCCCGTGCGATCCGCTCCAGGTGGAAGCGCATCCGCGTGGGACTCGTATCACAAAGGCCCACGATCTGCGCCGACTCCCGGAAGCGCCCCACCACCGGGTCCAGAAACATCGTCACCCGCGCCCCGGTGCCCACGATCACGAAACGCTTGCGTTGTTCGCGCTCCGAAGGAAAAGGGGATTCCGAAGCCTCTACACTGTTGTTACGAACTAACATGATTGACGCGAACCTACGTTAGTTGATAGGTTCCAACAATGAAAAAAGTGACGCAGACCGACATTGCCCGGGCGCTCGGCATCAGCCAAGCCACCGTCGGCCTCGTCGTTGGCCAGACCGACTCCCCCCTGCGCCAGCGCCTCCACCCTGAGACGGTGCGGCGCATCCAGGAGAAAGCCACTGAGCTGGGCTACACCCCCCACAAGGGCGCGCAAATGATGCGCACCGGGCGCAGCAACCTCATTGTGCTGCTCAACTGCGGCGGAGCCTCCGAACTGGCCGCCCGAAGACTCTTCCACCTGAGCCGGTTGGTCCACGAAGCAGGGTACGATTTTCAATCCGTCGATGCGCACTCCTGGATGGGCGACCCCAAAAAGATCGTAGAGCAGATCATCTCTCTACGCCCGGAAGGGATGCTGATGATTGGCTCCTTCCAGACCCACTTCAAGGGAGCCGACGTGGCAGAGATCCAGCGCCGGGGCATCCCCATCGTCCCCATCGGAGCCGGGCTCGCAGGGGCGCCCCGCGTTCGCTATGACGGGCGGGCCGCCTTCCGCACGCTTACACAGCACCACCTCCGGCTTGGGCGGCGGCGGCTGGTCGTCCTCCTCCCCGGGCGCCACCGCGAACCGACGTGGCAGGTTCGCGAACGGGTGGAGGGCTTCCGCGAGGCGCTTGCCGAGGCCGGCCACGCGCCACCCGAATGGCGCGACGACCTGCGCTGCCCCGGCTGGTCCAAACGCGGCGACTGCCGGGCAGCCATCGTAGCCGTACCGGTAAGCCTCCAGCCCTTCGCCCCCTTTGAGCCGGGCATGGAGGGGATGAAGGCTCTCCTGCAATGGCGCACGCGGCCCGACGGCCTTCTCGGCATCAATGACGAGTTTGCCATCGGAGCCATGAGCATCTGCTACCGGGCAGGCGTCTCCATCCCGGGGGAGATCACCGTTTCAGGGTTCGACAATCTGGTTTATACCACGCAGGGGCCCGTGCCGCTTACCAGCGTCGAGCAACCGATGGAGGTCATCTGCGAAGCCGCCCTGGAAATGCTGCAAAAGCGGATGAAAGGACGCACCCACCCGGCCGAAGCCGAGGAAGAACGGATCTTCCCCTGCACCATCCAATGGCGGGAATCGACCGGCGAGCCGCCTCCTTGCTAACCCCGCGATCGGCAAGCAGGGGCTGTTGATTTTGTTTTTACGTACTAAATTTGGTTGACGGATTTTCAAGCTGTTTGTACGTTCTCATGCGAAGCCCCCCCTTCCATGCGCAAGTTTCACCCAGCCTTATCTGGTTTCAGCCTCCCGGAGCTTCTGGTGGCGATTGCGCTTTTAGCGGTTTTGCTGACGGTGGGCCACGGCCTCTCGGAGGCCGTCCGGGAGCGGCTTGCCGTCTCGGGTTGCATCGCAAATCTCCGGCAGATCGGAGTTGGCATCCAAGCGTATGCCAATGACCACCATGGCTACCTGCCGGATAACCGCGAAGATGCCGATGGCAAAGAGACCCGGTGGCAGAGCCGGCTCGACGACTACGTGCACCCCCCTTTCAGCCAGCTCGCAAAGGTGCCGAAATCGCCCTTCGTCTGCCCGGCCGCACCGCGCCCACTCAAAGGCTCGCTCTTCTATGCACTGAACCAAGAGCTCCGCATCTTCGGCACCAACAAGCAACCGCTGCGGCAAAGTGAAATGAAGACGCCCGGCGCTTACGTCCTCCTCGCCGACGCCAGCGGGCAGGGGTGGATCACGACCGGGCGCGCCGAAAAGATGATCGAAGCCAACGGCCTCACCCAGCGTCACAAAGGTAAGCCGAACTTCCTCTATGGGGATGGCCACGCGGCTCCCTTTACCCGGCCGCTTCTCGGCTACGCCGATACCCCGGACCCCTTCTACCAGCACCTTTGGTTTGCACGCTAGCCACTGGAGCCCGCCCCCGACTTCTCACCCATGCGTCTGCTCTCACCTTCCGCCTTTTTCCTGCTCCTCTCCCTCCCTGCCATGGCCCAGCCCGCTGTGCCACTTGTCGAGGAAGGGCGGGCTGCCTGTGCCATTATCCTCCCGGCGCAGCCCGATTCGGGGTTGCGAGCCGTGGCCGATTCATTTGTCGAAACGGTCGAAAAATCCACCGGCGCGCGGATTGAAATCCTGACCGAACCGGCTGAGGTCGCCCCCTCGTTGACACGACTCTACCTCGGGCCGACAGAGTCTGCCCGCCAGCGTGGCCTTACCCCCGAAACCCTTGCCGAAGAGGAATACCGCAGGGTAGGCGAAGGCCGTGCGCTCTGGATCATCGGGCGTGATGAGGTGCCCCTTACCGGCGTGCGGGAAAAGCCGCTCTCGCGCCCCACACGCTGGGCGCTCAACCAGCTGCTGGAGGAAGGCCTCGGGGTTCGCTGGCTTTGGCCGGGCGAGCTGGGCACCTACATCCCCAAACACCGAAACTTCTCCGCCCCAGCGGGCGAGCACCGCTTTCGGCCCAAGCTGGAGCGTCGATCCCTTTGGATGCCGCTTAAATACACGCGCGACGGCTCCCCCAACCCCGAGCTGCGCAAGGTAGAGCAGCAAGCCTTCGACTGGGCGGAAGCCCATGCCGTAGGCAAGCATGGAGAGGTCCGCTTTGGCCACGCCTTCGGCCACTGGTGGCGCAAATACGGAAAGACGAACCCCGACTACTTCGGGGCCACACCGCCGGGCTTCAAGCAACCCTTCCCCCGGGCCGAGCGTGCCAAGCTCCGGCTGGCCAACCCCGCTGTGATCGAACAGATCGCCAAAGAGTACGAAGCCGCCGGGGCTCCAGATGTCTGGAACATCTGCCCCAATGACGGCAGCGGCTTTGATGTCAGCGAGGAAACCCGCGCTTGGGATCTCCCCGCCGACCAGTCGCCCGAGCAGATTTGGCAAGCGCAGGCCCAGCTCACCGCACGCTACGTCGAGTTCTGGAACCGTATTTACGCGCGGCTGCGGCAGATCAACCCCGAAGTCCTCCTCTGCTCCTACGCCTACTCCGCCTACAAGGAGCCGCCCCCTCCCGAACGGCCCCTTTCTGCGAAGATGGCGCTTGGCTTGGTCCCTGCCCATTGGGATAGAACGCAGTGGCTCGGGTGGAGCCGCTATAATACCCGCCTCTTCCTGCGGCCCAACTGGTGGCACTACGGCTCCAACGCGCCTTACCTGCCATTGCGGGAGACGGACGATTTCATCGCCTTCGCCCGCGAGAACGGCTTGCACGGCATTGATATGGACTCCATCGCCGGGTATTGGGCTACGCAGGGGCTTAACTACTACCTCGTAGCCCGGCGACTCACCCGGGGGGATCTTTCGCACGAGGAGATCCTTGGTGAATACACCGCCGCCTTCGGCAGTGCCGCGCCAAAGGTGCGCGAGTACATCGCCTACTGGCAGGGGCTTGCCTCCCGCTACCGCTATGGCGCGCCCGATGGCGAGTGGGCGAAGTTGATCAAGGAAGGGAAGATTGCCCCGCGCGTCTCGGGGCGCACTTCCCGCCATGCGCTGCCGCTCCTTTATCCGGAAAACCTTGTCGCCCCCGGCGCGGCACTACTCGCCGAAGCCCGGGAGCTCGCTGCAAACGACCCGCCCGAAGTGCGCGCCCGGCTCGCCTTTCTGGAGGATGGGCTGGAGGAGTTCCGCGCCACGCGCGACCTCGTGGCCCTGAGCCAGGAGATCAAGCAACGGCGCACGCCGGAGATCCTCGCCGAGTACGAAGCCCGCTCCCGCGCTTTGACCGCCCTGCGCGAACGCCTCACCCCCGGACACGCCATCTGGGGAGACGCCGTGAACCGCGACGAAGAGCGCCGCGGCGTTTACTTCCAACCCCGCATTACCCCTCCCCAACCTTGAAAAACCGTACCGCTATGAAACCGATCTGCCTTCTGGCTTCCCTCCTCCTCACCCTCCCCGCCAGCGCCTCCAGCCTGGTGCATTGGGGGGGCAAATACATCACCGACGATAGCGCGGCCACCAACTTCACCTTGGGCACGGCCACTTCGCTGGCCAACGGCACGATCTGGAAGTACAACGCCGCAGCCTCCAAATCGCCCGCCGTGCGGTACGATAGCGATGCGAGCAGCGCCACCTTCTACGGCGCGCTCCAGATGACTTACGGCTCCGGCTCCTCCGGTAGCCAATTCGCGCGGGTGGTGAGCGACTCTGCCACCTCCGACTACCTCTTCTTCAAGACCGCCACCGCCGCAGGCGGGAGCGCCTCGGCCTCACTGGCCGGGCTCGTCTTCTGGAACAAGGCCGACTTTCTTGGCGGCTTCGGCGAAGCAGCCAGCATCCCGCTTACTTCCCTGACGGAGTGGACCTCCGGCGTCCGCTTCGTGCGCGGCACGGCAGAGGCACGGTTTGCGGTACTCAACGACGGCAAGTGGTACCTCTCCGAAACCCGCTACACCCAAACGACTGGAGCCAGCGGGGCAGATGGAACGGTCTTTGCGCTCAATACCATTAACTCCAGCCTCTGGGCGGAGTGGAGTATCTCGGGCGACACGGCCCCGCTCAACAGCGCGCCCGGCAGCTACACCGTGGAGGCAAGCACCCTCGACAACGTGCAGGCGGTGGGCCTCTACTTTACGACCACCATCAATGGCACACGGGCGGCGGAAATCCACTTCGAGGACTTCAAAGTCACCGCCATTCCCGAAGCGGGCAGCATTACCCTCGCATTGCTGGGGGCCGGAGCCGCCCTCGGCTGGCTGCGCCTTGCACCCCGGAAGTGAGGGCTCGCCCCCCCCGGAATCGGGGGAGGGGTTTGAGGCTCCGTGGATATGCCTTGGCGCTCGCCAAGGCGTAATCTGGATTTGCAGCGGGACGGCCAGCCCCTCGCAGATCTACGCCTTGCGGCGGCGCAGAAGCCGTGCGGCAATACCGACCCCTGCCGCTCCCAGCAGGAAGACGGTGGAGGGCTCCGGAACGGTCTTGACGACTTCCATCCGCCCGAACAACTCGCCCATGATTTCTTCCACCGGCTTGTTCGGATCACGGCTCTTGAGCAAGCTCAAGTCTCCATCCAACGCGCTGAAGACGGGGTTATCATAAGACCCCGTGTTGTTCTGGGAGCGCGATTCGGAGAAGAAATCGAGCGTAAAGCCGGAGGTGTTTTCGTATACGAGGATGGAGGTCACCCGGGGGTCCTTTTCGTCAATATTGACGAGCCCGCCGGTGAAGACGTAGCTCTCACGACCCTGGTAGGTCTCCGAAGTGACGGTGATCGGATCGTCCTTGGAAACGTGGTAGCCGTAGAGCCCTTCGTCGAGGTAAGCCCGGACGCTCTCACGCTGGTACTCACCCGTACGGTTCCCGCTGTCTCCATCGACATCATACGCCATGAAGCGAAGCGCCGGGACGATAAAGGCGCTGTTGATATCGAGGTTGAAGTCGTCTTCCGAACGGAGCGAAGGGTTCGCAATCTGCGCCACCGTACCGGTAAAGAAAGAGAAGGAAAAACGCACCCCACCGACGGCAACCTGCCGGTTGGTGGTGCCAAGGAACTGGTAGTGCAGCCCAAAATCTTCCTGTGGCACAGAGGGGCTATTATCGCCGGAGTAGTAGTCCGGCACAAAACCGGTGAAGGTGAAGGGATTGCCCGCCTGCGGGGTGGGCTCCCCACTCTGCCCCGACGGCATCTTGACGTTGCTGTCCAGAAAGACCGTCGCCGTCACCTTGACGTTGAGGATGGAGGATGAATCCCCCGTTGAGCCTGGCGCGACGTTGTAGAAATAAATCTCTTGGGTGCGTACCAGCTGCTGGGTGCCGCTGGTGAGCGCCACGTTGGCCCCGGAGCGGGCACTATTGCCCCCCACCCAGGTGCCTTCGTTGTTGAAGTAGCCGAAATCGCTGAAACTGAGGTCCCAAACATCGTTCTGAGCCATCGCCGGCACAGCTTGAAAGAGAGTGATGGCCGTGGCCGTCGCCGCCAGAAAGTACTTTGTCATGAGCTTTGAGTTTGGAAAAAAATACCCCCCTCTCGGTTAAAGAAGGGGGGGATTGCCTGATTGAATTATCAGTTTTTCTCATCTCTGCAATATTTTTATACCTATTTTTACGCATTTTCTCGCTCTGGTGCCGTATTTCTACGATGACCATGAGGGGACATAAAAGACGTAGGGGGCTTTGAGACTGGCCAGCGCCCTTAGGTTGACGGCAGCGCTCCTCCGGAGGCAGGCTTACCCCGTGGCAGGTCGTAGGCCAACCGCAACCGCTCAAGCTCCTTCAGCACGTTTGCAGCCCGCCTTTTGGCAGCCTTTACGACTTCGAGATCCGAAGAAAGCTCCAGCCCCTTGAGCGCCAAATACTCAACTTCGAGAACCGTAATTTCCGCTTCGGTTTGGCACATCAAGCATTACAGTAACCCCTAAAGCAACCCCCCAACAACCCAAAACTCAATTTTGGTTGCCGCAACAAGGCGGAACCCTAAGCTTGGCTTTATGAGCCACTTTTCCAACGCGATCAACAGTGCCCTGGCTGAGCTGGAGTGGTCTCAAACACACTTTTCAGAGGCTTCGGGAATTCCGCGCCCACAAATCAACCGGTACGTGCGTGGCACCTCCATTGCAGAGCCGGGGAGCTTCGAGCGGATGCTTTCGGTGCTTCCCCCACATCTGCATACGCCCCTTCTAAGGGCGTACCTCTCGGACCTTGTGCCCTCGGGCTACCGCCACCTCGTACCGTTTGCGGAAGCTCCCAATGCCTCGCGCAAGAAGAACGCTTTGCCAGACGGGCTGGATGCGGAGCTGCGGGAAACCATCTCCACCCTTGCCCATCTGGCATTGGAGCACACCCAAATTCGCGATCTGCTAGTCTCACTGGTGCGGACGATCCAGCGTTGATCGGGCGACGACCTACGCAGCACGCCGCCCGCGCCGCCGGGCAACAAGAAGGAGCGCGCCGATACCCACCGCTGCCCAGGTGGAAGGCTCGGGGACGACGGTGAAATCGCTGTTGTGGTCGACTACCGCCCAGACCTGCCCGGTGGCGAGGTCCGTCCCATAGGCGCCCATCATGAGCGTGGCGTTCCAGCCGCCGTTCTGTGTCAGGAAGGTCTGGTAATCCATTGCCCAGAACCCGGCCAGCTCGCCGGGAGCGCTGTGGTTGCCATCGATCGCCATCTTCCATTCGTTGTTCTGCGGGTCAAACCAACCGATATAGACGTCGCTTGCCTCAAGCCAGCGGGGAATGTTGGAAGACTCCATGACGAGGAGGAAGCTGGTGCCATCCAACCCATCGAGCGAGAGGACGTTATTCATCCAGCTTGCCTCCAGCGCGTTGCCAGTGCTGGTACCCGCGCCGATTTGCATGGTGGTGTTGCCATTGTCAAACGAGCCCACATTGGAAAGTTCCTCACCAACGGAGTATTGCTTCTCATACACCGCGCCATCTGAGCCGGTGACGCTGCCCTGGCCAATGTGGATGTCTGCAAGTACCTGAAAGCGCCCGTTGTTGATCACCACGATCGGCACGTCGCCCAGAGCCCCCAACGCCGCAACCTGCAACACGCCACCCCAGATGTGGGTCTGGCCGAGGTAAGTGTTTTCAAGCCCAATGGTGAGCACCCCATCGCCGACCTTCGCCAACCCGCCCGCCCCGGTGAGGTGGCCCATGAAGTTCCCCTGCTGTGCGCTCAGGTAAGCGAGCTGGCCGAGGGTGATGTTTCCCCCGTTGAGGTTGGTGACCTGAAGGCCACCCGTCGACTGGACGTTGCCCGAGGTCAACGTCTCCACCAGCGCTCCGAAATTTCCGGCTTGGAGAGTGGCCCCATCCAACGTGGTCAGGTACGCCGTGCCCGCAGTGGCGTTGATCGTGCCTCCCGTGGCGTTATCCACCACCAACGTCTCCTGCGTTCCCGCCGTTTGGGTGCCGCTGCTGAAATTACCAATGTTACGCGCATCGGCAAACGTTACTTTTCCGTTATAGACGAGCGAGGTCGATGCAATGCCGTATCTATCCACCACGACATCTCGATCAATAGTTCCAGTTCCACCAAGAATGCCAGTATTCGTTACTGTTACCAAACCGCCTGGCCCAATCAGGCCTCCAAGGAGGTTAAGAGTGCCAGCTCGAACGGCTGTCGTTCCCGTGTAGGTGTGGTGATTGGTCAGCGTCAGTGTCCCGGTTCCGTCTTTGATGAAGCTACCACTCCCGCTGATCACTCCTTCATAGGTATTGTACACTGCTCCAAAGTTGATGAAGCTAACCTCTCCGTTATTGATCAGGTCTCCCTTCAGGGTTGCTACCTGATTCAAGTTATTACCACTAATCAAAGAAAGTTTTCCGCCATCCAAAAACACCGTTCCGGTATTTGAGTTCGTTCCATTCACTCCTCTGAGCGTAAAAGAAGCTCCACCCCGGAGGGCAATATCACCGTCCCCATGCAATCCTCCCTGGATTTCAACGGCGACGGCAGAGCTTGCAGGACCATTCACTTCAATGGCATTTGCGGTGCCTGAAAGGTGGAGCCCTCCACCTATACCCTGGGGCGCTGGCGCCGAATGATTCAAGCGAATCGTCCCGTTGTTCAGCTTTGTCGGATCTCCACTTGAACTAAATCCTCCATCGGTTTCAAGAACCCCATGGTCGATTTCAATCCGCCCTCTCGATTCCACTCGAACGGATGAATTCTTTAGTGAGACTTTGGCCCCATCCCTGATCACCAGTTCCCCATCGGCCACATAGAGCCCACCAAATGTTCCGCCACCTTGAATATCAAGCCACGAACCCGATCCGGAAATTTCGACCAACCCGCTGCCACCTCGGGATTGGACTCCAATTTCAACGCCTCGGCTGACATGGAGCTGCCCTCCATCGGAGATATTCAGGGAACCCGTCACTGAATCTCCAACTATCACCGAAGAAGCTACCGCCACCGAAGATCCGGCCCCTTCAATGTGGAGCGATCCACCTTCCCTGTATCTTCCAATAACAAGGGCATTAAAACCGTCGCTGCCCAAAGTTGTAAGACTCCCGCCGTTTCTTACGTTTACGGTTCCATCAATCATTGCCGATTGGCTGACCGTCAACGAACTCCCCACTCCTTGAATCGTGGTTTGCCCTCTGCTGGATAGGGATTGGGTCTGGGCCGTCGCTCCCGAAAATACCTCCAGACGCCCGGTTTCCATCACCGAATAGGAAAACGCTGAAAGGGTGCTATGGCTTCCCGTTACGGTAAGGACACTTTCTTTAATGCCAGGTTCGGGATTTTTCCCAATGATGACCGAGCTGGAGGAAACCGAAGATCCATTGGAGATCGTCATTTGGGATGAACGGACCTGCGAGCCATGCACTTCCAGCCAGTCCAGAATATTTAATGTCGCCCCAGAATTGAACAAGGGGTCAAAGCCGCCATTGGAAGTGGAAATGTAGATCCTTTCAGTCGGAGATTTCGGCGCTGCCTGGTTCGTCCAGTTCAACGCATTTGACCAATCGGAACTGACGCCGCCTTGCCATTGGAAAGAGGTCACCTGTGCCTGGAGAGAGGGGGAGAGGGAGGCGGCAAGCGCCAATGTCAGCGAAAGGAAGGTGGGTTTGATCATGTGCTTGGAGAAATTTGGAGATTCTACTTCGCTAGTTATTTCTTAATGATTTTTAACTATGAAACCGCCGACGAACGGCCAACCACCCGCCGAGAGTCGCCAATAGCAAGGAGGTGACGGCGGGCTCTGGGATGGCTTCGATCCGGGTATCACCGCCCGTGTAAGTCAGAGTCAGCAAGCTCGCGTGGTTGACGACATCCACCTCCGCCCAGCCGCCGCCTGTCCAAACCTGTAGAAGGGTGCCATCCAGCCGGGTGAGAAGCTGGTTGATATCGCTATAGTCACCCCCTTCGATCTCCAGAAGGTTACCCGCCGTCATCGAAAGCGTGGTGAGACTCAGGATGGCGTTCTCGCCCAGGCGCAGGGTGTTACCGGTGTTCCCTCCGACGGAGCCGACGCGCACTTCCTCCGCCAGAAGCTCTCCCAGGATTTCGAGGCGGTTCCCATTCGACCCCGCATTTCGCCCAATGAAGACAGTGGCTCCCGGCGCGCTGACGTTTGCAAGGTCGCCTTCGGAGAGGATGACGGTGTTGCGGCTCGTGGTCTCGCCCACGACCCAATCGCGCTGCGAGACAAAGCTGATGCCAGAGATGACGCGGCTGGCATCGCCTTCATCCAACGTGGTGACACTCTCCACGCTGCCGCTGAAAAGCCGCCCGGATTCCGGCGCATTCCCTTCCGCGCCCCGGGCTCCGATGACAAAGGTGTCGCCATCCAACGCGACGCCGCTCCCGAAATAATCGCCATGCTGCCGTTGGGAGGCCAGGAGCAGGACATCCTCGGTGCGAGCGGCTCCGGCGCTGTTCAGGTCGAGGAAGAGGTAGGCCGCTCCCGTGCTCTCCACTCCATCGCGGTAGCCGCTGGCTCCTACCAGCGCGGTATCGCCCACGAGGCTGAGGGAGCGGCCAAAGAAGTGATACTCGCGATCGCCGGAATGCGAGGCTGTGAGCCGGACATCTTCGGTGCGCTCGGTGCCCGGTCCGCTCACGTCCCGGTAGAAGTAGGCGGTGCCCGAGTCCCACCCGTCGCTATTGGCTCGGTCCGCGCCGACGAGGGCCGCATTGCCGGAAAGGCTGACGGCGATGCCAAAATTGTCCGCCTCCGCCGCGTCGGAGGCGGTGAGCTTTACATCCTGCGTCTTGGTGGCTCCAGCGAGGTGGAGGTCGTGGTAAACGTAGGCGGCTCCAGCTTCAGAGGCCTTTTCGCTATCCAGGAACGCCCCGACGAGGGCGCGCTCCCCTGAAAGGCTGACCGAGCGCCCGAAGGCCGTGTCCCCCGGGTTATCGGAAGCGGTGAGGATGGTATCCTCCGTGATCGTGGAGCCGCCACTCGCCACGTTGCGGAAGAAGTACGCTTTCTCCCCGCCGGAGGCTCCGACCACTGCGCTCACCCCCTGCAGCGCGATACTGCGGCCAAAGGTATCGTCCTCGGCGCGATCAGAGGCGGTTAGCCGGACATCTTCGGTCTTCGCTCCCGTGACGCTATCGAGCCCGTGGTAGTAGTAGACGACGCCGCGGTAATCTTCCGCGTGGTGGTCGCTGACCAGCGCGCCATTGCCCGAAAGGGCCACCCCCGAGGCATACCACTCCCGCTCATCCTCCTCAGAGATACTCAGAACCGCCCTCTCCGTGTGAAGGCCCGTGGCCGTGCCGATTGAACCAAAGAGATAGGCAAACCCGCGCCCGTCATCCGCCCACGGTGCGGTCCCAAGCGCCAGATTGCCAGATACCGCCACCGCAGTCCCCAATTCATCGCCAAGCTCGCCATTCAATGCCTCGAAAACGCCCGCCCGAACGTGGGGCGACAAAAGCGAAAACGTCAGGCAAAGGAATAGGGAGGGAAGTTTCATACCGATCGAGATGTTCCTGCTAAAGTTAAATTAACTGCTGAAGTTAAATTACGAAATGATTCTGTTGTCACGTTTTTTGTCATCGAAAGTGTGCGAACGCCCCCGCACGCTTCAAAAAGAGCCGCTGGCCATGGGGGGAAATTGGGGCTAACGTGGGTGCCCTCTTTCCATGTTCCAGATCGTCTTCAACGAAATCAGCGCCGCCGAGATGTCTGCGCTTCCTACCGAATTGCAGTTGGATTTGCTGGCCGAGTTCCAGATCCTCCCCGAAGACCTTGATTCGCTGGACCCCGAGCGTTTCGGCCACATGGTGCGCGAGGGCAAGACGCTCTACCGCTACCGCGCGAGCGACTACCGCATCTACTTCGAGCGCTCGGGAGAGGGCATTCTCATCCACCGGGTGCTGCACCGGGCGACAATCCGCGACTTTCTCTTCCGCTCCAGCCTCCCCATGGTGGAGGAAGACCGCACGCTGGCGCAGAAGCCCGGCTTCTGGCAGCTCATCCGCGAAGGCGAGGAGGCGCGCCGCAAGGCATGAAGCCGTGGCAGGTGGTGCTGGTGGTCGTGGGCGTGCTGGCGCTGCATCTCGGCCTCTTCTGGCTTATTGCCGGTCGCTCGCCCCTGCCCTATGCCAATGCGCGCCGCATCCCGCTGCCCAATTTCGTCGCCAAAGAAGGGCGCTGGGTGGATGCTGCGACGGGCGAGCCGCTCGTCTACCGCGAGTACCGGGTGAGCACGCGGCTGGCCTTGCCCGATGTCTGGATGGAGGCTCCGGCCCCCGAGCCATCCCCCGCTCCCTTCTCGCTTACTCCATGAAACTTCCTTTCTCTGACGAAGCCTCCCGCCGTGCCGCCTTCCCGGTTTGTAATGACGCGATCTTTCTCGGCCACGCGGGGGTAACGGTGCTGCCCCGAGCGGTGGCCGATGCCATGGTGGAGTACACCCGAGCCTCCAGCACGCAGCACCAGGAGTTTGGCGGCTTCATCAAAGACATGCAGGCGACACGCGCGCTGGCAGCCCGCTTTATCGGGGCGCAGGCAGATGAGATCGCACTGCTGGGGCCGACTTCGCTGGGCTTAAGCCTCTTTGCCAACGGCCTCCCGTGGGAGCGGGGGGACGAGGTCGTCTTCCATGCCGAGGACTACCCGGCCAATGTCTACCCATGGCTGGAACTGGAGCGCCGGGGGGTAAAGGTGAAGCTGCTGCGCCCCGAAGCACCGGGCGAGATCACCCCCGAGCTGGTGGCCGCCGCGCTTACCCCAAGCACGCGGCTGGTGGCGCTCGCCTCGTGTCACTTCCTGAGCGGGTACCGGATTGATGTGGACGCCATTGGCCGCCTGCTGCACGAGCGCGGGGTCCTTTTTTCGCTCGATGCCATCCAGACGCTCGGCGCCTTCCCCACCTCGGTGGAGCATGTCGATTTCCTGAGTGCCGACGCGCATAAGTGGATGCTCGGGCCAATGGCGATGGGCATCGTTTATGTAAAAAAGGCGCACTTCCCGCTGCTGCGGCCCACGCTGCTGGGGGCGTGGAACGTGCGCTCGCCCAACTTTATCGCGCAGGAGGAGATCGCCTTCCCCGACACGGCGATGCGGTACGAGCCGGGCGTCCTCAACGCGGTGGGGATGTACGGGATGCGCGCCGCCCTGGAACTGCTGGAGAGCGTGGGGGTGGAGGCCATCGCCACGCATCTGCTCGCGCTGAAAGGGCGGCTGGTGGCGGCGCTGCGGGAGCTGGGCTTCACGATTTATGGCCGGGCAGAGGGGCCGAATGCCTCGTCGATCACCACCTTCCACCACCCGCACCTACCGATGGAGCCGTTCTTCAAACGGCTGGAAGCGGCGGGCGTGGTCGCCTCGTTGCGGCATGACCGCGCGGGGCAGGCGTACCTGCGCCTGAGCCCCCACTTCTACAACACCGAGGCGGAGTTGGACCGCGTGGTGGAGTTGCTCAAAGAGGGGGTGTAGCCCACTCAGCTCGTTGCGCTTCCACCCCGCTGTAGGACGAATTGTAGGGCATCTCTGTGAGACGCCATGGGGCTGGCCCGCCGTTTCACAGAAACGGCCTACAGTTATCCCGCTACCGTGCTTGTGTTCCCACTCGCCAACGGTCTGGCTCCGTCCGGCAAAGCGGCGCGGAAGCGCCGCACTCCACGACGCTGCCGCGTCTCGTCGCACCGTTGGACGAACTGTAGCGTCTCTGTGAGACGCCGTGGGGTTGGACCGCCGTTTCACAGAAACGGCCTTGTTGCTGCCGAGCGGAGAGGAGGCTACCCGTGTGCTTGCGTGGCGGCTTGTGCTTGGAGCGCCTCGCGCGAGGCGGCGAGCACCTGCGCGGTCGTCAGCGCGGCTTCGCTCTCGCGCCCTTGCAGGGTGAGGAGGAAGTCCGTCAGGTAGCGGCGGCTCACTTTCGGCTCCGCGGGGATTTCGCGCGGGGTCTCATCCGTATCGGTCGTCACGCGCACACCGTTGGCATTCGCGCCGGTGACAGCCACGCCGTTGGTGCCGTGGCAGGCGATCTGCCAGTAAAACGGGTCTTTAAAGCCGAGAATCGTCGGCGCGAGGTAGGAGAAATCGGCCAGCACGCCCGCACCGTTGGCCAGCTTGGCCATGAGCTGCGCAGACTCTTTGAAGTGCGGGTACTGCGTCGCCTTGGCGTTCCAATCCCGCGCGGCAAGCACTTCGGTCAACCGATGGCCCGTGAGCCAGGGGAGGATGTCGAAGGCGTGGATGCCGATGTCATTGATCGTGCCGCCGTGTTTACCCTCCTCAAAATACCAGCCGGGGCGCACCCCGAGGTTGAGCGGGTGCTGCGCGGTGACGAGCACGGTGACGACTTCGCCAATCGTCCCCTCCGCGAGCACCTTGCGCAGGGCGAGGAGGTTTACGTTGTCCCGCAGGTCGAGCTGAAGACCGACGGCGAGCCCTTTTTCTTTGGAAAGGCGCTCGATCTCATCCAGCTCCTCAAGGCTCGTGCAGAGCGGCTTGTCGGCGATGACGTGGCGGCCCGCCTTGAGCGCGGCGATGGCGATGCTGCCGCGTTTGCCATAGTAATCGCCCACCACCACCACGTCGCTGGGTACCTCGGCCAGCATGGCTTCGATGGAGGTGTGGGTGATGCGGGCGCGGATCGCCTCGGGCAGGGCATTGCGGGCGGCTTCATCCTCCTCGCAGGCGGCGACGATCTCTATCTCGGGCGACGCTGCAGCCCCGGCCAGAAGGTCAAAAACGTGGCCATGGCGAAATCCGGCAAACGCGAAACGTGTCTTCATCCCCCTAGGTGAAACGTAAATCCCCCGGAGAGGCGAGCGCAAAGGCGAGCGCGCTGTCTTTAGAGCCCTCTAAGCCCCCCAGAGCGGCGCGGCGCGGGGGCCATCGGCCCGGGGGCGGAAGCGGCGTACGGGGCGGCGCGAGGCACCCTCTTCATCGCAAAGCGAATCGAGCAGGCGCACCCAGTCGCGCCAGGCTTCTTCGGAGAGGAGCGGATTCCCCGGGTGGACCCACTCTGCCGGGGTGGCGATACAGCCCGGCGTGGGGCAGGCAAGGCGGGCGACCCCGCGTCGGCCCCGGGCGAGCCGGACTTCGTTGCCGGTAAAATCCCGCTCGCAAAGGATGCAGTGGCGCTTCTCCGCAAGCGAACGCCACTCGCGCCCCGGGGTGGCGGCCCGCAGGAGGCGGAGCTTTGAGCCTACAAAATTTCCGATGCCTTCCAAATCGCGCTTCATGGGAATACAAAGAGTGCCGAAAGCTCTCCCGCGCCCGGTGCGGCGTGGTTTCTTTTCCGGAGGGAGAGGAGAGGCAGCGAGCCGCCTCCCGTCCTTGTCATCGGCGCTGCAATGGTGGGGGGATGGGTGGCCCGAGCGCAATCGGGCAACCCCCTGCCTATCGGGTGCGCACTTCCCCGAGGGGCCGCCGGGCAAGCCGGTGGCACGGGGGTAAGGGTTTCCTGCACAGGCCAAGCAGGGTCTGCGCGGCTTGCGTTTATGGCCCGGGGTGCCTAGCTTCGGGGCACACGGACGGACCCCTGCTGCAATGAGCATACCCCATGCCACCGCAGCGGGAAGGCGGGCGATCTTCCGGCGAGGCCGGGCTTCCCCACTTAGGAAGGGGGGATGCGCTCCTCCTCTCCGGCAAGGTGGCTGTGCCCGGGTCGCTCCCGCCCCGCAGTCTCCCCACACACAGCCCATGCCTGTCTTGCATTTCCACCGGTTTTGCGCAACAACCGGACACTCCCCCAGCCTTCCCCCTAGGGAGACCCGCTTTTTATCCACGAAGACGCGACCGGTTGCCCCCGGGCATCCGATCCCCGATATCGCACCCCCCGAGGTTCCATGAAAAAGCCAGATAACAAAGCAAAAGTCCTGATTGTTGATGACCACCCCATCGTCCGGCAGGGGCTGGCCCAGCTTCTCAATGGCGAGAGCGACCTTTTCGTCTGTGGCGAGGCGGAGAACGCCCGCAAGGCGATGGCCGCCATCCCGGAGCTTTGCCCAGACCTTGCGATTGTGGATATCACACTCCAGGGGACCAACGGCATCGAGTTGATCAAAAACATCGTTGCCCAGTGGCCGGAGCTACCGATCCTGGTGCTCTCCATGCACGACGAGTCGCTCTACGCAGAGCGGGCGTTGCGCGCGGGAGCCAAAGGGTATGTGATGAAGCAGGAAGCGACCGAGAAGCTCACCGGAGCGCTGCGACGCATCCTCAACGGGCAGATCTACGTCTCCGAAAAACTCGCCGACAAGATGATGCGCAAGGCGATCGACGGCAAATCCGTGCAAGACACCTCCCCCGTGGCCGCGCTTTCCGACCGCGAGCTGGAAGTCTTGCAGCTCATCGGCCAGGGGCACGGTACGCGGCAGATCGCCGAAGACCTGAGCCTGAGCGTCAAGACCATCGAGAGCCACCGCGCCCATATCAAAGAAAAGCTCAACCTCAAAACCGCCCCCGAGATGGTCCGCTTTGCCGTGCAGTGGGTCAACCAGGAGGCGCTCTAGCTACCCCAGCGGCCCACGCTTGATTTGCGGCGCGAAACCCGTAAGGTTCGCCGTTCATGCACTCGTTCGAATACCGGGAGGGCGCCCTCCATTGTGAAGATGTAGACCTTGCCAAGATCGCCGCAGAGGCTGGCACCCCCACCTACGTCTACTCCGCACACACCATTTTAGACCATTACCGCCGTCTCGACCGGGCATTTGCGGACTTGCCGCACCTGATCTGCTACGCCGTCAAGGCCAACTCCAACATCGGCATCCTGAGCCTTCTGGCCGGGGAGCGGAGCGGGTTTGACATCGTCTCCGCAGGGGAGCTCTACCGCGTCCAGAAAGCCGGGGGCCGCCCCGAACAGTGCACCTTTGCCGGAGTCGGCAAGACGGAGACGGAGATCAAATACGCCCTCCAGCAGGGCATCCTCTCCTTCAATATCGAGAGCGAGAGCGAGCTGGCTTACATCAACGAAGTGGCCGGGGCGATCAACCACCGCGCGCCGATCTCCCTGCGGGTCAATCCGGATGTCGATGCGGGCACGCACAAGTACATTTCCACCGGCAAGAGCGAAAACAAATTTGGCATCGCCTTTGACCGCGTGGCCGCCGTTTACGAAGCCGCCTCGAAGATGCCCAACATCGCCATTCGCGGCGTGCAGATGCATATCGGCTCGCAGATCACCAAAGTTGCCCCGTTTGCCGAGGCTGTGGCCAAAATGGTGCCGCTGGTCGAGGAGCTCAAGGCCCGCTACGGCATCGAGTACTTCTCCATCGGTGGAGGCATCGGCATTGTTTACGACCCCTCGCTCGCCTCCGGCAACGCCCAGTGGTGGGCGGAGGAGGAGACGCAAGGGCGGCTCACCGTAGAGGCCTACGCGCAGGCGATCATCCCCCTGCTCAAGCCGCTGGGGCTCAAGATCCTTTTCGAACCGGGCCGCTACATGGTGGGCAACGCGGGCGTGCTGCTTACCCGGGTGCTCTACCTCAAAAAAGGTGGGCGCAAGAAGTTCGCCATTGTCGATGCGGGGATGAACGACCTCATCCGCCCCGCCCTGTATGAAGGCTTCCACGAGATCATCCCCCTGCGCGAGCCCGCCTCCAGCGCCCGCGAGAAGATGGATATCGTCGGCCCTGTGTGCGAAAGCGGCGACTTTTTTGCGCAAGACCGCGAGCTGCCCCCCTTGGAAGAGGGCGAGCTGGTGGCCCTCATGAGCGCCGGAGCCTACGGCTTCAGCATGGCCAGCAACTACAACTCCCGCGCCTTGCCGGCGGAAGTGCTCGTCTATGGCAGCCGGGCCGATGTCATCCGCGAGCGGCAAACCCATGCGGACTTGATCCGCGGCGAAGCCATCCCCCCCTGGGCCGCCACCTCCACTCCTTAACCCTCACCGCACCAAATGATGAACCGCTCCCGCCTCTCCCGCTGTTTCTGGCTCCTCTTGTTGATGGCTTTCCTTGCCCATGCCCCGGGGCTCAAGGCGCAGGCGGGCGTGGAGCGCGAGTACATCATCATTAGCGGCGGCGTCACCCTCCACAAGTGGGAGAAGTGGAAGGCCCAGCCGCACGACATCTGGTGGCTCAACTTTATCCGCGCCGCGCGCATCCGCATCCAGCAGTTGATCGAGCAGGGGGTACCTCCCTCGCAGATCACCTGGTTTGTCTACGCCCCTTCGTACCGCACCCGCGCGGCGCAGGAAGGCCGCGACCTGATGCCCACCATCGTCTCCGTGCGCGATGCCTACCGCGTCAACCTCCGCTTTTTTGAGCAAACCTCGCAGTTGGTCAACCACCTCAACTCAGGCAAACCGCGGGACCGCATCAAGATTGCCAACCTTGAGTACTTCGGCCACTCCAACCGCGCGTGTTTGATGTTTGATTACTCCAACAACATCGACAGCGCCTCCAAGGCTTGGTGGCATGAGAACGATTTTGGCCAGATCCGCCGGGGCATCTTCACCCGCGACGCCTTCGTAAAAAGCTGGGGCTGCCATACCGGCGAGAGCATGAGCCAGAAATTCCGCTCTGCCACCGGTATCCGCATGTGGGGGGCGGTGGGTCGTTCGCAGTATATGACTCACGAGCTACCGACGCTTGCCTCGCCCACCGGCCGGTGGACTTACTAGGATGACCGAGGGTTGGGTGGTGTTGACGCCCCCCCCCGGCCCGAGCGTCGTTTGGCAAATTGTAGGCCGTCTCTGTGAGACGGCAGTCCAACCCCACGGCGTCTCACAGAGACGCCCTACAATTCCCCCTCAGGGGGGTATAGCCCATTTACGGCTCTACGCTGCCGGGGCGTTGCGCATCCGCTTCACCACGCGCTCTTTGCCGAGCACTTCCAGCATGTGGTAGAGGCTGGGGCCGACGGCGCGCCCGCTCGCCGCCACGCGCGTGGGGTGGATGAGCTCGCCGTTTTTAACCCCCAGCTCTGCCGCCGTGGCTTTGAGCGTGGCTTCCAGTGCCTCCACATCCCACGAAGGGAGCGCCTCGTAGCGGTCTGCCAAAGCGCGCAGGCGCTCGGCGGCACCCGGCTTGTTGAGGGTCTTCTCCACCGCTTCGGGGTCGAACTCCACGGTGTCCGTGAAGAAATAGCTGATCCACGCGGGCACTTCGTTGAGGTGCTTGATCTTTTCCTTCACGATGGCCAGCGCGGGCTTGAGCGCCTCGGCCGAGCCGTAAGCAATGCCCGCCTTGTCGATGAAGGGGAGGCTCAGCTCCAGAAACCGCTCCAGCGACATCTGGACAAGGTATTGGCCGTTGATCCAGTAGCACTTATCGAGATCGAAAGAAGCATTACGACGGTTGATCTTCGGGAGGTCAAACAGCTCGACGATCTCTTTAATATCGAGGATCTCGCGGTTGTCCTTGGGGGACCAGCCGAGGAGGCAGAGGTAGTTGCGCACGGCTTCCGGGGCGTACCCGGCCTCCACATACCCGGCCATGGCGGCCCCCTGGTCGCGCTTGCTCATCTTGGAGCCGTCGCGGTTGAGGATGAGGGGGATGTGGGCAAACCGCGGCGGCTGCGCGCCGAGCGCCTGGTAAAGCTCGATGTGCTTGGGGGTGTTGGAGAGGTGGTCTTCCCCCCGGATCACATGGGTGATCTTCATCTCGATATCGTCCACTACGTTGACGAAGTGGAAGATCCACCCGCCATCGGGGCGGCGGATGGTGATGTCCGGGTGCGTCATCGGGTTGGAGAGGTCAAACTCGATCTTCCCGCACACCTCGTCTTCGAGCACCACGCTCTTGCGCGGCGAGCGGAAGCGCCACGCGCCGTTATCTTCGTAAAGATGCCCAGCGGCCTTGAGCTGCTCGAAGTAGCGGAGGTAGACCTCCTCGCGCTCGCTCTGGAAGTACGGGCCATGGTCGCCCCCGGCAAAGGGGCCTTCATCCCAATCGAGCCCGAGCCAGCGCAGGCCGTCGTAGATCGCCTGCGTGGCCTCGGCGGTGTTGCGCGCCTTGTCGGTATCCTCAATCCGCAGGATGAGCTTGCCCCCCGTGTGCCGGGCGTAGAGCCAGTTGAACAAAGCGGTACGAGCCCCGCCGACGTGGAGGTAGCCGGTGGGCGAAGGGGCAAAGCGGACGCGAACGTTGGAACTCATAGGAAAGCCGGAGATACTGCACGAGCCACGCCCGTTTGGCACCCCCTTTTTTCACCGCTGCCCGCGTGGCGC
This sequence comes from Chthoniobacteraceae bacterium, assembly GCA_037189965.1. Taxonomy (GTDB): domain Bacteria; phylum Verrucomicrobiota; class Verrucomicrobiia; order Chthoniobacterales; family Chthoniobacteraceae; genus DATMFV01. Next base: position 4,798 of record JBBCKB010000028.1, on the reverse strand, counting down.
GCCTCCGGGCCGCACGGTTTTAAGCCCCGCAAACACCAGCCCGGCCCCGATGAGGAGGGAGGCCGTGCGGCCTTCGGGGATGGCCACGCCCACCGCCAGCGTGTCGAGCTGCACGTTGTTGCGGAGTTGCAGGCTCCAGTTGGCAAAATGGGTGGCATCGGAGCCCGAGGCATAGCCCATGGTGACGCCTGATTCAAAACCGGAGAGCAAACGGAAATCCGGCCCCGCGCTTACGTCGCGCACGAAAAGATACCCCTTCGAGGCAGTGGGGTTGGTATCATCAAGGTCCACGACGAGGGCCAGCTCGTACCATTTGTTGGCCGCTATCGTTTCGCTGCTGTAGGTCCAGGTGCCATTCGTCCCCGCCATGCCAAATTGTTTGGAGGCAAGGCCGAATGCCCCGAGCGAAAGGCCGTCTCCGTCAAACAACGAGATACGGACGTTGGAGGAGTTGCTCCCGCTCCAGTTGATCCACGCGGAGAAATAGACGGTCGTCCCGGCTGGGAGGCCGGGGGAATAGACCGGGCTGGTGGTGGTGACGTTGCCGGAGTCGGTCGTGCTTAACACCACGGCGTGAGGAGCGTGCGTGGCATCGCGCGCGGCGGTGCTGACGATGTTGGAGCCGCCGCTCCAGCCCGGAAGGGTCGTCACCGGGCTGCCTTCGGCGAGCGCGCCAAAATCGACCTCTACGGATGGCGTGGAGGGGCTGAATGTCAGGAGCGCCGCAGCGGTTTCACCGGGCATGGCGGCGAGGAAGCTGAAGGCCAGGAGGCCAGTGGCAAAGAAACGGGGCAGGAGGTGGGAGGTGCGGTATTTCATGGGATGGATGGGGGTGGGTGGTGGTGAGGGAAAGAGCCTTTATTGCAACATGCTGGGTGAGGCGGCTTTCCGGTGGTTGATGACAAGGAGAGGGAGGTCGGCTTCGGCGTAGACGGGGTGGGGCTCGCACGCCAGCGACTCGATGAGTGGCTGGCCCCCTTCGAGATAAAGGCGCAGCTCGGTTTCCAGCGTTTCAAGCCGCAGGAACAGGCCACCGTAGCGGCGCTCCATCACCTCCCAGCCAAAGGGCTTGTTCTCGCGGTGCCAGAGGAGACGGTGGTAGTGCCAGAGCACGCGGAGTTTGGCATGAAGGTCGGGCAGCAGCTCCTCCACGATCCTGCGGAGCGTGGCAACATCCCCCGCCCGGTAGGCGGGCCGCAGTTGGAGGTGCAGGCTGGTTTTAGTCGCCACGGCTTCGGCGAGGTGCAGCGGGAGGCGCAGGGCTTCCTCCCCCGCTTCGACATCCGCGCGCAACCGCCGCGCGAGCTGTTGGTAGTGAGCCTCGAAGAAGGGGGGGATATGGGCCTCCAGAAAGCCGAGCAGCGGGTCGTGCCAGAGCAGCCATTTTGCGGTGTTGAGGATGGCGGTGTCCGGGTCGTCGAGGCCGGGGTGGAGATCCAGATCGCTCGCGGCCACCCACGCCTCCCACCGTGCCCCGCAACTCCCCAGGAAGTGGATGGCGGAGCGCTCCGGCTCCCCCCCCGGCGCGTAGGCGGTGTCGGCAAAATATTGGACCGCAGGGAGCGCGGAGAACGCGGGGCATTCCGCACCGTCATCCCCCCAAAGGGAGATGAACGCCTCCCTCACCCCCGCCTGCCGGGCGGCGGACATTCCCGCGCGGAGCGTGGCAAAGCTGCGGGGGAGCGCCGTCCAGAAGCGGTTCCATGTCCACGCGCCCACCGCCAGCATCGGCTCGCGGCCCAGGGCCTCGCGGTGCCGCGCGATCCACTCCAGATAAAACGCCGGGTCGGTATGGTAATAGTCCCAGTAGACGAGGCTCACATTTGCCGGAATGCGCCGCGCCGCCTCCGGGGGGATGGTGGAGGCTCGGTCATAGTAGTCCTCCGTGCAGGAGCCGAGGCGGAAGAACATATCACTCCAGATCATGGGGGAGAGCCCCATCTCTTCACAAAGGGCGGCCGTGGCCTCAAGGTGCCGGCCCAGAATTTCAAACGGCGGGATGACGCCGTGCCGCAGCCGGTAGTGGCCGGTGCCGATGCCGTGCGCTTCATCCATGCCGAGGTGGATGCGCCGGGAGCGGAACGGCGCCGTCGCGGCAGCCAGCATTTTGGCGAGGAGCGCGAGCGACTCCGGCGCATGGGCGAGGAGCACCTCCTGGGTATCCTGGAGCGGTTGGTAAGGCGGCCATTGCAGGAGCTGGCGCAGATGCCCAAGAGTCTGGATAAACGGGATGACCTCCACCCCCAGGCGGTCGGCATGGGCATCCACCTCGCGCAGCTCCGCCTCGCTGTAGCGCCCGCGGAAGTAGCCAAAGAGCGGCTCTCCCGGCACTTCGTAGACATCCTCCATGTAAAGAAAGAGCCGGTTGACCCCCATGAGCGCAAACTGCGTGAGGAGCCGCCGGAGCGTTTCAACCCGGAGCGCGCCATTGCGCGAAAGGTCGAGCATGACTCCCAGGGCGCTGAACGGCGTCTCCTCGTAGGCGGGGCGCAAGGTGCCGGTGGCCTCCAGCTCGCCCATGAGCACGCCGAGCGCGCGGAGCGCGTCGCACGGGCGGGTGTAGAAGACGCGGCACGGGGTGCCCGGCTCCAGCCGCCAACCGGCGGGGGCACCCTCGGGCAGTTGCTCAAAAGCGATCTGCCAGCGCGCCGTTGGCGCAAAGCGCGCCGGGTAAAGCTCGCGCACGGCTTCCAATGCCCGGGCGAGGGCGGGCGCTTCGGTGGGGAGAAGGTGGAGCATGGCTACATTCCGCGGAGGTCCGGGGCCGCCTTGCCAAGGTTGCGTGGCAGGGTGGGGATCTTCAGCTTGTTTTCCTGGACGTAAACTTTCTCCCCCCAGACCACGTGCGTGGAGGCATGCCGTTTGCGCAGGGCAAGGAGGGCTTCCGAGCGCTTCTCATACTCGGCCAGGAGAGCGGCGTCTTCCGGCCGTTCCTTGAGGGCTGTGACGGTGGCGATGACGTCGCGAATCGCCCGCAGCTCCTCCAGGCCCGCCCGGAGAAAGGCCACGCGCTCCCGGGCCGTGGCGTCATCCGGCGTGCTCAATGCCGCGTCAGCCTCATCCAGGAAGCGGCTACCTTTGGCGAGGGCCTCGTCCCCATAAAGGTGGGGCATGATCCAGAGAGAACCGAGGCGCGGATTAAAGGGGATGCCTTTTTCACGCACCAGCCGCTCGTAGATCCCGTCCGGGTTCTCCGAGACGATACTCCCCGCGTGGTTGGGGTAGGCGGCTTTGTCGGTGAGGTCCTCCCAGTAGTCGATATAGGCGCGGATGTGCTCTGCCGCCGGGCCAAACGCGGAAGCGTACTCGGCGACAATCTCATCCCGCGAAAGGTCAGGCCGCTCGATGAGGCGCGCGAGAGCATAGTAGTTGAGCCCCTGCGTGGCCCAGTAGCCGCAGATGCTGTCTTTATCAATCCCCACCAGGTTGTTCTTGCGGATGTGGTGGACAAAGCGGCTCATCCGCCGCAGGGGGATGTGGGGGGCATCCGCACCGACGATCCACCAGTTGGGCCGCAGGATCATCTTCGCGCCGGTATCGCTCCACGCCTGCCAGGCATCATACGCCGAGAAGCTATCCACCACGGCGATGATCATCCTCGCTCGCAGTGGCACCTCGGGCGGCGGCGGCGTCCGGTAGGAAGCGTAGGCGTAGGAGATGAGCGTTACATCCGGGTTGATCTGCGAGAGCCGCTCGTAAACGCGGTTCCAGAAGTGGACGTGGCGGGCGGTGAGGTTGGCCTTGCCGCTCCAGATATCCATGGCTTTCTGGTCTGCGGGAACGTCCCATTGCCGCGTTTCCGCGCTGGTATCAAAGCCATACCCGTCATTGGGGCAGATGTTGTAGAACGCAGGCGCATCCTTCTCGGTATATTCGGCGGCGATCTGCTCCACCACCGCCGGGTTGGCCAGCCGGAGCTTGACGGATTTCTCATTCGGCTTGGGCTGCTGGATGCCCCGGGGCGGCACGGCAAAGTAGTCGGGGTGGGCGGCGGAGTACTTCTGCCACCAGTCGGCAAAGGCGTGGCCAAAACGGATGCGGCCCCGCTGGCCGCCCTGGTGGTTTTTAAGCCACTCGACGGCCTCCGACATCAACCGTTCGCGACCCTCCGGCTCCAGAAGTGGGGGTAAGCCGTTTTCTTGCAGCGCTGCACCGTTCATGTAGGTGGGGATAAGCCGCAAGCGGCGCAACAAGAGGTCCGGCTGGTAGGTGACATCCATCTCCGGTACGGCAAAGGAGGTGGCTTTGGGGATGTGGGTGCCGAGCTTTCCCGGCCAGAGCCACCGCACGCCGAGGTATTGGTCCAGCAACTGATTGAGCGCCCAGCGGGTGGGCAGCGAATCGACGTAGTGGATCATGTCGCTCTCCTTGTCGCGGCCCAAGAGGAGGATCTGCCCGGGCTCCGCGATGATCCGGTAGCTCTCTTCGGCGAGGGCGGAGGAGCGCAGGCCGCGAGCGGCGGCTTCCTTCGTATCGCCGACGAAGATTTTTACCACGCCTTTGCCAAGCCCGGCGGCCTCCGCTTCCGGGCGCACGGGCAGTTCCACGCCGGTGGCCTCCCGCAGGGTGGAGACAAAGGCTTCCACCGCTTTGGCCACGGAGGGAGGCACCGTCGAGGGCAGGAGGATCACGGCCTTGGGCTGCCCCTCCTCAATCAGGCGGATGGGCCGCTCCTTGGTGGCGGGCAGCGGCGGGCCCTGGAGCGGAGCCGCAGAAAGGGAAGCAGCCAGAACGGTGGAGCCAAGAAGGGCGATAAGGATGGAGCGTTTCATGGGAAGCAGGGAGGCGAAAGGGACGG